>NZ_LFKZ01000124.1:0-308244 GCF_028128975.1 Bradyrhizobium sp. CCBAU 45321
CCGAACAGGCCAGTGATGCCGATGGCCAGTTGTCCGCCAAGCACCGGTGTGCCGAAAGTGTAAGTGGGATTCAAAAGAATCAGATCGGCCTGCGCGTTCAGACTGGCATTAAGATTGACGTTCACCGTTGCCGGGAATCTGCCGATCTGGATCTGCCTTGCCGCGGCGACGGCGCCCGATGCTTCGACCGAGGTGTGATAGTACACCGCGGCCATGGACCAGCCCGGCACCTGAGGTGTCGCTGCAAGGCTGCCGAAGCGTCCGGGAAGCCAGTAGGAAACGCCGCTTTCGTCGGCGTAGGCCGCCCCGGACATCGATCCCAACATTAGCAGAGCCGCGCCGAGGCCGCGGCACGTGCGCTGACGGTTGGAACTTCGCTTGGGAAGGTGGTGCGCCATATACCTGCTCCCAATGGCTGGAGACCACAGTGCTCTACCCGAGATTGCCATAGATATAATAGCTCGTCGTAGGCTATCGCTCTGAAAACGGTCCAGATCAAAAATCCTTCGCAACTGTTGCGCTAAAGTCGCGAGAACATCGCCTGCTATTCCTCCATCGGGCATTGCGAAAACGGCCCCGTCCACTTGATGTTCATTTGCTTCCAAATGGAAATATCTTCCTCCAGTCGTTCTTCATGTCGACAACGGTCCAGCCCATCGCCTGGGCCGCGTCGAGCGCTTTGTCGAGGCTGCCAATGGAGGAATGGCGATCGTAGGCCCATTCCCGTTCGGCGTCGGTATGGTGCACGATAAGGGCGAAGCGGACACCGCCGCCCCCCTTGGCCCATTCGAGCATTTGCAGGTCACCGTCGGAGTTGCCGAAAGCCGCGATCGGATGGCGGCCGATGTGCATCTGGATGCCGACGGGCTTGCCGGCCTTGTCGTCAATGAAATCGAGTTCGGGCAGTTTCATGAGAACGGGTTTGCCGTCGCGCAGCTCGAAGTTCAGCTTGCCGCTGCTGCCCACCACCTGCTCGGGCGGGACGCCATAGACCCGCTCGGCAAAGACGCGCATGAAGTCGATGCCGCCGCCGGAGACGATGAACGTCTTGAAGCCGTTGCCGCGCAGATAGGCGAGCAACTCCAGCATCGGCTGATAGACCATCTCGGTATAGAGGCGCCCGGTCACCGGGTGTTTGGCTGTGGCGATCCAGTCGCGCACGATCTGGTCGAATTCCACCGTGGTCATGCCGGAATGGGTGGCCGTCACGATCTGGAAGATGGCGGCCTCGCCGCCGGCGAGCGCGCCTTTGATGTCGCCCTTGAGCAGCGAGGCAAACGGCTCCTTGTCCTTCCACTCCGGATGCAGCGGGGCGAGCGCCTTCACGCGGTCGAATGCGAAGGCAGCCTGGAAATAGATCGGCTGCTCCGCCCACAAGGTGCCGTCATTGTCGAAGGTGGCAATCCGCTCGGCAGGCGGTACCAGGTCGGGCGAGCCTGGCTTCGTCACGCGCTCGACGAAGGTGACGATAGAATTTTTGGTCGCCGTATCATTCCACGACGGCAGCGGATCGGCCGCGGGCGTTTGCGCCAGGGCGGACACGACAGGAAACGCGGTGAACGCTGCAAACGCAGACAGCACCGCGCGGCGGTTCATAACGGAAACCCGTTGGCCGAAGCCATGTTCGGATCCTCTCTTGTTTTCCATTGTCCCTGCTTCGGATCGGGCACACGTCGACAACCAGGCTGCGGCCGCCATCACCTTCCGGCGATGGCGGACCGACCCGAATGCTAGCTCGCCACGACGATCGCCGGCGGCTTCCAGGTGCCGTTGCCGGGGGGCAGGATCGACGGGGCCTCGGTCTTCGGCCAGTACAGCCGCATGACGAGGTAAATATCCCCGTTAGGTGCTGGCAGCCAGTTGGATTCCTTGTCAGCGCCTGGCGATTTGTGCTGGATGTACAACGTCACTGAGCCGTCGGCATTCTTCTTCATGTCGGGCAGCATCGGCGAGTTGATCAGGTATCGGTTGATCGGATTTTCGATCAGCAACTGCGTCTTGCCATCATACATCGTCACCGACCAGAATGCATTTACGGGTGGAGCTTGTCCTGCCGGGAAGGTCAGCGTGTAATTGTGCTTGCTGCCGTCGAGCGCCTCACCATTGGCGAGAGCTTTGGTAAAGGGGTACATTGCCTCTTCCGCATCGTTGCCATAGATGCCGCCCTTGGCTGCGGCGGCTCGCTTCAGCCAGTCGCCGCTGAAGAATGCCCGGTCTCCGAACAGCGACCCGATTTTCCATCCATTGACCTCCTTTTGCCCGCCAGCAAGATACTTCTCAACCTTCTCCTCGCCGTCCTTCATGCCAAAGCCGATTTCGAGCTTGTGAGCAATCGGAAGTTCCTTGAAATCGAAGGTCTTGCCGGGGCCGACGCCAATGCGCGCGAGCCTCGCGCGGATTTCCTTTTCCTCCGGCCCCGCAGGTGCGAACTGCAAGGAGAAGTCGAGATATTCGAAGAAGTTCTTCTTCACCAACTCCTTGTCGATCTTGGGAAAGTCCACGGCGGCCGTACCGACTGTGACTGATTGCTTCAAATAGGCTGAGAGCGGCTGCACCTTAAATCCGGCCTGTATCTTCTCGACATTAGGCATGTCCGCCGGATTGAAAAGCTGCGTCCGATAGCCAGCGATGGAAAACTGCGTCGTGGACCGGAACACCTTCTTGATACCGGCAGGCGTTGCGCCCTGCCAGTCTGGTCCAGCAACCATATAGTCTCCGGCATCGCTGCCGGTCGCGCGGCTACCGATATATCCATAATTGAACGTGTTGCCGTCGCACAGCATGATCGAGTAGTAGCGCTTGGGATCCACCGCCGGCACCGAGAGGACAACCGGCTCCGCTCGCAGGTCCATCCAGGCAAACGAATACGGTGTGTCGCTGTTGGGGGTGATAACCGCGGTGTCCTTGTAGGTGAAGACCCGTGGCTCATTCTTGATCTGATTGAACGGCGCCTTGTATTGTCCCGAATTCTTGTCGACAGAATACTCGTACATCACAGCGTAGTTCATCACGATCGGGAGCCCGTAGATGAAGCCTTCCTCGGCGATGGCCTTGGCCTCGCGGATGTCCGGCCATTCCGTCTTGGCCTGCGCGTTGGCCGGGATAGCCTTGGTCGTCGTGACAGTGATTGCAGCAAGCGCCGCGGAACGGAGAAGGTCGCGTTTCGTCAACATGGTGCCGGCTCCTCTTCAGGGATGATTGTTTTCGCGCGGTCAAACGCCGGCGCCGAAGCGCCGGCGTGCCGTCAACTTTCATTGGGCCGAGATCCCCACCGTTGTTTGCGACCTCACGACCGGCGGCGGATTCCATTTTCCGGTCAGCGCCTCAGACTTCGGCGCGTACAGGCGCATCGTCAGGTTGAATGGCGCCTTCGGCGCTGGAAGCCAGTTGGCTTCGAGCTCCTTGCCGGGGCTCGCGTTCTGGAAATAGAGATCGAGCGAACCATCCGCATTGTACTTGAACGGCATCCAGCTACTCACCGCGAAGCGGTTCAGTGTGTTGCCGACCTGGAATCCGTCCTGATCGTAGAGCGTGATCGACCAGAACGCATTGACCGGAGGGGTGGCGCCCTTCTCGAAGGTGATGGTGTACTTGTTCGCGCCATCGAGCGGCTTGCCGGATTCATCGGCGAGATTGAGCGGATAGATGGCGTCCTCGACCACGTTCGCGCCCAGCCCCTGCTGCGAGAGAATGGCCCGCTTCAGGTAATAGTTGCCATAAACGCCCACGGTGTCGGTATTCATCGACCAGCCGTTGGCAACCCGCGCCAGCGTCGGCAGCTTCCAGGCCATCAGCTTTTGCGCATCCTTCGGTGCGGCTTCCACCGCCCGCTGCACGGTGGGATCGAGCTTGCCGATGTCAAAGCTCTTGCCAACTTCGATGCCGATTTTCTTCATCTGCGCGAGGATCGGCTCGTCGGTGATATGTGGCGGATGCAGCTTGAGCAACTCGGCGGCGTTGGCGAAATAGACGCCCGCCGACATGGTATCGACCTGGGTTTTTGGCGGTGTCTTCATATCGACGCTTGGGTCGGGCTTGAAATCAAGCGGTCTGGGCGCCTTGCCATATTCGGAAAGAAGCGTGACCTTGTAGCCGGCCTGGATTTTGCGAACCGCGTCATAGTCCGGCGGGCCGTCGGTCTTGGTCCGGCCGATCAGCCAGACGTAAGGCGTCGGCGCGTTGATGCGCTGGGTGTCTTTCGGAAGCTTGAACTCCTCGGCAAACTTGTCGCGCAGATCCGGCCGCCAGCCTGGGGGTGTCACCAGAAACGTCCCGGCCTTGGTGCCCGTCGTGCGCCAGCCTGGCGACGCAAAAACATCGGTCCACATGTCGAGCATCGGCAGCAGATAATAGCGTCCATCGGTATCCGGCGCCGAGATGACGACAGGCTCCTTGGTCATGTCCAGCCACGATACGGAATACAGCGTGTCGAAGTTGGAACGCACCACGCCCTTGAAATCCGCCGGCGGGTATTCGGCCACGTTGACGAACGTATTCATCGGGCCCTTGAAATCGGTGGTGCCGTTGGTGAACTGCTTGCGGGATACGTCCATCGACAGCAGCGGGTAGAAGTAGACGTAGGCGTCAACCGCGATGGCGTGCGCCTCCTGTTCGGTGATGGCCGCCTGGGCGAGCGCCGCGGGCGCGGCTGCCGCGCCGAGGCAGAGAGACAACGTCAGGGGCAGAAATCCTCGAAACATATCGGGTCCTCCTCTTCAGTGATGTAATACGGTCTCCATCGTCGGTTCGTTCGGAATTCGGCGTCGCGCGCTCGGCGGGTGCCGCGGGCGGTGCCGATTGTTTTTCATGGATGGCAGGGCTGCCGTGTGCTGGGCAGGCGCTATTTCGGTCCCGCACAACGTCGCGGTCACGCCGAGCGTTCCGAAATCTGATTCAGTGCTGTGATACGCATACATCATTCCTTGTACAGAAAACGACGGAGCCACTTGAATCGCTGGTGAGCGAGGGAGCGTGCAAATGAACGTGCGACGTCGACGCCGCATGGCGTCTGCATAATCGAAACAGGATTGCTGGGCGATAAAGCTTGTCGTTGAAGGGCACTTCGACGTGCGGCTTCGGCTACCTCCACCGCATCACGATAGCACAACCTAACAGTGAGGGCCAGCCATGATCACTATTCTGGCCTATATGGTCGTTCCGCTGTCGCTTGTGTCTCGAAATTCAAACTGGTGCGATGGGGGCGGGTTGTTTGGGTCTATCTCGCTGTTAACAGGCGGACCTATCCTCGCGACATTTCTCGCTCTTTTTAATTATCGAATGTGCAGGACAAATTGTGGCGATCCCGATCAAGCCGAACGTGCCGGTAAAGGCCAACGACGTGCTGTTTCAAATCGACCCAGTACAAGGTCACGCAGTTGCAGGCTTCGCTTGCCGGCGCAAAGCAGCCGGTCGAGATCCTGAAATCGAATTGCGAACTGGCAACGGCGAATGTCAGTGGGCTCACCACGCAGGTTGCCTACAACAAGAAGCGTCTTGCCGACGTCCAGACGCTGGCAGCGGATGATGCCAGCTCCAGTACGAGTCGGTGTCCACGCCGCCAAAGCGGCGCAGCAGAGCGCCAAGCTCGCGCTGGATCAGAGATCGGCGGCGTCAACACCACAGTCGCGCAGCTCAATAGCGCCAATGGGGAATTGTCGCAGCGACTGTTCGCGCGCCGACGGCTATGTCGCCGTTGTTCCATTGTCTGTCGGCGATCAAGCGCTGCAGCGCGTTCAGCGCGTCGTACGTCGTCGAGAACTTCGGCGGCGCGACGGTGCTTCCGGCGGAGATCTCGATACCCGACGGGATGAACCGTGACTCGCTTCGTCTGGATATCCGCCGGCGCCACCGCTTTTGCCGGCAACGCGGGCGTGGTCGGTCTACTGGCGTCCATGCTGGTGTGGGCTAGCCATCGCAGAGCTTGTCAGCGCAATTGCCACACTTGAACTTGGCGCAAACAATTTTCGCAATCTGCTTCGCAATATCTTAGAGCAGCTAAACGCGCCTCAGGATCATCACCATGCGGACAATTGCAGAAAGTGCTTTTTCCTGACTGAGAGGGCCTTTCAGCGTGCGAGCAGGACGCCGGCCGAATACGAATGCCGCTTCTTTCGAGCCGCTCTTAGCGGATCAGAGCTCGATCTTCTGTGCGTCAACTCTGAACCACACGCGGCAGGCGAACTCTAATGGAGCCAATTGGCTGTCGCTGGACCAATGCCCGACTTCGGTTTTGGCCCGTTGCTGACCTTTGCCCGCAGAGCCGCAATGTCTGCTGCCCGGAGATGAACGGACCAAGGTGAAGCAATCTAGCAAGGCCAGCTTGTGACCCTGGGAAGCGCGCCGCGACAACCCACGCCGAACGAGCCGGACTCCACGTGACCATTCGCGTTGATCTACGCGGCGCGTTCCTTGTCTGACTGTTCCTCTACGGCGGTCGCGGTTTCTTCCAACCCCTTTTTGTAATTGCCTGCGAACCTCTCAATACTATCGACCCACATCCTCAGCATTGAGACCTGAAAGCGCATGATTGGGTTCAAAGCATTCATGCCGATTGTTGTCGCTGCGGCGATGCGTCTTTGTGGTTCGCGCGCGAACCGGTCTGAGTTAGCGGATTTGTCTGCCATGCTGCGCGCTCCTTCTTCTAGCGTTACTTGCCTGAAGCTAAGTGACGGGGTGTGCAATGCGTGAGGCTAAACGCTCGGCCAAAATTTGATCTACCGCGAGCCTCGCAGATCGGTCGTCATGCAATTCGTCTAGTTTCTTCAAGTAAGCGACCGCCGCAATTTGCAAGACATCGAAATCATCTCGCCGGTATCACGAAGATTGACGATGTAGCGGTAGAGGGCAGAGCGTCGAGTATCGTTCTCGCTGATCCCGTTGTGAAGCAGCAAGTAGTTCCGCCAAGCGAACGCACAGGCGCCTTCTATGGTCTGAGAAGTCATGTGCACCTCCCAGGCCAGAGAAAGACTGACGACCCGTTTCGTTCCGCGAATCTCCCGGATGTAGTATTGTTCCGTAGCTGCACTGCAGGATGTTTTTGCGGTCGGGCGGCGTCGATGCTGCAGTCGGCAACTGTCGATCGCGCATTTGGTCAATGCGATTGGGTTCGGACCGCCAAGAGCGCACGCATTTCAAGAGCGCACGCATTTCGCGTGGCGGGTATGCCCGAATGATCGTATGTGTTCCCCAGAAAAACGAGGCTGCGCCACGTATGAGACTTCCGGTTCTGGCCCTGAGCCGAACACCGAGTGAGCCGTCGCCGTGTCGGCTGTGCGAGGTAGACCGGACAGAGGCCGCCGAGCTAAGCTTGACCTGTGCGCGCGAGCGCGGCAGAGCGCGCAGGCAGAGCGCTTTCATACATTTCCTTTCCAGATCAGCCATCGGTAGACGCCGAACACGTTGATAAGTGTCACCACCACGTTTTGCACCATCAGCGCATATTCCGCTGTTAGATAGCCGACGACGATCCAGATCACCGATGCACCGCTCAGCACGACGAAGGCCCAGCCGGTAATGAGTGGCCGGGCCCGGGCAGCTAGGATCAGCCCGGCGCCGATCGTGCCGACTGTCGCCACCCAACGCAGGATTTCATCCATGACACTTGTGCTCCCCGAAAGCCGACGTCGGAGCGTCGCTCGGCGATTTGCCTATAAGGGCGCAGTAAGGGGCAGGCCGCCGGAGTGGAACTTTCCGTCTCGTGCGCCGACCATCATGCGACCACCGCCCGAGCGACTTGGCTCCACAGTGGCGGCGGAAGGTCAGGGCACACGTGGTGATCCCGTGAAGCATCAACTCCGCTGCGCGAAATCGGAAGCTCCTTTTTTCTCATCCCCGAACAGCGTTTCCATCAACGGGGGCTGGCACATTGGCCCGAGCCGCCGAACTGAAATCGGAGCCAAGGACTTCTGCGGCAACGAGCTGATCAAATTAGCGCGACTTCCGCTGTTGGCCCAAAGCGCGTGTCGGGAAACTGCTGCGATTCGGCGGCCATTGGAGCGTAAGCAGACATCCGGCGAATAAACTGCAAATGGCGCTCCTGCCCCATCTCGGGATTAGGCCCTAGTCCAGCAGCGGCCCGATATGCTTTGATGCGTACTCATCCGCTATACGCGAGCCACGGCGTCGAGAGGCGGCCGTAGCGCTCCAACTTAGAATGAATGTGGCCGACCCCATCTACGACTTGGAGGATATCATGAGCGCAGACTCGGAAATCAGATCTGCGGGCGCCAACATTCAGGCAAGCACTATCAGCACCATTGTACTTGGCTTTGCAGCCGATCCGATGGCGCGTTGGGTTTGGCCCGATTCATCCGAATATCTCAGGATTATGCCTCAATTCGTCAAGGCATTTGGCGGACGGGCATTCGAGCATGGCACAGCTTACATCACAGAAGGGGCTCGCGCGGCCGCCCTGTGGCTGCCGCCCGGCGTCGAGCCCGATGAAATGGCCATGGACGCACTCATGGCGCAATCCCTACGTCCGGAGATCGCCGATGATATTGGACACATGCTCCAGGGAATGGCCGAACATCATCCACACGAGCCCCATTGGTATCTGCCTCTCCTTGCCTCCGATCCGAACTGGATCGGCCAAGGTCTCGGCACATTGTTGATGAAGCACGCTCTTCGACGATGCGACGAGGAGGGCATCGCCGCCTACCTCGAAAGTTCGAATCCGCGAAACATCTCCCTTTATGAACGCCACGGCTTCAAGATCATCGGCGAGATACAACATGGTTCTTCGCCGACGATGACGCCAATGTTGCGGACAGCTTCTTGAACGGAATCCAATCTGTCGAAGAGAAGGGCTCGCAGCCGCCAATGCTTGTTGACTTCCGCTTGTGGCCCATGGCTGACCTCTGCCCAGTGCGCAGCCAGGTCCGCTTCCGAGAGGTGAGCTGTCCTTGCTCATATTGGGTGCCGACGGCAGCCTTTGACCCAACCATGACATCGACTGTGCGGTGCGGCAACGGCTTTCATGGAGGTTTTAAGCTACTATCAATGAGCCCGACTGAACGGCTACGATGCTGTCACCCAAGAACTTGGGAGCGCCCATGAGACGGCGGGAGTTGGTCACGCTGCTTGTCAGTGCGGCACCTCTGTGGCCGCTTACGGCTAGGGCGCAACAGTCAGCGGTACCTGTCATTGGTGTGCTGTCCGTGGGTTCACCTGACGTGGCGAGCCCTTATGACGCGGCGTTCGAAAGAGGTCTCGCTGAGAGGGGTTACGTAGTCGGAAGAAACGTCACGATAGAACGTAGGTGGGCACGAGGAAACCACAGTAGACTTCCGGAGCTCGCACAAGAGCTCTTGCACTTCAATCCAGCGTTGATCATCGGAGGGGGCAATGTGGTTGCGCTCGCCGCAAGGAGGGTAACTTCAACCATTCCGATCGTATTCATAATCGCGTCAGACCCCGTGAAGCTCGGACTGGCAAAGAGCTTCGCTCGTCCCGGAGGCAACGCTACGGGCATATCGATGATGACAGCGAGGCTTGTCCTCAAGCGTCTCGAACTGATCCAGGAGCTACTCCAGCAAAAGGCTACCGTCGGATTTTTGGTAAACCCTGACAATCAAGACTTGCTGCAGGAAATTGACGAGGTTGCCCGTTCGACCGGGCGGCCCTTGAAAGTCGCTAAGGCGCGCAACGCGGATGAACTCGAACCAGCTTTCAGGCAGCTTGTCGATACTCAAGTCGGGGCAGTCCTCGTCAGCAACGATGCGATTTTTTTTAACCTGCGTGTGCAACTTGTCGCATTGGCCAATCGTCATTCGCTTCCGGCGTCCTACGAATTTCGCGAATTTCCGGCGGCCGGTGGCCTGATGAGCTACGGGCCGAGCCTTGTCAGCACTTTTCAGAAAGCCGGCACTTACGCCGCACGTATTTTAGAAGGTGCTCGGCCGGAAGATTTGCCCATTCAGCAGCCCACCGAGTTCAATTTGGTTGTCAACTCAGCAACCGCGCGCTCCTTAGGCATCCAAATCCCGCCATCGCTGCTCGCCCGTGCCGACGAGGTGATCGAATAAGGCGCGACGAGACAGATCGATTGTTTGCTGGATGATGCGCTGAAGCTGCTACGGAACTTGACGTGATGGCGTCCGGCCGGACGCGGATGACGGACGGACGCATGGAGATTCGAAAACCCCGTGCACACGGAACTTCCCGCACCGGCGCCGACTTGAATCGGCAACGGAAGCACAGTCCGATGAATGCCGAAACGGAACTCAAATTCCGCCTTGCGCCGCGAAAGCTGTCATCCATCTTGCGCGACGGCGCTTTGAACGGACGACACAGCGACCGGTCGGAGCAGGCACTCGTGTCGACCTACTACGACACCAGCAAGCAGAAGCTCAGGCGCCATGGCCTCACGCTCCGCGTCCGCAAGGTTGGCGATCGCTATGTGCAGACCGTAAAGGCCGACGGCTCCGGAGCCGCGACGCGCGGCGAATGGGAGCATGAGGTCGCAGGCGCAAGGCCCGACTTGACGAAGGTCAAGAACACGCCTCTTGCGGATCTCGCGTCTAAAAAACTTCCGCGCAAGCTGCGGCCGGTGTTTCGGACCGAGGTTCATCGCACGACGGAAGCAAGGCGGGTGCGACGGAGCCAGATCGAGCTCGCCGTCGACCGTGGCCGCATCGGCGCCGGGCGGCGCTCGCGGCTGGTCGCCGAGCTCGAGCTGGAATTGAAATCCGGGCAAATCGCCGATCTGTTTCGACTGGCACGCAATGTCGAACGCAAAACGGGCGCCGAGCTCGATCTGCGCTCGAAAGCCGAGCGAGGCTTTCAACTCGTGACGGGAAACGGCGCAGGCGCGCAATACGCCGAACGGGTCGAGCTGAAACGAGAGCTCTCGCCGCGCAATGCCTTCGGCGTGATCGCACATTCGACGCTTCGCCAGATCACGGCGAATGCCGATCCCGTGCGGGACATGGATTCGGAAGGTGTCCACCAGATGCGCGTCGGCCTGCGGCGCCTGCGGGCGGCGATCTCGCTGTTCTCCGACATCCTCCCGCGCGCCAGCACGGAGCGGATCAAGGCCGAGCTCAAATGGCTCACGGGCGAGCTGGCGCCGGCGCGCGAGATCGACGTCTTTCTCACGGAAAGCATTCTGCCGATCGCGGACCAAGGCGTGCCGAATCGCGGCGCACGCGCGATCGCCGAGAAATTTTCCACGGAGCGAGGCGCAGCCTTCGCGCGCGCCCGCGAGGCCGTCGAATCGCCCCGCTACCGCCGCCTGCTGATCGACGTGATCGAGTGGATCGAAACCGGACAGCCCCGCCCCGATGACGACCGGTCGATTGCCGGTTACGCCGCGGCGGTGCTGGACCGCCGGATCAGGAAGGCGCGCAAGCAGGGCAAGCATCTGGACGATCTCGACCCGATGCAGCGTCACAGGCTGCGGATCAAGATCAAGAAGATCCGTTACGCCGTCGACTTCTTCAAGAGCCTGTATAGCGATCGCGACCAGAAACAGCTCGCAAATCTCTCCGATCAGCTGAAGCAGATCCAATCCGCGCTAGGATCGCTCAACGACTTCATGACGCATCGAGAGCTGGCGACGGAGACAGCGTTGGCGGCGCCGCCGGCGAACCGGCGCGCCGTGGCTTTTGCATCGGGGTTCATCGTCGGCCGGGACCGTGAGGCGGCGCGCGGCCTGATGAAGACCGCCGCCGGGGAGCTGCATCGATTGCACCGGCTGCACATCACACCGGGCAAATGACCATGGGAGAACCGGGATGTCATGGGTCGGCAGTTGGCGAAATCAGTTCGGCTCCATCCTGCGCATCATCAGCGAGACGGAGGAGCGCGTCGAAGGCACGTTCGAGACCGCGCTTGAAGACAGCGGCTTCTATGGACAAACGGTGCAGGTCACCGGATTTCATCGGGGCAATTGCATCGGCTTCGTCGCCGTGGGCTCGTCCGCCACGGGCGACAGCGTCGTTTCGTACACGGGATTGTTGCGTCACGGGAAAATGGAGACCGCTTGGTTCGTGGTTGCCGACCAGGCGCTGAGTGCCGCCAGCGAGGGCGACCCCGCAAAGCTCAGGCCATCGAACTGGTGGCGCGCCGTCACAACCAACGTCGATACTTTCGAACGGGTCTAGCGCCGTCCCCCCACCTGACGGACCTTTGAGCCAGAAAGCCCGGTGCCGCAACCATAGAGCTAGGGCCTTGTGATCGCCGGTTCCACAGGGACAATCTGCAGTCCGGCAGCGTTCAGCGCTTCAGTGATCTGCTTGGCCAGCAGCTTGGCTTCTTCAGGTCCGATTTCAGCGTCCGGAAGGCCCTTGAAGAACGCGCAAACCGTCGTCGCTATGATGGTATTGACCTGGTGCGGATCAATCATTTGCTGCACGCGACATTAAGAATGACTCCACCGGCGCGGCGGTCACCTGCCGGGCCGTGGCGGGTCATCGCAAGCCGAAGAACGAAAGAATGACGGCGATCACAACGATTAGCCCTATGAGGTAGATCAGACCGTTCATCGCAATTCTCCTTTCCCACGTGATGGGTTGGATTCATTCGAGGGTCGTCGCCGCGTCCCTGGCACTACCCTGCTGAACGGCCAGTTTTTCGAGCTCCACTTCCTTCTCGATGGCCGCCAGAGAGTTGCCGATCTTGTCGACGATCCTGGCCAGATCGGCATTGGAGATGCGAAGCCGCCTGCGTACCGACTTGACCTGCTCAGCGTTCGCAAGATCGAGCGTCGTGCGAATGGGCCGTGGTGGTCTCGACGACAGCATGATCAGGTCTCCTTAACCTGGGTAAGAGAGACGATGTCTCCTTTGTTCCTACGTCCGCCAACGGAAGCTCCCAAGAGCGAAGATGATGCAACCGTCGCGCGCACCGCGGAGACGCCCACAACACTTCATCCCCGGGGCGCAACGCCATGACTCCGTACCGGGGTGAGCGCCGTCTCGAAAGTGGTGCGTTGCAATGCAGCTAGCTCTCGGCAATGGCATTGCTCGATAGCTCGAGTACCAGTCCGAGGTCACATTCCGGCATGAGGGGGGCGCGCTGCCGCCATTGGCACCCACCCCGTCGATCATGTAACCCACCCCAAAACCTTCTCGGGACGGGACGCTCATGACCACCGCCGCCGACGACGCGGGCACCGCCACCCGCGCGCTGATCTTCGCGCTGATCGCGCTCGCCTGCGGCCACATGCTGTCGACCTTGCTGCGCACCATTCCGGCCGTCAGCCTCGACCTGATGGCGGCGGATTTCCACATCGAGCCGCAGGCGCTGGCGAGCCTCACGTCGGTCTACCACTTCGCCTTTGCGGCCTCGCAGATCCCGGTCGGGGCGGCGATGGACCGGTTCGGCGTGCGGCCGGTGTCGCTCGCCCTGCTGGCGGGAACCGTGTTCGGCGCGATGGCCTCGGGGTTTGCGACGGGACCCGAGAGCTTCGCCGTCGGGCAGCTGCTGCTCGGCGTCGCGACTTCGGGCATGCTGATGTGCCCGATGACGCTCGCAGCCAAGCAATTGTCGGCGGAGCGGTTCGGATTGTGGTCGGGTGCCATCCTCTCGATCGGCAATATCGGCATGCTGCTGTCGGCGAGCCCGCTCGCCTTCGTGATCGACACTTACGGCTGGCGCGCGGGGTTCTGGATCTCCGCGATCGGCGGCGTCGTGGTGGCGCTCGCGGTGTTCGCGCTGGTGCCGCACCAGCCGGCCGAGCACAAGGACGATTCCTCGCCGCTGTCGCAGATGATCGATGTGGTCAGGCTTGGCCTGTCGCGGCCGCTGCGCGGCGTGATCGCGCTGGCGATGGTGTCGCTGGCGAGCACGCTGGTGCTGCGCGGCCTGTGGGGCGGGCCCTGGCTGATGGAGATCAAGGGACTGGCGCGGATCGAGGCCGGCAACCAGCTCGGCGCGTTCACGCTGGCGATGATCGCAGGCCCGCTGCTGGTCGGCATGATCGACCGCAGGCTCGGCCGCCGCCGCGAGCTGGTCGCCGGAACGCATGCGATCGCGGCGCTGCTGCTCGCGCTGATGGCGCTGGGAGCGCCGCACTTTGCCGTTGCATGGCTGTTCGGCGTGAACGTCATGCCGCCGTCCTACGATCTGGCATTGTTCGTGCTCATCGGGCTCTGCACGTCGGCGCAGCCGCTGCTGTTCGGCATGTCCAGGCAACTGGTCGATGCGCAGGTCGCCGGCAAGGCGCTTGCGGCCGTCAATCTCGCCTTCTTTCTCGGCACTGCGCTGATGCAATCCGTCACCGGCGCGGTGGCCGCGCTCGCGGGGCTGCCGGCAGTGCTGCTGTTCATGGCGGCGGCGCTGGCGCTCGGCGTGCTGATCTTCTTGATCTACACGCAGCGCGTCTGAGCCCCTTGCGAAATGCGGAAGCGCAGGAGATGCTGCGCCGCCATCCGCATCAAGGGAATTCGAGTCCATGCCTGTCGACACCAAAGCCGCCACCGATCGTCTCATGCGCTTCCTCGCCGTGGAGGGCGTCACCGGGCAGGAGGCGGCGATCGGGCGGGAGCTCACGGCTGCGCTGAAGGAAAGCGGTGTGCCGGCGGAGGCGATCCGGCTCGACGACGCCAATACGCGGATTCCGGTGCCGACCGAGACCGGCAACCTCATCGTCGACCTGCCCGGCCGCGGCGCGCTGCACAACCAGCCGCGGATCATGTTCATGACCCACATGGACACCGTGCCGCTGTGCGCCGGTGCCAAGCCAAAGTTGACGGGGCGCAAGATCGTCAACGACGCCAGGACCGCGCTCGGCGGCGACAATCGCTGCGGCTGCGGCGTGCTGGTGACGCTGGCCGCCGAGCTCGAAAAGCAGAAGCTCGATCATCCGCCGATCACGCTTCTGTTCTGCGTGCGCGAGGAGAGCGGGCTCTATGGCGCGCGGCACGTCAAGCTCGACGAGCTCGGGAAGCCGGTGATGGCGTTCAATTATGACGGCGGCTCGGCCTCCAATGTCGTGATCGGGGCGGTCGGCGCCGACCGCTGGACGGTCGAGATCTTCGGCCGCGCCTCGCATGCCGGCGTCGCACCGGAGCGCGGCATCTCCTCGACCATGATCATGGCGCTGGCGCTTGCGGAGGTGAAGGCCGGCGGCTGGTTCGGCAAGGTGGTGAAGGGCAAGAGGCAAGGCACCAGCAATGTCGGCCCTGTCACCGGTGGCGAAGGCCGCCCCGCGGGCGATGCCACCAACGTCGTCACCGACTACGTGCATGTGCGCGGCGAGAGCCGCAGCCATGACGGCAAGTTCTTCAAGGAGATCACCAAGGCCTACAAGGCCGCGTTCGAGAAAGCGGCCAAGAAGGTCACCAACGCGCAAGGCAAGTCCGGCAAGGTCAAGTTCAAGGCCGAGACCGACTATTATCCGTTCCGCATGAAGGAGAATCTGCCGGTGGTCAAACGCGCGATCGAGGCGGTGTCTGCCGTGGGCGGAACGGCGAACGTGCGCGCCGCCAATGGCGGCCTGGACGCCAACTGGATGGTCCGCCACGGCGTTCCGACCGTAACATTCGGCGCCGGCCAGAACGAGGCGCACACGGTCGACGAATGGATCAATCTCGACGAATACGACCGCGCCTGCGCGCTGGCGGTGCAACTCGCGACGATGCGGTAGATGGTAGGGTGGGTTAGCTCCGCGGATTGCGCGTAGTGCAAACCGCGGGGCGTAACCCACCACTGTTCGTATCCGCGGTGACAGAAGAGGTGGGTTACGCCAGCGTTTGCGCTTCGCGCAGCCGCTAGCTAACCCACCCTACGAAGAACAAAAAAACAGGGAGGCCACATGCCGCGCATCGCACACATCGAGACCGGGCTCTACCGGATTCCCCTCCCCATCACGCTGTCGGACTCCACGCATGGCGACATGACGGCGTTCGAGCTGATCACCTGCCGCATCCGCGATGCCGACGGTGCCGAAGGGGTCGGCTACACCTATACGGTCGGGCGCAACGGCGGGGCTGTGGCCGACATTCTCAAGCGCGAGATCCCGCCGCTGGTCGAAGGGCGCGAGGCCGAGGATACCGAGGCGATCTGGCATCATGTCTGGTGGGGGCTGCATTATGGCGGGCGCGGCGGGCCGGCGGTGCTGGCGCTCTCGGCGCTCGACATCGCGCTGTGGGACCTGAAGGCGCGGCGCGCCAAGCTGCCGCTGTACCGCCTGCTCGGCGGCTTCGATGCGCAGGTGCCGTGCTATGCCGGGGGCATCGACCTCGATCTCTCCGTCGATGCGCTGCTGAGGCAGACCGACGGCAATCTCGCCAAGGGCTTTCGCGCCATCAAGATGAAGGTCGGACGGCCCGACCTCAAGTCCGACGTCGCGCGGATCTCCGCGATGCGGCAACATCTCGGCGACGGCTTTGCGCTGATGGCGGATGCCAACATGAAATGGACGGTCGAGGAGGCGATTCGCGCCGCGCGCGCTTTCGTTCCTTTCGACCTCACCTGGCTCGAGGAGCCGATCATCCCCGACGACGTCGCGGGCCATGTGCGCATCATGCAGGCGGGCGGCGTGCCGATCGCGACGGGCGAGAATCTGCGCTCACTGTGGGAGTTCAAGAACTACATCGCCAGTGGCGCGGTGTCCTATCCCGAGCCCGACGTCACCAATTGCGGCGGCGTCAGTGCGTTCATGAAGATCTCGCGGCTGGCGGAAGCGTTCAACCTGCCCGTCACCAGCCATGGCGCGCATGACATCACCGTGCATCTGCTCGCGGCCTGCCCGAACCGATCCTATCTGGAGGCGCACGGATTCGGGCTCGACAAGTATATCGAGCATCCGCTGGTGCTGAAGGACGGGCTGGCGCTGGCGCCGGACAGGCACGGGCACGGGATCGGGTTTGATTGGAAGGGGCTGGCGAAGCTGGCATAACACCCATGCTCGTCATTCCGGGGCGCGACGAAGTCGCGAACCCGGAATGACGGGGAAAGAGCGGCGTGCTTTGCACGCGAGCCATTTGCTGGCGCTTGATGCAGCGGTCCAATAATCGGCTATGCTGACTCAAGTCGATCCTCCTCGCGAAAGATCCCTGCCTTGTCCCCCGAACTGCACCAGAAACTGACCGCGTGGCGCCGGCACCTCCACGCCCACCCGGAGCTGTCGCTCCAGGAGAAAGAGACCTCTGCGTTCGTGCAGGAGAAGCTCACCGAGCTCGGCATTCCCTTCGAGGCTGGCATCGGCGGCCACGGCATCGTCGCGACCTTGACGCGCGGCCATGCGCAGAGGCGGGTCGGCCTGCGCGCCGACATGGATGCGCTGCCGATCACCGAGGACACCGGCCTGCCCTACGCTTCGACGACGTCCGGCGTGATGCATGCGTGCGGCCATGACGGCCACACCGCCGCGCTGCTGGGCGCCGCAGCACTCCTCGCCACTGATACCGATTGGAGCGGCACGGTCGATTTCATCTTCCAGCCGGCCGAGGAAGGTTTTGGCGGCTCGCGCGCGATGGTCGCGGCCAGCTTGTTCGATCGCTTTCCGATGGAGCGGATATTCGGCTTCCACAACTGGCCGGGCCTTGCCGCCGGCACCATCGCCGTACACGACGGCGTCGTGATGGCCTCCGGCGGGCGCATCACCATCACGATCGAGGGCCACGCCGGGCACGCCGGCATGCCGCATCTGACTCGCGATCCCGTGGTGGCGGCCGGGCACCTCATCGTCGCGCTGCAATCGGTCACCTCGCGCGGCGTCGATCCGCTCGACACCGCCGTGCTGTCGCTGTGCACGATCGAAGGCGGCACCGCGCCGAACCAGATCGCCGGACGCGTCACCATCCGCGGCACGCTGCGCTACCACCGCGAGGCGGTCAAGGACGTCATCCTCGACGGCATCACGCGCACCTGCGCCGGAATTGCGACCAGCTTCGGCGTCAAGGTCACGCCCGAGATCGTCTGGGGGGTTGGCGTCGTGATCAACACGCCCGACGAGGCCGACCTCGCGCGCATCGCAGCGGAGAAGGTGCAGGCGCCGGTGCGGCGCGATCTCGCGCCGAGCATGGCCGGCGAGGATTTTGCCCATTATCTGCAGCAGCGGCCCGGCGCCTTCGTCTGGATCGGCAATGGCGAGTTGCGCGAGGGCGCCGAGCTGCACGGCCCGCGCTACGACTTCAACGACGCGATCCTGCCCGTGGCCTCACGCTGGATGGCCGAAGTCGCCAAGGCGGCGCTGGCGACGAATTAACTTATCTCGCGCGGCAGCTTCCAGTCCGGCCGCGGCGCGAATGTCTCGTCCACGCGCTCGACGTGATAGCCGGCGGGCAGAAGGTGGCCACCCTCCTCGTCGGCAACGGGGACGTCGGTGACGAGGCCTTCGATCAAGGCGGCTTCCCACACTTCCTTCTCGGTCGGAAAGGGATTGCCGATCTGCTTGTTGCCTTCGAACAGCGCGTACATCGGTTCCGGTCCTCACCGTTGATGCTCACGAGAAACGTATCGGCCGTACGGACGTTCCCTCCGGCAAATGGCAACGGATGATACGTGAAACATGGCGCGCGTTCTGATCGGAACTTCGGGCTGGCATTACGCCTCCTGGCGCGGCCCGTTCTTCCCCGAGGGCGTGACGCTGAAGCAGCAGCTCAGCTATTATGCCGGGCAGTTCGACACCACGGAGCTGAACGGGGTGTTCTACCGCACGCCGACGCCGGAGGCGGTGAAGGGATGGCGGGAGCAGACCGGCCGCGATTTCGTGTTCGCCTGGAAGGCCTCCAAATTCATCACGCACTGGAAGCGCCTGTCGGACCGCTCCGTCAACAGCCTCGAGCTGCTGGAGGATCGCATCTCCAGGCTCGGCGGCAAGGCCGGCCCGATCCTGTTCCAGCTGCCGCCGCAATTCGAGGCGAATGCGGACCGGCTCGCCTCGTTCTGCAAGCTCTTGTCGCGGAAACGGCGCTACAGTTTCGAATTCCGCCATCCGAGCTGGTATCAGCCGCGCATCCTGCGCATGCTGGTTGAGGAGAACATCTCGCTGTGCCTGTCCGATCATCACGACGCGCCGGCGCCGTGGAAGCGCACGGCGGATTTCGTCTATGTGCGCGGGCACGGCCCAAGCGGGCGCTATCACGGGCACTATACCAAACCCACGCTGGCGCAATGGGCCAAGCGCATCAAGTCGTGGAAGCGGCAGGGCTGCGACGTCTACGTCTATTTCGACAACGACCAGAAGAGCGCAGCGCCCGCCGATGCCAAGGCGTTGAAGCAATTGCTGTGACGCGCAGGGCTTGGTTCACCTCTCCCGAAGGGAGAGGTCGGAGCGCATCGAAGATGCGGTCCGGGTGAGGGGTCAAGGTCTCTCTGAATGCCGCGGGCCCCTCACCCGGATTGCTACGCCGCGCCATTGCGCGTCCTAGCAATCTGACCTCTCCCCGTCGGGGAGAGGTGAAGCACGGCAGTCTGCGGAACCGAATGATATGCCGCTAGATGACACCGCTCTGCCGAAACGCTGCGATCTCGTCCGCATCGTAGCCGAGATCGGCGAGGACGCGATCGGTGTGCTCGCCGAGTGTCGGCGGGCGGCTCGCGATCTCGCCCGGCGTTTCCGACAGACGGACCGCGGCGCGTGACACCGGTGCGGGCTTCGGCAGGCCGGGATAGTCGACGTCCTGCATGAAGCCGGTGGCGCGGATATGCGGATGATCCAGTGCCTGCTGCGGCGAGAGCACGGGACCGGTCGGAATCATAGCCTGGCCCAGCGTATCGACGGCCTCCTGCGTGGTGCGCTCGGCACACCAGCGCGCCATCCGCTCGCTGATGATGCGGCCGTTATTGCCGCGGCTGATGTCGTCGGCAAAGCGCGGATCATTCAGCCACACATCCTCCTCGCCCATCAGCCGCGCCCAGCGCTTGAACAGCGGATGACCGGTGACCTGGCACAGCACCCAGCCGTCTTTGGTCCGGTAGATGTCGGCGGGCGCCGCGGTCTGGCCGAGATTGCCGGTCGGCACGCGGTTGACGTCGATGACGGCCTGCTCGATCAGCGTGGCATTGGTGAAGGACAGAGCGGTTGCGAGCAGCGCGCCCTCGACGATCTGCCCCCGCCCGGACTTGCCGCGCTCGATCAGCGCGGCAAGCGTGCCGAACGCGCAGTGCAGCGCGGTGCCGAAATCGACCCAGTTCACCGCGGCGCGGTACGGCGGATCCCCCGTGCCGGTCATGTACACCGAGCCCGACATCACCTGGCCGACGCCGTCGAAGCCGACGCGGTCGGACCACGGGCCCGGCCCGCCGAACGCGGTCGCCGTGGTCAGGATGATGTCCGGCTTGATCGCCTTCAGCGAGTCGTAATCGAGCTTCATCGCGCGCAGGGTCTGCGGCGGCAGATTGGCGACCACGACGTCCGCGGACGCGATCAGGCGGCGCATCACCTCCTGGCCTTCCCCCTTCATGGGATCGAGCGTGATGCCCTTCTTGTTGCGATTGATCTGGAGGAACAGCGCGCCCTCGCCGCCTTCACCCACCGGCGCGACGAACCGGTCCTCGCTGCCGTCGCGCTTCTCGACGCGGATGACCTCGGCCCCGAACTCGGCCAGCAAGGTGGCGCAATAGGGCCCGGCGATATAGCGCCCGAAATCGAGCACGCGCACGCCCTCCAAGACTCCTCCCATGGATTCCTTCCTTTGATGTTTTGCTCAAATTACAGCGGCCGGCTGTCACCGCAAGGCACGACATCCATGCTGGCCCAGGAATGAGCCGCGGACATTTCGACCGGCGGAATTGGACGGCACACCCGGCAGTGACGATGGCGGCCAACGCCTCTCTCCTCCGCGAGTGACGCCCCTGCGCGCCGCGACCAAACGTCGGAGCCGCAGCACGAGACTTGAAGTCGTCACGGCCGATCCTAAGTTCGAATGCAGCCGGGCCCCGTGTTCGGCGAGACGAAACTCATGCAAAGGATTGAGAAGCCCGCTTGCGCGGGCATAAGTCGAGGGAAGTCACATGAGAAAGCTTGCTCTTGCAATCGCCGCGGCAGCAACGCTCCTCATCGGAACCGTTGCGCCGGCCTCGGCCCATTGGCGGGGCCATCATCATCATTGGGGCGGTCCAGGCATCGGTCCGGCCATCGCGCTCGGCCTGTTCACCGGAGCGCTGGCCGCCGCGGCCGCACCTCCGGTCTATTATGCGCCGGTCTATGGTCCGCCGCGATACTATTATGGCCCCCGCTATTACCGGACCGTCCGGTATTATCCGGCGGCATATCCTTACTGGTATCCCTGGTGAGCTGATGCAAAGGCCCGGCCTGCAACCGGGCCTTATCGCTGCCCGGCATCTCGATCGCCTGCGTACGGCGCTGCCGAGCCCGCGTTTGGGATGACTGGAACCGATGGCAGCAGGAGAAGTTCTGTCGCTAAGATGCAGGTCCGGAGGCGCACCGGGCCCGAGCGAGCGCGCCAAAATGCGCCTCGACGTTAGCCCGGCCCGCGTAACACGATCGGATCTGGCCTCCCCATGAACAAGAATGCCCGTTTCAATATCGGATACGCCATCGCCGCAATTTTCGCGGTCTTCCTGATTCAGTATCTGATCTCGGCGGCGAACCAGATCGCGGTGATCCCCTACAGCGAATATCAGCAATTGCTGCGCCAGGGGAAAGTCGAGACGGTCGGCATCTCCGACCGCACCTTGCAGGGCACGCTGAAGGAGCCGCTGTCCGGCGGCCAGAAGCAATTCGTCACCACGCGCGTCGACCAGGACGTCGCCCAGGAGCTCGAGAAGCACAACGTTCGTTTCACCGGGCAGATCGAGAGCACGTTTCTGCGCGACCTGTTGTCCTGGGTCATGCCGGTTCTGCTGTTCTTCGGCGTCTGGTGGTACATCGGCCGCCGCATGGCCGAGGGCGGCGGGATCGGCGGCGGGCTGATGGCGATCGGCAAGAGCAAGGCCAAGGTCTACGTTGAATCCAACACCGGCGTCACGTTTGCCGACGTCGCCGGCGTGGACGAGGCCAAGGACGAGCTGCGCGAGGTTGTCGATTTCCTGAAGAACCCGACCGACTATGGTCGCCTCGGCGGCCGCATGCCGAAAGGCGTGCTGCTGGTGGGCCCGCCAGGCACGGGCAAGACCTTGCTCGCCAAGGCCGTGGCCGGCGAGGCGAGAGTGCCGTTCTTCTCGATCTCCGGCTCGGAGTTCGTCGAGATGTTCGTCGGTGTCGGCGCCGCGCGCGTGCGGGACCTGTTCCAGCAGGCGCACGAAAAGGCGCCGGCGATCATCTTCATCGACGAGCTTGATGCACTGGGCCGCGCCCGCGGCATCGGCCCGTTCGCCGGCGGCCATGACGAGAAGGAGCAGACGCTCAACCAGCTGCTGGTCGAGCTCGACGGCTTCGATTCGCGCTCCGGGCTCGTCATCCTCGCCGCCACCAACCGGCCCGAAATCCTCGATCCCGCCCTGCTCCGCGCCGGCCGCTTTGACCGCCAGGTGCTGGTCGACCGCCCCGACAAGAAGGGCCGCATCGAGATCCTCAAGGTGCACATGAAGAAGGTGCGCCTCGCCGACAATGTCGACGCAGACGCCGTTGCCGCGCTGACCCCTGGTTTCACCGGGGCCGACCTCGCCAATCTCGTCAACGAAGCCGCGCTGCTGGCGACGCGCCGCGCCGCCGAAGCGGTGACCATGAGCGATTTCAACAATGCGGTCGAGCGCATGGTCGCCGGGCTGGAAAAGCGCAACCGCCTGCTCAACCCCAGGGAACGCGAGATCGTCGCCTATCACGAGATGGGGCACGCCCTCGTCGCGCTCTCACTGCCGGGGACCGATCCCGTGCACAAGGTCTCGATCATCCCGCGCGGCGTCGGCGCGCTCGGCTACACCATCCAGCGGCCGATCGAGGACCGCTTCCTGATGACCAAGGAGGAGCTGGAGAACAAGATGGCGGTGCTGCTCGGCGGCCGCGCCGCGGAGCTGATCGTGTTCGGGCACTTGTCGACCGGTGCGGCGGACGATCTGCGCCGCGTCACCGATATCGCCCGCAGCATGGTGACGCGTTACGGCATGTCGGAGCGTCTGGGCAGCGTCGCCTATGAGCGTGATCCCGGCAACTTCCTGGCCGGCCCTGACCGCCCCTATCCGACGCGCGAACGCGACTATGCCGAGGAGACCGCCGCCGCGGTCGACCACGAGGTGAAAACCATCGTCGACCAGGTGTTCCAGCGCACCCAGGGCATCCTGACCACGCGGCGGCCGATCCTGGACCGCGCCGCAAAAAAGCTGCTCGAGAAGGAAACGCTGGAGCAGAGCGACATCGATGTGCTGATCCGGGAGATGCCAAAGGAAGGGCTGCGGGCGATCTAGGGCCACTCACGCGGCGCGCTTGCGCCTGATCTCGGCGGGAAGCTCGATCATCCGCCTGTCCGGCGGCGAACCGTTCGAGATGAGCGGCGCGGGCGCGCCCTCGCGCTTCGGCGCCTCGATCCCGATGCCGGGATCGGTGCTTCTGGCGTGCCATTCGATCAGGAGATGGCCGGCCACCAACATCAAGCCGGCGCAGAACAGCGCAAGAGCTGCGCTCACGAGATCACGATAGTCATCCATCCCACGAACCAAGCATGCGTGCAGCCTCATCGGCGCCTGCGTGGACCAGATTGGAATGAAGGCTCCGCGTTTCAAGAGCCTGTCTGCAGCGGCAAAGGCATACGGCAATCGCAATTTCCGTCACGACCGTTCACGCTGGAACATTCCGGCCATTTCCAAATTCTAGTGGCGCCCACCGGCCTGAGGCGTCTGGGTGCCATGATCGGGCTCAGCGGATCAGGTTCGCGGTGGTCCAACCATCTTGCTCTATCGAGGATTTGGCCATGAAACCTGACTGCGCTTGGACCGCGCCGCTCTCGGCGCTTCACCTGGATTGTCGGATGGGTCGGCAAGGCGCCCCTGATCGGGGCGAACGGTGCTCGTGAGGGAGGGCGCGATGTTGGTTGCCTCACTTCCTGCCCTTCACGGGGAAAGCGGGCTATCCCGCTATCTCAAGGAGATCCATCGTTTTCCGCTGCTCGAGGCATCGGAGGAAGCCGACTATGCGCGGCGATTGCGCGATTGCGGCGATCGTGACGCCGCCTATCGGCTGGTGACGAGCCATTTGCGGCTCGCAGCCAGGATCGCGCTGCAATATCGCCGCTATGGCCTCGCCATCGCCGACCTCATCTCGGAGGCCAATGTCGGGCTGATGCTGGCCGTCAAGCGGTTCGATCCCGAGAAAGGCTTCCGGCTTGCGACCTATGCCTCCTGGTGGATCAAGGCCTCGGTTCAGGAATACATCCTACGATCATGGTCGCTCGTCAAGCTGGGCACCACTGCTGCGCAGAAGAAGCTGTTCTTCAACCTGCGCAAGCTGAAGAGCAGACTTGGCGTCGCGGAGGATGGCGATCTCCGGACGGATCAGCTGACATCTATCGCCAAACATCTCGACGTGAGGGAAGCCGACGTCGCCGAGATGAACGGCCGGCTGCGCGGCGACATCTCACTCAACGCGCCGATCAGCGTCGAGGCGGAAGGCGACCAATGGCAGGACCGGCTGGTGGATCCCTCTCCCGATCCGGAGAGCCTGCTGCTGGACGCGGCCGACCGTGAGCGCACCAAGGCTGCCCTCGCCGATGCACTCGCTGCGCTGACACCGCGGGAGCGCAGCATCGTCGAGGCGCGATATCTCGGCGAGCCGCAGCAGACGCTGGATGCGCTCGCCGGCAAGTTCGCCATCTCGCGCGAGCGCGTCCGGCAGATCGAGCAGCGCGCGTTGCAGCGGATCAAGGCGAAGATGTCCGCGCGTCTCGATGAGGCGCGCCTTGCGACGTCGCGTTAGGCGAGCGAAGAAGAATGCTGATCGGCCAAGGCCGATCAGCATCCTCTGCAGATATCGGGGACGAGACGTTCGGGCGAAAACTCCCGGCTCCTGCGCTCGGTCTGGCTGGACTTCTCAGGATCGCTCCGAGACGCTCCGACGGAACTGGTCGCAAGCTGCCGGGCGGGCTCGGCCGAGCTCCGCATCTCGGCGCGAGGCGTGTCGGCCTCCTTGGCCTGGAGCCCATTGGCCATGCCCAACAAAGCGACGGCGAGGACAATGCCTCTCATCTGATGATCCTCCTTTCGCGTGAGCGATGAGTGGCTGCAACGATGAGGAGCGGCCTCGCCGGCCGCTCCCCCGTATCAGCTGGTGGCAGGCTCCGGCCTGTCCCGATCAGGCGGCGTGAGGTCGAGCCGGATCCCGGATGGCCCGAGGACCGGCAGCAATGTGTCCACCTTCATGGTCGGGCTGCCCCGGTCCCAGCTCGACCACGGCATCGTGTCCAGGTACGGGATCGGCGGCAAGGCGAGCCGCTCGAAACTGTCCGCTGTCTTGGCGGCAGGGCCAGCGCTTTCGGCGCCAAAGACCGCAAAGGGCACCAGCGAGAGGCCAGCCCCAACGGCCAAGGCGGCGAGCCGCCGCAACGTTTTCCGAGTGGTTTCCCCGCGAGCGGAGAAAGCACGATCCTTGATCATTTCATCCTCCTTTCGTTCGAGAACACAGTCACAGATCCATGGCAAACGAGCCCGGCCGTTCGGCAGGGCTCGCCCGTCCTTAGAAGTCCATCGCGGGAGCGCTCGGCGCTTCCGTCTTCTTCGGCTTCTCGGCCACCAGCGCTTCGGTCGTGATGAGCAGCGAGGCCACCGAGGCCGCATCCTGCAAGGCGGTGCGGACGACCTTGGCAGGATCGATCACGCCGGCCTGCACCAGATCCTGGTACTCGCCAGTCGCGGCATTGAAGCCCCAGGTGTAGGTCTGGTTCTCGAGCAGCTTGCCGACCACGACGGAGCCGTCCTCACCCGCATTCTGCACGATCTGCCGCGCCGGGACCTGGATGGCGCGGCGCACGATGTCCACGCCCGCCTTCTGGTCGGCATTGGCGGTCTTGACGCCGTCGAGCGCCTTGAGCGCGCGCAGCAGTGCCACGCCGCCGCCCGGCAGGATGCCTTCCTCGACCGCGGCCCGGGTCGCATGCAGAGCGTCGTCGACGCGATCCTTGCGCTCCTTGACCTCGACCTCGGTCGCGCCGCCAACCCGGATCACCGCGACGCCGCCGGCGAGCTTGGCGAGGCGCTCCTGCAGTTTCTCGCGGTCGTAGTCCGAGGTGGTTTCCTCGATCTGCGCCCTGATCTGCTGGCTGCGCGCCTCGATGTCCTTCTTGGCGCCGGCGCCGTCGACGATCGTCGTGTTCTCCTTCTCGATCACCACTTTCTTGGCACGGCCCAGCATCTTCACGGTGACGTTCTCGAGCTTGATGCCGAGATCTTCGGAGATCACGGTGCCGCCGGTGAGGATCGCGATATCCTCCAGCATCGCCTTGCGGCGGTCGCCGAAGCCCGGCGCCTTGACGGCTGCCACCTTCAGGCCGCCGCGCAGGCGGTTGACGACCAGCGTCGCCAGCGCCTCACCCTCGACCTCCTCCGCGATGATCAGGAGCGGCTTGCCGGATTGCACGACCTGCTCCAGCAGCGGCAGCACGGTCTGCAGGCCCGACAGCTTCTTCTCGTGGATCAGCACATAGGGATCTTCGAGCTCGGCCTTCATCTTCTCGGCGTTGGTGACGAAATAGGGCGAGATGTAGCCGCGGTCGAACTGCATGCCCTCGACCACTTCGAGCTCGGTGTGCAGGCTCTTCGCTTCCTCGACAGTGATCACGCCCTCGTTGCCGACCTTCTGCATCGCATCCGCAAGGAAACGGCCGATCTCGGTGTCGCCGTTGGCCGAGATGGTGCCGACCTGGGCGATCTCGTCGTTGGAGGTGATCTTCTTGGCGTGCGACTTGAGGTCGGCGACGATCGCGTCCACGGCAAGGTCGATGCCGCGTTTGAGGTCCATCGGATTCATGCCGGCAGCGACCGACTTGGCGCCTTCCTTGACGATGGCCTGCGCCAGCACCGTCGCCGTGGTGGTGCCGTCGCCGGCGAGATCATTGGTCTTCGAGGCGACCTCGCGCACCATCTGGGCGCCCATGTTCTCGAACTTGTCCTCCAGCTCGATCTCCTTGGCGACGGTGACGCCGTCCTTGGTGATGCGGGGAGCGCCGAACGATTTCTCGATGACGACGTTGCGTCCCTTCGGACCGAGCGTGACCTTCACCGCATTCGCCAGTGTGTCGACACCCCGCAGCATGCGCTCGCGGGCCTCGGTCGCGAACTTCACGTCCTTGGCAGCCATGTTGCTAAACTCCTTTCCGTTCGATGACTGTCAGCGTTACGCCGCCTTCTTCAGCGTGCCGGCCTGCTCGGCCACGCCGAGAAGATCGCTTTCCTTCATGATCAACAGCTCCTCGCCGTCGATCTTGACCTCGGTGCCCGACCACTTGCCGAACAGCACCCGGTCGCCGACCTTGACGTCGAGCGGCACGAGCTGGCCCTGCTCGTTTCGCCCGCCCGGTCCCACGGCGATGACCTCGCCCTGCTGCGGCTTCTCCTTGGCGGTGTCGGGAATGATGATGCCGCCGGCGGTCTTCTCCTCGGCATCGATGCGGCGCACGAGCACACGGTCGTGCAACGGGCGGAAATGCATGCACATCCTCCTTGGGTAGGTTCAGCGATGTCCAAAATCCGGGTCCGGAACCGGCCCCCGGGCGGCAAACGACCTAGGAACGGGTCGAATTCCGTTCAAGGGTCACAGCAGAGCAAAAATTGTCGCAGGGCGCCTCCGCGGAAGCAGCGGCGGCTGGCGAGACGGCAATCGGCATGTCGTCCGCGCCGGCAGGACGTGCCCGGCGGAAAAATTCGACGGCCGGAAACTATGCTTTAAGATGCACCGGTTCGTCCCCAGCGAGAAGTGCACACCCATGCCGCAGCAATTCGACCGGTCCGCAGAAGATCTCGGCAACGCCATCCATTTCGAGCACGTCAATATCCAGGTCCCGGACCAGCGCCTCGCCACGCTGTTCTACGTCGCCGGGCTCGGGCTCACCCGCGATCCCTACCTGATGGTCTCCGACACCAACATGTGGATCAACGCCGGGCGGAGCCAGTTTCATCTGCCGAGCGGCCGGCCGCAGGTGCTGCGCGGACACATCGGCCTCGTCATCGAAGGCCGCGAGGCGCTGCTGGCGCGACTTGCATCGGTCGCGAAGAAACTCGAGGGCACGGCGTTCGCATTCACCGAGCACAACGACCATGTCGAGGCGGTTTGCCCCTGGGGTAACCGCGTGCGCTGCTTTGAGCCCGACGCCGCGCGGTTCGGCCGGATCGCGCTCGGCATTCCCTATGTCGAGTTCGAGGTGCCGATGGGAACGGCGGCCGGCATCTGCGCCTTCTACCCTGAAGTCATGGGCATGCCCGCGAGCTTGCGGAACGGCGATGGCACTGTGGCCGCCGTGAAAACGGGCCGCAACCAGCATCTGTTGTTTCGCGAGACCGACCGGCCGCAAGCCGATTATGACGGCCACCACGTGCAGATGTACATCACGGACTTCTCTGGCCCCTACCGCAAGCTGCTTGCGCGCAAGCTGATCTCGCGCGAGGACAATCAATACCAGTACCGGTTCTGCGACATCGTCGATCTCGACAGCGGCAAGAAGCTGTTCACGGTCGAGCACGAGGTGCGCTCGGCGACCCATCCGATGTTCATGCGGCCGATGGTCAACCGCAATCCGGCGCTCAACAACCGCAATTATGCCTTCGGCCACGACGAGTCGTCGTGGGCGATGGGGCCGGATCAGTACGAGGGATAATTCTACGGCAGATTGTCCCGCAAAAAGATGTCGATGCGGATGCGCTCCTGGTCGGGGCTGATCGGCTCGCCCGAACAATGCGCGAGCAGGACTCGCGCCGCAGACCGCGCCTCATGGCCGGCATCCTGGTTGATGACGGCATCGAGCGTGCCGCGCACCAGGAACCGTCTGGTGTGCTCGGTCAGCTCATGGGTGATCCAGACCACCTCGCGCGCGCGGCCCGAGGCCTCGAGCGCATCGGCGATGCCGCGGTTTCCGGCGCCGCAGCAATAGATGCCGCGGAGGTCGGCGTGGCGCGCGAGCAGCGCGGCCGTAAGGTCCCGCGTGCGGTCGCTGTCGTCGCGCCCCTCGATGACGGGCAGTGCAGACAGGTTCGCATACTCGCTCGACAGGATCTGGTGGAAGCCGAACTGCCGTTCGGTGTGGTCGCGCAGCGACAACGATCCCGCAATCACGGCGACGGTGCCCTCGCGCCCGGCGAGGAAGCGCCCCATCAGCGTGGCGGCGGTGCGGCCCGCGGCCGGATTGTCGATCCCGACATAATGCACCCGGGACGAGCTCGGCGCATCCGATACCAGGGTGACCACCGCAACCCCGCGCGCGACGAGCTCGTCGATCGCGGCGCGAACCCGGGGATGATCGAGCGCGATGACGGCGACGCCCTGATAGGCCGACGAGAGGTTCTCCAGCGCACCGGCAAGGACATCGGGGTCGAACACGTCGACATGGTGGATGTCGATGAAGCCCCGATGGCCGGCGAGCCAGTCCGCGGTGCGCGCGACCTGCTCGCTGAGATTGGTCATGAAGCTGTTGCTGCCGATCGGCAGCACGAAGGCGAAGCGGAAGGTCTGCCCGCGGGCGAGCCGCGCCGCGGCAAGATCGGCGCGATAGCCGAGCTTTGCCACGGCGGCCTCGACGCGCGCGACGGTCTTGGCGCGGACACCCTCGCGCCGGTTGACGACGCGATCGACGGTGGCGAGCGAAACGCCCGCCGCGCGCGCGACGTCCTCGAGCGTGGCCCGAAGCACCGGCTGGGTCGCGCCTTCAGTCATTCGCGCGCGGCCCACAGCATGCCGCGGGTCATCAGCGTCCGGATCTCCGGCACGTCGAGCTCGTAGGCGCGGTGGCCCAGCGAGGAATAGAACACCCTCCCCGCGCCATAGCGCTTCTTCCACACCACGGGCATCACCACGCCGTCGATCCAGGGCGCGTGCTCCCCGGTGAAGGTCGTCGTTGCCAGGACCTCGATGGCGGGATCGACATGCATGTAATATTGCTCGGACCGATGCTCGAAGCTCTTCAGACCCGTCATGATCGGATCGTCCGGCTTCGTCAAGTCGACCTTGTAGTCGATGATGTTGCCGGGATGGGCGACCCACTGCCCGCCGCACAGGAATTGGTAATCGACCGATTCGCGGAAAGCATCGCACATGCCGCCATGATGGCCGGCAAGCCCGACGCCGCTGCGCACCGCATCGCAGAGGTTGAGCGCTTCCGCCTTCTCGATCTTGGACATCGTGTAGATTGGTATGATCAGCGACAGATCGTGGATCGCGGGATCGGCAAAGGCTGCCGTCGTGGTTTCGATCCGCACCTCGAAGCCTTCCGCCTTCAGCCAGCCACGGATCATCGACGCGCAGAGATCGGGATCGTGTCCCGGCCAGCCACCCCATACAATCATTGCCTTGCGCATGGTCATTCCCTCAATCGATCTGTCCGGTTTCGCGTCCCGCCGGCAGCATAGCCGGCCGCTCGACGCGGCTCTCGATCCTGACGCGGCGGCCCTCGTCGGCGGAGGTCTGGAACGCCTCCATCACCTCCAGCACGTGGAGGGCGAGCGCGCCGCTGGCGCGATGCGGCCGGTCGTTCAGGATCGCGCCAGCCATGTCGGCGACGCCGATCGAGCGGAACTCGCCCTCGACGTGACCGTGCGTCAGCGGCATCGCTTCCCATTCGCCGCCGGTCGTGGCCACCTGCACCTCGCCGCCGAAGCGATTTGGGTCAGGCACCAGCATGCTGCCCTTGTCGCCGTAGATCTCGATCGGCGCATGCCGATGTTTCGGCACGTCGAAGCTCATCGTGATCGACACGACCGCGCCGCTCTCGAACTCCAGCGTCCCCGCGACATGGGTCGGGACCTCGACCGGAATCAGCGCGCCGTTCATCGGCTGGCTGGTGACGAGGCGCTCGGTTTTGGGGCGCGCGGTCGAGCCCATCACGCTGGCGACCGGACCGAGCAATTGCACGAGATCGGTGATGTAATACGGCCCCATGTCGAGCATCGGCCCGCCGCCGCGCAGATAGTAGAAGCCGGGCGCCGGATGCCAGCGCTCGTGACCGGGGCAGCCGAAGAAGGCGCTGCCCGCGACGGGCGTGCCGATCGCGCCGTCGTCGATCAGCTTGCGCGCGGTCTGATGGCCGCCGCCAAGGAACGTGTCGGGCGCGCAGCCGACGCGCAGGTTCTTCTGCGCGGCGAGCTCCATGACCTTGCGCGCCTCAGCGACATTGATGCCGAGCGGCTTCTCCGAGTGAACGTGCTTGCCGGCGTTCAGTACCGCCAGGCTGACATCGGTGTGGGCGAGCGGCACCGTGAGATTGACGACGATTTCGACATCGTCACGCTTCAACAATTGGTCGACCCGCATTCCCGGCAAACCGAAGGCCGCGCCCTGGCGCTCCGCAATCTCGCTGCGCATGTCGGCGAGCGCCCTGACCTCCATGACCGGAAAGCGCTGGGCCGCCTTGAGATAGGCGGTGCTGATCACCCCGCAGCCGATGATTCCGATGCCGACTTTTCTCATGTTTATCTCCTCAGGATACGGCTCATCCCTTGACCGCGCCTGCGGTGAGGCCGGCCACGATGTGCTTCTGGGCCAGCAGGAACAGAATGATCGTGGGCAGGATGGTGAGTGTGATGAAGGCCAGGATCAGGTGCCATTCGGACGAGTATTCGCCCTGGTAGACCATGATGCCGAGCGGCCAGGGATACAGCGCATCGGTGTTCAGCATCACCAGCGGCAGCAGGTAGGCGTTCCAGCTGTTGACGAAGGTGATGGTGCCGACGGTCGCCAGGATCGGACGCGACAAGGGCAACGTCACATAGCGGAAGAACTTGATGTAGCTGCAGCCGTCGACCAGCGCGGCCTCGAGCAGCTCGTATGGAATGTCCTTGAAGAAGCGACGTAGCAGCAGCACGCTCATGGCGAGGCTGAACGCCACCTGCGGCAGCGCGACGCCGAAATAGGTATCGAGCAGGCCGAGATCGCGTACCTTGATGAACAGAGGCAGCACGGCGGTCGCGGCGGGAAACAGCAGGCCCAGCGTTAGATAGCTGAGCAGCATCGATGAGCCGAAGAACCTGACATGGGCGAAGGTGAACGCGGCCATCGAAGCCGTGATCAGGGTCAGCGTCACCGCCAGCGTCGAGATAACAAGCGAGTTGCGCAGCAGCTGCCAGTAGCGCGCCGAGAACAGGATGTCGGCGTAGTTCTGCCACTCCCATTGTGCGGGCAGGCCGAACGGATTGACACGGAGCTCCCCGAGCGACTTGAAGCCACCGAGCAGGGTCGCGAGCAGCGGCACCAGGACGAAGATCGCGACCAGGCCGAGGAACAGCGCCTTGAACAGCGCTGCGGGATCGAACGCGTTCCTGGCCCCGGCACTATTCATCGCGCATGAACCATCGCTTGTAGGTGAAGGCAAAGGTCACGCAGATCGCGAACAGGATGACGCCGATGGCGCTGCCATAGCCGACCCGCATGCGCGAGATGCCGTTGTTGTAGAGAAAGCTCACCAACGTATTCGAGGAATCGGCCGGTCCGCCGCGCGTCAGCGGCATGACGAGATCGAACAGCTGCAGGGATCCGATGATGGCGAAGAACACCGACAGGCGGATCGTCGGATAGAGCAAGGGGATCACGACGTGGCGCAGCGTCTGCGTCCGCGTCGCGCCGTCGATGCGGGCGGCCTCGACCAGGTTCTTGTCGAGGCTTTGGAGCGCGGCGATGAACAGCATCATGTGGAAGCCGAAATATTTCCAGACCACCACGATCAGCACCGCCAGCATCGCCGTGTCGGTCGAGGCCAGCAAATGCGGAGGCTCGGCGCCGAAGGTGCGCCAGATCGAAGCGACGAGGCCGTAGTCGCCGTCATAGACGAAGCTGAAGATCAGGCCAGTCGCAATCTCGGCGAGGATATAGGGCATGAAGAACAGCATGCGCAGCGCCACGGCGCCGCGAAAGCGTTCGGCCAGCATGAGGGCGAGCGTCAGCGCAAGCGGCAGCTGGATGGCGAGCGAAACGGCGATGATCAGCCCGTTGTTGCGCAGCGCGAGCCAGAAGGCCCGCGTCTCCAGCACGAAGCGGTAATTGTCGAAGCCGATCCAGTTCGTCGGCCTGCCGAAACCGTTCCAGTTGAAGCCCGAGTACCAGGCGGCCTCGCCGATCGGCAGCACCACGAACAGCGTGAACAGCAGCAGCGCGGGCGGCAGGAACAGGATCAGGACGGTGAAGCGTCCATCCCAGCCAGGGCCACGAACCGCGCCACGAATCCCGACTTGGGGGGCCGCCTCACCGGCAACGCCGATCGGCGAGGTGATCGCGATCCGTCGCGCCACCGTCAGTTACCTTGCTTGTACGCCGCTTCGATGGCTTTCGCAGCGTTCTGCGGGCTCATGCTGCCGCCGGCGATCTCCGCGGTGACGTCGTTGACGACGCGACCGACCGACGGGCCGAGGCTCTGGTCATAGAAGTTCTGGTGATAGTTGGACTTCGCCAGATTGGCCGCGATCTGCTTCATGAAGGCGCTGTTGAGACCGGCCTCGCCGCCCTTGACGACGGGAACGATGAAGTTGCCGGCTGCAAGCCGCGCCTGCACGTCCTTGGAGATGAAGAACTTGAGGAAGTCGGTAGCTTCCTTGGGCGCCCCCTTGGTGATCAACCAGCCGGTGATGCCGCCGAGCGTGTCTGACGGCTCGCCCTTACCGCCGGGTACGACCGGAAAATCGAACCAGCCAAGCTTGTCGTCGCTGAGACCGACCTTGTCGGCGGCAAGCGCGCGCTGGGTGTGATAGAAGGACGAGATGGCCAGGATCATCGCAGCCTTGCCGTCGCCGAAATAGCCGACGGCCTGCGGATTCTTGAACCCGAGGAAGCCGTTCTGGAAGGGCTGGAGATCGACGAGCTGCTTGAACAACTCGCCGGATTTCTGAAAGGTCTCGCCGGCAAACCCGCCATTCTCACCCTTCAGTGCGGCATCGAAGGCCGGCTTGCCGCCGATGCGCACTGCGAGATGCGTCCAGTAAAAATGCAGCGGCCATTTGTCGGCACCGCCAACCACGATCGGCGTCACGCCCGCGGCCCTCAGCGCTTTCACTGCGCCGAGCAGATCGTCCCATGTCTTGATCTTGGTCGCGTCGACATTCCCCTTGGCCATCAAATCCTTGTTGTAGAGGAAGCCGACCTGCGAGAGCGCGGTCGGCAGGCCATAGACCTTGCCGTTGCTGGTGAAAGCCGCGAGCGCTGCCGGCGCGATCGTGTCGCTGTAGCCGCCGCTCTTCACGGAATCGGTGATGTCTTGCAGCACGCCGGCCTCGATCTGGGTCTTCAGGACCCCGCCGGCCCAGCTATAGATGATGTGCGGCCGGTCCTTGGATTGCAGGATGGTCGGCAGCTTGGCCTTGTAGGCCTCGTTCTCGAGGAACTGCATCTCGACCTTCACACCGGGGTGCGACGCCTCATAGCTGCGTGCGACCTCCTCCCAGATCTTCACCTGGGCCGGGTTGACCTCGATGTGCAGCCATTTGACCGTGGTGTCGGCTGACGCGGAACTGGCCCAAAGCAGGCATGCGGCAGCGGCGAGTCCCAGTTTCCCGAGCAATCTCATCACATCCTCCCGACCGTCTTTTATTCTTTGACGCAATCCTGCCCTCAATTTTTGAGGTGCGCAACACAATTTCTGATCTATGCACCTCACCAATGGAATGGCTATGGTTTGCGAAAGAGTCGACGCGGCCTGCCGCGCCGGCCGCAACAAACGAGGTGCCCATGGCTGCGATCTATTCCGACCTCGCCGGCAAGGTCGTGCTCGTCACCGGCGGCGCAGCCGGAATCGGCGCTGCGATCGTGCGGCGCTTTGCGGAGCAGAAATCCAAGGTCGTGTTCTTCGACATCAAGATCGACGAGGGACAGCGCCTGGCGCGCGAGCTGTCCGAGCAGGGACTGGCTGCGCATTTTCAGCACGTCGATCTCACCGACATACCCGCGCTGCGTGCCGGCGTCGCCGAGGCACGCAAGGCTCATGGCCCAATCAACATCCTGATCAACAACGCCGCGCATGACGAGCGGCACAACACCGAGGAGATGACGCCGGACTATTGGGACGACCGCATCGCGGTGAACCTGAAGCACCAGTTCTTCGCATCGCAGGCCGTGTTGCCGGACATGAAGGCGGCCAATGCCGGCGCCATCGTCAATTTCGGCTCGGTATCGTGGATCGCAGGACAAGGCGGCATGGCCGCCTACACCGCCAGCAAGTCGGGCGTGATCGGGTTGACGCGCTCGCTGGCGCGCGATTACGGCCCCTACAACATCCGCGTCAATGCGATCGCGCCAGGCTGGATCATGACCGAGCGGCAGCTCGAGAAATGGATGACGCCGGCCGGCGAGATCGAGCTGCAGCAGCGGCAATGCCTGAAGCGTCGGCTCATGCCGGACGAGGTTGCAAAGTTCACAGTCTTCCTCGCCTCCGACGAGGCCTCCGCCTGCACCGCCCAGCACTATATCGTCGATGGCGGCTGGGTCTGAGATGCCTTGAGGATCCAGTTGGAAGATCCGATCCGGACGCGGCCCGGCGGAGCTCACGGGGTCAAGGACGCTATGGATCGAGCCGGTCGCCGAGACCGGCTGGTGCGGTGATCGCGCGAGGCCGACCGATGCCCTCGCTCAAGGTCTTGCCGCTGGCGACACCCACGAAGTGCAGCGAGGCGCAAGCGGGACACCGGACCGGGACGTGCGTGTCCGCGGCGTCGGAGGCTGTGCCGGGAATCCAGTGCTGCACGTTCATGCCCGTGCGGGGGCATTTGAAGATGACGTTGCGCTCCATGCTGTAGATATGGGCCCGGCGCGGCGACCTGGAAATTGCGGGCCGATACTTACGCAGATGTCCTGAACGGATTGACGTGGGCAGCGGTGAAGACATCGCGCAGCGCTTGTAACGGGTTGCCGATCGAGAAGCGTTCGGTCGAATACCGCCGCCTCCTTTGAGCTGGATCAAGTCATGTTTGCGACGCCGACGATAGTCTTGTGTCGGCATCGGGAACGCTTTTTCGAGGTCCCCTTTGCCGGAGCGAGCGACGTTTGGATTTCGAGACCTTCCCGGCGCCGCTTTCACGGAGAGTGCAGAAGACCGCGAACATGGAGCAGGCCGGAGAGCGGCTCCGCCGAAGAGTTCGATGGAACGAAGATCGGCAGCGCGGGTTTGCTGGACGAGTTCAGACCCTGGATGGAAGAGCCACGCGAACAATCGGCCTCGGCGCTCCCATCGAGCCCGAGGCCGGTTTTCGTCGAAGGCAGTGCATGGTCTGGACAAGGGAGGACGCCGATCAGGAGAAACGGACATGCTTGCCGACATTGACACCGACGATCTCACCGAGGTCGTGCGCTATGCCCTGGAGACGACCCGCGCGACGACGGCCTGCCCGTTCCATCGGGACGTGATCGTCCGAATCGGCGATGACGCCGCCGAGAGTCACGCCTTCGAGCGCGCCAAGCGAATCGTCAGATGCGACGGCGCCGAATGGGACAAGGAGGCTCTCAGGGCCGAGCTCGGCCGTCAGCTCGGCGCAGCCGCCGACGGCCGCTGCCCGAAGTGCGATCCGACCGCCTCGTGCCCCTAGCGCGCCCCGAAGCCAATGCAGACGACCCGCTCCGGTGACTTAACGTGTGTGAAGGCGGCAGATGGAACTGGCACCTAGCCTGAACGACACGCGTCGTGCATCAGAGGTCAGACTTCCCGTGAAAGTGACAAAGCCGATCGCCTCGATCATGCGCGGGAGATCCAAGACGGATCCTCCGTCGCCGGACGGGGACGACGACCGTCAGCTGCCGCCATCGGCCGAGAGGCGTCAGGTCGTCGATGAGTACGCCGAAAACCTGCGCAAGATCATCCGAAGACTGCTTGGAAGGCTGAACTGATCTTTGCCGCGGGGACCGTATTCTGCCACATCGTAAAGGACGTCCGCACGATGTAGGGGCTCTTCTCGACGATCGCGGACGTCGCGGCGTTCATGACGATCATCGGCACCTTCGCTTCCTCGAGAAGTGGAGCGACGGCCAGGGCGTCCGGAGTGAAGTACAGTCCCGCGATGTACTGAACCTTCTCCTTGACGATCAACTCCTGAGCCAATGATTTCGACTTGGCGGGGTTCGGCGATTCTTCGTCGCGATAGACAAACTCGATCTGATGATCGCCGACTTTCGATCCATGCTTGGCCACCCAGGCGTCAATGCCGTACTTGAAGTTCTGGCCGAACAAGGCATACGGACCGGACATGGTGCCGATGATCCCCACCTTGATCGTGTCGCACTGCGCCGGCGACATCCAGGCAGTGGCAATCGCGACGGCACCAACAAGTCCAAACCTCAAGCTCATATCTCTCTTCTCCCGCTTCGGTGATGCCGTTTCAAAACATTTCGAAATATTCTCGCTGCTCCCACTCGGTGACCGTCGATTGGAAGCGCTCGATTTCCGCGTTCTTGATGAAAACGTAGTAGTCGACGAATTTCTCTCCGAGAGCCTCGCGGAAGAAGGGGTCATCGCGCAACGCGAACACCGCCTCGCGCAAGGAGGTCGGCAGGAGGTTCGCCTTGGTCTCGTATGGCGTGTCCGCCGACGGACCGGGATCGAGCTGGCGATCAATGCCGTTGAGGCCGGCCAGAATCTGCGACGCCATGTAAAGATAGGGGTTTGCGGCCGGCTCGCCGATCCTGTTTTCGAGCCGGGTGGCTTTATCGTCGGGACCGCCTAGCACGCGGATCATGACGCCCCTGTTGTCGCGTCCCCAGATCGCCCGATCCGGAGCCAGCGAATAGGAACGGTAGCGCTTGTAGCCATTGATCGTCGGCGTCGAGAAGACCGCGGATGCCCTGGCATGCTCCAGCAGCCCGGCCATATAGTGCTTGCCAAGGTTCGACAGGCCGGCCGGTTCGCTCGTCATGAACGCGTTGACGCCCTCTGTTCGGGAGACCAGCGATTGGTGAAGGTGCCACCCCGATGACATCACGTTCGGTATCCGCGGCCGGCACATGAAGGTCGCGTGATAGCCGTGGCGGTTGCAGATCTGCTTCACTGCCGTACGAAACAGCACCATGGTGTCCGCCGGCTCAATGCCGACGGTGGGCTGGAACACGAACTCGCACTGGCTCGGCCCGTATTCCAACTCGATCGACCGAAGCGGCAAGCCCAGCGCCACGATGTTTTGCCTGATCAGCTCGAGCGCAGGCTCCATCTGGTCGTAACGTTGCTCCGTCAGGTACTGATAGCCCTGCGAAAGCAGGCTGACCTCCGGAGGCTCGCCCGGTTGGCCGGGACTGCCGGCGTCCCAAGGCGCCAGGCGGGGATTCTCGACTCTGAAGATGTGGCATTCGACCTCGAGGCCCGCTTTGAAATCATAGCCCCGGTCTTTGAGCTGCCCCAGCACGGATTGGTACAGGCCCCTGGAGGCGAAGGGCACGGGTCGTCCATCGGAGAAGTAGAGGTCGCAAAGCACCCACCCGGTTTTTGATGCCCAGGGGAGAACCTTGAAGGTGGTGGGATCAGCGACCATCAAGATGTCGCCTCCCCCCTGCATCTCGTGCATCCCGAACCCGCCGCCGGCGGTGAATACGGGAAACACCGTGCGGTGAGAGGTATCTTTCGCGAGCAATGTCGTCGTTATCGAGCAGCCGCTCTCGATCGACGAGAGCGCCTCGGAAGCGACCAGCGCCTTGCCGCGCAAGATGCCGTGCTGGTCCGGAAAGGAGAGCCGGATCGTATGCAACTCCTGCTCCTCCGCCATCCGCCGCATGCGGATGGCAGCCTCCTTCTGTTCGGCCGACCAGAGACCGTGCTTTTCGACGAAACTCAACGACATCTCCTTTGCTGAGCTGGGCGGCCTGGCTTATTCGGCGGCGGTCAGGTGAGGCACCTTCTTGGCGAGCTCGGCGGGCACCGGCGCGGCCCAGGGAGCGCCCCGACGACGCTTGACGTCCACTTCCATCCAGTAGGTTTCCCAGCCCTTCGTCGGACCGATGCCATCCATTGTGGCTGGCCCCTGGATGCTGCGCGCGCTGGCAGCGTCGAGGAACAACAGCGGCTTGCCCCCGGAAGCCACCTTCTCGATCTCCTGGCGAAGCAGCCGGCGGTACTGAATGATCGCCTTGTCGGATTGGCCGAGATGTTCACGCGTCCGGTCCTGAATAGCGCCCATCGACTCGACGGCCCACTGATCGTGGACGTTGATGTCCGCGCCCATGCCGGTGTAAGTCTCGGTCGCCTGCTCGTGCGGGTCGAAGCCGTAGTCGTTCGACTTGTTCTTCCGCGAGCGGTATTCCGGCAACTCGTAAAGCTCGAGGCGCTGCGCGCGCATTTTTGCCTTGTCGACGGGCGCGGCGTAGCTGGTGAAAATCGCATACCAATAGCAATTCACGTCGTCGACGGGCACATGCCACTGGGTAATCGTCATCTCCGTGCTCATCGGAATGACGAACGCATGCGGGAATAGCTGGTTGGTGACGCGAACGTGGGTGCGCTGCTCGTCGATTTCTCGCAAGGCGATGAGCCGCAGGCCGTATTCGGTGTGCTCGACGTTGATGATCGGCCGGTCGTACTCGCGCAGGACCTTCGTCATGGGCATTTCCGAGTCGGCCGACGCACCGCGAAACTGCTTGCCATAGGCCGCCGATGTATCCTCATCCTCGAAGAACCGGTGAAGGAACGATGCGTGGGCCGGGTCAATGCCGACTTCCAGGGCCTGCAGCCAATTGCATTCGATCAGGCCCTTGAAGGCGAAGGTGTATTCGTCCGGCGCCGCGAAGCAGTCGATCTCCGGAAACGCGGGCGGCTCGCCTTCACCCAAATACGCCCACAGGATTCCACCCTTCTCCACGACGGGGTAGGACCGCTGCTTGATGTTTTTGCAGAGCGAGGAGTTTGCAGGCTCGGCGGGCGTCTCGAGACACTGTCCCGTGGCGTCGAACAGCCACCCGTGGAAGGCGCAGCGCAGGCCACCGTTCTCGAGCCGGCCGAAGGCAAGGTCGGCGCCCCGATGCGGGCAGTCGCGATCGAGCAGGCCATAGCGCCCCGTTTCGTCCTTGAACAGAACGAAGTTCTCGCCGAGAAGCTTGACGGCCTTGATGGGGCGCCCCTCCGCGAGTTCGTCGACGAGCGCAGCAGGCTGCCAATACATCCGCATCAGCTTTCCCGCAGGCGCCTTCGGTCCGACGCGGGTAATGAGGTCGTTCTGCTCTTGGCTCATCATGACTTGGATCTCCTCTCTCGGCTTCGAGATGCGTCCTCATGCTATCGGACGCAGACTAACGCTGAAACACGATCTTGCCGCCGACGATCGTCAGGTCGGCTTTGATGTCTTTGATCTGCTCCTCGGGGACCGTCATGAGGTCTGCCGACAACACGGTCAGGTCCGCGAGTTTTCCGGCCTCGATCGTCCCCTTCTCGTTCTCTTCGAACATATAGTGCGATGCCGCGCTGGTGTAGAGGCGCAGCGCCTGCTCGCGGCTGACGGCTTCGTTCGCTCCATAAACGCGTCCGGCGAGATCCTTGCGGGTTACCATGACGTAGATGTTGATGAAGGGATTGATCGTGTTCACCGGGAAGTCGGTGCCTGCGCCGAGGCTGTTCAGCCCCACCTTCTCGATGAGAGTTTTCGTGGGCACGGCCCGATTGGCGACCGCCGCACCCAGGAAGCGCTCGACGGTGGCCGCCTTGTCCCACATGAACACGTTCTGGAAGTCGACTCTGACACCGAGGCGCTTTGCGCGCTCCATTTGCTCGGGCACTATCAAGCTTCCATGGATCAGGACGAAACGCCGATCCTTGATCGATTTCTCCTTGTCGGCCGCCTCGAATGCATCAAGGACTTGGTCGATGCCCTTGTCGCCGACGGCATGGACACCCACGCGCCAATTGTGGCGATTGCAAATGGACACCAGCTCCTTGAGGCGTTGCGGCGATTGCTGGGCAATGCCGTGGTAGCCATCATGCGAGTCTGGATAGGCCTCGCGCATGAGCGCCGTCTTGAGCGTCATGCCGCCATCGTAAAGGATCTTGATTCCGGCGAACTTCAGCCAGTCATCGCCAAAGCCCGAGGAGGCGCCGTTGCCTCGCATGATGGCCTCCCAGGCCGCGTTCTCGGCGGGGGGTTCCGGGCGCCACATGAGACCGACCCGTAGGGTTGCTTCACCGGCCTGCGCCACGCGCTGCAGGGCCGCGATGTCCCTGGGCGAGGTGGCCCCTTCTACGGCGCTGGTGATCCCGAACGAGTTCAGCACACCTTCCGCGAGCTTGAATTGGCGGAACTCGTCGTCCGCCGTCCACTCCGGAACGATCTTTTCGACCTTATCGATCGCCGTCTCGACCAGAACGCCGGTCAGGTCACCGGCACTGTCGCGCTCAAACGATCCGCCGCTTGGGTTTGGCGTGGCCTTGGTTACGCCGGCCTTCTCGAGCGCCATCGAATTGGCCATCGAGAAGTGGCCAACGGTCCGGAGATAGACCGGATTGTTCGGCGCGACGCCGTCGATTTCCTGGCGTGTCAGGTAACGCTTTTCCGCGAGCTGTGACGGGGGATGCCAGGCGCTTCCGATGATCCACTCGCCGGGCTTTTTCTTCGCCACGAACTGCTTGATGCTTGCGAGGGCATCCGCAACAGTCTTGGCGCCGCTCATGTTGACGACGTAGTCGGACAGACCGGCAGCCTTGAAATGCGCGTGCGTGTCGATCAGCCCGGGAACGACGGTCTTGCCCTGCAAGTCGATCGTGCGGGTGCGATTTCCGGCCAACGCCTTGATCGTCGCCGCGTCTCCTACGGCCAAGATTCGTCCGTCGCGAACGGCAAGCGCTTCCGCAACCTTTGACTGACCGTCCATGGTGAGAATCTTGCCGTTGATCAAGGCAAGCGAGGGAGCATTGGCCTCCTGCTGGGCAAACGCCGCGCTTGATGTCAGCACCACTCCCACGATCGCTGTCGTCAGCTTCATTGCGTCCTCCCCGCAAGTTCGGTAGACGAACAATCGTTCGATGTTCTTCAGAATGACTCCGGTGTGAGGCGCAAGCAAGCAAAATGTTTCCGCAGGATCTGCCTAATGGAACCGCAGCGGCGGCAAACAAGCTGGGATTGAGGGGCCGCCAGAATTGATGTAACCGTCTATCGAACTTATGTTCTTAGATCGAACAAACGGCACGGAGGTCGGATGCCGCGAGTGAGATTTGTCCAGCAGGACGGCAGCGGAAATCCATCGAGGTCGGACGCGACGTGAGCGTGATGCTCGCGGCCGTCCGCAACGGTATTCACGGCATCGGCGGCGAATGCGGCGGCTGCCTCGATTGCGCGACCTGTCACGTCTACGTCGATGAAGAACAAGCAAGCTCTGTCCCTCAGCCGAGCGAAGAAGAGCTCGAGTTGCTGTCCGCCGTCTCGGGAGCGAAAGCCGAACAGTCGGCTGAGTTGCCAGCTGAAGGTGCCCGCCCCTCTCGACGAGCTGGTGGTCCATGTGCCGGCGAGGCAATCATGACGGGACTGGTCATCATCGGCGCATCATATGCCGGGGTTCAAGCCGCTCTCACGGCTCGTGACGCCGGCTATTCTCAGCCCATCACCATCGTGTGCGACGAAGAGTGGCTGCCCTATCAGAGGCCGCCGCTATCCAAGGACTTCCTTCTCGATACGCGTTTGCGGGCTGGTGTCGATCTCCCCTGCACCGGAGCAAGCCGCAGACCTTCCTTTGACCTCAAATCCCTGGTGACAGCCGGAGACAAGGCTGGCGCCTAGTCCGCGGATTTGTGATGGTTCTCGCTTTCGAGAGGCCACTGAGAGGGACCGCCCAAGAGAATGCCGAGGCTGAAGCGTACGGAAGAAGAGGAAAAGGCGCGGGAGGGCAGCGAGTTCATCGAGACCCTGGATCGGGGTCTTCGCGTGATACAGTCGTTCGGTATCGATCGTCGTCCAATGACCCTCAGCGACCTCTCCAAGAGCGCGAATCTTCCGCGGGCGACGGTGCGCCGGATTCTGATGACCCTCGTAAAATCCGGATTCGTCGCGGGCAACGAGCGGTTGTTTTCGCTAACGCCCAGAGTGCTGCTTTTGGCTTCGGCCTATTTGACGTCGAACCAAATCAGCACCGTGATGCAGCCGCTGATGGACGAGGTCGCCGGCAAGGCCAAGGAGGTCTGCTCCCTTGCGATCCTGGATGGCGAAGAGGTCGTTTTCATCGCCCGCTCGAGTCCGGCGCGGGTATTTTCGACCGGACTGGACATAGGATATCGGCTGCCGGCTTTCTGCACGTCGGTGGGACGCGTTCTGCTTGGCAGATTGGCAAACGACGAGCTGACAAGAACGGTCGACGGCATGAAGCTGGCGGCTCAAACCCAGTCGACGCTGGTCGACAAATCGGCAGTGATTGCGACGATCATTGCGGACCGCACCAAAGGGTATAGCCTTGTCGATCAGGAAGCCGAAGAGGGCTTTCGGTCGATATCGGTGCCAATTCGCCGCTACGATGGCGCCGTCATCGCGGCCGCAAATATCGGCGCTCATGTCGATCGCATCACGACCGGTGAGATGATCGATCGCTTCCTGCCTCTCCTCAAGGAGATGTCCCTCGCCGCGCAGCCCCTGCTCGTCTGAGAAGCTGCCGCCTTTTGGCGAGCACCCGTCATTTTAGCCGTTTCTTGTAGGCGACCGGGTCCATGTCACGGACATCCACGCTTATGCTGACCACATCCGGGCATCGCTCTGTCATCGTCCGTCGAAGGCTCGTACTCAGCTCGACCTTCTGGTCGGGCGATCGACCTTCGAGCAAATAGACAGATAGATGCACGAAGCTGTCACGCTTCCCGGCAACCAGGAAATCGTTGTAGACGCACGCCCGCACCTTGACGTCCTCCGCCTTCATGATGCCCGTTCGCCAAGCGGCTTCAAAGAGCGCTTCCATCAAGCCTGTTACGTCGTCGCGAGCGAGCGCCCCTTCCGAATATTCGATCACCAAGTGCGGCATGACGTTGTTCTCGTTTTTAGGTCGCGTTCATGAGATGACCTCACCGTCGTAGACCGTTCGCCCCTCAACGTCCCCATCTTTTGTCGCGGCGGGTCATGGTTCGCATGGGGAAGGCCCGGTCGGCGGAATCTTTGCCGAGAAACACCCTGTGCAGCGCAGAGCTGCGCAGCAGCTCCCCAGCCAGGCCGGTTTCGTGGGTGATTTCAGGCGGGGCGGGAGATCTGGCTGGGGCGGGAGGGATCGAACCTCCGAATGGCGGAATCAAAATCAGCTTGATTATTCAGTGATTTCAAGGTGCATTTGGAAAAATCGAGCCAATTCGCCTCTAGGAATATCAATTGCTTGGCAGGCATTTCCAAATAAGGAAGCGCCTCTCGGAGCTTAGCCAACCACATGCTGCTCGCGTGAAAGCGGACACCGTCAGTATCGATACGTGCGAGGGCATCCTGGGTCGTCTCGCTGAAGCGCTATCGTTTTTCGAGCAAGACAGTTTGTAAGGTCTCAGCCATTCTCATCCGGTGATCTGCTCCGGAAGTCGTGCGGACCAACGCGTGATAGGACTTTGCGTGCTGATCGAGCAGCTGATTAAGAGACACGCTGCTACCATTGGTTTCACAAGGGAATTTTTCCAACCAAGTCAAAATCCGATCACTGCAGATCATAGCTTGTAGCGAAACATCCAACCGCAAAAGAGCGTGCCGGCGGCTGAGCAAGACGTCGCGGGTTCGAGTCAGTGGAGGGCTACCGCCTTTCCCCACGCCAACCGAACCTGCGATCATCTCATCCTATCCTTCGCTTAAGGCATCTCGTCGAATCTGAATGGCGACGCCTACATCGCTGTTCTCATATCCTACAATGAGGCTTTGCGTTTCCTGCGCAAGAGGCGGCCAATAGTGAATCTCGCACCACGCTGCTAAGTCCGTTGGGAGGGCGCAATGAATGATTATGTCAATCACGAAAATACCCGGCGCTACAAGAAGCTCATCGCCATCAGCGAAGGTGACCCGCATCGAGATCTTCTAGCCGAATAAGAAGCCGAGCATACGAAGCCGAATGACTGGCCCAACGACGTATACGCCGGCGCCCCCTGGGTTCCGGCACTGACAACGGGCGATCTGTGCGGAGCACCGACTGCGGCATGCATGACACGGCCACCTTGGAGGATTCTCCACCATTTCAGATTTGGCTTCGGACTTCTTGGCGAATGAGCATAACGGTACAGCGGCGGAACCCTGGTCAGTCCATTGTTGAGGATATCCCAGATCTCCCCACTCTCAACGAGTCGCTTCCCAACCATCCCCAATAGCCAAGGACTTGTTCGCGACGACTTTTTTTGGAGGGCTTTGAGTTCCCTTCCTCTGAAGGTCCAAAGTTGGAAATCGACCAAGCTGGTGCTCTGGAAGACCCAATCCGGTCAGTCATCTGGCTAGGCCGGATCAACGGAATCTCAGGCATTGAGAAGTGACGGAGATGCCGCCCACTCTCCTGTTGGAGCGATCGGAGATACCGTCGCGGCCCTGCGACAAATGTGGCGTGCCCATGAGGCACTTGGCCGATCTTCGCAGTGCTGGCGTCCGCCCCAGCTCAACGGCACGTCGTTTCAGAGAATTGGTGAAGGCGTCCGGCAGTCGTCGGAGACGGCTTATGTCCCAAGAGTGATGTGAACTGGAGCATCACGGGACTCCATCTACGCATCGATCAAGCCAGCTCATAACAGGCTTCATCGTAAGGAAGAACGACCGCCGGATCCGGCCTCGCCTCAGGCTTCGGTCATCTGGAGCGACATTTGCATAGCCTCGTCAACTCGGCCACACTTCCCGAAGGGGACCACCGGATAAGGGGCCTGGCCGGAGGCTGCAGCGATGGGAGCATTCGTTGACGACGCTGAAGGTTCTTCACACGACGACCTATCGATTCAACGAACATGTGCGCCTGTTGCCGCATCGCTTGATGCTTCGTCCGCGCGAAAGCCGCGAGCTTCGTTTGATTTCGAGCAACATCAAGGTGACGCCGGACGCGGACCTGACCTGGGCGCACGATGTGTTCGGCAATACGATCGCGACGGCCACGTTTCAGATGGCGGCCTCGAACCTGGTGATCGTCGGCGTCGCGGAGCTCCAGCTCGACGCGGTTGCATGGCCGGTATTCGATATCGCTGTTTCGGCCATGTCTTACCCATTCCGCTATTCTGACGACGATTGGATCGATCTCGGCGCCCTGGCCTCCCCCCAGTTCTCGGATGCGGCAGGACTCCTGAGAAATTGGGCACAAAGGTTCGTTCGAGGAAGTCGGACTGATACGCTGTCGCTGCTAAAGGACCTGAGCGTCGGTGTTTCTGAAGCCGCTCGGTACCAGAGCCGTGAGGATGAGGGGACCCAAACGCCACTGGAAACACTAGATCGCGGCTGGGGGTCATGCCGGGACTTCGCGGTGCTGTTCGCCGAAGCAGCACGCATGCTCGGCTTCGGAGCCAGGATCGTCTCCGGCTACCTTTACAATCCGGAACAAGGCAGCGTCGGATCGACCTGCGCGGGATCAACCCATGCGTGGGCGGAGGTCTTCGTACCGGGAGCCGGCTGGATCACTTTCGACCCGACCAATCGCAGCCTCGGGGGCTTCAATCTGATCCCGGTCGCGGTCGCGCGCGACATCCGGCAGACGATCCCGGTGTCCGGCAGTTTCGTCGGCAGCACCGGTGCCTTCGCCGGGATGTCCGTACAAGTTCTCGTCACATCCTAGTGCGACGCAATGGAGCTTCAGGATGGCAAAATCTCGCCCATTAAATTGTCGTGAACGAGCAAATTTGACCATCAGCTCGAGCTGCACTGCGGCACGATATCCTTCATCACCGGTCCATTCTCGGCATCCATCGGTGAGTGGGAGCGTGTTGCTCCCGTCTGATCTTAGAAGGAGCATCATGCCCGACATTCTCGAGGCGTTGCGCGGATGGCTCGAACGTGCGTCCCGCGCAAGAACGTCGTCTTTCGATCCAATCAGCGAGGTCAGCCATGGAGAAGTACATTCACCTGCAGGACCTCATCCTATCCAAGGAACATCTTGCATAGCCGCACAGTGAAGCGGAGCGGGAAGTGCTCTTGAAGTTGCTGGCGGAGGAGGAGGCGAGAGAGCCTCAGCCGAAAAGAGGCGTTCTCTTGCCGCGCTGAACCGCATCAAGGAGCGGCGTACTCCAATTCGAGAGGATACGACTATGAACCACCAGACAATAAAAGGCACGGTCGCCGTCGCGCTCTTCGGTGCGGCGATGCTTGGCTCGGTGCTCCCTTCGGCGGCAGCCCCGATCTCGGCGAGTACGACTCTTCTGACACAAGCGGCTTCTTCATCCGGAGTGACCGAGGTCTACTACCGACGCCACTATCGTGGCCGCTACTACCGCGCTCCGGGGGCCGCGATTGGTCTTGGCATCCTTGGTGCTGCGGCTGGAGCCGCCGCCTATGGAGCCTACGGTGGCGGCTATTACGGGCCGGGCTATCCGCAGAGCTACTACGCGCCAGGCTACTACGGCGGCCCGTATCCCTATCGCCGCCAATACTACACCCCGTATTGAGCGCACGAGCCACGCTGCTCGAGTGCGACGGTCTTCATCATAGACCGTCGCACTCGATGCGGTTGCGAGGCTCATAAGAAGCGCAAGCGCGATCGGGGGCGCGTTCGCGCCAGCGGCGGCTTACTTTTCGTTTTCTTCCGTTTGCTCTCGCTCCAGGTCGCCGATCAGCTTGCCAATGCGCTGCGCGGTCGTGGGATCTTTCGCTCCACGCAGCAGGCGCTTGGATTGTTCTAAACGAAAAGCAACCTGCTCTTGGCGGGCGAGTTGGTCTTCCATCATTTGCTTTCCTCCAGGGAGGAAGACGATTGGCAGGGCCAATGGTTCAAATCTATTGTGCCGGCGCGCGGCGCTCCGCTCGATTGCAACAGTGCCGCACCAGGCATAGGAACGAACCAGGCCAAACAGCCGAGTTGAACAGGAGGAACGATATCTCGTTATGGTTGTTGCCCTGGCGGATCCTCGAACGTGGCGGGATCGAAGACCGAAAGTCAGCAGAACAAAATGGTGAGATCTCTGTCATCCCTCGCGATCTTCATGCTCCTCGGAGCGGCGGTGATCGCTTTGCCGACCTTTGCTCCAAAAGTGCAGGCGGATGAGCTCGTGGCGCTGGCCAAAGGCGACCGGCTCAAAATCCGAGCCGCTTTCCTAGATTGCTCGGCACAGGTCTGGCCGGACTTTCCCACGTCCTGTTTGCGACACGCTGGCTCTGGAACGAAGATCCAGGAAGCTCGTCTCGTGACTGCCCGGCGATAGTTCGGTCCTCGTTCAATCAGCTAGCCTCAGGGATCAGCCCCCCAGTTCTTCCCGTCCAAACCAGCCTGGCAGCATCAGACCGTCACGCCGAGACGAGACACCGCGGACGCGGCGAATTGGCTGGCCTTCTTCCCTCGAAAGGCGCAGCAATGGGCGCGGCGTCGGTCCAGGGCAATCGGTTTACGAGCATTCGCGGGTGCCGAGACTCCCTCGGCCCGCCGAGAGAGAGCGAGATCACCATGTCAATAGAGCCAATCCAGGTGCCGAAAGTTCTCATCGTGGAGGACGAGATGATCCTGCGGATGCGTGCGGTCGACATCGTGGAGGATGCCGGGTTCTGTCCCATCGAGGCGATTAATGCCGACGAGGCAATCTCGGTTCTGGAGTCCCGATCGGACATCTCGCTGCTGCTGACCGATATTCAAATGCCGGGAACTATCGATGGCCTCAAGCTCGCCCATGCGGTGCACGAGCGCTGGCCCTCGATCAAGATCATTCTGGTGTCCGGCCAGGTAAAGCCGTCCGAGGCGGAACGGCCGGCGAACAGCAGATTTTTCGGTAAACCGCTCGGTGTCGAGCAAATGATCACCGAGCTTAAGGCGATGGTGGGCGCAGGTGCTTTGCAGATCGTTCCGACGGCAGGCGACTGGACGCTCGGTGGCGCGTTTGACGCCGCGCGCGCCTCCCCCTCCCGGTCGGAGCAGGAGGCTTCCCTGTCCGCCGAGAACGACAGCCTTCGCTTGCTGCTCGAACAGGCCAAGATCGACGCGCAAGCTTTGATCATTCAGGCCGGCATCGATGCCGAGCAGCGAAGTGCCGCCGACAAATTGCAGAAGCTGATCCTCGGTGAGCTTCATCATCGCGTCAAGAATACGCTTGCCATGGTGAGTGCAATCGCGTCCCAGAGCTTCCGCGGAGCGCCGAGTATCGAGCATGGACAGAAGGCCATGGAGGGCAGGCTGCTCGCATTGGGGCGAGCCCATGATCTGCTGATGCAGGTGAGTTGGGCCGATGCGAGCCTGACCCACACGCTGAGCAGCGCAACGGAGCCCTACGACAGTCAGGGCGACAGACGCTTCCACTTCAATGGACCGGATATCAGGATTACGTCGGTCGCCGTCATTGCGCTTGCGATGACGTTGAACGAACTGTGCACCAACACCACCAAGTTCGGCGCCCTGTCCGTCCCGACGGGCCGCGTCGAGATTTCGTGGGCGATCGATGAGTTGAAGCAGAGGCTTCGCCTAGTCTGGACTGAAAGGGGCGGTCCCCCCGTCGAGCCGCCCACACGCCGGAGTTTCGGCACCCGGATGATGGGGTCTCTGGGCCAGCAACTGACCGGGCAGGTGAGCCTCGCATATGAACGGGGCGGATTAGTCTACACGCTGGACGTGCCACTCGGCTCGATCGCCGTGGTCGCGTGATCTGGCTTTTGTTCAAGCCCTGAGCGAGCTCTGTCGAAAGGGTCCGATACCTTAGCTTCCCAGCTGGGCCGGCGCCGTTTGGCTTGCCGATCGCCTGAGAATCCAACAAAAAGGCCGCGGATTGCACCGCGACCTCTTGCATCGGCTTGCTTCGTCTCTCAGTAGGTGCCGATCCCGACGCTCACGCCGGGAGCGCGGAAGCCAACGCCGCCGCGGTCTTCATAGCCACGTCGCTCGATGTAGCGCTCACGTGGTGCATATCCGTACGCATCGCGCCCTTCGCGGATGATGACGCGCCTTTCGCTACGTTCGCGCCAGCACCGTCCGTCTTCATTGCAGACCATGCGAATCTTTTGAAGGCTGCTCTCCGGCGTGGGCGATGTGCTGAGGGAAAGCGGGGCTGCCGATGCCGCGGTCACGATAAGCGTACTGGCTGCGGCTGCTAAAACTGTGAGAATTCTCATGAAGTATCTCCCAAAAGAAGTTTGTGTCAGTGAGCCAATAGAATCGCGAAACAATGGTTCCGGGAGAGCAAGAAGAAACTGCTCCGCAGAAGTAGCTAATGCTATCGGTGGCGTGAACGCGAGTTGCGCTCCCGCTTACCCCGCAGCGGAACATGAAAATCTTGGCTCGACGATCCCAGAACCATCATCGACGTTCGAATATCGCCTGACGCAAGAAGCGCTCAACCTTCGCCAGCAGGCCAAAGGGATGCCCGCTGGTATCCGCCGCTCGGAGCTTTTGCGAAAAGCCCGGCAGATCGATGTTGCCGGAGAGGTCAACAAGTGGTTGACCTCGCCGGGACTATTGGCGCCGCTTTAGGACTTCATCTCCAACAGGCTGAACCTACGTCCGCTCCGTAGAGACCAACTGGTATCGGGATTTTACTCTCACCCTCCCGGGGCTGATCGACCGCCGTCTGCGCTTCATTTCAAGCGGGCGGCGTTTTTGCTTCCGGCGGCGAGCCCTTCGCCGGGACTGATCCGCAACTGGGAGTAATTCCCAAGTGCCTCCCAGCGGCGCCGAACACCTTCACCTCGACCAAAGGCAACGGCCTCAGTGCGGGGGCATCTGAGGCCGCTAAGCCTTCCGCCGGGCATTGGGGCAAAATGTCGACCGGTCAGTGGGCTTGGCTCTCGGAGATAAATCTCCGATTGCTGAGGACCAAGAACTCCCAAGATCAATCGTTCCAGCCGCTTGAGAATATTGCTCGTCCTAACTTGGGCAATATTCGAAAGACTCAGGACGTGCCCCTCCTCCCCCGGGGGCTCACCGGCGGCACTGACTTGCCATTTGATGGAAGCGATGACTTCGATGAGTCGCCGTTTTGGGGTAGCGCTAGGACAAGCAATCCGCTCGAGCATGCCAAAGCACTACGCCGATTTTGCACCTGATGAATAACTCCCCCTTGGGTCACCTCGTTGCGGAAGATGAAACCAATTGACCTTCCCTCGATCAGAGCGGCTAACCATTGATCCGGGGGTGGTCAATATTGACCAGCGGCTGTCAGAGTTTCAGGTCATATTTCGCCAAAATGGGGGTTGGCAGATCAATGCAGTCACTCGACGATAAGCTTTTTTACCTCCGCTCCATTTCAAAGGATCTCAATACACAGCTGCTCACTTTGATCGCTTTGCGAGAGAGCACCAACGAGGCCCACAGAAGGATCGCCTATCGGGGCAGGCGCAGGAGGCGACGACGCGCGAGAGAGAGAATTTAACGGCAATCTTCCTTTTCTACGCTTTGCAGAACTTACCCATATCGGTCGACGCTCGCTCCTCCAACTTCTAAACAGGCCGAGTCGCTCTTGCGCATTGAGCCAAGCGCGAATCAGGTTGAGCTGGACTCGCCAGCGGTTGGTCCTCGCTGGTCCCAGAGAATGACGGACCAGCTCTTTCGTGAAGATGGTAGAGGCCTACGGGCAACGAACTATATCAAAGAAGCAAAAGGCCGGGCGTCGCCATCCGCATTCTCGGGCGCCATGTGTCCGCCGGCGGCCGAAGCTTCGGCTCGGCGACGATGGCCATCCTGCTGATCAAGAGAGCTGCCACCGAGCAGGCATTCCGGATCACATTGGGCACTTTTGTCCGGTCGATATCGATCTTGTTCTCCGAATTGTTGTTGAATGTACTGCGCGTCGAAACCGTATTGGATCCTCCAGGATCTTGCCGCCACGACCGAGCTGTGGTTTCGCAGCTCTGCTTATCGCCAAGCGCGGGTCATTCTACTACGATTGTGATACTGAGCGCACATGACTCCAGTCGCGAGATTTCTCGTGGTCCAGGTCTCAGGCCAGTCTATGAAACGCTGGCGGCAACACCTCCCGAACGAGTTGACTTAGATCTAAAGCCTCGCCGCTTTCCGTAATGTCAGAGAATAGAACCTCGACAAAGGGATGCTGGCGGTTGAATGCAGGGCCTCGCTGATATTTCGCGCTCACGATCCGCTGAAGTGCGGCAAGATTCAGTCTGCCAAGGGCGTTGTATTGATCGCGAAATAGACTTTGTCGTCCTCCATGATGCTCGACAGACTCCGCCCAAACGTCCATCACCTTCCGGCCCATGAACGCCTCGATCTGTTTATTTCCATCCTGAGCAAGGAGCCGCAACCCGTCCATGGTATGTGGACCCTCATCGACCCGAAACTGTGTAAGTGACATGGAAACCTCCTGTTATGGGCGTCCGGTTAGATCGACAGCCCGTCGCGCACTGCGCCTCCCTCGTTGTCCCACCGTGAGAGAGCCAAAGTGCACGATCTCGCATCGCTAGGCATGTCTTCTGTTAGAGGCAATTTGCCGTGACCGGCGTCATCCTTGTGGTTATGAAGAAATCGGGCGATCTGGCCGCGGAGCGCCGCCGTCTCCAGCAACTCGCCAATCGACCCGGCAGTGTCGAAGATATCGCGTTGCAGCGTGGTCGGTAGAGCGTTCCATTGCATGATGATGGCTGCGCCAAGACACCGCAGAACAAGCTCTTCTTCAGCCGCAAGGGCTACGCCGTCCGATCGGCCCTGTTCCGCCACTGCGCGGTATTGCTGAGATTTAAGCATGCTGGGCTCTTTTGTTCGAAGTCTCAGCCCACCTCCCCACCCTGGATGGTGAGACTTAGAAAGATATGGGGATCAACGGTTTGAATAACGAGCCTCGGCCGTACAAATAAGATGGCACAAGAGTGAGCAATATTGACCAGCGGGCTGGGGTACCGAGCCAGCATACTGCCTCATCACCGCCCGATCATCTGCGTCGACATCCGCATTTTGAACACGTCAACTGCGCTCATTCCCACGTCGTAGCGATCGCAATCCGGTGATTAACAGCCGCAGCCGTAGCCGATGCGCGACGCGCTCGGGGAAGCGCAGGCGGTGTCGCCCTCGGTGGGCAGCGAGCTGACGCGCTCAACAGTCTGCTTTCTTGTAGAACTGGTGAAAATCGGCAGGTAAGCTGGCTAAAAACGCTCTCGCCGCTCGTTCAAAAACGCCAGGGCGCTTGGCAGTTAACCGAGATCGGGCAGGTTGTGAGGCAAAGGAGGCTCCGTGACAAAGCCAACCAAGGGCATCTTTGACCCCAAGAAATTCCTCGCCAAAGTGGGTGCGGGGAAAACGATTCTCGAGCTTCCCAAGAACCGGCATGTGTTCCAGCAAGGCGATGTCGCAGACTCGGTGTTTTACATTCAGAAAGGTAAAGTCAAGCTAACGGTCGTATCCGAGCAGGGTAAGGAGGCGGTTGTCGCAATTCTGGAGCCCGGCCAATTCTTCGGCGAGGGATGCATGAACGGTCATCAGTTACGCATCGCGACGACAACGACGATGGAAGATTGCGTTATCACGTCGATCAGCAAAGACGCGATGATGAAGGCTATTCGTGACGAGCCGAAATTTTCACAGCTCTTCATGTCGTATCTCCTGACCCGGAACAGTCGGATTGAGGAGGACTTGATCGACCAGCTCTTCAATTCGAGCGAGCGGCGGCTTGCTCGACTGCTGTTGCTGCTCGCCAATTTCGGCAAGGAAGGCAGCCCGCAGCCGATCAGCGCGAACATTAGTCAGGAGACATTGGCTGAGATGATCGGGACCACGCGATCCCGCGTCAGCTATTTCATGAACAAGTTTCGCAGGCTGGGCTTCATCAGCTATAATGGGCACATCGAGGTCCACAATTCATTGTTGAGCGCGGTTTTGCATGAGAAGCCCCTGCTGAGAGAGCGAGATCAGTAGGGCGGTCGGAAAAAAACGACCCCAGGGCGTGGGGGCGCGCTGAGGCCGTCATTTCATCGGATGCTTTGGGGGGCATATGCATCCGGTCGCCCCTCACCAAGTCGCGCCGCCGGCGTTCGTTCCGCAGGGATTCGAGGTCGAGATTCGGTACACCGAAAGGCAGGTGAAATGCCGGCCGACGTCACTATTCCCCTTCTAGGAAATGTCCCAACGCCTTAAGGGGGCGCAACCTGTCGCAAACGATCTTCAGAATAGCCAGCATCGGCACAGCCAAGATCGCACCCAGCACGCCCCACATCCAGAACCAGAACACCAGCGACAGGATAATCAGCACCGGGTTTAGCGTGAAGCGCCGCGCAAGCAGCAGGGGCGTCAAGATTTCGCCCTCGACGAGATGAATGCCAAAGTAGAGCACCGGCGGCAGCAAGGCCCACCACAAGCTCTCGAAGCTCAGCATTCCGACCAGCACAAAGATGCCGACGCCGAAAAGCGGCCCCAGAATCGGAATGTAGTTCAGAAGGAAGGCCGTGGTAGCCCACAACAGCGGATCTCCCAGGCCGCAAAGATACATCGCTGCCGCCGTCGTGACGCCTACCCCGGCATTCATGGCCGTAATTGTAAGCAGATACCCCGATATGTCCTCCTGGATCTGCTGAGAGATATCGACGGCTTGTCGCTTGTTGCTGAACGTCGGCAGAATTTCAACGACCCGCCGGAGGAATATGTTGCCCGCGACTAGAAGAAAATAAAGCACCAGGACCGTCGTAAACAGGCCATCGAGTACGGAGCGCGTGCCGGCGAAAAGGACGCCTGTTATGCCCAGATCGCGGCGAACCGAAACAATTGATCCCTTGCCGGGCGGAGCATCTGCAGCCTGCTCGGCCTGTTGAATGACTTTTTGCAACGCCTGAATCGGCCCGCTGACAAGCCGTAGGTGTGCCTCCAGGCGGGGAATGCCCTCGGGCAGCCGCTCTGCCCAGGTCGTGGCCGGCACCGATAACGCCGCCACCAGACCGACAAGCGCTCCAATCACCAGAAGAACGGTGAAGAGCGCTCCCACAGCCCGCGGCAGATGCAAGCGTCCCAAGAGGGGGACAGCGGGTTGAAGCAGGAGATTCAGCACGAGGGCAACCATGACCGGAAGAATGATCGAGCTTGCGACGTAGAGCGCCGCCAGGACACCTAATCCGAACAAGCCACCGAGAAAAAACGTCCGCGGATCAGACGGAAGCGGCATCTCCGTCTCATTGCGAGCATCGACTGCCGCAGCGTGTGGATCTGGCAGATCAACATCAAGCGGGACCGAAGGACTATGCAACGGCGGTATGACGGCAACCATGGTTTTCCCTCTGGAGATGAGCGGATCATCTCCTCGGTGCCAATCGCCCCCCTTTTCGGCGTCAGGCTTCGCAAGAGCACAGGCGTGAAGTTCTTGCTCCGCTCTTCGGGCAGGCAAAGTAGCGGATTACGAAGCCAGCCTAAATTGCAACGATGACGACTTCGTCGTGTCCGCACCTTGCGCATTTAAAGGTGCGCACATCAAAACCGGGCTTGTCCGGTTCGATGCAGACCAACGTCATCGGCGTGCGGCATCTCGAGCAGCCATGAATTCTGAAGTCTGCGGCACTAAGCCTTGGATTGGATCGACTAGACGGCATGATACTCCCCTTGAGAACCAGGCGGGAGCGCGACACTCTCAGTCACCGATGGATGCCTATCGTAGGGCGGTGATCAAACAACCTACCTTTTGGAGTTCCCTGTGCGCTGGTCAATATTGCTCGCTTTCCGCAACAAACTTGCGGAGGAGATAACAACACCACGCGCGCGGCGCCCGGTTCATATATTGAGGGCGGCTCTTGAGCCGCCCTCTTGCGTTCAGCTGCTTGTCATGTGGTTCGGGAGCTCGCCTACCCCTCAATGATGTAAACGATCTCATGCGTACGCGGGCGAAGGACAAAATACTTGCCGTGCACCAGGATGAAATCGTATCCACGCCATTCCGGATAGATTTCCACGATACGTGACGGCATCGGGTAATAGCGGATACCGGCGGGCACAGCCGTTCCGATTGAGAGATTGAAATTCACGTTCGTTACTTCCTCGACCTTCTCTTGCTTCATCGCCGAGGTTATCTGGGTGCGCTTCTCGGCGGGAGGAGCTGCCGTCGCCGAGTTTGCCGCATTTCCCGTCGTCCTACTGTCGGAGGTCGATGGCTTTGTGTCGGCAGACGGCGTTTTCAAGTCCTTTGAGGTGGTTGTCGAATCAACTGCCTTTGCCTTGCTGTCGGCTTTCAGCTCGCTTGCCGGCTTGGTGTCAGGAAGTGATTTCGAGTCAGCTGTCGGATTCTTCATGTCCTTCGAAGCGGCGGTCGGAGCAGTTGAGTCCGGAGCCTTCGACCGGCCGTCAGCTTTCTTGTCGCCGTCGTTGTTGCCTCCGGCTTGACCTGTACATGTTGAGGCTTACCCTCTTTTGACGTAGCGCCGGGGGGTAATGTCTCGGCTCCCTTTGCCGCTGGTGCATTCATCGGCACCGCGCTATCGCCTTTAGGCGAGGCGGCAGCCGGAGACTCCTTCGCTGCTCCCTGATTGACGCCTTGCGCTGTCGCCAGCCCTGTCGTGGCCAATAGCGCCGCGACAGCTGCAGAAACTATTAAGGACTTCGTCAGCTAATATTTTCCAATCAAACTGCATTCAAGCCGACGAAGATCGGCCATAGGATGGAACGGCCCTAACAAGCTTTAGTTCCCTGCAGTGCTCGGTTGCGAACGAGACGCAGTCAATGACGGGATGACATTCGGATCTTCGCTCGAAGCTCTCATCTCGCAAGGCGAGCGGCGCAATTCGCTGAGGCGACTACCCAAATGGTATTTGACTTGTGGCTCTGCCAGTCAGTGGATCGTTCGGGCCGTTAGGTGCTATGCTGCCGGTAGTCGAGCGCAGTCAGTCCACGGATGGCACGCGCGCACAGCTTGTCGGCATCGCGCTCGCCGTCGCCTGCTGCCTGCACAATTCTCCTGGCAATGATTTCCCGATCTACCTCCAGCTGGCCGATGTGTTGAAGCGTTCGACATGCCAGGTCGTACGCTGCGTTCACGGCGGTTACCTGCTCTGGGTTAATGGATAAGCTTTCGAAGATCTGATTGATACTGGCCATAATGCTCCTCCCGGCAATGCCTCGCGATGAACCAGAGCCGCTTTGCTCCGGCACCGCGGGACAGAGTTCTAAGCCATGTTACCGATTTGTCGGGGTCATCTTTGCAACAACCTCAGCGAATGGCTTGTACGACTCCTTGGCAAGATCGCCGTAAAGCGTGCCGATCTTCTGCGACTCCACAACGAACGTGCCATAGGTTGCCTTGGCGAAGTCGGCCTGAACTTCAATCGCCTTGTCGAGCGACTTTACGCCCGAGAGCTTCTCAACAAACAGTCTCGTATGCTCGAGCGACTTCTTCGTGTAGTCCCCGTAAGCATTGGCAATCGCAAGGAAGGCCCCGGGCAAGGCGCTGGACGAAGCTCTTGTATTGAGCTGATCATTGCCATTCGGTTGGTGCGGCACATTCTGCTCTGTCTGGATGTGATCTGACATTTGTGTCTCCTTGTTTCGCTTGGTGGTGGATCAACGTTGCTCGCCACCGATGGTTGCTTCAGGACCCTCACTTATCGCTGGTCCGTTCCGGGGCGTGTGTTCGTAGGACGAGCAGCAGCCCGCTGTGTCTACGCTTGAATATCTCATCGACCGGTGAGCTAAGCGTTCCGCCGGCGACGCGTCGGCGCAGACAGGACAGCCAGGCCGGTAGATGCCGTTCATGGGAGCGACCGGACAACTGCATATTCTAAAAAGGAGTCGAATCGTGAAAGCGCGTGTTTGGGATAACCAACGCTAGTTCGGAAGATGATCAATATTGGCCAGCGGCAGCAGCATGCATTGCTCAACGATGGTGCATCACCGCGCCCAACGGCATCCACCGGTGACTGGGAGTTTCGCGCTCCCGCCCTGATCAAGGCTAGCTCAATGACCATCCAGCGACCGATGTGTCCCGAATGCCAGATAAGCATGATGCTGGCGCGCATTACGCCCGGTCCCGCCGGCTTTCGCATTCAAACCTTCGAATGTCCCGCTTGTGATCTCATCCACCAGCTCCTCGACGAAGCAGTCGACCCGATGAAATGCGCAAATACTTTAGCTTGGTTTCGGGGCGAGCTGCGGGCGCCGACATAGCACGCGCGCAACCGAAGCGATCAGGCGCCGAAACCATCGATGTAGGCCTTGCGGCGACGAAGCCGTGGGGCGAGCCTAGCTTCGCTACGGCCGTGACCCGCTCAACGGACATCTAGCTCAGCGCCTCGTTTCGCGAACTCAGCGTCGCCCTTCGACGTATCGAAGGATAGTCTCCGAAAGGCGGACGACCAGCTCCTTCAGCTCCATATTCTCTTTTTCGAGAGAGCGAAGGGTGCCCCTCATTCGCATCTCGTCGTCCGGACTCTGAGGCCAAAAGCTGGGTGGCTTTCGCTCGGCGATCATTCCTTCCTCCCAACAGCCCGCCCCCCAAGGATACATGCTCTTAGAGACACCGATTCGCTGGTCAATTTTGCTCAGTCTCCACGGCGAGCGCGTTGGTTATCAAATGGCCCCGATCTGCCGCGACGCTCTCGGTTATGGCTGCTCTTGCCGCCCACTAGCACGACTATCATGCTAGGACAGCCATGCTGCCCAACGCCTTCGATGGAAGCGCCCGAAGCCTGACCCAACAATACCGCCGGTAGACGTAGTCACCCGAAAATCCGCATCATGATTGCTTTGCCGAGGGGGACGGCGCGTATGCCGGTGAATGCGGTGACGTAGTCGCCGGAATAGAAAGCTCGAATGAGATCAACGCGCGTGTTGAGGGTCTCATCGAATCGGATTGCAAATCCATCCGCTGTACGCCGCACGACCAGAGCGGCGAGAGTTCTCTCACGAAGTGTGCAATGGACGACGGTGCCAACCGGTGGAGGATTGTTGCTCACGAAGCGGGCACCCGTGATCGACATGTCGGCCAAACGGTAGATGCCGGACCGCCCACCGATATTGAAAAGAACTGGCTCAGTTCGCTCGAACCGCTCGGCCTTTCGCCGCCGCGGCTGCTCGACGGACACCAGGCAGACGATCGTCAGGACGACTGCATTGTATAAACTCCAGGCCAGCGCCAGGCCGCCATAAGCGATAATGTCGCCTTGCGCATGAAGCACGAAGGCATAGGTAATTCCGGCGAGCGTAATCGCCAACGCGGAGCCGTAGATCCTGAGCAGCGGCCATTCGATGAAACCTTGATCGCGATCCCCGCCCTTTGCGGTGACCTCGAATTTGTGCCCCAGCGGCTTGAGCAGTCCCCTCGCGACTGCTTTGAGAACCGCTGGCAAAGCAATGTATTGGGAGACGTCGGACATCACCGCCATTGACCGTCCACGAGAAATCCAGGCGATGGTGAGCGAATACCAGATATAAAACGGCAGGAAATTTCCGAGGAGTATGGAAAGATCCGCCTGAACGGCTTTGATGCCGAACAGAAGATAAAGGCTCGGAATGACAAGACCGAATACCTTGATGACATAGGTCGAGGTCCAACTCATGAATGCTTCGACCAGGGATAGCCTGTCGACAAGTTCCAGCCGCGATCTTCGCGAAAAGGGGCCGCTGCGCCCCCGAATTATCTGCATGAAGCCAAGACACCATCGGCTGCGCTGAGTGATGTACTCCTTCAGTCCTTCGGGGGCCAACCCCAAGGTCAGCCGCTCGTTCAGGTACACCGTGCGCGCGCCAATCTCCTTCAGCCGCAGTGTCAGTAGATAATCCTCCGTCACGGAATCGGTCGGAAAGCCGCCAATTTTCACCAGTGACGAGTGTCTGATGACCGACGACGTGCCGCAACAGAAAGCCACGCCCCACGCGTCCTTCGCTGGCATCAGAATATCGAAGAAGAAGCGCTGCTCGTCCGGCCAGACCTTGGTCGCGGCCAGGTTGGTTTGAATCGGATCCGCATTGATGAAATGCTGAGGCGTCTGCACCACGCCTACGCCAGGATCGCGGAGCAGGCACATCGCGCGAGCGAGAAATTCGGGCATGGGAACGAAATCGGCATCGAGGATCGAAATGAAGTCGGGAGGATCGACGAGCCCTGTCACATGACGAAGAGCGTGGTTGATGTTGCCGGCCTTGGCGTCCTTGTTGTCGGGCCGAGCCAGATAGCGGCAGCCGAGCTCGCCTGAAAGCTTTTCGAGCCAGCGGCGCCGCCCGTCGTCCAGCACCCAAACTCGATAGTTAGGATAGTTCATTCCAGTTGTGCCGACGATCGTGCGCTCGAGAATCGAAACTTCCTCGTTGTAGGTGCAAATGAACACGTCGATGAGGGGAGTGTCCCGTCCGGCAAGCCACCGCCTATTGGCTTCGACTTGCGGCGTTCGATCGATCGTACGACTGAGAAACAGTAGCGACAGTGCACTCGCCGCGAGTGATGCAGCCTCCACGAGGAGGAACACGACTCCCACGACGAAATCGGCGGTCCAGCCGACGGGCGGGATCGTGGACGTAAGGCGCCATCCAAAGTAGCGGATCATGAGCAGCAATAGAATCGCGATCATCAGCGAACGCGGCGCAGAGTTCCCAGGCCGCAGCCAGGGCAGGATGGCAAGGCAGAACCCGAGCGCAAGAAGGCCCGGTGTCAGCGCGGCGATCATGGCATTCTCGCACTATCTGCCGAGAAGATGACGCGTCCGGTTCGCCCGACCGGACAATCGTTGGAGCCATCGTTAAGGGCGGGGACCGAAATTGTGGCACGATATGGTTCCTTGCTCAGGGCATCGGGATTGATGGCGAGGTTGGCCGCGGCCCCTGCGGAGCCCGTAAGATTGACCACGGTGCCGGCCAACTCGGGCCCTTCGGCGCTCGGTCGGAATTGCGCGACCGATCCAAGTTGCAGGCTGTTATACACACTCTCCCTGACGTTCGCCGTCACCACCGCGCCGGAACAATCGAGCAGGCGAACGAGCGGTTGACCGGCCCGGACGTCCTCACCTGGCGCAGTCAGGATTTCCCAGACTCGGCCGGCGACGGGGAATTTGAGCTCCGCTTCGGAGCGGCTGCTGTAGCGAGATCGCTCGGATTCAATCTCACCCTCGAGCCACGCGATCTGCGCATCCGCATGCGCGACGTCCGCGGTGAGCCCCTCCGCCCGCTGCCGCATTTCCTCCTCACGTTGCACCGAACTCGGACGATCGTTGTAACTGTCGCCGAGAAAGGTGCCTTCGCGGGCGGCGGTGAGCTCAACCTGGGTTGCATCCAGGCGGCGTCGCGCGCCGATCTCAGTCTGTTGGGCGATGGTTTGATCTCTCGTCAAGCGCCCAAGCTCGACGGAGGAAACGCTGCCCGATTTTACAAGCGAAGAGGCTCTCTCCACCGCGGCCGTCGCCTCCTCGCGACGCGCCGCGGCCGCTTCGATTGAGGCCTGGATTTCCGCGATGCGCGCCTCGAGCTGACGAATACGCCCCTTCGTGAACAGGGCCGCCTGACGCGCCAGATCCTTCTGCGCCGCGCGAGCCGATGCTATCTTCGAAACGAGGCTTGGCCTCTCGTTTTCCAGGCGAGACATCTGGCTGCGCAGATCGTCGAGCCGCACGCGGTCACCGCGCGCGTTGACGACACGAAGGATGAACGTGCCCTCGGCGACGATGCCTGGATCGCCCGACAGACCGGCGCCGGATGAAATCTTGCCGTCAATCGGCGACCTCAATGTCACCAGCCTCGCGTTGACGACTGCTTCGACGCTTGACGTCTGGAAAACCGCTCTCAGGGGGAGCCAGCCGAATACTGCGACGATGGCGATGCCCACGGCTGCCTTCACAAATCGCAGTGGTGTCCGGCTCGGCGCCACATTTGCACTCGGAGCGTCAGTCTCCGAGACCTCGGTCTTGCCGGGATCAAGATGCACGTCCAACGCGTGCCGTGGACCGGACCCGCCATTTGTTGCGCCGTCGATCGGCGTCGTGAGGGGGCCACCTGTGTGTGGGCTGCCGCGTTCCGGCGCGGAGGTGCAACGCGATTGATTTTCCATGGTAGGCATGATCACCAATTCGCAACCTCGGCGAGAGATGCAGGCTACGGAAGAAAAATGTCATGTTGGTGAGACAAGCGCTAACCGAAACGCGAGAATGGTCTACAATGGCGGAGGGCCGGGGAGCCGCTCCGCCCACGGAGGTGCAGGTTCGTGCTACCGTTCAGCGGTGGCGTTGACGACCTGCAGCTTGGGCACGGGTAAAGCCGGCGACATTGGCCTCGCGAAGCCCGCCAGAATGCTGGCGCCGAGCTCCGAGGCCGGGACCGGCCGGCCGAAGAAAAACCCTTGGACCTGATCACCGTCGGCCGTATCGAGAAATGCCGCCTGGCTGGCGGTCTCGACGCCTTCGACCGTTACGCGCATGTGCAACTCGCGTCCAAGCGCGATGATCGCTTTGACCACCGCTCCGACCTGGCGATGGGGGCCGTCGAGGCCCTGCATGAAGGTTCGATCGATCTTGATCTTGTCGAACGGAAAGCGCCACAGATAGCTGAAGCTCGAATAGCCTGCACCGAAATCGTCCATTACGATGGCCACGCCCATCGCCTTGAGAGTCAGGAGCTGCGCCATGATCGTTTCGGTGTTGCCGAGCAGCAAGCCTTCGGTAATCTCCAGTTCGAGCCGGTGCGGCGCGAGTTCCGCCTCCCTCAGTACGGCAGCGACGATGTCGCTGATGGTGCCCGCCACGAACTGCTGGGGTGACAGGTTTACTGCAACGGTCAGGTGCGCCGGCCAGGTTGCGGCGGTGCGGCATGCCTCCCGCAACACCCACGCCCCGATCTTGTCGATAAGTCGCAAGTCCTCGGCGACCGGGATGAAGGCCAGTGGCGGAACGAGGGTCCCGTCCGCTGCGTGCATCCGGATCAGCGCTTCGAAGCCGGCAAGACGGCGCTGAGATACTTCGAAGAGCGGCTGGTAATGCAGTTCGAAGCGATCATTCAGCACCGCCTCGCGAATCGCTCTTTCGAGCTCGATGCGCGCTTGTAGCTCGGTATCCATCTCGGGCACGAAGAACCGGATGCAGTTGCGGCCGGCGGCCTTGGCCGCGTAGAGCGCGAGGTCGGCACTCTTGAGCAATCGTTCCGGGCTGGTGCCCTCCTCCATCGCCAGCGCCACGCCGATGCTAGCGGTGGTGTGTATCTCGTGCTGCTTGAACTTCACCGCAGCATTTGCGGCGGTGGCAAGATGGCGCGCAAAGGTCTCGGCCTGCATCCTGCCGCCGACGTCGTTCTGCACGACGACGAACTCGTCGCCGCCGAGCCTGGCCACCACGTCGTCGATCCGGACCGCAGCGCGCAGACGCTCGGCGATGGACTTGAGTAGAAAGTCGCCGCCGTCATGACCAAGCGTATCGTTGACCTCCTTGAAGCGGTCGACATCGATGAAGTGCACGGCAAGGCTGCCGCCCCGCGTCGGCAAGTGAGCGAGGGCTCTTTCCAGCTTTTCGATCAACTGGGGACGATTGGCCAGCCCGGTCAACGCGTCATGGTGGGCGAGGAAGCGGATGCGTCGGTCAACCTGCTTCACCTTTGTTTCACGATACCACGCAACTGCGGGAATGGAGAAGGCGAGGCCCGACAGCAGGCAAAGGAATGCGGCCGCGGTCAGGAATGTATTGTGAAAACTCCTGCGTTGCTCCGTTTGATCCACGTAGGCCGCAACGACCGCAATGTGACGACCGTCGGCCTGGACCGGGACATAGGCGCGCGCGAAGAATGCCGGTCGGTCGACCGAATTGCCCTCCCTGACATCGACGATAGGTTGAGCCTCGGCGACCGATCGCGCTGCATCGGGGCTGTATACCGACAAATCGAGGAGTGCGATCTTTGCTTGGGTCGACACGAGCTGCGAATAACCATTGCGGTTGAAGATCTCGTATTGAAAGACCTCACCGGAATTTCGGGCCGACAAGAAGAACGCTAGGCTTGCGGCGGCCGGCTGCTCGCCGCCGGCAATCTGCTCGAGATCGGCGACACTGGCTGCCAGGAACCGGGCCCAGCTGCGAGCGGTCGACGTCGCGTCTTGACGGAGAAGATAATCAGTCGTGATCTTCAGGGTCGCCCCGGTACCCAGCAACAATATGGCAAGCGCGACGCAGATGATGACGATGTTTCGCTGAGGCCGGATGCTGGCGAATGATGGCATCCGCGGCTACCGGTTCGATCGCATTTTCGTGAGCTCGGCCCGGACCGTTTTCAGTAGCTCGGCATTGCGCTGACTTTTCGAAGCCCAATCATCGGCAATGGTCGCGAATACGGCATTTGCCGCATCCAGGTCCGACGGCGTGGGCACGATCACGTGACGGTTGGGATCTGACTTTAGCTCCCTCATAATGCTGCTTTCCACAGCTTCGTAGGTATCTACGAAGCGTCCGGCAGACCACGCACCACTGTATTTGAGGATGATTGACTGCGCCGATTTCGGGAGCCGGTTGAATGTCTTCCGGTTCATCAAGACCATCAGCGGCGCGCCGCTGATGCCAAGAAGGTAGTGATAAGTCGCAACGCGTTTGACGCCGTAATCGACCACTGAAGCAGGGTTCACGAGGGCGCCGTCGATGCTGCCGTTGCCGATAGCTTCGGAGATCTTGTTGACCGGCAAGAGCACAGGCCGCGCCCCCAGTTTTTCGAGCGCGGCGGCTTCGCCAGGATTGTTGACGCGAAGTCGCTTGCCTTTCAGATCATTCAGCGACGTGATCGGGATATTGCTGTGGATCGTCTCGGGTTCGCTGACATAAGCGCCGATCACGATGTAGTCATCGTAACCTTGCAGCGCGTTGGCTGCCATCAGCCGGGTGAGCACCGCAACGGACTCCCGCATGCTCGCAAACAAGCCGGGCAATTCGAGGATTGCATTGTCGGCAAATCGATTGCGCGTCAGGCCTGTGACGACGTAGGCGATGTCCGCCCTACCATCGAGCACGAGCTGGGGCTGCTCAGCCGGGTCCTTGCCAAGCGCGCCGCTGAAATAGGTTTCAATTTCGATCTGGCCTCTGGCCTCGGCGTTGACCGCGTCGACGAACGGCTTGACCGCCGCGAGATAGCTCGTCGAGCGGTCGGAGCTGAAGAACGCCAATTTGAGCTTGACCGGTTCGGCGGCGAGCGCCGAAGTCAGCACAATAGAGACCACCGCGCATCGTGCCAGCAATTTAAGCATCGGTTTTCCGATCGTGGCGGCGGCGCGTCACACAATTTTGCGAGACACCGATCTTCTCTGGTCTCTAGCGAACTCCCATAGATAGAAACGCTGAAGATAACTCTCATACGTAGAAAATGCCAGAAAATGCTGACCGAGCGGCGATCAAATCGCACATCGTGGTTTGACGTGTGCTAACGTGAACGAGACAATTGTCTGAGAGGGCCGATGACTCGGCCCAACTTCAGCGGCCTGTGCCCGCACGGCAAATGGTGCGAAACCCGAGGCTAGCCTTGTCAGTCCGCGAAGTGAGGCGGCCCCGCTCTTAAGCTTTCAGCTCCAGGTCTTCTGTGCTGAAGCAAGTAGGATCGCGGACGCCCGTCCTGCTTGTTCCTTCGATAAACGATCCGCCACATCGGTTCCAATCAGAGCCGGCCCCCTGCGTTCTCGATCGTAGACCATCCAGCCGACACCTCCCGCGCGAACGAAAAATCTACTCTGCGGCGCATTTTCAACCATTAGGCGACTCCTAGAAAATGAACCGCGCCCGCTTTCCTGACCGCATCGCACATCGCTGCGGGACTGAAACGCGCGTTTCGAGGACGGCTTCAATGCGCCGCTTACGGGAACCTGTTTGAGACCTCAAGCCAATAACGGAATGTTAGACAACGGCGGCCAATCTCTGGCGATCAGAGCGGTAGTATGCTTTCAAAAATGCCGCGCTCACTGGTCAATATTGCTCACATTGGAAATTTTGCCGGAGACGGGCCTCTCGAAACGAAACGAGCCGCCGCCCTTTCTCATCCCACAAGGCCCTCGGCACACACTGCAGGCTTTGCAAAAGCGTGATTCCGTCCCACGGCAGCGAGTTCCGGATGATCCTGGAGTACGTCGGGCAACCGATAGCAGGGAATTCGACTGCATAGATGATGGACGTGATGGACGCCGATGTTCGCCGTAAACCAGCGCAAGACAGCCGGCAAGTAATAGTGCGAACTGCCATGCAGCGCAGCTTCGTGAAAGCTCCACGCCTTATCACGGGACCACGATGTTTCCTCGAATTGGTGTTGAACATAGAACAGCCAGACACCGATTGACGCAGCCAGAACCACGATCGGCAGATGCACCAGCAGGAATGGCCCAAGGCCAACCAGCCCAATCATGCCGGCGATCAGAACCGCGATGGTGACGTTCGTACCCATTGTACTTAGCCAGGGCCGCCAGCCGCTGCGCATCGACCCTATCGGCAAGCGATGCCGCAAAATGAAGAGATATGTGGGACCTGCGCCGAACATTACGATCGGATGCCGGTACAGACGATAGAGGATCTGTCGCCATCGAGGCCGTGCGGCAAACTCTCTCACGGTCAAATGTATCAATGTCGCCGGAGCCCCTATGATCGAGATTACCCGAACTCGCGTGATGGCGCGCATGGTTGCGTCGCCAGTAATCGTACGGAGTTAGGGTAATAACGCCGATGGCTCGGCCGACCCAATCGTTCGCAAGACGGCCGCGGAAGAACGACCCATGGCCGCAGTCATGCTGGATCATGAAGAGACGAACGAGCAGGCCCGCCGCGGGCGCTGCCAGCAGCAGACCAATCCAATGGCCGCGGACAACAACGGCCAACATTAGAGCCCAGATGACCAAAAAGGGTACTGCTGTGATCAAAAGCTCGAAAATACCGCGCGCGTTATTGGGTTGGCGATAGTGGGCAAGCAACTGCGCCAACGCGCGGGTTTCTGAGGGGCCTTGAACCATGTCTAGACTGCTTTCGGACATGTGCGTTCGAGCGTATCCACCGACGGTCCCTTAGTAACAGCTCCAAAACCGCGTTTGGTGTGTCAAGTTGGCTCGAGAGCAAGCGAAGTCTCGTCAACCTTGGAAGCGTTTTTCTGTTGTGTGAACGGGGTGCTCAGCGGCAGCGAGCCGGTTTTCTCGGCCGACACGGTCTTGTCCTGGCTCGCCAAAGCCAAGGCCACGACGGGGTTCATGCTGTCGACCATCGATGTCGGCATCAGGATCGTGGTGCCGCGCTCCTTGGTTGTCTCATAGATGATGTTCATGGCGCGGAGCTGCAATGCCGCCGGCCGCCCCGCATAGATCACGGCCGCCTCGACGAATTTGCCGGCTATGGCGGCTTCGGCCGATCCGAGGATTACACGGGCCTGCTTTTCCCGCTCGGCCTGCGCTTGCCGAGACATCGCATCCTGCAAAGCCACCGGGATCGCGACGTCGCGGATCTCGACTGACCTCACTGAGATGCCCCAGTCGGCCGTTTTGCGTCCGATTTCGCTTCGCAACAGCTGGTCAGCGGCGGTCCGCTCCGACAAGAGCGCCGCTAGCATCGAGGAGCCGATCATTTCGCGCAGCGAAGTCTGGGCGACACGATCGATGGCTTCCCGGTAGTTCGTAATGTTCAAGGCCGCCTTCTGTGCGTCATGGACGAACCAAAAAATGATGGCGTCCACGTTCACTGGGACGGTGTCCTTCGTCAGGGCCTCCTGGGCGCTGAAAGCGGTAGTCTGGATACGCTCGTCAATGACGGCAACGACACTATCGACAACCGGAATGATCACGAAAAGTCCGGGCCCTTTCACGCCGCGCAATTTGCCGGCGCGGAGGATAACGAACTTCTGCCAGGTGTTTGCCATCTTCAGCGCGGAGGCGATGACGATCGCGGCGATCAGCGAAGCGGTGCCGAGCGCGAAGTAACCCATCAGGCCAAGCACCGCGCCGATAGCGACGCAGGCTATCGCAAGAAATGCGGTGATCGGATTCATAGTTGGCTCCTTCCGCCGAGTTCGCCCCTGCGAACCAGTATATTGATCCAGATCGGGATGTTTTGCTGAGCAATATTGCTCAGTCTACAAAGACAGCACTTCATACGGCGGACTGAACAAGGCTGCAGGCTCCGGATGCACCGGATGCGGGTCGAACTCCTTGACCGCACCTGGCGCCCATTCTCTTGGAACGTGAGCAATATTGATCAGCAGCTGGTCATCCGGTGCGGCAAGCTTGATTCTTCGTCGTCCGATTCTTTCCGCTGCCACGATCCGCAAGACGTATCACATGCCTTCCACTGTCCAGACGAGGTCGACCCGCCCTCCGGGACCGACCGGCCGCCAAACTTCGTGGAGTTCGTGCAAAGCTCCTTAAGCGTCATCGCGACAGCGATGACGGCAGCCGACGTCATTCGGCTATCGGGTCCCGAGGAGAGAATTTCGACTCATCGGGATTGTCGAAGGCTTCGATCGCGCTACGGACGGCCGTGCAAGATCAGCGCTGGACCAGCATCATTGGATGGGCCATCTACGGGAAACGGCTGTAGACTGGTACGAGCGATCGATCTGGGACAAGCATCTCGGTGCCCCTATGATCCATACCCAGGTGCTCTTTCCTCATAATATCCGACCCCATCGGCGTGCGTGAACGGTGGAGCGGACAGGATCAACTCTCACCTGTCATTCTGATGACACGCCGACCTTGCAGCCGAGATGCTTGAGCATCTCGGCAGCGTTCTCCAGGATTGTTACCTTTTGCAGTGCCTCCGCGCTCTGATGTCCGGCGGCATCTTGCGAGCTCTATCCGAGGCGTTTGCCGCCCTGATGCTCAGTTCAGAAGCCAACAAACGATTTGGCTCCCTTCCTTGGCGAATGGATCATTGGCTGGAACTGATGACGCTCGCCTGCCGGAGGGAACTACCACTGAATCAGCACTGCAGCAGCGATCAGCAGCACGAAAAAGATCGGCAGCAATACGGGAGGTACCATCCACTCGCGAACACTGAACTTGGAGATATTCGACATTTGACCGCCTCTTGGCCGCGGCGGGAGCACAATGCTCTCAGTCACCGATAACAGCCGAGGAGCGCGCGGTGATGACTAAGATGTAGTGCCTATTCGCAGAATGACGAGGGCCAAGCGCAACTTTCTTGCTGTCGTTATCATCGAGCGACATTGTAATACGCTTCCAAGATAACCACTTGAGAGTTCGCGCAACTGAATCGCTCCAACCTCCGATGCAAATCGTGCTAGGCGCGAGTCTCGTGTATCGGCAACTGATCGGCTCAACCATGATTGAGTTTCCAAATCACAGTCGCTCTTATGATCGCACGCGGCGCGCCGTGCGATTTTGGGGATACGACAGCGCTATTGAGGCGTCGTTCTTCATAAACGAAGGTGCGCTGAAGCGACTTAAACCAGATGCCAGCTACGATGAACCAGGCTTTCTGAACGCGTTTGATTGCAATCGTGACTTGATCTGTGCCGCCGCTGCCAAGATCTACAGCCGCGGCAGCAGGGGCTCTTACGATTTGGTCGCCGCAAACTTTTGAAACGGTCCTGCTCGCGCAAGCTGGGCTCCATCAGCGAAATTGCGCGGCGAACAGCTAAACGTCGACTCTTTGATCTGCCCACCTGGACAATAGCGCTGGGCCGACACCCGTGTGCCGGAAGATCCCAACCGACACTGCGCGCGAATTAACTTCCGTCGTGTGTAGGAATTTTCCTCTTCGCGTTCTGGCTCACGGAACGGTTGCGTGGAAAGAAAAGACTCTCACCCGGGAAGTGGCGATGGTCACATCGAATCGACGGTATAAGCCGCCTGTGCCTGCAAGAAGAGGCCGGGAACCATCAATGGCAGCGGTCTTTCCGCCGCACGAGTTTCCTGACTATCCGCGCAGCTCCGCGGCATTCTTGCTACCAAGCGATTCGGCACAAGCTTTTGCAACGGCCGAGTTTGGCTCGGTGCTTCCCGGCATGGTGGCCCAACCGCCTTTTTCAACGAACTTGCTCTGGTCCCATGCATAGGTCGCTTTCTTCATTTCGACCAGGTTTGCCGACGCGTCTGCGGCTTGTCGAAACTTCTCAACGCAGATGGGTGTGAGAGCTGCGACGACAGCCGTCGCAGCTCCATTCCTTGCGAGCGCCTCGGCGGTCCCACCCGTCACCCAGCCGCCCCAGCTGAAACCCACGATTGCCAGAGCGATTGCTCCGGCCACGGCTCCCCACAGTGCCGGCCGCACGGCAGCTTTTGTCTCCCTGGAGATTTCCATCGTTTTCGCCTTGACCTAGAGGTAAGTCGAATCTCACCCGTTAAGGAGGCTAGACACGTCAAGCGATCGGCGTCTGTACCAAATTGCTCACGCAATCGCATACGGACACTCTTACGAGGGCACGATGCGCCTTGTCGCCGTAGCCTGGCGGCAGCGCCCTATGCTCACAGCGAGTATCTGCGCCAAGGGCCAGGAGCGGGACTCCCCGAAATGTCGCGCCCTTGTGAAATCTCTACACTGCGCGGTCTTGCCAATAATCGGTTCGAGTGTTCCTTTTTGAACAGACGCGACATCTTTCCCCGATTTCTTCCGTGCATTGCCTGACTTGGAATTATTACCGATCAGCCCGGCTCTCGTGGCCGGGCTTTTCGCTTGAGGACTTCGCGGTCGATGCCGATAGGACAGCAAGGCTCACCTCGGCACCTCGGCATCTCTGTAGGATTCGGCTCATCCGTTTCCTTCTCTGCCATTCTTCGTCATGAGCCGGCTCGCTTAGAAATCCATACCACCCATGCCGCCGCCCGCAGGCACGCCGGTGCCTGCATTCCTCTTCGGCACCTCGGCGACCATGGCTTCGGTGGTGATCAAGAGAGCCGCGACTGAGGCCGCGTTCTGGATCGCCACCCGAACCACCTTGGTCGGGTCGATGATGCCTTTGGTGACCAGGTTGACGTATTCGCCGGACTGGGAGTCAAAGCCGTAGCCGTACTGATCCTTCTCCAGGATCTTCCCGACGATCACCGAGCCATCCTCGCCAGCGTTGATCGCGATCTGGCGAGCCGGATACGATAGAGCCTTGCGCACGATCTCGACACCGGTCTTCTGGTCATCGTTCTTGGTGCGCAGCCCCTTGAGATGCTCGGAAGCGCGCAGCAGGGCGACGCCGCCGCCCGGCAGGATGCCTTCCTCGACCGCCGCGCGGGTCGCATGCATCGCGTCATCAACGCGATCCTTGCGCTCCTTCACCTCGACCTCGGTCGCGCCGCCGACGCGGATGACCGCGACGCCGCCGGCGAGCTTGGCCAGACGCTCCTGCAGCTTCTCACGGTCGTAGTCCGAGGTGGTCTCCTCGATCTGCGCCTTGAGCTGATTGACGCGCGCCTCGATGTCGGCCTTCTTGCCCGCGCCGCTGACGATGGTGGTGTTCTCCTTGTCGATCATCACCTTCTTGGCGCGACCGAGCATGTTGAGCGTGACGTTCTCGAGCTTGATGCCGAGATCTTCCGAGATCGCCTGGCCGCCGGTCAGGATCGCGATGTCCTGCAGCATGGCCTTGCGGCGATCGCCGAAGCCTGGAGCCTTGACGGCCGCAACCTTCAGGCCACCACGCAGGCGGTTCACGACGAGAGTGGCGAGCGCTTCGCCTTCGACGTCTTCCGCGATAATCACAAGCGGCTTGCCGCTCTGCACCACGGCTTCGAGCAGCGGAAGCAATTCATTCAGGTGAGACAGCTTCTTCTCATTGATGAGGACGTAGGCGTCGTCCATCTCAACGCGCATCTTGTCTGCGTTGGTAACAAAGTAAGGCGAGATATAGCCGCGGTCGAACTGCATACCTTCGACGACCTCGAGTTCAGTCTCGAGCGACTTCGCTTCTTCAACCGTGATAACGCCCTCGTTGCCCACCTTCTTCATGGCGTCGGAGAGGAACTTACCAATCTCGGCATCGCCGTTGGCCGAGATGGTGCCCACCTGGGCGATCTCGTCGTTCGAGGTGACCTTCTTGGAGTTCTTGACGAGGTCCGCAACGACGGCTTCCACGGCGAGGTCGATACCGCGCTTCAGGTCCATCGGGTTCATGCCGGCGGCAACCGCCTTGGCGCCTTCACGGACGATCGCAGCCGCGAGCACGGTGGCGGTCGTGGTGCCGTCGCCGGCGGCATCAGCGGACTTGGAGGCGACTTCGCGCACCATCTGGGCGCCCATGTTCTCGAACTTGTCCTCGAGCTCGATCTCCTTGGCGACGGTGACGCCGTCCTTGGTGATGCGGGGAGCGCCGAACGACTTGTCGAGAACGACGTTGCGGCCTTTGGGACCGAGCGTGACCTTGACTGCGTTGTTGAGAATTTCGACACCGCGCAGCATCTTGTCGCGGGCATCTACGCCGAACTTGACTTCTTTGGCCGACATCATGATCTCCGTTTTCGACTGGTCAGATCCCAATGATCGCGCCTAGGCGAGCTCTTAAGGAGCGGGATTTGAACTTGCGGGCCTCATCCTGCGAGACGCCGGCTGCGCCGACGGCTCAGGATGAGGAAAACTGACTGGTGCTTAGGCAACCTTCTTCTTCGCGGCAGGCAGATCGACGAGAACGCCCATAATGTCGCTTTCCTTCATGATCAGCAGTTCCTGACCATCGAGCTTGACCTCAGTACCGGACCACTTGCCGAACAGCACGCGGTCGCCGACCTGGAGGTCTATCGGAATCAGCTTGCCGGCTTCGTCGCGGCCGCCTGGACCAACCGCCGTGATCTCGCCCTGCGAGGGTTTTTCCTTGGCAGTGTCCGGAATGATGATGCCGCCAGTGGTCTTGTCTTCGGCTTCGATGCGCTTGACCACAACGCGGTCGTGAAGCGGACGGAACTTCATGCTGTCCTCCTGTTTTCTGGTTGTTGTTGCTTTGGATGAAATAGCAGTCGTGGCCAGCAAGTGCTAATCAGCACATAAGCCGCCGCAGGGGACGTACAAGACCGTGCTGAATCGATATTCCGAGAGCATCACAACTGCCAAGGCCGCGGCGGCTAGGGAGCCGGGATGCAAAGGTGTGAGTTCTGCAATCTTATGCTCTTCTCTGCTTTGAGTTGCACGGCCTTTTCAGAGATCCGCTGTTATTCGGCGCGCGGTTTGACCCCGATCGGCGCCGAAGGTTGACCCCCGCCAACACAGCCGAATTCATTGAACGATCACGGGAATGTTCATCACGTATGGGGTCAATGTTGTAAGCCGATGGGGGGCGAACTTCGGCTTATTCACATTCACCCTGTCGTCGATCTCGCCGCAGAGCCGGCTCACCTGGCTTTTGGAGATCCCGGTCATACCCATCGCCTGCACCAGATCGTCCACCGAGCGGGTCGAGACGCCCTGCACATGGGCTTCCTGCTCCACGGCGGTGAGCGCCTTCTTGGCCATCCGCCGCGGCTCCAGGAAGCCCGGGAATTAGGACCGCTTGCGCAGCTTGGGAATGCGCAGCTCAATCGCGCCGGCCCGGGTCCCAGATCCAGTCGCGGTAGCCATGCGCTGGGCCAGACGCTCGGGGCCTTCTCGCCGTAGCCCGCCCCCGGTCTGGCTTTCGAATTCCATCTCCATCAGACGCTGGGCAGCAAAGCCGATCAGCTCGCGCAGCAGATCGGCGCCTGGGGTCTTCTCTACGAGCGTGCGCAGGTTCATCATGTCGTTGGTCGTCGGCTTTCCTCGGTTGGGTTGGCGTGTCGCAACCCGATCCTACCGGAGAACTGCCGGTGACCACTGCAAAGCCGCCCGCCCGCTACGGCGCTAGGTGAGGCGCGCGTCCGGGCGGCTTTGCTCTACCGAGCTACATCACCTCCGGGGACACGACCAATATGTTCGAGATTACGATCGCACGCATCGAGATGATTCTGCCGAATGAACGTGGCGAGGACATTCGCCTGACGTTTCGATAGCCGTCAGACCAGTTTTACCTTGCCAATTTTCCTGAAGTCTTGCGAATTCGACGATACCGAGATCGTCAGGGTCGCCCGAAGCCAATTGCACGACGTTTTCGCGCAGCTTTGCAGCCAGTGCGCGAATTGGCAACTGACAGACGACGAGCGTCGCGAGCTCGCAAGAATTAGCGTGCGGCCCGCTGTCACGGCGCAGGAGTAGCTCGGGAAAAAAAGGAGCTATTGAATTGGATGTATGCTCCTGAGATCAGCTTAAGATGCGCGGATCGAGTCAAGTCCACGGAGGGTGCTAGACGAGTGGCGTTTCGAATAGGAAGTGAGCACAATCGAAGGCCAGCTGGATGTAACGCATCTGGATTCCTCTGTTATTATCCTCTCGATGGCTACGAACACGTCAGGAGAGTGGTGCTTCCGCCCTTGCTCGCATTAGCTGGCTATTAGGTTCCTACGAGTTGTTGAGAAACACGGTTGACGCCAACGACCACGAAGGCCGCGCCTAGCATTTCATCGCGTCCATGAGCTCGGAAATCTCGATCGTTGCGAAATTCGAGAATGTGTCCGACACGGCATATGGCAGAATGATCTGGTTGTTGTGCCGCATCCCGCCACAAGTATAAACGACGTTAGGGACGTATCCTTCGCGCTCGGATGATTCAGGCCGCAATAGCGGCTCGCGCGAACGTGCCAGCACCTTGGATGGGTCGCGCTTGTCGAGCAGCGCCGCACCGATCGAGTATTTGCGGACCGGGCCGACACCGTGCGTCGATCTCCGCGCACAGCCGTGAGACCTGGCTCTTGGAGATGCCGCTCATCCCCATGGCCTGCACCAGATCGTCGACCGAGCGGGTCGAGACGCCTGGCACATAGGCTTCCTGCACTACGGCGGTGAGCGCCTTCTCGGCCATCCGGCGCGGCTCCAGAAAGCCTGGAAAGTAGGAGCCCTTGCGCAGCTTGGGGATGCGAAGCTCGACCGTGCCGGCATGGGTCTCCCAGGTCCGGTCGCGGTAGCCGTTGCGCTGTGCCAGACGCTCGGGGTTCTTCTCGCCGTAGGCGGCCCCGGCCTGGCCTTCAACTTCCAGCTCCATCAATCGCTGGGCCGCAAAGCCGATCATCTCGCGCAGCAGATCCGCATCGGGGGTCTTCTCCACGAGCGTGCGGAGGTTCATCATCTCATCGGTCATCGGTGGTTCCTCGAATCAGGTTGGTGTCAGCAACCCGACCCTATCGGCGAACCGCCGGTGACCACCGCAAAGCCGCCCGCCCGCTACGGCGCTATCTGCGGCGCGCGTACGGGCGGCTTTGCTCTACCGAGCTACACCACCACAGGGGACACGACCCCCGAGGAACGCTACCCCTGGCGATGCTTGCGGCTCGTGAACTACTTCACGCCGTCAAAGCCCATCACACCCGCGCGCAGGAGAGGCGCCCGCCATGTCCGATTTGTTCGCCGCAATGCGCCATCCTACGATGAGGGCTTAACGGACCTGCCCGAGCAGCTTCCGCAGTATATGTTGGGAGATGAGACCCACGGAGATAAGCCAACGGTCGTTTCGTTCGAGTCCAGACCGAGCACCAGAAACTCAATTTCCAAACGCACCCAAGAAAATTGGCGGAAATAGCGCTGTTTATATAAGTGAACTCAGCAGCTTTGAGTGCTGGCTGGGGCGGGAGGGATCGAACCTCCGAATGGCGGAATCAAAACCTGTTTGATTATTCAATGATTCCAATGAGCGTTTGGAAAAAATAGCCGCATTCGCCTCTAGAAAAATCAATTGCTTAGCAGACGTTTCCAAATGAGGAAGCGCCTTTCCCGGTAAGGGATCCGACCGGCACCGACCTGCTCGTGTGAGCGTGATGAGACCATCGATCAGCTTGGGAAAGACGAAGGAATCGGCCGCAAGGCCGAGACTGGCAGCCGCCGCAATGCCCCGGCGCCGTACAAACCAGAGATTAACGACCTGTTGGCTGACAAGACTAAGCCCGTCGATCGCAGCGCCTCGTAACATCGCGAAGCCGAGAAGCAGCATCAGGGCGGATTGAACGAAGGCGTCGATCATCGCCTGAACCTTCTCGACCCGGTTACCCATGGTGGACGCCTCCCGCTTGTAGACGCCGGTGATGGACTTGATCTCGGCGCGGTGCCGGCCGAACACCTTTTCCATCGCGTCCGAGATTTCGTCGACGGTCGTTGGTGTCACCTGGCGAGTGATCTGCCATTACTGCGACCCGACTGTCCCATGCGCCCACTACAACTCTGTAGCTATACTGAACGCCCTGCCCTCTCAATTAGATTTGTCGACGATTCGGCGCACCCGGCGATGAAGGTGGCAATGCATCAGCTGCATTATCCAACGAGGCACGCGAAGCGCCCGCGCGTGCCTCGACTGCGAGCGAGGAAATCAAGCTAACGCAAAGTTGCGTCAGCACTGACGCGGCGTTTGCCGATAGGCCGCGCTGTGCCGTCAGCATGCGGCGCCCAATGGCGTCGCGAATTTCAAGCCGCGCAACTTCAATTGCGGCGCTCTCGCGCCTGCGGAGCAACCATGCGTTCATCGTGACTGTCTCTTGCGGCAATACGTGAACCAGCCCCTCGGCCTGCGCGAACAGGACGGCAAGAAGCGCAAGCCCGAGGCCGCAACCGGCGGCGGCAAAATGGTTAGCCACCGGGTTGACCCGAACGACGCTGCGAGTACCCGCCGCTTCCGAGAAATACTCCAATAGATGCCTTTGATTGGGCCGAATACTGCGAAATGAGACAAAATCGGCAGTATGGCCGATGATGTCGTGATCCCTCAGCTCAGGCAATGATCGGGGCGCAGAGCGTCCGGCAAGGTACTGCTCGGAGGCGAATATCCCCATCGGCACATCGGCGACCCGCTTTCCAATGAGATCGTTCTCACCCGGATCTCCCATCCTGATGACGTAATCCAAATCGCTCGTTGCCAAGCTCTGCTGGTTCACCGTGGAGATTATTTCCAGATAGATTCGGCTATCGCGCCGCCGCAGCTCCGCAACCCGCGGGAGGAGCCAGTGCTTGGTCATGCCTTCGGTCGCCGATATCCTGACCACGGACGATCGCTGCCCGACCCGCGAACGCAGATCACGATGAAACGACTCGAATGCAAGCATCATATCGCCGGCCGAGCGTTGCAGGTCCTCGCCTTCCCGCGTCAGCTTCACGCCGGACGATGCGCGAAAGAACAGGGGAGCGGCCACGTAGCGCTCCAGCTCCTTCAGACGCCTGCTCAATGTCGGCTGACTCATACCCAGTTCGTGCGCGGCACGGTTGACGCTTCCGGTGCGCGCCACCACGGAAAACAAGCGAAACAAATCCCAGCTTGCCTCGGTCATGCTCTCGTCCCTTGCGCAACGAAAACACTGTCAGAGCGCGGTCGTTATTCAAGATTACGGTCCCCGTTGAACAAAATCGACATGGCCTTCCCTGCAGTACAAGGGAATATGCCAAAAGTCGAAACAACGGACGCCAGCGATGGCAAAAATCACACTTGGAGCGATCAGGGATTTCGTGGGCCAGGATCTCGGAAAGTCCGATTGGGTCACCATCGACCAGTCCATGATCGACCAGTTCGCCGCCTGCACCGGAGACAGCCAGTGGATCCACGTCGACGCAGAGCGTGCGAGCAAAGAAAGTCCTGCAGGCGGCACCATTGCCCACGGCTTCCTGAGCCTGTCGTTGATTGCACCGCTTGGCATGGACCTGGGGCTCGCTCCGGTCGACGCATCTGCCGTCTTCAACTATGGTCTGGACAAGGTCCGCCGGATTTCTATTTCCCGCGGAACACGGCCGAGCGACGTTCCACGAAGGACTGGATGCCTTCTTTCATGTCTTCGCTGCTGAAGACGCGATCCTTGATCTTGGGAATGTAATCGATCGCGGCTTTCTCGGCGGCCTCGATGTATTTCAACGCGGCCTCTTTCGTCACCTGAATGCCGATCGGCGCGTTCTTGGCGATCAGATTCGCAATCTCCATCGCGCGCGCAATCTGCTGGCCGGGTGCAACGACTTCCTGAACGAACCCGATCTTGTGAGCTCGGGCTGCGCCGAACTCGTCACATAGGAAAAGGTGATACATCGCGTCTCCCCAGCCCGCCCGCGTCAAATACCGGAAATGGGCACCACCAAGAGGCGCGATCCCGCGCTTGGATTCCATCTGACAGAACCTGGCGTCGTCGGCCGCCACGACGATGTCGCCAGCCAGCATCATTTCGATTCCGATCGTGAAGCAGATCCCCTGCACGGCCGTCACAATCGGCTTGCGGCACCGGCTCTTCAAGGCGAACGCATCGATGTTGCCGGGCTTTAGCTCGGTATTCTCGGCCTTGGGTCCGAAGAATTTCGGCATATCCAGCCCGGCCGTGAAATCCGGCCCCTCGGCGCACAGTACCCCGACCCAATAATCGTCGGTGCGATCGAGAAGCGTCATCGCATCCGACATCTGCGCCATCATCTGCGGGCTGAAGGAGTTTTTCTTCGCCACGTTGTCGATGATGATCTTGAACACATGCCCGTGCACTTCGGTGCGTATCTGGCCGACTTGGGTCTTGGCGTCGCTCATTGCTCGTCTCCGAATTGCTTCCAGCCGACTGCAGGCACCCCTTTCAGCCTTAGCTCAGCGCAGCGAATGCAGTCCGTTCGAAGGCCATCAATTCCTCCGTCCGGCCCTCGCGTATCTTCAGGAGCCATTGCGGATCCTGAAGCAGCGCCCGCCCGACCGCGACAAGATCGAACTCCTCGCGATCGAGGCGGCGGATCAGCTCGTCGAGGGACGCCGGACGGGAGCTCTCCCCGCCATATGCGGCGATGAACTCGCCGGTCAGGCCGACCGACCCGACCGAAATCGTCGGCACGCCCGTCACCTTCTTGGCCCATCCGGCGAAGTTCAGATCGGAGCCATCGAACTCCGGCTCCCAGAAGCGCCGTTGCGAGCAGTGCAGAATATCGACCCCCGCCTCGACCAGAGGTTTGAGCCAGGCTTCCAACGCGCGAGGCGTATCGGCCAGCTTCACTTCGTAATCCTGCTGCTTCCACTGGCTGATGCGGAGCAATATCGGAAAGTCCGGTCCGACCGACTTGCGCACCGCGTGGACGATATCAGCGGCAAACCGGGCCCGGCCCGGCAGGTCCTTGCCTCCGTAGGCATCCTCGCGACGATTGGTGCCTTCCCAGAAGAATTGATCGATTAGATAGCCGTGGGCGCCGTGCAATTCGACGGCCTCGAACCCCAGGCGCTTCGCAGCAAGCGCCGCATCGGCGAAAGCGCGGATCGCGTCTGCGATGTCCGCTTCGCTCATCGGCTCGCCGAATTTCTTCTCCGGCCGCGACAGACCCGACGGACTGTCGTAGGCGCCAGGAGGAGACCAATCCTGGGCGCGGGTGCGAACGGCTCCGACGTGCCATAACTGCGGTGCCATCAGACCACCCGCGGCATGCACCTCGTCGACCACACGCCGCCACCCCGCCAGCTCCTTCTCCCCGTGAAAACGGGGAACGTTCGGATCGTTCAGGGATGCCGGACGATCCACGCCCGTACCCTCCGATATGATGAATCCGACCGCTCCTTCGGCACGCCGGCGGTAATACCGCGCGACGTCTTCGGTCGGGATTCCGCCCGGAGAGAATGAGCGCGTCATCGGCGCCATCACGACCCGGTTCGGCAGGTTCAGCCCTTTCAGCTTGAAAGGTCGGAAAAGAACGTCGCTGGACATCCATACTCCACGAGTAAGCTGGTCGTGTTACGGGCTCAAATCACCCGCGCTGCATTCAGAAGGTGCATTCACTTTCCGTCGGCGCTGAGTACGCTACCAAATTGCTCCCACGTGGTCCCATTCCAGCGCTGCAGCTGCAGCTGCGTATACGCCGTACTGTTTTCGGGGCCCGTGTTGATGATGACGCCTGGTATAACAGTGGGAAGCGACAGCCCGCGGATGCTGCGCGATTGCCTGACGATATTCTCCCGCGAGAGATCGTTGCCACATTGCTTGAGTACCTGCTCCAGGAGCTGTCCCTGCTGCGTCCCGAACAGATAATTGTTGTCTCCGATATCTGCGCCCGGCAGGTATTTGGTAAAGAACTCGCGGTACCATTTGATGCCGGGATCGTCGGCCCACTTCTTGTCATTCGGATCCTTCGTGATTGTCGCGGCGACTATGCCTACGGCCTTTTCCGGTCCTGCGGGGACGATGGTCGAGGACACCGAGCTCGAAACAAAGTTGATCAGGAACAGCGGCTTCCACGCTATCTCATCGGCCTTCTTGATGGCCTGCGCTGCGAATTTCGGCGTGCCGGCCACCAAAAACGCCGATGCGCCAGACGATTTCAGCGAAACGACGTGGGAATCAATGGTCGGCTCCGTCACTTCGTAGGACGACGCGACGACTTTCTTGTCGAAATCGTCCTTCAAATAGCCCTTGAATGCATTGACGAAGTCCTTACCCAGATCGTCGTTCTGGTAGAGGATGGCAATCTTCGCGTCCGGCCGGGTCTGGGTGATGTATTTCGCGTAGATTCGTCCCTCGGTGTCGTAGCTCGGCAATCCCGTCGTGGTCATGGGGAATTCAGCGAAGTTCGTGAATTTTGTGACTCCGCTCACGACAAACAGATGCGGGACTTTCTTCGCGTTGACGTACTTGATAGTAGCGCTGATGCCGGGCGTACCCAGCGGGCCGAACAGGAACGCCACCTCGTCACTTTCCACGAGTTTCCTGGTCTGCTCCACCGTCTTGGGGGGACTGTAGGCATCGTCGTAGGTGACGAGGTTTATCTTCCGCCCGTTGATGCCGCCACGCTCATTGATCGAATTGACGTAGGCGATCATGCCCTTTCCGGTATTGCTGAGCGGCGAAGCGGGGCCGCTGAAAGGGAACGTCGCTCCTATCTTTATCTCGGATTCGGTGACGCCCGGCGTCTGCGCATGCGCGCCGGCTATGGATGCCGCGAGCGCGGCTACAATCATGGCGTTTCTCAACATTGTCATCTCCCTTTGGCGACAAGTCCGTCGCTAACGTTCTTTCTTAAACCGGCATATTGCCGTGCAAATCACACCTGACGCCCGTCAGCCAGCGGCTGCCGCACGCGACGCCTTCGGGGCAGCCTGATCGTTCGCCATCTCCCGCAGCTTGTGTTTCAGTATCTTGCCGGTGGAGGCCGAGGGCAGAGCGTCAAGCACAATCAATTCGGTCGGACGCTTGTAGGACGTGAGCAATTGGGCCGTGTACGCCATGAGGTCTTCCGCGCTGATGCTCGCACCGGGGAGAAGCTGAACGAACGCGACGACCTCCTCGTTGCCCTCGACCTTTCGTCCGACGACGGCCGACTGAACGACCTGGTCGTGCGCGTTCAGGACCGCTTCCACCTCGGCGGGATAAACGTTGAAGCCGGAGCGGATGATAAGCTCCTTGGTGCGGCCGGCGATATAGAGATGCCCCTTGCCGTTCACCCGCGCGAGATCTCCCGTGTTGAACCATCCCTGCTCATCGATCGCCGCCGCCGTCAGGTCGGGCGCACGATAGTAGCCCAGCATGATGTTCGGACCTCGAACGTGTAATTCGCCCACCTCACCGGTCGCCACCTCTTTTCCTTGTCCGTCCACGATCCGGTGCTCGATGCCGGGAAGAAACGGGCCGACCGACTCGTCCGGAACAGGCTGTTCCGAACGGACCCCGGTGAGGCCTGGTGAGCATTCCGTTATGCCGTAATTGTTCAGCAGCGGGATTCCAAACTCGTCCTCGACCCGCTTCTTGAGATCGAGGTCGAGCGGAGCGCCAGCGACCGCCATGATCCGCATCCTGCCCCGTTCGAGCCGTTGGATGCCCTTGACCGCCTTGTGCTCAAGCAGCCGCTGATATGTGGCAGGCACGCCGAACAGGCTCGTAATCCCCTCCTCGGCGATGGCATGAGCCAGCGCAGCGGGATCAGCCTTGGCCACGACATGCAACGTGCCGCCGTGCATCAGCGTCGAAATCAGCAGGATCGAATACCCGACGATGTGCGACATCGGCAGCACGCCGTAAATGCGGTCGCCTGGACTGCTTCGGCGAAGGATTCCCGACGTCCTTGCGGTGAAGAGGAGGTTGCGGTGGCTCAGCATGACGCCCTTCGGCGCACCGGTCGTGCCCGAGGTGTATAAAAGGCCTGCGACCTGGCGGGCGCCATCCTTCTCGACGGGCTCCGCTTCGGCATCCGCATTGAGAGGACCGATGCCGATGCCGCCGAACGGCCCCACGGCGCCGATTTCCGCACCGATGCGGCTGGCATGGTCGGCCGCTTCCTTCGACAGCGCCGAGTTGAACAGCACGCGTCTGGCGCCACTGTGCGTTCCGATGAGATCGATTTCCCTGGGCGAAAGGCGAGGATTGACTGGAATGCCCCAGGCATCGAGCTTGCTTGCCGCGAAGAGCATCGCTCCCAGGGCCACGCTGTTCTCGCTGGCAACGATCAGGCGATCACCAGACCTGATGCCCAAACCGACGAGATCCTTTGCCGCTGCGTCGACTGCGTCCGAGAACTGCCGGTAGCTCCAGGCACGACCGCCTTCCATAAAGGCCGGATGATCCGGAATATCCCGCACGAACGGCGCGTAGACCTCGTGCACCCTGGACGGCAGGCCGTCCAGCAGTTCGGCTGCGGTGAGCTCGTCCACGCTCCTCATGCCATCCTCCCCTGTGCCTTGTTTTCGGCAGCGTTGCAGCCCCCTTCGACCGGGAGGTCCGCACGCTCATTGCTATCGGCAGATGGAGTAAACCGTTCTAAAATAGAACTGTCAAGGCGACTGTATGGCCGGTCGGGCCATATTCTATGGAGTCGCCAATAGATGCACAGAATTCCAATTTGGAATTGTCCACCTCCTCAGAATCGTTCGAAGGGATCAGCTAGGCGCGCCTACCATTTCTCGACCCACGGCCGCAGCACGACTTCAAAGGCCCAGGTCGAGCGATGTTGGCGGTGCAGTTGCAGATAGGTCTCGGCAATATGAGCGGGGTCGGCCATGTTGTCGTCGACAGTCGTTCCCGCCAGCCGGTGCGCCCGGGTGCCGTCCTCCTGAGTCCAGCCGATCGCGGCGTCGATCGGCACATTCGCCACGTGGATTCCACGCGGCATCAATTCTCTCGCCATGCTTTGCGCGAGTCCGGACTTGGCATGGCATGCCATTGCAAATGGCCCACCTGATGGAAAGCCCTTGAGCGCCGCGCTGGCGTTCGTGAAGATGATCGTTCCTCGCGCGCCGTTGGCATCAGGCTCGTTTCCGAGCATCAGCCGAGCGGCCTGTTGGCCCACCAGAAACGCAGAGAACGCGGCGTTGCGAAGCGTCTCGAACGTCATGACCGGGTCGGCCTCGACCACCGTCTTGCGGAAAATGCCGGAAACGCGACCGTCGATGTTGTGCACGACAAGCCTTGGCGTCCCGACCTCTTGAGCGACGTCTTTGAATAGCTGCGCCACGGCCGCCGGTTCGCTTGCATCGCAGGCGTACCGACGCACGCCGTGCATCTTTTCGAGTGTCTCAAGGACGGCTTTTTCCGGATTCCTGGCTGCGACGGCGACACGCATCCCGTTTTCCGCGAACAGCCTGGCGCAACTCGAGCTGATACCAGGGCCGCCGCCGACAATGAGTGCAACGTCAGGTGTGGAAGTGTGAGTGTCGCGGGGGGACTCAGTCATGTTGCTTCCTCCAATGTGTTTACCTTGTTGGTCACAAGTCAGGGCTTCACAACGCGAGCAGCGTCATTGCGGGACCTAGTGCGTCACGGCAATCACGACCTTGCCCTTTGCGCGCCCGGTCTCGACATAGGCGAGCGCGTCGCCGGTTTTTTCGAACGGGAAAACCTTGTCCACGACCGGACGGATCACCCCAGTTTCGATCAGGGACGTGATTTCGCTCAGTTGCTGTCCCTGCGCACGCATGAACAGGAATGAGAAGCGCACACCGAATTTTCTGGCCTTCTTCCGCACACTGCGGCTCAGCAAGCGCATCACCAGTTTCAGGAAGAGGTTCATGCCCTGCTCCCTGGCGAATTCCGGGTCAGGCGGCCCGGAGATCGAGATGAGCAAGCCGCCCGGCTTAAGCACGCGCAGAGATTTTTCAAGCGTCTTGGCGTCCTGGCTGTGCAGGACCAGATCGTAGCCCGACAAGACCTTCTCGAAATCCTGCGTCTTGTAGTCGATGACCAGGTCCGCGCCGAGACTTTTGACCAGCTCGACATTCTTCGCGCTCGTCGTCGTCGCCACGACCGCACCGAGATGCTTGGCGAGCTGGATCGCGAAAGTCCCCACGCCACCGGAGCCAGCCTGGATGAAGACCTTCTGGCCAGGCTTCAGCTTGCCCACCTCGACCAGCGCCTGCCAGGCGGTCAGTCCCACCAGCGGGATGGAGGCGGCCTCTTCCATGCTGATGTTCGCAGGCTTCGGCGCCACGTCGGCTTCGTTCATCGCAATGAATTCGGCGAATGTTCCGATCCGATGATCGCGCGGCCGTGCGTAGACCTCGTCGCCCGCCTTGAACCGTCTAACATTGCGGCCGACCCTGACAACTGTTCCGGCAACGTCATGACCCAGAATGAAAGGCGGACGATACGGCAGGATGAGCTTGAATTCCCCACCCCTGATCTTGGAGTCGAGAACGTTCACGGCTGTTGCGTGGATCCGAACCAGGACATCGTCGTCCCGCACCTCCGGCTCCGGCATGGTTGCCAGGCGAACAGCGCCTTTCTTCTCGTATTTGTCGACGACGAATGCCTTCATGATGTCATCTCCAATCTGGAATCTGGTTGCGGCGTCAGGCGTCGAGGAACGACAGCGCCTTCGGCACGAAATCGGCGTGGTACTGGAAAATCCCCCCATGCCCGGCATCTTCGTAGATGACCAGTTGTGCGCCCGGGATACGCTGTGCCATGTCGGTGCTGTTTGCGGTCGGCACCATGATGTCGTTATCGCCATTCGCGATCAGGACCGGGATGCGGAGGCTGCCGAGATCCTGAGGCGCCTGCTGGCCCCAACTTTTGATCGCCTTGAGCTGCCGCAAGAGGGCAACTGGTGTGGCTGCTTTGTCCCGATCTGCCTTGCGCTCCTTCAGCCTTGCGAGAAATTCGTTTGCGGCTCGGCGGCCATTGGCCGTGGAGGTGAAGAACAGGTAGAATTTGGGGTCCCGCAAAGTCAGCAAGCCCTTGATCATCAGCGGCCAGGACACCGGCCCAACCTTCTCGATACCTTCGCCGCCTGCCGGACCCGTGCCGGTCAGAATCAGCTTCCGCACCAGGCCAGGGGCTCTCAGCGCGACATCCTGGGCCACGAAACCCCCAAGGGAAAAGCCGAGCAGATCGATTTTTGCAAAGCCCAGCGCGGCGATCAGAGCGATCGTGTCTCGTGCCATTTCGCCAACCGTAACAGGCGCCTTCCCGCTTGAAGCACCGATACCGCGGTAGTCAATCGCGATCACGCGATGCCTGGTGGCGAGCCCATCGACGATTCGTGGATCGAAATTGTCGAGAACCGCGCCCCAATGGTTGAGAAGGATCAGCGGCACGCCGGTGCGCGGACCGATATCGCGATAGGCAAAGGTTATTCCTGCGGCACTGATCGAGAGATTCGGCGCATCGACATAGCGCACGACCGATCCCGAGTGGCTGACATAGTTTGACATCACTTGCTCCATCGTTCGGCTGGCACCGGAACCACCCGGAATCAGCGCAATTCCCTGTTCTGTCTTGCTCATTCCGGCCTTCTCAATTTGCTCTGGAACATCGACGAGCGATGTGTTACTATCAATTTAGTACGAAGTCACTACTAAAACGAGACCTACATGAAAAAACTTTCGACCCAGCCCTGTATGATCGCCCGGAGCCTGGCGATTGTCGGGGACGCGTGGAGCATGTTGATCATGCGCGACGCCCATGGGGGCCTGACCCGCTTCGATGACTTTCGTAAGAGTCTCGGTATCGCGCCAACGATGCTGACAGGGCGGCTTTCAGCCCTGGTCGAGGAAGGGCTGCTGGAGAAACGTCGTTATTCAGACCGTCCGCCACGGGACGAATATGTGCTGACGGAAGCCGGGCGCGACTTTTTGCCGGTGCTCTTCGCGATTGGCGCGTGGGGACGCAAGCATCGTAGTGGGGGCAAGATAATCCGGTTCTACGACGCCGAGGGCGGAACGGAGATCGATCCCCTTACCATCGACCGCGCCACCGGCGCTCCGATCGGAACACGTCCCATTCGTATCGCCGAACCTGAATAAGCTATTGTACATTCCTCTGGCGCGGTTGCGAGCGTAGCCCCCAACCGCACTTCAACGCAATGAACCCAGCGGGCTTCACCTGTAACTGGGAGAACGTTTCTCAATGAAAGCCCGGACGGCTTCGGTGTGCTGCGCAGTGCCCGCCGCCACGACCATCCTCTCGGCCTCCTGATCCATTGACGTCAGGAAGTCAGCCGACAGCGCAAGGGCGAGATTATCTTTCATGGAGGCATAGGCGCTCGCCGGACCATTCGCCAACGTCCTCGCCACTGCAAATGCTTCGTCCTGCAGCTCGGAATCGGACACCACGCGATTAACCAGCCCGAGCGCTTCGCAGCGGCGCGCATCGATACGTTCGGACAAGAACATCAGTTCGCGGGCACGCGCCGTCCCAGCCAGCCGGGTCAGCAGCCAAGAAATGCCGTAATCGCCGGTGAGCGCGATTTTGGCGTACCCGGTCGTCATGATGGCGGATTCGGCTGCAATACGAATGTCGCAAGCGAGTGCGATCGCAAGCCCGGCGCCAGCCGCCGGTCCCGGCAAAGCCGCAATGGTGGGCTTCCGCACCGAAACAAGTACGCCGGTCAGGGTTCGCTGACGTTCCCGCAACCGCGCAACCTTGTCGCTGACCGACATGGCCGGCACCGCAGAGTTGCCGCCCATTCCCTTGACGTCGCCGCCCGAACAGAACGCGGTGCCTGCCCCTGTTATGAGGAGGGCTCCGACCTCAGGATCATCTCCATTCTGTTTGATCATCCGGCGCAACGCCGGCGTAAGATGATCGGACAAGGAATTTCGGGCCTGGGGTCGGTTCAAGGTAATCACCGCGACGCGATCCCGGATCACGCACAGCAGTTCGTCCGTCCCCGTATCAACCGAGATGGATCCATCAGGCATGTTTCTGACCTTTCAAGTCGCGGAGATCTCTCCAAGTGACCCAGCGCGCCGTGTCCGTGCTCGAGCATCACCAATTTTCGTTGAATGGCCGCAGTTCCGTGAGAAACGACCAGGCCGAGCGGTCCTGACCGTAGAGATGCAATAATTCGTTAGCGATCGCCGCCGGCTTGATGAAGAATTCATCCGGTTTGTCGCTCATCCGCGCGCGCATCCGGGGGGTATCGATCACGGCGTCGATGAGAACGTAGGAGACGTGCACGCCGAGAGGTCCCACGTCACGTGCGATCGACTCGGCCAGAATACGCTGCGCCGCCTTTGTCGGTGCGAAGCCGGCGAAATTGGCTTTGCCTCGGATCGAAGAGGTGTTGCCGGTCACCAGGATTGCGCCCTTGCCGCGATCAATCATGTCAGGCACCACTTCGCGGGCCAGATACAACAAACCCATCACGTTGACCTCGAAGTTTCCCTTCAACAACTTCGGATCAATCTCGCGAAAATTCCCCCAGCCCCCGCCGACAGCGTTGTGGATGAGAACGTCAGCCGGGCCGAAACGCCGCTTTACGTCTGTGATCACAGTCCGCACCTGGCACTCGTCCGACACGTCGCAGGTCATCGCGTGCACGTCGGGAAGCTCTTGCGCAAGGCGATCGATGAGCTCCGCAGAGCGAGCAAGCGCGATGATACGGAAACCGCCAGCAGAGAAGCGCTTGACGATGGCAGCTCCCGTGCCCGGCCCCACCCCGGTCACGATCGCGATCGGTTTCTCAGTCATGTGATGTTCCCTTCCAGCTATTGTCCGGCCGCTCTCATGTGAATTCGCTCGGATTGCGACTGACAGGCGGCAGCTTCGTGCCCGGATACCAGGGCCAGACGAACCGCGACGTTCTTGTGGTAGGGCGTACCCGCAATGGGATCGCGGTTGCCGCTCTCGGTGAGCAGATTGATGCGCGGTCCGTTGATCAGGCGCTCTCCGTCCGATGTCGGGTATGCCTGACCGTAGCCGTGCGGCAGCGCCAATTGGCCGTTCCGCATGGCGTCGTCGACCTTGCAGCGGACGACGAGCCGCCCCGCCGCCGACTCCACCGCGATCCAGTCACCATCCTTCGCGCCCAACTCGCTCAGATCGCGCGAATTGATCAACAGGGCGCCGTCCGGGTCGTCGCGACGCCACGCGGGATCGCGAAAGATCTGGTTGGCATTGAACATGCGGCGGCCACCAGCCGCCAGCACGAACGGGAACTCCCTTGGCGCGCGAGCGGCTTGCGGATCGAGACGCGCCAGCCATTCCAGCATCTGCGGGACGATCAGGCGAACCTTGCGATCCGAATGGCCGATCAGTGACCAGACCTCGTCATACTCGTGCCGTGTAACCGCCGTGCCTTGCCGGGAGGCCACGATGGTGTCGAACAGGAGATCTCCGAGCTGATGGTCCGCCACCTGTTCGGATGCGCCGATCGCCCGCCGCACCGCTTGCGGCGATCGCTTTGCGCAAGCCTGCGCCGCGCTCCACATCGGCGCCGCTGCCGCGGTACCGTCCGGAAGCGTCTGCCCCAGCGTATGGTAGAGCACCAGGGCAGGCACTGCCGCAGGGTTCTCCGCGATGAAAGCACGAAAGGCCGCGGCGAATTCAGGTCGCGAGCGCCGTGCTATTTCGCGTAGCGGCGCGAGCACATTGTCACCCGGCAGAAGCCCCAGGGCGACGGCAAGCCGCGTGTAAATCTCGGGCTCCGGCAAGGTGCCGGCAAGTGGCGGCAGAACACCGGCGCGGACATGAAAATAGTTGGTCGGAAATTCGAAGTTGAACAGAGTAAATTCGGTCTTTTCGTATTGTGTGGAGGCCGGGAGAACGTAGTGCGCGAGCCGTGCGGTTTCGGTCATCGCAACGTCGACCACAACGCATAGCTCTAGCGATTGCAACGCGCGTTCCATCGCCACGGTATTTGCGGCGGTGTTGGCGGGATTGGAGCTGTCGATCCAGACGCAACGCAACCGCTCCGGATGATCCTTGAGTACCGCCTCGGGGAAAATGTTGGGCGGCAACAAGCCCCCAATGATCGCGTCGCCGGTCGGCGCGAATGTCTGGTTCGGAGAGTTTCCCCATAGCGGTTGAAGCCAGCTATGCAATTGGTTGGTACCTTCACGACCGAAATTGCCGGAAAGCATGATCAAGAGCTTTTCAAGATAGGAGTTGAGTGTCGAGTTGACGCCTTGCTGGATGCCGAGTTCAACCCGAACCACCATGGCCTTCGCGGCTGCGATCATCGCGGCGCAGCTCTCCAGCTCCGCGATCGAGATATCGGCGGCGGCCGCCCATTCCTCGACGGGGATGTTCAATAGCGCTTGCCTCACTTCCGCGAAGCCGATCGTGTGCGCCTCGATGAACGCATGGTCGATCCGGTCGGAACGGACGAGCGTGGCCAGCAGCGCGCCAAGCAGAAACGCATCGGCACCGGGGCGAACCGCAAGATGCAGATCCGCCATCTCTGCGGTTTCGGTTCGACGGGGGTCGATGACGATCAGCTTGCGTGCGGGATCCTTGCGGATCTGATTGAGATGGTCGCGCGCATTGGGGAAGCCGTGCGCGATCCAGGGATTTGCCCCGATGACGAGCAGGAGATCGCAATGATGGACGTCCTCTGACGTGTGGCAGGTTTGGCTGCCGAACATGTGGCCATTGACCCAGAAATCGCCGGTTTTTTCCTGCGAAAGCGCGTTGAAGACGCTGCGCGAGCCCAGCGCACGCAACAAGCCACTGGCGTAGGCACCGCCGGCGTGGTTGCCCTGCCCGCCGCCGCCATAAAGGGCAATACTCTTGCCGCCATACCTGTCGACGACGTCTCGAAGCCGCTCCGCGATTTCAGCGATCGCGACGTCCCACTCGATTTCATCAAAGCCGCCATCGGCGCGACGACGCAGCGGGGTCGTGAGCCGATCCCTGTGATGCGCATAGTAGGGAATGCGCGCTGCCTTGTTGCACAAATAGCCTTGCGACTTCGGGTTTGAACGGTCGCCTCGTACCTTCTCGAGACGCCCCTCATTCACCCAGACCTCGATGCCGCAGTTTACGTAACACAGGTTGCAGGCTGTCTTGAGCCACTTGCCGGCCGTCATGGGCACCTCCCAGATTATGGTTTGTCGCAGCTCATCGCCTTTGCTGTTCTGCGCTGTCGCTTGTGAACCGGGCCGCAGACAGACATCCGTCCGGCGTCGAGAATATCGTCGGAAAGCTTCCCGGCGCCGACAGCACGCGAGAGCATGATCGATCCAACCATGGTCGCAATGGCGCTCGTCGCGATTTGGCGTGCCTGTTGAGGACCCTCGGCAGGAAGCATTTCGACCAGGATCTCGATCATCTTCTCCAGCTTGGACGCAAGCGCCCGTTGCTCCCTCGGGCTCGATCGAGCGACATCAGCGGCCAGGGCTGGAAGCGCGCAGCCTTGTCTGGGATTGTCGCGGTGGCGGGAACTGAGATAATCGGCGATCAAAGTCTCGAAACGGTCCTCGTTCGCCTTCCGGTTCGCCAGCTTTTTCCACCGCTCGGCCGTTTGATCCATCGCAAACGCAATTGCCTCGCCAACAAGCGCGGCACGCGACTCGAAGTGATTATAGAATCCGCCATGCGTAAGACCGGCGAGTTTCATCAACTCGACGACACTAAGTCCCTCGGCACCGTTTTGACGCAAGCCGTAGGAGGCACTTTCAACGATCCGGCTGTGGGTCTGGCGCCTGTGGTCTCCTACGTAACGCATCTCCCCTCCGTGCAAGTTGTTCGGTGACCGGCTGCTCGACCGATCCCATCCACCAGCGCTTCTGGACCGCGCTTTTGGAGCGACGGCAATATTTCATTGCAATGTCGCCCATGTTATATGACTATCGTCATATAACGAAGTGATCAACAGGAGAATTCGCCATGGCCGCCGCTTCCGATCCCGTCGTCATCCTCTCCGCGGTCCGTACGCCGCTCGGCCGCTTCATGGGCGAGCTCTCGCCACTCAGTGCCCACAAGCTCGGTTCCCATGTGATCGGATCTGCTCTCGAACGAGCCAAACTGGCGCCCGAGCGGATCGACGAGGTTTTCATGGGCAACGTGTTGCCAGCCGGACAAGGCCAGGCGCCGGCACGCCAGGCCGCGCGCGGCGCCAAATTGCCGGATGCCACCGGCGCCACCACCATCAACAAGGTCTGCGGCTCCGGCATGAAGGCCACCATGCTGGCTCACGATATCATCAATGCGGGCTCCGCCGAGATCGTTCTGTCTGGCGGCATGGAGAGCATGAGCAATGCACCCTATTTGCTGGCCAAGGCACGCGGCGGCTATCGCGCTGGCCACGACCGCATCATCGACCACATGCTGATGGACGGGTTGGAAGACGCCTACGAGACCGGACGCTCGATGGGCGACTTTGGCGAGGCCACGGCGGAGGCCTATCAATTCACCCGCAAAGACCAGGACGACTATGCGATCGAGACCTTGAGCCGCGCCCGCAAGGCGGTTGAAGGCGGCGCGTTCAAGGCTGAGATTGCTCCAATCACGTTGACCGAGAAGGCCGGGCCCCGGATCATCTCGAACGACGAGCATCCGCTCAAAGTGGATCCCGCCAAAATCCCGGGGCTGAAAGCCGCATTCCGCGCCAACGGCACCATCACGCCCGCAGCCTCATCCGCCAATGCTGACGGCGCTGCGGCGCTCATCTTGGCGAAACGCTCGCTGGCCGATCGCGACGGCCTCCCGGTGCTCGCCGAGATCAAGGGCCATGCCACCCACAGCCAGGAACCACAATGGTTCACCACGGCCCCCATCCCGGCTATTCGCAAGCTGGTGGACAAGGTTGGCTGGAGCGTTGGCGACGTCGATCTGTTCGAGATTAATGAGGCATTTGCGGTCGTAGCGATGGCGGCGCAGAAGGATCTCGGTATCCCCAGGGAGAAGCTGAACGTCAACGGCGGCGCCTGCGCGCTCGGTCATCCCATCGGTGCCACCGGTGCGCGGCTGATCGTGACGATGCTTCACGCGCTCGAAACGCGGAACCTCAAGCGCGGCGTCGCGTCACTCTGCATCGGCGGCGGCGAAGCTACGGCCATAGCAGTCGAACGCATCGTCCGCTGATAACACGGCTGGGCGGACAAGAACGAAGTCGGCGAGCGGCGCGAACCGCCTCACTCGCCGTCTCAATCTACCTATCCCTATCACACGAAAGGTCCCATGGCTGACCTGATCAACACCGCGCCGCGGGACATTCCCACCTCCAGCGCCCTGCCCATCGCCGTCCTTTCTGTCCTGGCCGCGATGGGAACGCTCGCGACGAACATTCTGCTGCCGTCCTTGCCGCAGATCGCGATCTCATTGAATGTCACGAGTGCGGCGGTCACGTCCGCCATCACCGTCTTTCTTGCAGTGTTCGGCTTCGGTCAACTCGTGGTCGGACCGCTTTCGGATCGCTACGGAAGACGTTGGCCGGTCCTGATCGGATTTGCCGTGTTCTTCGCCGGCAGCGTTTGGTGCGGTCTGGCGACCGACCTGCCTAATCTCCTGGCCGGCCGCGTCGTGCAGGCAACAGGTGCCTGCGCGACATCAGTGCTGTCTCGCGCCATTGCCCGCGACATGTTCAGTGGCGCGGCACTGGCGCGCGCGATGGCGCTCATCATGATCGTGATGTCCGCAGCGCCCGGGTTCTCGCCGCTGCTTGGCGGCGCCCTCGACCACAGCCTGGGCTGGCGCGCCGAATTCGCGCTGGTCGCGATATTCGCCGCCGTCAGCGCCGTGGCCTACAGCATCGTCCTCGGCGAAACCCACCATTCGATCCGCACGCCGCTCAATCCAGCTGTCATCTGCAGGACCTATGCCAGCCTGATTGGCGACCGCCGCTTCGCTACCCCCGCGGCCGCCTCGAGCCTCACTATGGGCGGCTTGTTCTCGATGTTTTCCGCCGCACCGCGCCTGTTCATCGAGGCGCTGCACTTCACGCCGATCCAGCTAGGCCTCTTTTTCGCCGGGACCGTCTTCATCGTATTCGCCGCCGGTATGCTCGCAACGAGATTGGCACCGCGCTACGGGCTCGACGGCCCGATCCGGGCAGGTTTGTGCGCGACAACGGCCAGCAGCCTTGCGATCCTGCTCATCTCGATGATCAGCCCGACCTTCCTGCCGTTTCTGGCCGCGATGTGCGTTTTTCTTCTCGGCATGGGTGTTGTCAGTCCACTGGCCACTGCGCGGGCGCTCTCTCCATTCGGCGAGAAGGCCGGCGCCGCCTCGGCGCTGCTCGGTTTCTTGCAGATGATGATCGCCGCGATCGGCGTATGGCTTGCTGCCACAGTGTCACCGGAAGCAATGTTCGCGTTGGGCGTCGTGATGAGCTCGTTTTCGCTGCTGGCTCTTGGCCTGTACGCACGAGGCCCGGGATCTTGATGGGCATATGACCCCGCACAGGCTTCCCGTTTAGTCTCTCATCGGCGTTGTGAAGCCGGGCTCAGGCCTGTCGACCAAGTGCTTGGCCAGCCCGACAGTTGAGCCTGCTTCCAGCGCAATCAGGTGCCGTGGAATTCCGGTTTGCTGCTGCCGGGTGGGCGCTTCATCTCGAACATGTTCTCGGTCCTGACCTCGAGATAATCTCCACCCCGGCCGGCGCGCAGAATGGGACGCGCAAGTGCCGTGTTGTAGACGCCGTCCTCGATCAACGTTTTGTCGATGTAGACCGCGACGACCTCACCAAGCACGAACCATCCTTCCACCTTTTCTCCGCGTGCGTTGGCCAGCTGAGAGACCTCGACGACCTTGCATTCCATGGCGGCCCTGCTCTCGCCCACCCGCGGCACAGCAACGTGGCGGCCGGGTATCGGCGTCAAACCGGCTGCTTCGAACTCGCTCACGCCGTGATCGAGCGGCGTCGCTGTCACGTTCATGCGTTCGCCGAGATCCATGGTGACCAGATTCCAGACGAACTCGCGCGTCTCGCTGACGTTCTTGACCGTGTCTTTCCACGAAATCGAGGAAAACCCGATGATCGGAGGATCGTAGAGGAACGCATTGAAGAAACTGTACGGCGCCAAGTTCAATTGACCGGCTGCATTGCGCGACGAAATCCACCCAATCGGACGCGGCGCGATTATCGCATTGAAGGGATTATGCCGGAGTCCGTGGCCTTTCGAAGGCTCGTAGTAGTGGAAGTCGGCTTGGCTCATAAGTGCCTCCGAGGCTACCGAAGGCCGTCCATCAGCCCATCGGCCTCAACAACGATCGACGCACGCATGACCATGCGCTGCGCATAACCTCGTCAGAACGTCCGCAACGCCCTTCCGGAAGGGTTCAGGCGATTGCCCTAACCGCAGCCGGCCGTTGCCCGGCGCCGTCGAGAAAACCAGTCAGGCGCTCCCGGATGATGCGTTCGGCGTCGGCCATGATACGGTCGATCAGTTCCTTCACGGTCGGGATGTCGTGGATCAGGCCGACCACCATGCCGCAGCTCCAGGCGCCGGCATCCATCTCACCGTTGACCATCACGCGCGGGTATACGCCGGCGACTTGATCATGGATGTCCTCGATCTTCAGGCTTGCCCCCTTCTCGCGTTCGATCTCGAGCAGTTCGTTGACGCCCTTGTTCTTGAGCACGCGCTCGGTGTTGCGCAGCGCGCGCATGACGAGAACGGTGTCCAGCTCCGTGGCCTTGACCAGCGCCTGCTTGACGTTGTCATGGACCGGCGCCTCCTTGGTGGCGACGAAACGCGTCCCCATGTTCATGCCCGCCGCGCCCATCGACAGCACCGCGACGAGGCTGCGGCCATCTGCCATGCCGCCGGACGCGACAAAGGGGATGCTGAGCTCGTCTGCGGCGCGCGGCAGCAGGATCATGTTCGGAATGTCATCCTCGCCCGGATGACCGCCGCACTCGAAGCCGTCGACGCTGACCGCGTCGCAGCCGATCTTCTCGGCCTTCAGCGAATGACGGACCGAGGTGCATTTGTGGATCACCTTGATGCCGGCGGCCTTCAGTGCCGGCATGTACTGTTCCGGGCTGCGGCCGGCGGTCTCCACCGCTTTTACTCCGCCCTCCCTAATCGCGGCGATATATTCCGGATAAGGTGGGGCGCTGAAGGTCGGCAGGAAGGTGAGGTTCACGCCGAACGGCTTGTCGGTCATGTCGCGGCAGCGCGCGATTTCCTTTGCCAGCAGCTCGGGCGTCCTTTGGGTCAGCCCAGTGATGATGCCGAGCCCGCCGGCGTTCGACACCGCAGCTGCTCGGCGAAGCCGACATAGTGCATTCCGCCCTGGATGATCGGGTGCTCGATGCCGAACAGTTCGGTAATTGCTGTCTTCACGAATGATCTCCCGCGTTGCCGCTCAGTGGATGATTTCGAACAGACCGGCTGCGCCCATGCCGCCACCGATGCACATGGTCACCACGCCGTATTTCGCCTTGCGCCGACGCCCCTCGATCAGCAGGTGGCCGGTGAGCCGCGAACCAGTCATGCCGTAGGGATGGCCGATCGCGATCGAGCCGCCATTGACGTTGAGCTTGTCGGGGTCGATGCCGAGCTTGTCGCGGCAATAGATCACCTGCACCGCGTAAGCCTCATTCAGCTCCCAGAGGTCGATGTCGTCGATCTTCAGGTTATGGCGCTTGAGCAGGCGCGGGATCGCGGCGACCGGGCCGACGCCCATCTCGTCGGGCTCGACGCCGGCGGCAACGAAGCCGCGGAAGATGCCGAGTGGCTTCAGCCCCTTCCTGGCAGCAATCCTGTCGCTCATGATCACGCAGGCCGAGGCACCGTCCGAAAGCTGGCTGGCATTTCCTGCGCTGATGGTTTTGCCCTCGAACACCGGCTTGATCTTGGCCAGGCCCTCGGCGGTGGTTTCCGGCCGTGGCCCTTCGTCCTTGGCGAGCGTCACCTGCTGGTAGGTGACCTCCTTAGTGTCCTTGTTGACCAGCGCCATCCTGGTCGTGAACGGCACGATCTCGTCGTTGAAGCGGCCGGCCTGCAACGCAGCGCCGACGCGGCGTTGGCACTCGAGACTGTATTCGTCCTGCTTGTCGCGGCCGATCTTGTAGCGCTCGGCAACGACCTCGGCGGTATCGAGCATCGACATGTACATTTCAGGCTTCATCGCCATCAGCTCTTCGTCAACGGCGTGGAATTTGTTCATATGCTCGTTCTGCACGAGGCTAATCGACTCGATGCCTCCACCGATCGCGACCTCGACCCCGTCGAGCATGATCGAGCGCGCGGCAACCGCGATGGCCTGCAGGCCGGACGCGCATTGCCGGTCGATGGTGGTGCCCGCCACCGTGACGGGCAGGCCGGCGCGAATGGCGCCCTTGCGCGCCACGTTCATCACCATGGTGCCTTGCTGCATCGCGCAGCCCATGACCACGTCTTCTACTTCTCCGGGCGCGATGCCGGCGCGCTTCACCGCTTCGGCCATTACGTGCCCGGCCATGGTCGGGCCGTCCGTGTTGTTGAGCGCACCGCGATAGGCCTTCCCGACGGCCGTTCGGGCGGTGGAAACGATGACTGCTTCTGTCGTCATGCTGGCCTCTCTGCCTACGCGGCCGCGTCCAGCTGCGCGTAACGCAGCACGTGGAACGCAGGGTCGCCGAACTGAATGTTGATGGAGGAGATACGCTTGAAATAGTGCCCGACATTGAGCTCGTCGGTCATTCCCATGCCGCCATGAAGCTGCACCGCCTGGTCGGCAACGAACCTGCCGGCATAGCCGATCTTCGACTTGGCACCGGAGGCGAGCCGCGACAGGCCGGCATCGCCGCCGCCGAGGCTGAGGCTCAGATGCTGCATCAGAGAGAGCGCCTCCTGGTGGGCGATGAACATGTCGACCATCCGATGCTGCAGCACCTGGAACGAGCCGATGGTGGTGCCGAACTGCTTGCGCGTCTTCGAATAATCCAGCGTCGCCGAGTTCAACTCACCGATGGCGCCGACGGCTTCCGCGCAGAGCGCGCCGATGGCGCGGTCGCGGCAGGCTTCCAGCGCGGCAAGGCCCTCGCCTTCCTCTCCCAGCAATTGCCCGCGGACGCCGCGCAGGCTGACCTCCGCTGCCCGCCGACCGTCGATGGTTCTGAAACCCTGAAGATCGACGCCCGTCGCGCGGCGATCCACCACGAACAGGCTGACGCCGCCGCGGTCACGATCGTCGCCGGAGGTCCGCGCCGAGACGATCAGATGGTCGGCCCAGGGCGCGGCGATCACCATGGTCTTCGCGCCGGTCAGGACGTAGTCGCTCCCCCCGCGCCGCGCTCTGGTCGTGACATTGGCCAGATCGAAGCGCGATCCCTTCTCCGTCCAGGCCAAGGTCCAGATCTTCGAGCCGTCGATGATTTCAGGGATGAAGCTTTGCTGCTGCTCCGGCGTGCCCACATGCTCGATCAATCCGCCGGCCAGCACCACCGTCTCGACGAAAGGCTCGACCACGAGGTGACGGCCGAACTCATGCATGACGATCATGGTCGACAGCGGACCCCCGCCGAGACCGCCCGCGCCTTCCGAGAGCGGTGCGGCGAGCAGGCCGAGCTCGGCGAAACCCTCCCACTGCTTCCGGCTGAAGCCTTCCTCGCTCGCCACGATCTTGCGCCGCGCCTCGAAATCATACTGGTCTCGCAGCAAGCGTTGGACGCTGGATCGCAGCAATTCCTGCTCTTCCGTGAACTGAATATCCATCCGATCCTCTCGATCCGTCGTGGCTAGAGCCCAAGCACGGCCTTGGCGATGATGTTTCGCTGGATCTCGTTGGATCCGCCGTAGATGCTGAGCTTGCGCGCGTTCAGATATTTTTCCGACGCGGTGTGACCGTAGTCGGGGCCGGGCATGAAGCGGTTGGCGCTGACCGGATGCTCGCGGATGGCCAGGCCGTAATTGCCGATCGCGCGATGGGTGAGCTCGGTGATATTCTGAAATATCTCGGTGCCGCGGATCTTGAACAGCGAGGCCGCAGGTCCTGGATCTATGCCGCGCGCCATCTGGGCGACAACGCGCAACTCCGTCGCTTCCAGCGCCAGCACGTCGAGCTCGATGCGGGCAATGTCGCGCAGGAATTCGAGATGCGCGGGATCGTCGACCGGTATCTCGGCCCTCACGATCTGTTTCAGTTTGTTGATGTAGCGGGTGGACCGGCCGATGCCGGCCATGCTGGTGCGCTCATTGCCGAGCAGGAACTTGGCGTAGGTCCAACCCTTGTTCTCCTCGCCAACCAGGTTCTCGACGGGCACGCGGACATTTTCGAGGAAGACGTCGTTAACCTCGTGGCTGCCATCGATCGTGATGATCGGCCGCACGGTGACGCCGGGCGACTTCATGTCGATCAGCAGGAAGGAGATGCCGGATTGCGGCTTGGCGCTCGGATCGGTCCGCACCAGGCAGAAGATCCAGTCGGCATGCTGCGCCAGCGTCGTCCAGGTCTTGTGACCGTTGACGATGTAGTGGTCGCCGTCACGCACGGCCTTGGTCCTGACGGTCGCGAGGTCCGAGCCCGAACCCGGCTCCGAATAGCCCTGGCACCACCAATCCTCGCCGGACAGGATCCGCGGCAGAAACTTCTTCTTCTGCGCCTCGTTGCCGAAGGTGTAGATCACCGGCCCGACCATGGTCACGCTGAAGGCGAGCGGCGGCAGCGTGCCTGCGCGAGACGTCTCCTGCTCGAACAGGAAGCGCTGCGTGACCGACCAGCCTGGGCCGCCATACTCCTTGGGCCAGAGCGGCGCGATCCAGCCCTTCTTGTGCAGGATCCGGTGCCAGAGCAGCGACTGCTCCTTGGTCAGGTCGGTCTCCGGATTGGGAACGCGCATTTCCGGCGGATAGTTCTGCGCAATGAAACTGCGCACCTCGTCACGAAACGCGGCATCCTCGCGGGAAAGCTTGAGCTCCATCGCAGCAGGCTCCGCTACCACTTCTCGCCGAAGGGACGGATCTCCAGCTCGAACGTCCATGCGCTTCTCGGTTGCTGGTAGAGCTGCCAATAGGATGTCGCGACGGAGGCCGGAGGCATCAAGGCGTCCGGATCATCCAGCGCGGTGGGCCCGAGAGCCTCCAGCCGGCGTTGCCGAACCCACTCGGTGTCCACGCCGGAATCGATGATGAGATGCGCGACGTGAATATTTTTCGGGCCAAGCTCGCGGGCCATGGCCTGCGCGACCGCGCGAAGGCCAAACTTGGCGCTTGCGAAAGCGGCGTACCCGCTGCCGCCGCGGAGCGAGGCGGTCGCCCCCGTAAAGAAGATGTTGCCGCCCCCGCGCGGCAGCATGAGGCGGGCGGCCTCGCGACCGGCCAAGAAACCGGAATAGCATGCCATTTCCCAGACCTTGCGGAAGACGCGTTCTGTGGTGTCCAGAATCGGGAAGTTCACGTTCGCCCCGATGTTGAAGATGCAGACTTCCAGCGGCGCATGCTTGTCTGCATCGTTGAGAAAGGAGATGATCTCGTCTTCCTTGCGAGCATCGAGCGAACGGGCCTGGATCTCTCCGCCGGCAGCCTCGATATCCCTGACGAGCGGAGCCAGCTTGTCGCCGTTACGACGACCGGCGAAGACCGTAAAGCCTTCTGCTGCGAATTTCTTGGCGATCTCGCCGCCGATGAAGTCACCCGCGCCTATCACGGCCGCCGTTGCGTTTCTCTTTTGCAAGATGTCCTCCCGGTAAAGTTAGATATGTTGCCTGCGGAATTCGGGCGCCTGCATCGCAGGGGTTGCGCCTTCGCGCAAGGACTCCGCGAGCCTGTGTTTGAGTATCTTGCCAGTCGATGTCGCCGGCAAGGCCTCGAGGATGACGATTTCGGACGGCCGCTTGTAAGACGTAAGCTGAGATCTGACGAAATGCATCAGCGTCTCTGGTGTCGTGCGGGATCCCGGCAGCAATTGCACAAAGGCCACGATCTCCTCATTGCCGTCCGCGGCACGACCAACCACAGCGGATTGCACGACGTCTTTATGTGAGTTGAGGACTGCTTCGACCTCGGCGGGATAGACGTTGAAACCGGAACGAATGATCATTTCCTTGGTGCGGCCGACGATGTACAGACAGTCGCCGTCGAAACGCGCGAGATCGCCGGTATTGAACCAGCCCTCGCTATCAACCACCTTCGCGGTAAGCTCGGGGGCACGATAGTAGCCCAGCATCACGTTGCGCCCGCGAACATGCAGCTCGCCGACTTCGCCTACTGCCGTCGGAAATCCTTCGATGGTTCGCACCCGCGCCTCCACGCCTGGCAGCAGCGTGCCAACCGCCTGATCGGAACGTGGCCTATCGAAACGTACCCCTGATATTCCCGGCGAACATTCAGTGATCCCGTAGCCGTTGAGCAAGGGAAGCCCGAACTCCTTTTCCACGCGCACCTTCAGGTTCAAATCCAGCGGCGCGCCGGCGACGGCGATCAAGCGCAACGAGCCTCGGGGGAGTTGTTCCACGCCTGATACGCTCTTGTACTCCAGCAGGCGCTGATAGGTGGCAGGCACGCCATTGAGAATGGTGACGCCCTCCTCCGCGATGGCCTTTGCAGTCGCGGCCGGATCGTATTTGCTGACCATCCGCACCGTGCCGCCAACCATCAGCGTCATGATCAGGAGCGAGATGCCGACGATATGCGAGATCGGCAACACAAGATAGATCTTGTCGTTCTCGTTCATCCTGCGGAAGTACGCGGTGGTCTTTGCGCTGATCAGCAGGTTGTCATGCGAGAGCATCACGCCCTTGGGAGTTCCGGTCGTCCCTGACGTGTAGATCAAAACCGCGACTTGCCTTGCTGGATCGGTCTCCACGGGCTGGACTGACGCGCTTTCGTTGAGCGGGCCAACACCAATATCCGGCAGCGGGCCAATTCGCCGGCTCTCGGCGCCATAGCGAGAGGCGTGAGCAGCGGCCTCCTTCGAAATACCCGACGTAAACAACATCCGTCGGGCGCCGCTGTGATCGCGGATCTGGTCCAGTTCGCGCGCCGCCAAGCGCGGGTTGGCGACGATCGCCCAGGCGTCGAGCCGGCTCGCCCCCAGCAGCAAAGCAGCAAGCGCAATACAGTTCTCGCTGACGATGATCATCCGATCGCCGGCCCTGATCCCCAGCGAGGAGAGAACGGTGGCGATCTCGCCAACGCGCTGCTCCAGATCTCGATAGCTCCAGGAGGCCCCGTCTTCGACGAGCGCAATCCGGTCGGGCGCTCTGGCAACCGGTCCTGCCGTGACTTTATCGATTCGGCTCGGCAAGCCGGCAGCGATCTCGTCGACACTAATCGTCTCTGAAAGCTCCGCCACGACTGACCTCCCGACCGACCATGCCGACGTTGCAATGCGGCACACTTGTCTTCGACTTATAGTTCTTTTTTAGAACTCGTCAATCGATAAATCGTCGTCGGTCTTTCCCGGAGTCGAACGGAAGATCCATCCGCGAGTAGCTTTTTTCTGCGCGGCTCCTAAGAACCTCCGTTTACAACGCATCATCCGGCAGCTAGTCTATAGTATCAAATAAGAACTTAAAGGGAGGATCGAGGATGGCAGCGAGCCGCGGTGTAGCGATACTTGTTGGCGCAGGCGATGCCATTGGCGCGGCGGTCGCCCGGCGTTTTGCCCAAGGCGGCTATACGGTTTGCATCTGCAGGCGCGATGCGTCCAAATCACAGGGACTCGTGGCCGAGCTGAGGGATGCGGGGCATGATGTTCACGCATTCAGCGTGGATGCGCGTCAGGAAGCAGACGTCCAAGGCATTTTCGCGCGAGTCGAGAAAGAGCACGGGCCTGTCGAGGTTTGTCTCTACAATGCCGGCTCGAACGTCAACAAGCCCCTGCTCGAGACCACGGAGAAGCTGTTCTTCAAGGCCTGGGAACTCGCCTGCTATGGTGGTTTCCTGGTTGGACGTGAGGCGGCCCGCGTGATGCTGTCGCGCGGACGCGGCACCATCTTCTTTACGGGTGCGACGGCAAGCGTGCGTGGCGGCCCGGGATTTGCAGCATTTTCATCAGCGAAGTTCGGCCTTCGTGCAGTGGCCCAGGCGATGGCGCGCGAGCTTGGACCGAAGAACATCCACGTCGTGCATCTCCTGATCGACGCCGGCGTGGATAGCGAGGCGATTCACCAACGCATGAAGGCGGCGAAGGGCATCGAAGCAAGCGACATTCCGCCCGATAGCCTGACCAAGACGTCTTCCATAGCCGAAGCCTATTGGTTCACCCACCAGCAGAGCAAAGATGGCTGGACCCACGAACTCGATCTCCGTCCGTCCGTGGAGAAATGGTAATATGAATGCGACACCAGACCTGACCCTGTGGGGCGTTGGAACGAGTCGCACCATTCGTCCGCACTGGGCCATGCACGAACTGGGCTTGGCCTACAACACAAGGCCCATTGGCCCACGAACCGGCGAAACCAAGACCGCAGAATACTCGAAGCTCAATCCGCGCGAGAAGATCCCGCTGCTTCAAGATGGCGATTTCTGCATCGGCGAGAGCGCAGCGATCGTTGCCTACCTGTCGCGCATGTATTCCACGCCGGATCGATCGCTGATTCCGGACGCCCCGCGCGAGTATGCCGCGTGGCTGGAATGGTGCTTCTTCATCGTCGCGGAGCTGGATTCCACGAGCCTTTACGTGATGCGCCGCCATCGGGCTGACGCGCTCGGACCGATCTACGGCATCGCACCCGAGGTCGTTGCCCAGGCCGGCGAGTATTTCCGCCAGCAGTTGCGCCATGTTGAAGTCGCGCTCGGAGACGGCCGGAAATTCCTGATGGGTGACCGTTTTACGAGCGCAGACATCCTGCTCACGACGTGCCTCGAGTGGGCTATCGCCTATGGCGTCGGCATTTGCGACAACGCTCAGCCTTATCTCGAGAGCATCCGGAAACGCGAAGCGTTCCAGCGAGCCGTTGCAGCGAATGTTCCCATGGCGCCGATCACGCCGGCGCCGACGAAGGCCTAGAAGACATCGCCAACGGGTTTCGCGGTTAGACCGCGACGCGCACGCTGCGCTCGGCGATCATCTTGTCGATGGCGCCATCGTCGTACCCAAGTTCGTGCAACACGTCGCGGGAGTGCTCGCCGACCCTGGGAGCAGGCCCGCCGATCGTGGCCTCGTTGACCGAAAAACGCGCCGCTGGCTTCGGCTGCCGCACCCGCCCCACCTTCGGCTGGTCGAACTCGGCAATGATATCGCGGGCGACCACCTGTTCATTGTGAATGATCTCGCCCCGTCGCAGGATCGGCGAACAGGGGACGTCGGCGGCGTCCAGACGCTCCAGCCATTCGGCGGTGGTGTGCTGGCTGATATACTCCGCCATCTTGTTGATACGTGCCGTGGCGTTGACGGAGCGCGCCGCCGGCGTCGAGAAACGGGGATCCCTGGCAAGCTCCGGATCGCCGGACGCCTGGCAAAAACCCTGCCATTCGGAATCGGAAATGGTACCGGCGGTGATGTAGCCGTCGCTGGTCTTGAACACGAGATCCGGCCGATCGTTGGGATCTGCAGCAGTGGCCTCGGCCCCCACCACCGTGTATTGCATCATGCCTTCCGGCCACAAATAGGAGATCATCGCGTCCAGCATGGCGACCTGGATGTGATCACCCTGCCCTGTCTTCTCGCGCGCGTAGAGGGCTGCCGCCACCGCCTGGGCGGTGAACACGGCGGTTGTCTTGTCGCAGACGATAGTCCGGATCATCTGCGGACGGTTCGTAACCGGCTGCGACTGGATATCGGCAAAGCCCGACAGGCCCTGAATGATCGGGTCGTAAACACGCTTCTTCACATAAGGTCCGGAGTCGCCAACACCGCTGATCGAGACATAGATCAGGCGCGGATGGCGCTGGCGCAACTCTTCGACGCCGAGACCGAGGCGCTCCATGGTGCCGGGCCGGAAATTCTGCACCAGCACATCCGCCTTCGCGACCAATTTGGCCAGAACCTCACGGCCGGCCTCGCTCTTGACGTCGATGGCGAGCGAGCGCTTGCCGCGATTTGACGAAATGAACAGTGCCGAGAACTCGCCTTCCTTGTCGATGGTGGCGCGGCTGCGCCGCGTAATGTCACCGCCGATCGGCTCGATCTTCAGGACGTCCGCGCCCTGATCCGCCAGGAACATGGTCGCGAACGGGCCCGACACGACGCCTGTCAAATCGAGGACGCGAACGCCGTTGAGGGGACCGGGCATGACATTCTCCCTGAATTGGTTTCGTTATAAGGCCGACTGAGCTTTCGTCATGCAGGCGCGCGGACGTCTGCCCGGCTCTGCAAAAGCTCCAGCTTCTGGCCTCAGGCCGTCTTCGAAACGGGCTGGCCGATCTGCTCGACGATCGACTCCTCCACATCGCGAAGCTGGTCCTTGCCGAAAAACATCTCCTTTCCAACGAAGAAGGTCGGCGAGCCGAATGCGCCGCGGTTGACGGCGTCGGTGGTTCGATCAATCAGCCCCTTCTTGACGTCGTCCTGCTGCGCACGCGCAAGCAACCGATCGATATCGAGGCCTGAGGAGATGAATGCCGCTCGGAAGGTTTCGAGGTCATCCATCTTCTTTGGCTCCTCCCACATGTGGTGGTAGGCCGCGCGGAAATAGGGTTCGAACACGCCTTCGAATTGCGCCGCGACGGCACCGCGCATCAACATCAGCGTATTGACCGGAAAAAAAGGATTGGACCTGAACTTCGTTGCATCGTAGCGGCGAATGAAGCGCTGGGTCTCTAGAGCCTGGTATTCCGGCTTGTTCTTGATGCCACGAAGGGAATCGAACGGGGACATGTTGCCGGTCGCCTTGAAGATGCCGCCGAGCAGGATCGGGACATATTCGAATTTCACGCCGGTGCGCCGTTCGATTCCCGGAAGCGCCAGTTCCGCGAGGTAAGCATTCGGACTGCCGAAATCGAACAGGAATTCAACTTTGAGGGACATGTCAGCTCCTCCCGCAGGGCGCGATGTTGGTCAGATTTGAGTGATCTTCTAGGCCGAACGCAGGCTGTCACTCATTTCTATAGTTCTAAAATTGAACTGTCAAATCTGCTATGAAATCACGAGGTTTCGGACGACCGGCGGGGGATTGTATCCCCTTTAGTACCTATCTAGAATGGTGTAAGCGTGCTGCCGCTTCCCCCTGATTCGAGCGGAACAGGCGCCGGTCGACCGGAGAGCAGAATGAAATGGGATGAACTTGAGGAAGAGCCGTGTTCGATGGCTCGCACCATCGGTGTGATTGGCGACCGCTGGACTCTTCTGATTCTCCGCGAATGCTTCCTGCGCACGCGCCGCTTCGAGGGTTTTCAGTCAGCGCTTGGAATCACACGGCATTTGCTCGCCGAGCGGTTGAAGAAGCTGGTGCGGCAGGGCGTCCTGCGCCGCATTCCCTATCAGGAGTCGCCTAAACGCCACGAGTATATCCTGACGCAAAAGGGCCTCGACCTCTATCCGATCATGATGGCGCTCGTACATTGGGGCGACACGCACATGGTCGACGAACGCGGACGTCCCCTGCTGCATGAGCACCGCAACTGCGGAAAGATGTTCGACCCCGTGATGGTGTGCTCGGAATGCGGCGAGCCGCTTTCAGCCAAGGAAGTTCATGTCCACCCTGGTCCAGGCGCGCGCCCGGCTCCAGAGAGGGTCTTGCTTGACAAAAAAGCAAAGCCGAAGCCCCGCAGGAAAGCGGCGTAACGGCGACTAGCCGCGTTTCCCCCACAACGGCCGCAGCGCCACTGCGGCTAACTCTGCGCCATCGGCTGGGCGAACTACAGCTTGACGCCCCTCTGGTGCAGAAGCGCATCAGCTCAACTGACTATCCGATTTGCTCGCCATAACTCTCTGTTCTACGACAGCGCGTAAGAGGTCTCCCCGAGTAGCCTATGCGGTTTATATTGCGATCAAAGCCACGGAAAGACCCAATAGTGTCCATGTGATGCAGAACGTCGCTTAGTTCGATTCTGGACCAAGCATTAGAAGCTCAATTTCCAAACGCGCCAAAAATTTGGCGGGAATGGAGCTGCTTACCCAACGAACTCAACAGCTTGTATGCTGGCTGGGGCGGGAGGGATCGAACCTCCGAATGGCGGAATCAAAATCCGCTGCCTTACCGCTTGGCTACGCCCCAACAGACGACGAACGGAACGGGCAGAACCGGCCACCGCAGATTCCCGTCGGTCGTAGCCCGGTCTATAGGGAGCGGCGCAGCATTTCAACCGCCTGGAGGGGCAAAAAGGGCCCGCGGCTGACACTCTATTCTGGGCCCCAACGGCCCTGCCCGTTCCGGCTAGGCATCCGGCGTCCCGGCAGTTGAGACCGCTCCCGTTTCATGGGAATACGGCGCCAATATCTGTTCTCGGGGAGTGAGCCATGACCTACCGCGCGCCGATTTCTGACATGCTGCTGTCGCTCAACCATGGCGCGGGCCTCAAGGCCGCCCTGGAGGCCGGCCATTACGGCGATTTCGACGCCGACCTCGCGGCCGCCGTGCTGGAGGAAGCCGGCAAGTTCGCATCCGACGTGCTGGCGCCGCTCAACAAGGTCGGCGATGAACACGGCATCAAGCTCGAGGGTGGCAAGGTCACGACCGCGCCGGGCTGGCCTGACGCCTACAAGCGCTGGACCGAGGGCGGCTGGAACGCGGTGTCCGGCCCGGAAGATTTCGGCGGCCAGGGCCTGCCGCTCGCGATCAACGCCGCCTGCACCGAGATCTGGAGCGCGGCCAACGTCGCCTTCGGCCTCTGCCCGCTGCTGACGGCGTCGGCGATCGAGGCGCTGGACGCCCACGGCAGCGACGAGCTGAAGCAGATCTATCTCGAAAAGCTCGTCTCCGGCGAATGGACCGGCACGATGCAGCTGACCGAGCCGCAGGCCGGCTCCGACGTCGGCGCGCTGCGCACCCGCGCCGAAAAGCAGGCGGACGGCACCTATCGCATCAAGGGGACGAAGATCTTCATCACCTATGGCGAGCACGACATGACCGACAACATCGTGCATTTCGTGCTGGCGCGTCTGCCCGATGCGCCCGCCGGCACCAAAGGAATTTCGCTGTTCCTCGTTCCCAAGTTCATGGTCAATGCGGACGGCTCGCTGGGGCCGCGCAACGACATCTATGCGAGCGGCGTCGAGCACAAGCTCGGCATGCATGCTTCGCCGACCTGCACCATGACCATGGGCGATCATGGCGGCGCGATCGGCTATCTGATCGGTGAAGAGAACCAGGGCATGCGCTGCATGTTCACGATGATGAACCAGGCCCGCCTCGGCGTCGGCCTGGAGGGTGTCGGCGTTGCCGACCGGGCCTACCAGCAGGCCCTGTCGTATGCGCAGGAGCGCCGCCAAGGCCGCGCGGTCGGCAAGAAAGGCGACGGCTCGGATGCGATCTTCGTGCATCCCGACGTCAAGCGCATGCTGATGCGGATGCGGGCGCAGACCGCGGCCGCGCGCACCATCTGCTATGCGACGGCCGTCGCGATCGACGTCTCGACCCGTGCCAAGGATCCGAAGGTGCGCACTGAAGCCGCCGCGCGCGCGGCGTTGCTGACGCCGATGGCCAAGGCCTACTCCACCGATATCGGCAACGAGGTCGCCTATCTTGGCGTGCAGGTGCATGGCGGCATGGGCTTCATCGAGGAGACCGGCGCGGCCCAGCACTACCGCGATGCCCGCATCACCGCGATCTACGAAGGCACCAACGGCATTCAGGCGATCGATCTCGTCACGCGCAAGTTAGCTGCCAATGGCGGCGCATCGGTGTGGGCGCTGCTCGACGAGCTCTCGGCAACGGTCAAGCAGGTGGAGGCCTCCAACGATCCCGCTTTCGGCACCACCGGCACCAAGCTGCGCGAGGCCCTGGAGGCGCTCACGCGCACCAGCAAATGGCTGCTGGAGCGCGTTGCCTCCGCTCCGAACGACGCGCTTGCGGGGGCGACGCCCTATCTGCAGCAATTCGGCGCGACGCTCGGCGGCTGCCTGCTCGCCTCCGAGGCGCTCGCCGCCAAGGCCGAAGGCCTTGGCGATGCGCCGCGCTACGTCGCGCTGGCGCGCTTCTTCGCCGAGAACATCGCGGTGCAGGCCGGCGCGCTCGAGCGCACCGTGACGGAGAGCGCGGAATCGGTCGCAGCGGCGGATGCGGCGTTGCTGGGTAGCTAGTTGTCTGTCGCTCCCGTCATCCTTCGAGGGCCGCTGAAGAAGCGACCGCCTCAGGGCGACGGTGATAGAGTGTGCGAATCTTGCAGCCTTCTCCTCGGCCGCCACAACACGATTCCGGCGGCCACGAGATTGAGCACCACGCACAGTGCGAATGCGGTCGTGTAGTTGCCGGTCAAGCTGCGCACGAGCCCGACGACACCGGGGCCGAAGGCGCTAACGATGCCGCTGATCGAGGTGCCCAGGCCCACCGCGGTCGCAAAGGCCGAAGCACCGATCTCGCGCTGGATGATCAAGGGCGGGAACGTGATCATGTTCCCCATCGAGAAGCCGTAGACGGCGCAGCAGGCCAGCAGCACGGTCGGGCTCGTGCTTTGCAGAGCCACGAACAGCGCAGCCGCCTGGCTCGTCATCGAAACAGAACAGGCGAGCCGGGCATCGAGCCGGTCGACGAACAGGCCGAGGGAGAGGCGCCCGACGATCGCCATCGCCGCCATGATGGTGACGGCAAGCCCTGCGGCGGCGCGGCCGATCAGCGGCTCGAGAAACGCCACCTGGTGGACGATGAAACCCATCTGCGCCAGCAGCGCGAGCGCGATCGGCAGCACCATGGTCCAGAACGCCGCGTTGGCGAGCACCGCCTTGCGCGAGCGAACCGGCGCTGAGCCGGAGGAACGTCCGCCCGCTGCAGGCGCTGTCCCTGCGGGCCAGCCGACGAAGGTCACGACCGCCGGCAGCACCAGCACCATCATCGCGAGCGTCGCCGTCAGCATCGCAGACCGGAAACCGATGCTGCCGGTCAGCGACAGCAGCAGCGGGACGAGGATGATGCCGCCGCAAGTCGCGCCGTTGAAGGCAAGGCTGAGCGCGAGGCCGCGCCGCTGCTCGAACCAGGAATTCAGCACGGTCGCGATCACCACCGTGCCCATGCCGGTCCAGCCGACCGACATCAGCGCATAGGCGAGATAAAGCTGCCAGGGCGTCTGCATCAGCGCCAGCAGCACGGTCGAAGCGCCGAGCGCCGTCAGGCCGCACAGGATCAACGCGCGCAGCCCGATGCGCTCGAGCAGGTCATCGGTGAAGATGACGAGCACGGAGGTCAGGAGAAACGAGAAGGTGCTGGCCGCGGAGATCAGCGTGCCCGGCCAGCCGTGAGCGCGCTGCAACTCGGCGAGATAGACGCCCTGGCCGTAGAGGCCGAAGCCGAACATGAAGAAGGCCATCAGGAAGCACGCCAGCACGACCCGCCAGCCGCGATAATACGGCGAGGATTCGTCGATCCGGGGGGCGGCAATCATCAATCTGACGGTCTGCCTGAAGGGAACGGGGCCGGATCGTGCCCCACAACCAACGGTTTTTCAAATGAAACATTGTAGCTAATTGTTGCGGCACGTAACGGGCATGGCATTCATCGAGCGGCACGGCTCGTGCGATGATGGGATTCTCGGGGGAACGACGCTGCACGTGCCCCAAAAATGACGACAACAACCTTCGTGAAATCTTTGCGCCGAACGAATAGTCTAACTCCATGCGACATCCTCTCCGCCTGGCTTGCTTCGTCCTCGCTCTCACCGGCACCCTCCCCGCTGCGGCCCAGAGCGCAGCCCCCGTCGAGCTGCGCATTCTCGCCATCAACGATTTCCATGGCCATCTGCGGCCGCCGCCGGGCGGCATCCGCATCAACGACCCCGAGGACAAGTCCAAGAAGGTGACGGTGGCGGCCGGCGGCGCCGAGTACATGGCGACGCTGCTGAAGCAGCTGCGCGACGGGCACAAGAACGCCATCTTCGTCGCCGCGGGCGACCTGATAGGCGCGAGCCCGTTTCTGTCGGCGATGTTTCACGACGAGCCCTCGATCGAGGCGCTCTCGATGATGGGCCTTGCGATCAGCTCGGTCGGCAATCACGAATTCGACGAGGGCAACACCGAGCTTCTGCGCATGCAGAACGGCGGCTGTCATCCCGTCGACGGCTGCCAGGGGCCGCATCCCTTCACGGGCGCCAAATTCCGTTATCTCGCGGCCTCCACCGTCGAGACCGCGACCGGCAAGAGCGTGCTGCCGCCCTACGAGATCAGGGAGTTCGACGGCATCCCCGTCGGCTTCATCGGCCTGACCTTGAAGGAGACCGCCGGCATCGTCTCGCCAGCGGGCATCGCCGGGCTCGAATTCCGCGACGAGGCCGAGACGGTGAACGCGCTGGTGCCGCAGCTGAAGGCGCGCGGCGTCGAAGCGATCGTGGTGCTGATCCACCAGGGCGGCGAGCCCGCCGGCGACTACAATGAATGCCCTGCCATCACGGGACCGATCGTCGACATCGTCAGGAAGTTCGATCCTGCCGTCGACGTCGTCGTCAGCGGCCACACCCACCGCGCCTACATCTGCGATATCGACGGGCGGCTCGTCACCAGCGGCGACAAATACGGCACGCTCGTCACTGCGATCGACCTCAAGCTCGATCCCGCAACGCGCGACATCGTCGGCGCGAAAGCCGAGAACGTGATCGTCGCCAATGCCTCGCTGGCCAGGGATCCCGAGCAGACCGCATTGATCGAGGCCTACGACAAGCTCTCCGCGCCGATCGCCAACCGGCCCGCCGGCTCGGTGACGCAGACATTGTCGCGCGTGCCGAACGAGGCCGGCGAAAGCGCGCTCGGCGATATCATCGCCGACGCGCAATTGCTCGCAACCCGCGATGCCAAGGATGGCAGCGCCGTCATCGCGCTCACCAATCCCGGCGGCATCCGCACCGACATCGTTCCGAAGGAGAATGGCGCGATCACGTTCGGCGACGTCTTCGCCAGCCAGCCGTTCCGCAACCGCCTCGTCACCATGACGCTGACGGGCAGCCAGCTCAAGGACTTGCTCGAGCAGCAATGGCTGGACCCGAAGCGGCCGCGGATTCTCCAGGTGTCGAACGGCTTCGCCTATACCTGGGATGCTTCAAAGCCGTTCGGCGAGCGCGTCAGCCTCGAGCGGATGACACTCAACGGCAGGCCGATCGAGCCGGGAAGCGGCTACCGCGTCACGCTCAACGATTATCTCGCCGTCGGCGGAGACGGGTTTACCGTCGCCAAACAGGGCACCGCGCCACAATACGGCGGTTACGATGCGGACGCGCTGTTCGCGTTCTTCCGGGCGCACGGGCCGGTCGGTCCGCTGCCGCCCAGGCGCATCCTGCGTGTGAATTGATCCGGATCAAGCGGGCAGCCCTTTGCCATTCCCGGCCAAGCGCCTAGATTGGGTTTTGCATTGCGTTTTGGCGCCGAATGGGCCAACGACGCCAAAAGCCCGTTTTCCGTGAGGCCGACCTGATGAGCACGCTTCTCCTTTCCCACAAGGCCTGCCTCGACCATGTCACGCCGCCGGGACACCCTGAAAGGCCGGATCGCCTGCGCGCGGTGGAAGAAGCCTTGTCGCATGAGCGCTTCCAGTTCCTGGCGCGCGAGGAAGCGCCGGAGGGCGATCTCGATCTCGTCACGCTCTGCCACAACGAGCATTACGTCACCGAGCTGCGCCACATCGCGCCGACCAGCGGTCAGGTCTACATCGACGGCGACACCTCGATGTCCCCCGGCACGTGGGAGGCGGTGATGCGGGGCGTCGGCGGCGCGGTTGCGGCGACCGAAGCGGTGATGGCCGGCGAGCATCGCAACGCCTTCGTCGCGGTCCGCCCGCCCGGACATCACGCCGAGATCGGCAAGCCGATGGGCTTCTGCTTCTTCGACAACGTCGCGATCGCCGCGCGCCACGCGCAGCGCAAATACGGCATCAAGCGGGCGGCCATCGTCGACTTCGACGTGCATCACGGCAACGGCACGCAGGACATCTTCTGGTCAGACCCGACCGTGATGTACTGCTCGACGCACCAGATGCCGCTGTTTCCGGGCACCGGCGCTAAAAGCGAGCGCGGCGATCACGACACCATCGTCAATGCGCCGCTCGCCTCCGAGGACGGCGGCCCGGAATTCCGCGTCGCGTTCGAGAATCTGATCCTGCCGCAGCTCGAGAAATTCAGCCCCGAGCTCTTGATCATCTCGGCCGGCTTCGATGCGCATTATCGCGATCCCCTGGCTTCGCTCAACCTGCGCGCGGAGGACTATGCCTGGGTGACGCGCAAGCTGATGGATCTCGCCGACAAGACCGCTGGCGGCCGCGTTGTTTCGGTGCTCGAGGGCGGCTATGACCTGCAGGGACTGAAAGAATCTGTTACGGCGCATGTCGGCGCCCTGATGGGCGCTTGACCCACCCGCCACATTACGCCCGCAAAACTCTGCTTTCTCCAAGGTGAAGCGAATCGGGCAATCGGAAACGGATATGGCCGAAAATACTCAAGTCGACGTCTCCAGGCTCACCTTCGAGCGCGCGATCGAGGAACTCGAAACGATCGTGAAGCGGCTCGAGGATGGCAAGGTGCCGCTCGAGGAATCCGTGACGATCTACGAGCGCGGCGAGGCCCTGAAGCGGCGTTGCGAGGAATTGCTGCGCCAAGCCGAGGCGCGCGTCGACAAGATCACCACCGATGCCAGCGGCCAGGCCACCGGCACGGCGCCGCTCGACGTCCAGTAAAAAGAGTGCTCTCCCGCTCAGCCTTCTGACTCCCCAGGGCCGTGCAAGAGCGCGACGCAGGTCCGCATAGAATGTCTTCGCGGTGAGCGTGGCCGCTGCGTCCTTATCGCAGTGCGCAGTTCCCGACCGGCATGCGGTTCCCTGGCGGTGGATCGATACGTCCCCGCCTTCGAATCGGGTCGTTGAGAGCGAGAAAAGCCCATACTCGGGCCAAAAAGCTGCCAAGAACCGAGCAAGGCCGGAACCCCTTACCCCGCACCGAGGTTAACCACTTCTGGTCCGCGAGTTGCACCTGCATACCCCTAATCGGCCCAGCGGGTTGGCTTTGGCCCAAGCTTTGGTGTAAAGCTGCGCGGAGTGTGGCTTTTTGTAAGCCTTGCGTGGGCACCGATTACCGACGACAAGCGCTTCAAACTGCTAATGAAATTGGCTTGGGACGGACGAAGCCGATCTAAGTGACAGGGATCACAGAGACTGAACCGGAGCACACTTAAGCTTACCTAAGCTTGAAGGCGGGGCCTTGCCCCGTGCAGGTGGCTCCGACGGTTATAGGACTCGCGCTGCGCCGATATTGTGCAAACCCATCGCGCACCGGAATGACCTTCCGGTGCTGACAAATTGGAAATCGCCGTGAACGCATACAGTAAGACGCCGCTTCTCGACACCATCCGGACGCCGGAAGATCTGCGCAAGCTCAAGGTCGAGCAGATTCGCCAGGTTGCCGACGAGCTGCGGCAGGAGACCATCGATGCCGTCTCGGTGACCGGCGGTCACTTCGGCGCGGGCCTCGGCGTGGTCGAGCTCACCACCGCGATCCATTACGTCTTCGATACGCCGCGCGACCGGCTGATCTGGGATGTCGGCCACCAAGCCTATCCGCACAAGATCCTCACCGGCCGGCGCGACCGCATCCGCACGCTGCGCACCGGCGGCGGCCTGTCCGGCTTCACCAAGCGCAGCGAGAGCGACTACGATCCGTTCGGCGCGGCGCATTCCTCGACCTCGATCTCCGCCGGCCTCGGCATGGCCGTGGCGCGCGACCTCTCCGGCGGCAAGAACAACGTTATCGCCGTGATCGGTGACGGCGCGATGTCGGCCGGCATGGCCTATGAAGCCATGAACAATGCCGGTGCGATGAACTCGCGCCTGATCGTCATTCTCAACGACAACGACATGTCGATCGCGCCGCCGGTCGGCGCCATGAGCGCCTATCTGTCGCGCCTCTACTCCGGCAAGACCTATCGCACGCTGCGCGATGCAGCCAAGCAGATCAACAAGCGCCTGCCCAAGATCCTCGCCAACCGCGCCAATCGCGTCGAGGAATATTCCCGCGGCTTCATGATGGACGGCGGCACGCTGTTCGAGGAGCTCGGCTTCTACTATGTCGGCCCGATCGACGGCCACAACCTCGACCATCTGCTGCCCGTGCTGAAGAACGTCCGCGACATGGAGACCGGCCCGATCCTGGTCCACGTCGTGACGCAGAAGGGCAAGGGCTACGGCCCCGCGGAAGCCTCCGCCGACAAGTACCACGCCGTCGTCAAGTTCGACGTCGCGACCGGCACGCAAGCCAAGGCCAAGCCGAACGCGCCGGCCTATCAGAACGTGTTCGGCCAGAGCCTCGTCAAGGAAGCGCAGAAGGACGACAAGATCGTCGCCATCACCGCGGCGATGCCCTCGGGCACCGGCGTCGACATCTTCAACAAGGCCTTCCCCGACCGCACCTTCGACGTCGGCATCGCCGAGCAGCACGCGGTGACCTTTGCCGCGGGCCTTGCGACCGAAGGCTACAAGCCGTTCTGCGCGATCTACTCGACTTTCCTGCAGCGCGGCTACGACCAGATCGTCCACGACGTCGCGATCCAGAGCCTGCCCGTCCGCTTCGCCATCGATCGCGCCGGCCTCGTCGGCGCCGACGGTGCGACCCATGCCGGCTCGTTCGACAACGCCTATCTCGGCTGCCTGCCCAACATGGTGATCATGGCGGCGGCGGACGAAGCCGAGCTGGTGCACATGGTGGCGACCCAGGTCGCGATCGACGACCGTCCGAGCTCGCTGCGCTATCCGCGCGGCGAAGGCCGCGGTATCGAGATGCCCGAGGTCGGCATTCCGCTCGAGATCGGCAAGGGCCGCATGATCCGCCAGGGCAGCAAGATCGCCCTGCTCTCCTTCGGCACGCGCCTCGCCGAATGCGAGAAGGCCGCCGACGAGCTCGCCGCCCACGGCCTGTCGACCACGATCGCCGATGCGCGCTTCATGAAGCCTCTGGATACCGAGCTGGTGCTCAAGCTCGCGCGCGATCATGAGATCCTGATCACGATCGAGGAAGGCTCGATCGGCGGCTTCGGCTCGCATGTCGCGCAGTACCTGACCGACCAGGGCGTGCTCGACAGCGGCATGGTCAAGTTCCGCTCGATGGTGCTGCCCGACGTGTTCCAGGACCACGACACCCCGGCCGCGATGTACGCCCGCGCCGGCCTCGACGCCAAGGGCATCGTCGCCAAGGTGTTCGAGGCGCTCGGCAAGGACGTGAAAACCGAGACGGTCAAGCTGGCTTGATTGTCGCGGCAGACGCTGAACCCCACCTCTCCCGTAGGGAGAGGTCGGATTGCTCCTGGCGATGCGAAGCATCGTCCAGTGCAATCCGGCTGAGGGGCTCAGGTCCCACGTGAGAGCGTAACCCCTCACCTGCGCCTTCGGCGCGACCTCTCCCCTTGGAGAGGTTTTGCACCGCCGACGTCGCGGCAACTCCGATGCCTTCTCAATCGGTCGCGCGATGAAAATCTATCTGGCAGGCCCCGACGTGTTCCTGCCGGATGCGGTCGAGATCGGCCGGCGCAAGGTCGAAATCTGCGCCGCGCACGGACTTACCGGCCTTTATCCCCTCGACAATGCGATCGACCTCACCGCGCGTGACGCCTCGCGGCAAATCTTTTGCGGCAACGAGGCGATGATGGACGATGCCGACGCGATCATCGCCAACCTCACCCCGTTCCGGGGCGCCGGCGCCGATCCCGGCACCGTCTACGAGCTCGGCTACATGGCCGGCCGCCGCAAATTCTGCCTGGCTTATTCCAACGACGGCGCCGCCTATGCCGACCGCCTCAGTCGCTTCATGGACGTCGTGTCCGAGGATGGTCGGCTGGTCGATGCACAGGGGCTGGCGGTCGAAGATTTCGGCCTCGTCGACAACCTCATGATGATCCATGCGCTGGAGCTGCACGGCTGCCCGCTGGTGACGCCGGCCGCTATGCCGACCGACGTCTGGCACGATCTCACCGCGTTCGAGACTTGCGTCCGGATGGCGGCCGCGCGATTGATCGCTACATAAGCTTTTTAGTCGTCCGTCGGAGATCCGATGCCCCCTGCCCGCAAGCGCGCGGATGTATTGCTGGTCGAGCGCGGCCTGTTCGAGAGCCGGGCGCGAGCTCGCGCGGCCATCGAAGCCGGCCTCGTCACGGCCGACGACAAGCAGGTCGCAAAGCCGTCGGAGACGATCGCCGAGGATGCGGTGATCCAGGCCGAGCCGGCGCACCCTTACGTCTCCCGCGGCGGCGTCAAGCTCGCCGGGGCGCTGGAGCGGTACCCGATCGAGATCGAGGACCATGTCTGCCTTGACGTCGGCGCCTCCACCGGCGGCTTCACCGAGGTGCTGCTGGCGAACGGCGCGAGCCTGGTGTTCGCCATCGATGTCGGCACAAGCCAGCTGCATCCCTCGCTGCGCGATCATCCGAAGATCGTATCGATGGAGGAGACCGACATCCGCAGCTATGAGGGCAAGCGCCTGCCGGCGCGCCCCGATGTCGTCGTCATCGACGTCAGCTTCATCTCGCTGAAATCAGTGCTGCCGGTGGCGCTGTCGCTTGCGGCCGCGCCGATGAGCCTGCTGGCGCTGATCAAGCCGCAATTCGAGGCTGACAGGAAGCACAACAAGAAGGGCATCATCCGCGATGCCGCCATACACCGGGAGATCTGCGACGACATCGCGGCCTTTGCGGCGTCGCTCGGCTGCACCGAGATCGACATATTTCCCTCGCCGATCACGGGCGGCGACGGCAACATCGAATTCTTCCTGGGCGCGCGCCGTGGTTGAGCGCATCACGATCGATCATGTCGGCCATCGCGGCGACGGCGTCTGCCTCGATGCCGGCGAAGCAATCTATGTGCCCTATACGCTCGGCGGCGAGACCGTCGAGGTCGATCACGTCGCGGGCCATCATCCCGACCGCCGCAAGCTGCTGGCGGTGGAGGTCGCGAGCCCGGAACGCATCGAGCCATTCTGTCCGCATTTCGGCGTGTGTGGCGGCTGCGCCATCCAGCATTGGGCGACCGAGCCGTATCGGGCCTGGAAGCGCAATATCGTGATCGAAACGCTGGCGCAGGCCGGCATCGATTGCGAGGTGGCGCCGCTGGTCGACGCCCACGGCGCCGGGCGCCGACGCATCACGTTGCACGGCCGGTTCGGCACACACGCTATCCTCAAGGTCGGCTTCTCGGCTGCGAGCTCTCACGACGTCATCCCGATCCATCGTTGTCCGATCCTCGATCCCGCGCTCGAGGGCGCACTCGATGCCGCCTGGGCGCTCGCCGAGCCGCTGACGTCCAAGATGCCGGTGACCAAGCCATTGGATATCCAGGTCACCGCGACCGCCAATGGCCTCGATGTCGACGTGCGCGGCTCCGGCCCGCTGCCGACGGCGCTGGTCACCGCGCTGTCGCGCGTCGCCGAGCAGCACCGCCTGGCGCGGCTGACCCGGCATGGCGAGCTGGTGCTGCAACGCCTGCCGCCGACGGTGAGGATGGGCCGCGCCGAGGTGACGCTGCCGCCGGGCTCGTTCCTGCAGGCGACGGTGGCAGGCGAGGAGACGCTCGCGGCACTCGTCACGGACCGCATCGGCAAGGCCAAGGAGGTGCTCGACCTCTTCTGCGGCGTCGGTCCGTTTGCGCTCAGGCTCGCGGAGAAGGCGCGCGTCACCGCCTATGACAGTGACGCCGGCGCCATCGCGGCGCTGGCGAAAGCTGCGCGCACACCTAGCCTGAAGCCGATCAAGTGCGAGCTGCGCGATCTGTTCCGCCGCCCGCTGGTGCCGCAGGAGCTGCGGGACTTCGACGCCGTGGTGTTCGACCCGCCGCGCCAGGGCGCGCAGGCGCAGGCGCTGAAGCTTGCGGCGAGCAAGGTGCCGGTCGTCATCGCGGTGTCCTGCAACGCCGCGACCTTTGCCCGCGACGCACGGCTCTTGATCGACGGCGGCTATCGGCTGAAGTCCGTGGTGCCGGTCGACCAGTTCCGCCACACGCCGCATGTCGAGCTGGTGGCGGAGTTTAGACGCTAGCGCCGCAGGCCGCTCAGCGCCGGCGATTCGCCGGGCAGCATGTTCGATCTGATATCGCTGTCCATGCGGCCCGAATCCCGCTGGGTGTAGCCGACGCCGAACGACAGGCTGAGATTTGAGGTCGGCTTGAATTCGACACCCGCAAACCCGCCATAGCCGGGCCCGGCGCCGGAGGTGAGCGGCGCCAATGAGCTGCCGATGCCGTTGCCGTATTTCAGCGTGTCGAAGCCGGCAAAGAAGGTGACGGGCATACCGCCGCCGGTCTTCATCTGATAGCCGAATTGCGTGCTGTCATAAGAGAGCGCGCTGAAATTGCCGAGCGAGCCCGCCTGGTTGAAGCCGCTCAATCCGAGATTGCCGCGTTCGCGACCGATGAAGAACCCGTTTGCAGAGCTCGTGCGCCAATCGGCCTCTCCGGCGTTGAAGCCCGCAAAGTTGCCATAGGTGTCGGAGCTCAGGCCGGCAGCGCCCCCAAGGCCGAAAGGCCCACCGGGAATCCAATATCGCAGCGGCGCGACTTGCGCATGAACCGACGCCACGCCGAGGCAGAGCACGGCGAGACCCGCAAGAGCGCATGAGCGTGCAATGTCGAACATCCTGGCTACCGTCTAGAACCCTGCAAAACTATACTCCTCGACCATCATCAATGCCAGCGGAGTGACCGCGTCGTCCTCGCGCCCGCAGGACTTTTGGGGAACCTCACCAGATGCCGCACGATCCGTTACTCGCCCGCCTCACACCGGTTCTTGCCGCGGTACCTGGCGTCCAGGCCGTGGTGCTCGGGGGCTCACGCGCGCGCGGCACTGCCCATTCCTCCTCCGACTATGACATCGGACTGTACCGCTCCAACGCCGCTCCGCTCGACACGGATCGACTGCTGACGGTGGTGAAGAGTATCGCCGACGATCCAGGCGCCACGACCGTGACAACATATAACGAATGGGGATCGTGGATCGTCGGAGGAGCCTGGCTGTCGGTCGAGGGGCGGAAGGTCGATCTGCTGTACCGTTGCCTCGATGATGTCGAACGCGTCATGTCGGCCTGCCGGTACGGTAAGGTGCTCATGGCCTACCAACCCGGCCATCCGCATGGTTTCTGCTCGACCATCTGGATGGGCGAGATCGCATATTGTCAGCCGCTGCACGATCCGAGCGGCGTGATCGCCCGGCTCAAATCGATCGCACTTCCCTATCCGGAGGATCTGCGCAGCGCCCTGATCCGGCGCTTCCAATGGGAGGTCCTGTTCAGCATCGAGAATGCCGAGCTCGCGGCGGCACGCAACGAGCGGACCCATGTCGCGGGATGCCTCTACAGGTCGCTCGCCTGCATTGCGCAGGTGCTGTTCGCAGTGAACGAGCGCTATCTGATCAACGAGAAGGGGGCGCTACAGGAGGCAGCCGGCCTGCCGCTGACGATTCCGCACCTGGTGGAGCAGGCCGACGAAATCTGGCGACTCGTCGCTGATGGCGGTTTCGCGCAGGCCTGCGCAATGCTGCGGCAGGTCGACCGAGAATTGAAGGCGCTGGCTCACCCCGGCGGAACAGCGCCGTAAAGTGTTATGCCGTCCTATCGACCGACGACGACGAATCCGCCGGCGGATATTTCGTCACCGGCACCATGAAGGATTTGGTGCCCACCTGGTAGATGATCTTGCCGTTCTGCCCGTCGTCGCTTGCGATCTGCGTCTGTCCGAACATGATGACGTTCTTGTAGACGAAGCCGGTGCCCTTGCGGGTGACGCCGTCGGTGGTGACGCTGACCTCGGCCTCCTTGCCATTGACCGACAGCACCTTGAAGCTCGCGCTCTTGCCGTTCTCGCTGGAATAGCCGCCCCAGCTTCCCATCAGGCGGTTGTCGGACGCGGGCGGGTCCTGCTTTTGCAGATTGGCGGTCTGCTTGCCAACGCCCCCGAACGAGAACAGCATCACCATGTTCTTGCCGTCCTTGGTGCCGACCGTGACGCCGCCGAAGGTGATGAGCGTGCCCTTAACCTCGGCAAACCCGCGCTCGGTGCGCCCGTTGTTGGTGTACTCGACCTGCGCCCGGGCCCCGCGGATGTTGACGACCTTGAAGCCGACGGGCTGGTTGTTGCCCACCCAATTGCCCTTCCAGTCACCGAGCAGAGCGCTCTGGCGATACAGCCGCTCGTTGGCGGGCGAAATCTGGCTGGTGCTCGATGTGACGATGGCCATTGGATTGCTCGGACGGGCCTGACAAACCCGCTTTCGCTGGTTTGGGCAGGTCAGGATGCCGGCGGGAACGAACAGTAACGATGCGATTAGGGCCACGCAGCCGTTAACGAGCCGTTAAGCGCGCGCATGGTTCGGGCGGGCAAAAGGTCTCAGCCGGAACTGGTGGGCGTGATGCCGCCGGAAAAAACCGCCCCCTCACCGTCCCCAGCGGTCGGACCAGATCTTCTCGCCGATGAGGCAATTGACGCGCGGCTCCTTGTCGGCAACGCGCATCACCGGGCGCTCCGGCGTGCGGCCGGCGATTTCCATCAGCAGCTTGGTGCGGATCGCTTCCTTGAACTTGTCGCGCTCCTTGATCGTGATGACGAACGACCCCGGCCCTCCGATGACGCAGTCCTCGTAATAAAGATCGAGATTGTCGATATCCATGGTCGAATAGGACGGCTCCTTGACCATGATCGGCAGGCCGTTGATGACGATGCCTTTCTCCAGCGCAGCGTCACGCGCCATCGTGACCGGGCCACCATTGTTGTTCGGACCGTCGCCGGAAATGTCGATGACACGGCGCAGGCCGCGATAGGGATCCTCGTCGAACAGCGGCATCGCGAAGTTGATCGCGCCTGATATCGAGGTGCGCGAAGCGCGCCGGATCGGCGTCTTCATGATCTCGGCGGCAACCGCGTCCGCCGTCTCCGGACCATCGATCAGCCGCCAGGGAATGATGATCTTCTGGTCGCTGGAGGCGGCCCACTCGAAATAGGTCACTGCGATGCGGCCGTTCGGGCCGAGCTTCAGCGCCTGCAGGAACTCCTTCGACTGGATCGCCTGCGCATAGCCCTCGCGCTGGATCGCGAGCTCGTCCATGTCCATCGAGTAGGACACGTCGACCGCGAGGATCAGCTCGACATCGACGCTCTGCGCGTCCTTGTCGGCCGCAAGCCGCTGCGGTTGAGTTCTGGGCGATTCGAATTTGGGTCCTGGTGCCGCGATGCCCGCGACATCCCCTCCGGCAAGCATGCCGGCCACCAGCACAGCCCCGATCGAGAACAGCAAACGCATCGCAGTCTCCCGTCGTATGACGCGATGGTGACATGCAATCGGCTTGCCGCAAAGGCCGAAGATCGCTTGTGCTTCACATTCGAGTTAGGAATTCACACGTTGTGCGAGTCTGCCGCCATGTTCCCGGGTTCGATGCTGCGCATTTCCGGAATGACAGCTGACGGCGGAGGCCCGCGCCCCCCGCCCACTTGTCCGGCACGATTTCCATGCTAGGTTGGTCGCACAGATGGGGATGGAGTCCCCCGACAACCGCCCGGCGGTCGATGACCTCATGGGCTGATGACTCCTGCTCGAGGAGAGGCAATCTTGGGCCTCTGCCTTTGGCGGGAGCATGGACGTACCCGCCGATGGCGGGTTTTTTGTTGCCTGCTGGCGGCCGGCAGGCGAATGCGAGGGGACCACGAAGACGTGACGATGACGACACCGAATGCCGTACGGACCACGCTGCCCAGAGGGATCTGGGTGCTCGGCTTCGTCTCGATGTTCATGGACATCTCCTCCGAGATGATCCACGCGCTGCTGCCGGTCTATCTCGTCACCGTGCTCGGCGCCTCCACCCTCACCGTCGGCTTCATCGAGGGTGTTGCTGAGGCGACCGCCTCGATCACCAAGATCTTCTCCGGTGCGCTGTCGGACTGGCTCGGCCGCCGCAAGCTGCTCGCCGCGCTCGGCTATGGGCTGGCCGCCTTCACCAAGCCGCTGTTCCCGCTCGCGCCCAGCGTCGGATGGCTGGTGGCGGCGCGCTTCATCGATCGCGTCGGCAAGGGCATTCGCGGCGCGCCGCGCGATGCGCTGATCGCCGATATCGCCCCCGTCGGCCTGCGCGGCGCGAGTTTTGGCCTGCGGCAATCGCTCGACACGATCGGCGCCTTCGTCGGGCCGCTCGTGGCAATCGGCCTGATGTGGTGGACGGCAGACAATTTTACCCTCGTGTTCTGGGTGGCGGTGCTGCCGGCCTTCCTGTCCTTCGGGCTGATCGCGTTCGCGGTGAAGGAGCCGGATCCCGATCCGAGCCGGAAACGTGCCGAAAATCCGCTCAATCTCGCCGCAATGCGCCAGCTCGGAGCGGTCTATTGGCGCGTCGTCGCCGTGGGCGTCGTGTTCACGCTCGCGCGCTTCAGCGAGGCTTTCCTAATCTTGCGCGCACAGAACATCGGGCTCGACGTGATGTGGGTGCCGGCTGTACTGGTGCTGATGAACGTCGCCTATGCACTGTCGGCCTATCCGGCCGGCGTGCTGTCGGACCGGATCAACCGGACCGGCCTGCTCGCGTTCGGCCTGGTCTTCCTCGCCGCGGCCGACCTCGCGCTGGCGCTGCTCCCGAGCCTTGCGGGCCTCGCGCTCGGAGTCGTGCTGTGGGGACTCCATATGGGACTGACGCAGGGCCTGCTCTCGGCCATGGTCGCCGATGCCGCCCCGCCAAGCCTGCGCGGCACCGCCTTCGGCTATTTCAACCTGTTCACCGGGCTTGCCTTGCTGGCTGCGAGCGTGATCGCGGGTGCGCTGTGGGACGCCTATGGACCGGCGGGAACGTTTCTTGCCGGGCTTGGATTCGCGCTGGTTTCGCTGGTGGGGCTGCTCGCCGTCGGCAAGGGTCTGGCCACGGAGGGCAAGTGAAGCAAATGGCGAAGTGGGGACCGAGACATTGAACATTCAATACATTCTCGCTGTCGCCGGCGGCGGAGCGCTCGGCGCGGTCATACGCTATCTCGTTGCGATCGGGTCGGGCCGCGCGTTCGGTACGGATTTTCCGTGGGGCACGCTGATCGTCAACGTCACCGGATCGTTCCTGATCGGCATTTTCACCGCGCTGTTCGCGACCAAATGGAACCTGCCGCAGGCCGCGCGGATGTTTCTGACGGTCGGGATTTGTGGCGGATACACGACGTTCTCGACGTTCTCGCTGGATGCCTGGTTTCTGATCGAGCGCGGCCAGACATGGGCATCCGCCGCCTACATGATTGCGTCGGTCGTGCTGTCGGTGGGCGCTCTGATCGCCGCATTACAGCTCGTTCGCGCGCTTCCGTAACTCGAGCAGGCGCAAGTCGTGCATTCCTGCCCAGCCGCGACGGCATAGTGGCGAGCGGCCGCGTATCTTGGAGCGCTGCCCGCTCCTGCGGTATGATGCGTTGGCTGGTGGCTCATCCGAGCCAGAGCGTTTCGGGACACGATGAACGATACCGTCACCAAACCGAAAACCAGGACCAGGACCAAGGTCGAGCGGCCGAAGCTCCACAAGGTCATCCTGATCAACGACGACTACACGCCGCGTGAATTCGTCACCATGGTGCTGAAAGCCGAATTCCGCATGACCGAGGATCAGGCCTATAAGGTGATGATCACCGCGCACAAGCTGGGCGCCTGCGTGGTGGCCGTATTCACCAAGGACGTCGCCGAAACCAAGGCAACGCGCGCCACCGACGCCGGCCGTGCCAAGGGCTATCCGCTGCTGTTCACGACAGAGCCGGAGGAGTGAGGCATACAGCCTAGAAGTGCGGTCAAGGCGCGCCAAGATGATCTGGCCGCGTGCTACTTCAATTTGGCAAAGACCTTGCTGAACTCCGGAAGCTGCAGCCTTCGCTTCTCCTCCTGCCATTCAGCTTCATTGAAAGGGCCACTCACGGATACCTGCACCAAAACGTCCCGCTCATTCGCCTCTCGTGCGATATAGTAGAACTCCGTGACCGAACGGTTCGGTTGCTCTCCCCGCTTGCGCGGGTGGCGAGCGAACACGATGTACCGGGCATTCGCGCCGGCCTGAAACACCGTAGGCCCCGGCAGACCATCGCCTACACAATCTGCATCGGTGCCGATGGATCGGCAAAGCATCATATCTTCATCGACGTCGAGGGCGACGAGACGATAAGGCCCATCAACCGCTTCGTCTTGAACGAACCCGCAGCCAGTCAGGCACAGGGAGAGCGCCAAGGATGCCCATGGTCTCACATGCGAGAGCACGGATCGACTTTCACGCCATCACCACCGACGTCTCATCCGCCAGCCCGTACACACGCTGCGCCTTGGAGAATCCCGCGATCGGAAACTCGCCGAGCTGGTGCCAATCATGGCGGCAGACATTGGCAAAACCTTCCGAGGCGACGACGGTCCGCCCCAGGCGCCCCGTGATCTTCTCCAGCCTTGCGGCGAGATTGACCGCCGGGCCGATGCAGGTGAAGTCGAGGCGGTTGCCGCCGCCGATATTGCCGTAAAGGATGTTGCCGACATGCAGCGCGACGCCAAAGCGGAAGCGCTCGACGACGGCGCCGACCGGAAAGGCGAGCGCCTCGACGCTGGCGCGGGATTCGCGCGCCGCCTCCAGCACGTGCGCGCAGACATGGGCGGCATCGCCGACATATTCGTCGATCGGGAACACGGCGAGCAGGCCGTCGCCCATGAACTTCAGCACCTCGCCGCCATGGTTTCGGATCGCCGTGACCTGGCAGTCGAAATAATGATTGAGGATCTGGACAACCGTCTCGGGCGGCAGCCGGTCCGACAGCGCGGTGAAGCCGCGCAGGTCCGACAACCAGATCGCGGCCTGCATGGTGTCGTGGTGGCCGCGGCGGATCTGGCCGCCGAGAACGCGCGCGCCGGCGCGGTTGCCGACATAGGTGTCGAGCAGCATCTCGGCGGTGCGCCGCTGGCTGATGATCTCGCTGATGCGCGCGAGCGGCGTCACGAGGGAGCGAATCGTCGCGATGTCGTCGTCGCTGAAGCCGCCGGACTGCTTCGTAATCCAGCTCGTCGCGTGAATGGAGCCGTCGAGAAAAGGCACCGGCACCGCGACATAGTCGGTCGCGCCTTCGGCGCGCATGTCCTCAAGGAACGGAAATCGCTTGCTGTCGGGATCGCTTGCGCGGCCCCTGACCTCGATCCCCTGCTCGAACACGACGCGCAGCGGGCTGCGGGCGAATTCGGGCGTGTCCAGGATCTCGAAATCGACGCTGCCGACTTCGACTCCCTGGCCCTGCTGCCAGATGAAGTTGCGGCCGAAAACTTCGGGATGCAGCGTACGGATGAAGATGCCGAACCGCCACAGCGGCAGGCCGGCCGCGACCAGACGTTCGCAGAAATCGGCAATCCCTACGGCCGGCTCCTGAGCCGCCCAAGTGCCGTCAATCAGCCAGTTGGAGATGCGCTGAAGCTCGGAGCTGTTCATGGCCGCATTTGCGGACGAAGTTGTGGAGCCGTCAAGCTGCGCGGTGGACTAGTACCGCAAGTTCAGCGTCCCACCTGCCCGCGATCGCGCAGGAAGTGATCGGCCAGCACGCAGGCCATCATGGCCTCGCCGACGGGGACGGCGCGGATGCCGACGCAGGGGTCGTGGCGGCCCTTGGTGAATATCTCGGTCTCGGTACCTTGCCGATCGACGGTGAGACGCGGCTGCAGGATCGACGAGGTCGGCTTCACCGCGAAACGCACCACCACGGGCTGTCCGGTGGAGATGCCGCCCAGCACGCCGCCGGCGTGGTTGGAGAGGAAGCGCGTGCCGTCATTGCCGGAACGCATCTCGTCGGCGTTCTCCTCACCAGTCAGTTCTGCCGCACCAAAACCGGCGCCGATCTCGACGCCCTTCACGGCGTTGATGGTCATCATCGCGCCCGCCAGATCGGAATCGAGCTTGGCGTAGATCGGCGCACCAAGACCTGCCGGCACGCCTTCGGCGACGACCTCGATCACGGCACCGATCGAGGAGCCGCTCTTGCGGATGCCGTCGAGATAGGTCTCGAAGAACGCGGCCTTGTCCTTGTCCGGGCAGAAGAACGGATTGTTGGCGACCTCGTCCCAGTCCCACTTGTCGCGGTCGATCTTGTGCGGGCCGATCTGCACCAGGGCGCCCCGCACCTTGACGTCGGGCAGCACTTTCCGGGCGATGGCGCCGGCCGCAACGCGCATCGCGGTCTCGCGCGCCGAGGAGCGCCCGCCGCCGCGATAGTCGCGCAGGCCGTATTTCGCCTCATAGGTGAAGTCGGCGTGACCGGGACGAAACTTGTCCTTGATCTCGGAATAGTCCTTCGAGCGCTGGTCGGTGTTCTCGATCAGAAGGCCGATCGGCGTGCCCGTCGTCACCTGAACGCCAGTCTCGGGATGGGCCATCACGCCAGACAGGATCTTCACCTGGTCCGGCTCCTGGCGCTGGGTGGTGAAGCGCGACTGGCCGGGACGGCGGCGGTCGAGATCCCGCTGGATGTCGGCCTCGGTGAGCGGGATCATCGGCGGGCAGCCGTCGACCACGCAGCCGATCGCCACCCCATGGCTCTCGCCGAAGGTGGTGACGCGGAACATGTGGCCGAAGGTATTGAAGGACATCCCGAACTGCCGCGTAACGTTGACTTGCAACGTTTATGATGAATGTCACCGTGACCTAACGCGATCTGAAGGGGCGGTCAAATGCCTGCCACAGCGTCATGGCCGGGCTTGTCCCGGCCATCCACGTTCTTGCGCACACCAAAACCGAAAAAGTCCGTGGATGCCCGGGACAAGCCCGGGCATGACGGTAGGGATGGGGCGGCCCCTAACTACACTTCTCCAACCGCCCGTCGCGGAACACGTAGACGGCGCCCTGCTCGATATAGAGATCGGCGGCGCTTGCCGGTGTCTCCAGCCCCAGGGACACCATCAGGGCCCGGCAGGTCCCGCCATGGGCCACCGCGACGGTGTCGGTCAGGAGTTGGTCGTACCAGGCGCGCACGCGGACCTGCACGTCGGCGTAGGTCTCCCCACCCGCAGGCCCCACGGTCCATTTGTCGGCGAGACGCCTGGCATAGATGTCCGGATCCCTCGCCTCGCTCTCGGCTAGCGTCAGCCCCTCCCAGGTGCCGTAGCCGATCTCGCGCAGACGATCATCGAGCGCGTAATCGGCAGGCGGCAATTCGAGCTTGCCGCGCGCGAGCTCCATGGTCTGGCGCGCACGGCCGAGCGGGCTCGACACGTAAGCCAGCGCGGCCTTGTCGTGCCCGTCGCGCTTGAACAGGTCGGCGAGAATGCCGCCAGCCTGCACGGCCTGGCTGAGGCCGCGCGCGTTCAGCGGAATGTCCCTGGTGCCCTGAAGCCTGCCGAGCGCATTCCACTCGGTCTCGCCGTGGCGAAGATAGTAGATCGTAGGCTTGGGCATTTCAGTTAGAGGCTAGTCCTTCCCGCCAAGCGAGATATCAGGCGCATCCGGCCGCTTCATGCCGAGCACGTGATAGCCGGAATCGACGTGGTGCACCTCGCCGGTGACGCCGCGCGAGAGGTCGGAGAGGAAATACAGCGCGCTGCCGCCGACGTCTTCGGTGGAGACGTTGCGCCGCATCGGCGCGTTGGTCTCGTTCCACTTCAGGATATAGCGGAAGTCGCCGATGCCGGACGCCGCCAGCGTCTTGATGGGACCTGCCGAGATCGCGTTGACGCGAATGTTCTTCTCGCCGAGATCGGCAGCGAGATAGCGCACGCTGGCTTCCAGCGCCGCCTTGGCCACGCCCATGACGTTGTAGTGCGGCATCCACTTCTCGGCGCCGTAATAGGAGAGCGTGATCAGCGAGCCGCCATCCGTCATCAGCTTCTCGGCGCGCTGCGCCACCGCCGTGAACGAATAGCAGGAGATCAGCATCGACTTCGAAAAATTCTCCTGCGTGGTGTCGACGTAGCGGCCGTCGAGCTGCTCGCCATAGGCGATCGCATGCACCAGGAAGTCGATCTTGCCCCATTTCTCCTTCAGCACAGCGAAGACGGCATCGATGGTCGCGGCATCGGTGACGTCGCAATGGCCGAGCACGAGGCCGCCGATCTCGGCGGCGAGCGGCTCGACGCGCTTCTTCAGCGCATCGCCCTGATAGGTGAAGGCGAGCTCGGCGCCCGCGGCGTGGCATGCCTTGGCGATGCCCCAGGCGATCGAGCGGTTGTTGGCGACGCCGAGGATGACCCCGCGCTTTCCTTGCATCAGACCCGAATTCTGCGCCATTTTTTGCACGTCCCGTCGAACTCTCGTTGAGGTCTGGAGGTACACCAGCCCTCCCCCGCGGTACAGCCCTAATCCGCATTAACGCTGTTTCGAGTGCCGGAATAGCCGTTCCGCTTGGGTGTTATGATCGCTATAGGCGCGCGCCTAACGCCAGGGATGTCAGGACCGCAATGAGTGCGTTTCGCCAGAGTGTGGAAGCCATGATCCCGGCGTTGCGCCGCTACGCCCGCGCGCTCACACGCGATGCCGATGCGGCCGACGATCTGGTCCAGGATACGTTGGTACGCGCGCTGCGTTCGGAGCGGCTGTTTCTCGGAGGCGACGTCAGGAGCTGGCTCTATACGATCCTGACCAACCTCAACAAAAACCGACGGCGCTCGCTGGCAAGGCGGCCGCAATTCATGCCGCTGACGGATAACAACCCCGATGCAAGCGGGACCGAGGCCGAAGGACGCGACATCGAGAAGGCGCTGACCACCCTCGTCGAGGAGCAACGTTCGGTGCTGCTGCTGGTGATGCTGGAAGGCATGAGCTACCGCGAGGTTGCCGACATCCAGGGCGTGCCGATCGGCACCGTGATGTCGCGCCTGGCGCGCGCAAGAGCCCACGTCAAAGCCTCGCTGGAGGGCGAGCGTACGGCGCTCAGGCGGGTGAAATGATGGCCGGGTCGATGCATCGAACGATCTCCGCCCGCAGCCGGATAGTGAGCTGCGCGAAGCTAACTCGCAGAAGACATTTTGGGCCGCAGAGCCAGAGACGACCGATATGAACGACCGCAACATCCCAGTGACCGAGGACGAACTGCACGCCTATGTCGACGGCGAGCTGCCGGCCGAGCGACGCGCCGACGTCGAGGCCTTTCTTGCCGCCCACCCCGAGGACGCCGAGCGGGTGCAGTCCTGGCGGACCATGGCCGAGATGCTGCACGCGCGTTACGATTCGATTGCCCATGAACGGGTGCCCGCACGGCTCGAGCTCGAGAGGCTGGAGCGCCGCCCGCGGCAATGGTTTTATGGCGCCGCCGCGGCCGTGCTGGTCGCCTTCGTCGCCGGCGGCACCGCCGGCTGGGTGGCGCATGGCGCCGCCAACGCACCCTCGACCTTCCGGAGCTTTACGGCGGACGCACTCGATGCCCACCGCCTCTATGTCGTCGAGGTCCGCCACCCCGTTGAGGTCGGCGGCAACGAGCGCGATCACTTGCAGGCCTGGCTGACCCGGCGCTGCGGCTGGACCGTGTTCGCGCCGAACCTGGAGGCGAGCGGGCTGAAGCTGGTCGGCGGCCGGCTTCTGCCGGGACCGAACGGCCCGGCGTCGTTCCTGATGTACGAGGGCGCTTCGGGCGAGCGGTACACGATCTACAGCGCCAAGACCGAGAATGGTGCGACGCAAATGCGCTACGCCAAGACGGACAAGGACGGCGCGTTGTTCTGGTCCGAGCGCGGCGTCGGCTACGTCGTCAGCGGCAGCAGCGATCGCGAGCGGCTGACCAAGGTGGCGCAGGCCGTCTACGACCAAGCAGAGAAAAATGGCACCTAGACAACCGCACAAGCGCTGTGCCTAGATTCCGTCATCGAAAATTTGGAATCAGGACATCGACGCGTCTCATTATCGCACCGGGTGTTCACGCGATTATGAGTGGCGTTCGATCCGCCGATCGACGCGGGCGGCCTCGATTGGGGTTTTTGGTACCGCGCTGGTCCCCCTCTCGAGGCCGCACCTTTTTATCGGCTGCCCCGCCGGACAGCCGACACGTCGAAACCATGAAGCGCTACCACGCCTCAGGCGTATGATGGGCATCATCTCCAGAACGATGCCGTGGTCCTTTAGGAGAACCCCTTCAGTTCGCTCTCGCCCTAACCGACACCGCTACGTGGATTGTAGGGGTGTTGGTCCCGCCACTTCTCCATCAATGCTTCAAGCTCGGCGTCGTTCCCGTCCGGTAGCATAATCCTGATGATGACGAAGAGATCCCCGATTCCGCCGGCTTTCGGAAGGCCCTTGCCCTTGAGGCGGAAGGTCCGACCGCTGGAGGTGTTCTTGGGGACCGAGAGCTCCACGGCATTGCCGAGGGTCGGCACGCGGACCTTGCCGCCGAGCACCGCCTCGTAGAGCGTGACCGGCAGGTCGATCCTGAGGTCTGCGCCTTCGACCTTGAAGAACGGGTGCGGTGCAATGTTGATGGTGATCAGGAGATCGCCGGGCGGATGGCCCTGCGCACTTTCTCCCTGCCCCCGCAGCCTGATCTGCTGGCCCTCGGTGACCCCGGCCGGAATCTTGACGTTGAGCTCCTTGCCCGTCGGCAGCCGGACACGCTTCTCGCCGCCCTTGACCGCCTCTTCCAGCGAGACGCTCATGGCGACGTTGACGTCGAGATCGAGCCCGATGCCGCCAGTGTCGAACTCGAACTGGGCGCCGGCTCCGGGCCGCGCGCCGCGCATCCCGCCGCCGAACATGCTGTTGAGGATGTCCTCGAACGCGCCGCCGCCCGGGCCGCCCGCACCGCCGCTTCGGAACGTATAGCTTTCGAATCCGCCAGGGCCCGCGCGGCCGCGAGGACCGCCGCCGCCCGGAAAACCCTGGAAGCGCGGCTTGCCCTCGGCGTCGATCTCGCCGCGGTCAAACTGCTTGCGCTTGTCCTCGTCGCCGAGGATCTCGTTGGCCGAGTTGATCTCGGCGAAGCGTTCGGCAGCCTTCGGATCACCCTTGTTGCTGTCAGGATGGTGCTTCTTGGCCAGCTTGCGATAGGCGCTCTTGATCGCGGCAGCGCTGGCGCTCCGCGGCACCCCCAAGACCTCATAGGGGTCGCGCATTCGTCACGTCTCCTTCAAGAAATCGAATTGTTCAAAGGGCTCCCCGCCCCACCTGCGGGTGATGTGGGAAGAGAGTGGCATTTTTGCAACTAGGAACGCGAGCTGAAGCTCTATCTTTGGAGCATGGTCTGATCGGAAAACCGGTTCCCACGTTTCCGGATCATGCTCAGCTCCGCCACGGCTTTAGCGTATGAATCTCCCAACGGCCACGGCCGCTTTGGCAGCCGGCGCCCTGGAGCCAGCTTTCGGTATTGCCGTTGACGTAGCTCGCCAGGAAGTCGCGGCATTTGCGCCCGTCCTCGGCGGCGTAGGACTGGGCGATGGGCGTCACCGAGCCGCGCGCCCCGGTCTCCGGATTCTCCCAATGCTGGCTGGAATCCTTGTCGCCCTTGCTGAGGACGTCGGAGGCGGCATTGCGGGTGAAGGCGAGATCGGTCTCGGTCGGGGGAGCGTCCTTCGCCGGCCGCGCGATCGAGCCGGTGAGGTCGCTGTCCTCGGCCTTGGCATAGGCGCTGCCGTCGTTGCGGGAAAAGCTGCAGCCGCCGGCACCAAGCCCGATCAGAATCATCGTCATGACGAAGCCGGACGGCCGGATCGCCGATAGGCCAACGCGTCCCCATGCCCTATATAGGGCGGTAGCGGACAACAACGCGTTTTGGGCCGCGGGACGCAACTCGGACTCCGGACATGACCGACACGACCTCGATGAAACACCAGACACCCTTAACATCCGGTGATTTCACCGCCGCCGACGAGCCATTTGCGTTGTTCGAGGCCTGGCTGAACGAAGCGGTCAAGAGCGAGCCGAACGATCCGAACGCCATGGCGCTCGCAACGGTCGATCCCGACGGGCTGCCTGATGTGCGCATGGTGCTGATGAAGGGCTTCGATACCGAGGGTTTCGTCTTCTACAGCCATATCGCCAGCCAGAAGGGCCGCGAACTCGCCGCAAATCCTAAGGCAGCGTTACTTTTTCACTGGAAGTCGCTGCGCCGTCAGGTCCGCATCCGCGGCAACGTGACGCCGGTGACCGACGCCGAGGCCGACGCTTATTTCGCGACCCGACCGAAGCAGGCCCAGATCGGCGCCTGGGCGAGCAAGCAATCGCAAGAGCTGGAGAGCCGCTTCGCGTTCGAGCAGGCCATCGCCAAGGTCGCGGCCAAATACGTCATCGGCGAAGTGCCGCGGCCGCCGGGCTGGAGTGGCTGGCGCATCACGCCGTTGCGGATCGAGTTCTGGCACGACCGCCCGTTCCGCCTGCACGACCGCATCGAATTTCGCCGTGACGCCGCGGGCCAACCGTGGTCCAAGACGCGAATGTATCCGTAAGCTTTGGGCCGACCTGAAAGATGTCCATGCCGCATTCGTCCAATGCGCCGCGCCGTACGCTGCTCCTGACCGGAGCCAGCCGCGGCATCGGCCACGCCACCGTGATCCGTTTCTCCTCGGCCGGCTGGCGCGTCATCACCTGCTCGCGGCACCCTTTCCCCGAGGACTGCCCCTGGGACGCCGGGCCGGAGGACCACATCCAGGTCGACCTCGGCGATCCCCAGGACACCGCGCGCGCGATCTCGGAGATCCGCAACCGGCTCGAGGGCGGCATGCTGCATGCCCTGGTCAACAACGCCGCGATCTCGCCAAAGGGCCCGGGCGGCTCCCGGCTCGGCTCGGTCGACACCGACCTCGAGACCTGGACGCACGTCTTCCACGTCAACTTCTTCGCGCCGATCATGATGGCGCGCGGGCTGATCGAGGAATTGAAGGCGGCAAAGGGCTCGGTGGTGAACGTCACCTCGATCGCGGGCTCGCGCGTGCACCCCTTCGCCGGCGCCGCCTATGCCACCTCGAAGGCCGCATTGGCTTCGCTGACACGCGAAATGGCCTCGGACTTCGGCCGCGTCGGCGTGCGCGTCAACGCGATCGCGCCGGGCGAGATCGACACCTCGATCCTGTCGCCGGGCACCGACAAAATCGTGGAGCAGCAGATCCCGATGCACCGCCTCGGCACGCCCGACGAAGTGGCAAAGATCATCTACGTGCTGTGCACGGACACCAGCTCCTACGTCAACGGCGCCGAGATCCACATCAACGGCGGCCAGCACGTGTAGACGGGCACTGTCATTGCGAGCGAAAGCGAAGCAATCCAGACTGCCTCCGCAGAGACAGTCCGGATTGCTTCGTCGCTTCGCTCCTCGCAATGACGGAAGTGGAAATGGCCGCTCAGGGAAGCAAGGCGATCCAGACAACGCCGCCGCAAGGCCTGGATCGCCCTTACCTTCCGTTCCTCAATCGAGTCGAATCCGACGTGACCGCTTGCGCGGCCGCGGAGCGGCCGTGCTGAATGCAGTCGAGCAGTCGTCGTCGTTCTCACCATCGAGCAGCGGAGCACCACAGTGCCGGCACATGCGTGCCGACATCGACGGCGCCTTGCCGCTCGTCATCGCCTGACGGTAGTTCGCCAGATCGATGACGTTGCGGGGCGACGTTATGTGTTTCTCAACCATGGCTGTTCCTCGCGGCTACGCCCTGCTTATCGCAGACAAGTTTCGCGCAAACGTTCAGCCCACCGCTCAAATTTTACCGGAGGAATTGCGGCATGACACACGCGTCACCGCGTCGCCGCAATCCCGATCGATTCTGCGACACGATTCATCGTGTCTATGCGAGCGGCGTAAGGTCTCGGTAGGTATCTTTGCTCGCGCACGATCCTACAGCCACTTCTTCCACTTGAAGATCCAGTACGGGACGATGGCGGCGATCAGCATCATCACCAGCGCCATCGGATAGCCGTGCACCCATTCGAGTTCCGGCATCACCTTGAAGTTCATGCCGTAGATCGAGGCGATCAGAGTCGGCGGCATCAGGACAACGGCCATGACCGAAAACAGCTTGATGATGTTGTTCTGCTCGAGATTGACGACGCCGAGCATGGCGTCGAGCACGAAGGTGATCTTGCTGGAGAGATAGGAGGCGTGATCGGTCAGCGAGGCGACGTCGCGCTGCATGGTCTTGAGCTGCTCGCGCATGTCCTTCGACCACTTCACGCCCTCGACCACGGCGGACAGGAACGTCACGACGCGGCCGATCGACACCAGGCTCTCGCGAACCTTCGAGGTCAAATCGCCCTTGCGGCCGATCGAGATCAGGATCTGGGAATATCGCTTGGCGTGGCCGTGGCGCTCGCTCTCCGGCTCGAAGATCTCGTGGGAGACCTGGTCGATCTCGGCGCCGCAGCGCTCCAGAATGTCGGCGCAGCGGTCGATCACGGCGTCCAGGAGCTCCATCAGCACCATCTCGCCGGTGATCGAGGGCGTGCAGGAGCGGGCGAGCTTGGCCTCGACCAGCGCAAAGGGCTTGGGCAGGTCGTAGCGGACCGTCACCAGGCGGTGGTCGCCGAGGATGAAGGTCACCGCCGTGGTCCGGGGCATGTCGGTATCGGAGTGGCACATCAGCGTCGCGGTCATGTAGCGCGCGCCGTTCTCCATATAGAGGCGACTGGAGATCTCGATCTCCTGCATGTCTTCCCGGGTCGGGATGGCGATGCCCGCCAGCCGCTCGACCGCCTTGTCCTCGGCAGCCGAGGGGTTGACGAGGTCGATCCAGACTGCGTTCTCCGGCAGCGCTGTGAGATCCTCGACAACCGCCTTCTTGAGGGAGGTCTCGGAGGGAACGAACACCGAAAACATCAAAAGCTCCAGAGATCCTGCGACAGAACGACAGCCCTTAGCGCGATTCTGACAGGTTCACGATGACAACAACATTAACGGAGCGTTTAGATCCGCGGCGGCCCCAAGGCTTAACTGTGGCGCCGGAGGAACAGTCTGGCGCGTCTTACCAAAAAAACCCGCACGACATCCCCAAATTTGCGGCAGAAAAGCCACAGCTGCGGTCTTACAGCCCTGGAAAACGGCTTCAGCGCTGGAATTGTGGCAGATTTCAACCATAATGGGCTTAACGGAGTCGAGGAACTTGAGCGCTACGCTCAGGTCCCTTCCGCACGGTATTGTTTTGATTGGAACCAAACCATGTCGTCGCTGAGAATTATTTTTGGGATTTTGGCCGCTGGCCTGCTGCTGTCGGGCTGCATGCAGGCCACCACGCGCTACGAGGCGACGGACACCAAGGCGTTCAAGCCTAAGGATAAAGAGCTCCTTGCCAAGGTGAAATACGAGAATACCGCGGTCGCAGAACCGTTCCGCCGCGCCATTGTCGAATTCCACCGCAAGGAAGCGCCGGGCTCGATCGTGGTCGATTCCGACAACCATTACCTCTATTACGTGCTGGAGGGCGGCAAAGCGATCCGCTACGGCATCACCGTCGGCGAAGAAGCTATGGCCTGGTCGGGCATCGCCAAGGTGGCCAGCAAGACCGAGTGGCCGGCCTGGCACCCCACCCCCGGCGAAATCTCGCGCTTGGGCGTGCCGACCTATGTCGCACCCGGACCGGACAATCCGATGGGCTCCCGCGCCCTGTACCTTCATTCTGGGGGCAAGGACACGCTGTTCCGCATCCACGGCACCAACCAGCCGGAATATATCGGCGCCTCGATCTCGTCAGGCTGCATCCGCCTGACCAACGAGGACGCGATCGATCTCTATGATCGCGTCAAGCTCGGCACCCTCGTCGTGGTGCTCGAGCCCAAGCACGGCGATTCGCCCTACAAGCCGCGCCTCGCGCTCCAGGGCGGTTCCAGCTCACCCTACTAAGCAGGCCTTGCCCGAGGCTTTTCAAAGGCGCCGGTTTCACCGGCGCTTTTTTGTTGCCGGCTGGTGTGATCTGGCTTTGTTGCCATCCGCCGCCGGCTTGTTGGCAGGCGCAGGAGGCGTCTCCGCCCCACCGTCGTCGGCGCCCTCCTTTGCCTCGGGCTTGGCCGCGACCTCGCGCGGCGGTGCCTCCTCGGGACGTTCCGCCGGCAGCAGCGGTGCGACCTGAGGCAGCGGATCCCACACGTTCCACTGGCAAATCCGGTAATCGTTGCGCCGTTGCACGAGATCGAGATGGATGTGGTCCTCGTGGTACCAGTCCGAACCCGGGCCGAGCACGGTGGAAAAGCGAGTGCAGACCGAGTGCAGCACGCGCTCGCGCACCTCGCGCGAGGTGGTGCGGTCGGTCAGGCCGATCGACTGCCCATTGGCGAGCTTGACGGCGCGGATGTCGATGGCATTGGCCTTGCCGTGCTCGGACAGCATCGCGCCGGCCACGCGGTTGCGGCCGCGGCACTCGAAGCTGTCGAAATTGTCGAGCTCGCTGACGGCGGAGCCGAGGCTGGTCGCCAGCGGCGCCATGTCCTTGCGCACCCAATCGGCGAGCGCGGACGCCATGGTGCAGCGGAGGATGGCCGCCGGCTTGACCGTCACCTTGCGCTTGTCCGGCAGCACGATGGCCTCCAGCCGCACCAGATCCTCGCCGCCACAGGCACCCGGACCGCGGATATCCGGAATGGACGGCGCGATCGCGATCTCCTCGGTCAGCGCCAGCCGGCAGGCCGAGGCCTGCTTCTCGGGCGGCGGCGCGGCTTCGGCGGGCTTGTCCGCGCTTGGCTTGTCGGGGGACGGCTTGTCGGGGGACGGCTTGCCGTCTGCCTGCGCCGCCCCCTCATCCGACGCTTTGGGGGCCTCCTCGGGACGCGGCTTCGGCAGCGGAATCCTCGCGGCGCGAACGGTTGCGCGGGGTTTCGGTGCTCCAAGGTTGAAGATATCGAGCGGCGCAGGATATTTCCGCGCCTCTGCCCTTTCGGCGAGCAGCAACAGCCCCGCCGCAGCGGTAACCATTGCCGCGCCGGCGGACATATAGCCGCGACAAGACCATTTGCGACGAAAGTCCGGCAGGCTAAAACTCATGGCAATTCTTTGGCCCAACGCTGAGAGCGATAACGCGCCCAGCGACTTCTCGGAGGAACGTCGGAATGCTTGGTTTGATGCAAGATTGGCCCCTGCTCTGCCACCGGATCATCGAACACGCCGCCAGGATTCATGGCAAGCAGGAGGTGGTCACACGCTCGGTCGAGGGACCGATCCATCGCACCAACTACGCCGAGATCCACAAGCGCGCGCTCAAGGTCTCGCAGATGCTGGAGCGCGACGGCATCAAGCTCGGCGATCGTGTCGCAACGATCGCCTGGAACACCTGGCGCCATCTGGAGGTCTGGTACGGCATCATGGGGATCGGCGCCATCTGCCATACCGTCAATCCGCGCCTTTTCCCCGAACAGATCGCCTGGATCATCAATCATGCGCAGGATCGCGTCGTGATGACCGATCTCACCTTCATTCCGATCCTGGAGAAGATCGCGGACAAGCTGCCCAGCGTGGAGCGCTACATCGTGCTCACCGACAAGGCTCACATGCCGGAGACCACGCTGAAGAACGCGGTCGCCTACGAGGACTGGATTGCGCAGGCCGACGGCAAATTCAAATGGAAGGACTTTGACGAGAACACGGCGGCGGCGATGTGCTACACCTCCGGCACGACCGGCGATCCCAAGGGTGTGCTGTATTCGCATCGCTCCAACGTGCTGCACGCGCTGATGGCCAACAACGTCGACGCGCTCGGCACCAGTGCGTCCGAGACAATGCTGCCGGTCGTTCCGCTGTTCCATGCCAACAGCTGGGGCATCGCCTTCTCCGCGCCCTCGCAGGGCACCAAGCTGGTGATGCCGGGCGCCAAGCTCGACGGCGCCTCGGTCTACGAACTGCTCTCGACCGAGAAGGTGACGCACACCGCCGGCGTGCCGACGGTGTGGCTGATGCTGCTCCAGCACATGACCGCCAACAATCTCAAACTGCCGGATCTGAAGATGGTGATCTGCGGCGGCTCGGCAATGCCGCGCTCGATGATCAAGGCCTTCCTCGACATGGGCTCGAACGTCCGCCACGCCTGGGGCATGACCGAGATGAGCCCGATCGGCACCGTCGCGGCGCTGAAGCCGCCGTTCCAGAATGCGACCGGCGATGCCAGGCTCGACGTGCTGCAGATGCAGGGTTATGCGCCGTTCGCCGTGCAGATGAAGATCACCGACGATGCCGGCAAGGAACTGCCCTGGGACGGCAAGACCTTCGGCCGCCTCAAGGTCTCCGGTCCCGCCGTCGCCAAGGCCTATTACCGCGTCGACAGCAACATCCTCGACGAGGACGGCTTCTTCGACACCGGCGACGTCTCGACCATCGACGAGGACGGCTATATGCGGATCACCGACCGCTCCAAGGACGTGATCAAGTCCGGCGGCGAGTGGATCTCCTCGATCGACCTCGAAAACCTCGCGGTCGGCCACCCCGCCGTGGCGGAAGCCGCCGTGATCGGCGTATTCCACCCCAAATGGGACGAGCGGCCGCTGCTGATCGTGCAGCTCAAGCAGGGCCAGCAGGCCACGCGCGAGGACATCCTCAAGTTCATGGAGGGCAAGATCGCCAAATGGTGGATGCCCGACGACGTCGCTTTCGTCGACGGCATTCCGCACACCGCCACCGGCAAGATCCTGAAGACGGCGCTGCGCGACCAGTTTAGGGATTACCGGTTCCCGAACGCTGCGGCGTAGGCAGTGGTGCTCACCCTCCCCTGGAGGGGGAGGGTCGATCGCGCGCAGCGCGAGCGGGGTGGGGTGATCTCTCCGCTCGGGCAGTGTCGGATGTGGAGAGATCGTCACCCCACCCCGTCTCACACTTCGCTGCGCTCCATGTGAGCCGACCCTCCCCCTCCAGGGGAGGGTAAGAGGGTGATCGACCCTTGAATTTGCCCCTCGGCCGTGGTCTCAACGGCGCATCGTCGCGCCAGATCGGCCGGCATCGCCAACCCCGGCAGAGCTCACCCGATGGCCCGCAGGTTTTCCGCTCCCTACCAGTCGGAGCCCGTGTCCAGCCTCGCGAGCTGGGCGCGCAATCTGGCCGTGTTCGCGGTTCTGGCGGTGGTGGTGTCGATCATCGTCGTCCGTTTCGATTTCCTGGAGCCCAAGCCGGCGCTGGCGACGTTCATCGGCGGGCTCGCGATCGCCGGCCTCTCGATCCTGTTCGGGCTCGCCGGCTTTGCCGCAATCTGGCAGAACGGCTCGCGCGGCATGGCGCGCATCCTGCTCGCCTTCCTGATCGACGGGGCGATCCTCGCCTATCCCGCCTATCTGGCCGTTCAATATCGCAAGCTGCCGTCGATCTACGACATCACCACCGACCCGATCGATCCGCCGCGCTTCGATGCGCTGGCGCGCCTGCGCACCGGCGAGGGCACCAACACCGCGGTCTATGCCGGCCTCTATTCGGCGGAGCAGCAGCGCCATTTCTATCCCGAGATCGAGCCCGTCGAGCTCGAGATCTCGGCCGACCGCGCCTATGCGATCGCGCTTCAGCTCGTCCACAAGCGCAAATGGATCGTGATCGACGAGCGCGCACCGCAGCCGCCGCGCCGCATCGGCCGCATCGAGGCGGTGGCGCGCACGCCGATCATGGGTTTCCGCGAGGACGTTTCGATCAGGGTCGTGCCGGATGGCGATGATTCCCGCGTCGATATCCGCTCTGCGTCGCGCAATTTCGACAGCGACCTCGGCAGCAACGCCGCACGCGTCAAGACATTCATCGACGACCTCAACACCGCCGCCGACGCCGATGCACTCAAGCCGGTGAAGAAGACGCCGGTGACGCCGCCCAAGGCGCCGGCGAAGACGGTGAAGAAGTGACTTGGCGAATGGGGAGTAGCGAATAGCGAATGGAGCCGCCCATTCGCTATTCCCCATTCGCTATTCGCCCCTAGGCCATCCGATAGGTCCCGCCGATCACGGGATCGCCATCCGTCGCCACCACGCCGCGGGCGACCAGATCTTCCAAATGCGCCAGCACGGAATAGCCGGCAGCTGTCGTCAGGCGCGGATCGATACCGATATAGATCGCGCGGACCATGGTCGGGATGTCGGTCTCGCCCTTGGCGAGGCGGTGCAGGATCGAGGCCTCGCGTGCCTTGCGGTGGCGGATCAGGAAGCGCACGAAGCGCTGGCCTTCGGGAATCTCGGGGCCATGGCCAGAGAAATAGAGATCCTCCTCGCGGGCGGCGAGCCGGTCGAGCGAGTCCATGTAGTCGATCATCGAGCCGTCCGGTGGTGCCACGATCGAGGTCGACCAGCCCATCACGTGATCGCCGACAAAGTTGAACTTCCGCTCGGGCCAGGCGAATGCCAGATGATTGGCGGTGTGGCCGGGCGTCGCGACGGCCTCGAGCCGCCAGCCGTTGCCTTCCACGACGTCGCCGTGTGCGAGATTGACGTCCGGGGTAAAATCGCGGTCGGCGCCCGATTCCGGATTGTGCTTCTCGCTCTCGAATCGCGGCCGCGAGGCGCGATGCGGGCCTTCGGCATAGACCGGCGCTCCCGTCGCCTGCTTGATCCGCGCGGTGTTCGGCGAATGGTCGCGATGGGTGTGGGTGACGAAGATGTGCGTAACGGTCTCGCCACGCACGGCATCGAGCAGCGCCGCCGCATGCGCCGCATCGTCTGGACCGGGATCGATGATCGCGACATTGCCCTTGCCGACGATGTAGCTGACCGTGCCCGTGAAGGTGAACGGGCTCGGATTGTTGCAGAGCACGCGCCGCACGCCGGGGCGGACCTCCTCGACGATGCCGGGCTTCAGCGGAAAGTTGCGGTTGAACGGGACGTCGTCGTTGTCGGACATGGGACTTCCTGTGCCACACTCTTCGCCGTCATACCCCGCGAAGGCGGGGTATCCAGTACGCCGCAGCGCCAGTGACAAAAGCGAAGTCTCTGGGATACTGGATCGCCCGCCTGCGCGGGCGATGACAGTTGAGCAAGCTAGCCGCGGCGGAAAAACACAGTGACTAGAAGAACGCCTGAATGCCCGTGATCGCGCGGCCCAGGATCAGGGCGTGGACGTCGTGGGTGCCCTCGTAGGTGTTGACCGTCTCGAGATTATGGACGTGGCGCATCACGTGATACTCGATCGAGATGCCGTTGCCGCCGTGCATGTCGCGGGCGGTGCGGGCGATGTCGAGGGCCTTGCCGCAATTGTTGCGCTTCATGATCGAGATCATCTCGGGCGCGAACTTGCCCTCGTCCATCAGGCGGCCGACGCGAAGCGAGCCCTGCAGGCCGAGGGCGATCTCGGTCTCCATGTCGGCGAGCTTCTTCTGCACCAGCTGGGTCGCGGCGAGCGGCTTGCCGAACTGCTTGCGGTCGAGCGTGTATTGGCGGGCGCGATGCATGCAGTCCTCGGCGGCGCCAAGCGCACCCCAGGAGATGCCGTAGCGGGCGCGATTGAGGCAGCCGAACGGGCCCTTGAGGCCGGAGACGTTGGGCAGCAGGGCGTCCTCCGGGACCACGACGCCGTCCATCACGACCTCACCGGTGATGGAGGCGCGCAGCGAGAGCTTGCCGCCGATCTTCGGCGCGGACAGGCCCTTCATGCCCTTCTCCAGCACGAAGCCGCGGATCTGGTTGTCGTGCGCGGCCGACTTGGCCCAGACCACGAAGACGTCGGCGATCGGCGCGTTCGAGATCCACATCTTGCTGCCGGTGAGGCGATAGCCGTCCGACACCTTCTCGGCACGGGTCTTCATGCCGGCCGGATCAGAGCCGGCGTCGGGCTCGGTCAGGCCGAAGCAGCCGACCCACTCGCCGCTGGCGAGCTTGGGCAGGTACTTCTTGCGCTGGTTCTCGTCGCCATAGGCGTAGATCGGGTACATCACCAGCGAGGACTGCACCGAGTTCATCGAGCGATAGCCGGAATCGACCCGCTCGATCTCGCGCGCGACGAGGCCATAGGCGACGTAGCTCGCATTGGCGCAGCCATATTCTTCCGGCAGCGTGATGCCGATCAGGCCGAGCTCGCCCATCTCGTTGAAGATCTCACGGTCGGTCTTCTCCTCGAGATAGGCCTTGGAGACGCGCGGCAGCAGCTTGTCCTGCGCATAGGCGCGGGCGGTGTCGCGCACCATGCGCTCGTCTTCGGTGAGCTGCTCGTCGAGCAGGAACGGATCGTCCCACTGGAAAGAAGCCGCAGCCGGCTTGTCCTTGGCCTGAGGGCGCACGCTCATGAAACGTCCTTTCGCGTCTGGTTCCGTCGATAATTGCCCGACAAAGTAAAGCGCCGCGGCAACAAGTTCAATTGCATCCTGGCTTCGGTCGTTCCGGGGTGGCGCTTTCAGCGCGACCGGGAAAGACAATGCGTGTCAGCTTTCGAGCTGCTCGTTGGCGACGATCTCGATGCCGAAGCCCGACAGGCCCTTGTAGTCGTGCACCGACGAGGTGAGATGCCGGATCGAAGTCACGCCGAGGTCGCGCAGGATCTGCGCGCCGACGCCGACCTCGCGCCACTGGCGGTTGCGGTCGGCCTCCGTCGACGTCTCGTCCGGCAGCGGCGAAACGGGCACGCCGGCCGCGCCGTCGCGCAGGTAGACCAGCACGCCGCGGCCGGTCTTCTTGAAATGCTCGAGCACGGCGGCCATGCGCTTGTGGCCGGTGAAAGTGTCCTTGACGATGTTCGGCTTGTGGAAGCGCGTCAGCACGTTCTTGCCGTCGCCGACCCCGTTGTAGACGAAGGCGACGTGAGCGATGGAATCGAACGGTGAACGGTAGGCATAGCCCTGCAAGGGACCGATCGGGCTGTCGGTGACGAAGGTCGAGACCCGCTCGATCAGCTTCTCGCGCGCCTGGCGGTAGGCGATCATGTCCGCGATGGTGACGTGCTTGAGCTTGTGCCTGACCGCGAATTGCGCGACCTGCTCGCCCTTCATCACGCTGCCGTCGTCGTTCATGAGCTCGCTGATGACGCCGACCGGCGGCAGGCCGGACAGCTTGCAGAGGTCGACGGCGGCCTCGGTGTGGCCGGAGCGCAGCAGCACGCCGCCGTCCTTGGCGATCAGCGGAAAGATGTGGCCGGGCCGGGCGAAGTCGTTGGCGCCGACATTGGGATTGGCGAGCGCACGGCAGCACGAGGCGCGCTCCTCGGCGGAGATGCCGGTGCCGCCGTCGGGCTTGTAGTCGATCGAGACCGTGAACGCGGTGGTGTGCGCGGAATCGTTGTGGGCGACCATCGGATCGAGCCGCAGCCGGCGCGCGTCCTCGGTCGTCACGGGCGCGCAGACGATGCCGGAGGTATGGCGGATGATGAAGGCCATCTTCTCGGCGGTGCAGAGCGAGGCGGCGACGATCAGATCGCCCTCGCCCTCGCGGTCCTCGTCGTCGGTGACGACCACGAGCTCACCCCGGGCAAAGGCCTGCAAGACTTCCTGAACGCTATCGGGCATTTCCCAATCTCTATCGGTTATGGCCGGGAGGCTTAGCCGGACTTGGGTCGGGGCGCTAGTCTCCCCAGCGCAACCACATATGCCCGAGGGCGGGCCTGCCGATGGGTTTCAGGCTTGCACCGGGCATACCAGCGATATAGGCGCAGATTGCCCGCAAGGAAGGCTGCAAGGAAGGCGGCCCTACGCCGTCAGGGCAGCACCTCGCGGCGCTCGCCGAGGCGCTGATCGAGCTCGGCGCGCTTGTCCGCGAGCAGGCCGGCCTGGGCGGCTTCGATCACGGTAAACAGCTCATGTGCATCGCTGAGTCGGGTCACGGTGACGTAGCTGGCGCCGGCCTCGTAGAGCGCGCCGACGTCGGCCAACAGGTCGGCCGTGGCGACGATCAGGGCGGTCGGATTGAGCGCGCGGACGTGACGGACCAGCTTCTCGTTGGTGGCGCCCTTCAGCAGCGAATCCGGCACGCTGAGGATGATCATCTCGGACTTGCCGACGCCGGCATGGAGCAGCGTGTCGGCGCTGCTGATGTCGCCATAGATCACGTGCAGACCACGTGAAAGCAGGGTCTGGTACACATTGGGGTTGAAATCGACCACGGTGATCTGCTCGAGCAGCACCGGTGCCTGCCGTTCGATCTCGGCCAGCAGCGCGCTTGCCGCACGGAAAAAGCCGAGGATGACGATGCGGCGGGCCTCGCCATGGCCGCCCTCGTGGCCCTCCTCGGCATGGCCGTTGCCATGGTCGAGATCGCGCAGGCCGATCCGCTTCAAGGGGCCGATCGCCCAACGGGTGATCTCGTCGCTGCGGGTCATCACGAAGGTCGAGAGCACCGCCAGCACCACGAAGGCGAACGAAGCCGCATTCGCCGTCTCGGCAGCGATGTGGCGGTCCGCGACGCCGGTCTGGATCACCACCAGCGAGAATTCGGAGATTTGCGCGAGGTTGAGCGCCGGCAACAGGCTGGCGCGGAGGCCCTGCTTCATCAGGTAGAGCGGAATGAAGGTGGTGACGAGGCGGCTCACCACCGTGAACGCCGCGATCATCAAGGCGAGGCTGATCACCGAGAGGCCGGGCACAGGAATGGTCATGCCGAGCGCGACGAAGAACAGCGTGATGAAGAAGTCGCGCAGCGTGGTGACCTTGGCGGTGACATCGAGCGCATAGGGGAAGGTCGAGAGCGAGACGCCGGCGATCAGCGCACCCATCTCGCGCGACAGCGACAGTTGATACGCGGTCTCGGCGACGAGAAAGCACCAGGCGAGCGCACCGAGCAGGATCAGCTCGGGCCGCCGGGCGATCTGGTGGAACAGGCGCGGCAGCACGTAGCGGCTGACCAGCAGCGCGGCCGTGACCAGCACCGCGACGCGGCCGATCGAGAGCAGGATGACGCTGACCTGCAGATTGGCCAGACTCGGCTGCACCGCCAGGAACAGGATGACGAAGATGTCTTGGAGCACGAGGATGCCGAGGGTGATGCGGCCCGGCAGCGTATCGAGCTCGCGCTTCTCGTAGAGCACCTTGACGATGATGACCGTGCTCGACAGCGCGCAGGCGACGCAGAGATAGACCGCATCGAAATGCCCGCCGCCGAGCGACAGGCCGATGCCGACGAAGAACAAAAGCCCGAGCAGACAGCCGCCCAGCAGCTGGCTGCCCGCCGCGAACAGGATCACCCGCCCGGCCCGAACGATCTTCTTCAGGTCGATCTCGAGCCCGATCATGAACAGCATGAAGATCAGGCCGAGCTCGGAGATGACGCTGATCGATTCCTGCGAATGGACCCAGCCGGCACCGAATGGACCTATGCAGAAGCCGGCGATAAGGTAGGCCAGGATCAGCGGTTGCCGGGAGAAATGGGCGAGAAGCCCCAGCATCCAGGCGAACAGAATAGAGAGTGTGATATCGCGAATGAGCTCATGCATGCCAAATTGGTCCGTTTTGCCGCACCCTAGAGGCGGGTTGCGGTGCGGCAAGCGAGCAATTCGTCACATGCGGAATGGGCTCTTCGCAGCCATGCTGCTCGCTCCCTTCGCCTTTGCCGTGCCCGCCGCCGCGCAATCCAAGATCAGTATCGAACAAAACTTTGCCGATTCGCTCACCACGCCGCCGAAGGAGGACCTCGCCGTCTCCGGCGGTTTCTACGTGCCCGCCTATTCCAGCGTCGCGCTGAGCCAGGGCAAGCTGCGTGTCGACTTCTCGGTGACGCTGAGCGTACACAACGCCTCCGAGACCCAGCCGCCGGTCATCAAACGCATCGCCTATTTCGACACCGCAGGCAAGCAGGTCGAGAGCTTTCTGAAGACGCCGGTGGCGTTGAGGCCGCTCGCCACCGTCTCGATCTTCATACCAACCGACGACGTGCGCGGCGGGACCGGCGCCAATTTTCTGGTCGACTGGGCCGCCACGGGCGAGATCGCAGAATCCGTGGTCGAAGCCTTAATGGTTGGCGGCATCGCCAACGCGCATTACGCTTTCATCAGTCAGGGCCGTCCGACCAGGACGGCCGGCAAGAAGTAAGGCGGCCGGTGCAAAGCCGACGCTCAACAAGAACAAAACGAGGAACGCTCCCATGACGTCCAGCTTCGATTTCGCGCCCCTGTTTCCAGCAGGGCTGCCGGCCCCGTCTGCGCGCTGGACGGGCCTTGCCAAATACAGCTTCGTCGGCGGCAACAACGATTCCGAACAGGTGCCGCTCGACGAGCTGATCGAAGCGGCCGACACGGTGCTGCGGCGCGAGGGCCGCTCGCTCGCCACCTACGGTCTGGCGCATGGTCCGCAGGGCTACCTGCCGTTGCGCGAATTCCTGGTGACGAAACTCAAGCGCGACGCCGGCATCAGCTGCACGGTCGACGACCTCCTGATCGTCTCCGGCTCGCTCCAGGCGCTCGACCTCGTCAACGCCACCCTGCTGTCGCGCGGCGACACCGTGATTTTCGAGCAGGAGAGCTATCAGGGCTCCCTGACACGCCTGGCGCGGCTCGGCGTCAACATCGTCGGCATTCCGCTCGACCAGGACGGCATGCGCATGGACCTGCTGGCCTCCACGCTGGCCGACCTGAAGCGCCGCGGCATCCGGCCGAAATACATCTACACCATTCCGACGGTGCAGAACCCGACCGGCAGCATCATGCCCGAGAGCCGCCGCACCGAGCTGGTGCGGCTCGCGACCGAATATGGCGTGCCCATCTTCGAGGACGATTGCTATGCCGACCTCATCTGGTCGGGGCAGCGGCCGCCCGCGATCTACGCGATGAGCGAGAGCGGCGGCGTGATTCATATCGGCTCGTTTTCCAAGTCGATCGCGCCGGCGCTGCGCGTCGGCTTCGTCGTGGCGCCCTGGGAGGTGATGTCACGGATGCTCGCGCTGAAGACGGATGCGGGCTCCGGTGCGCTGGAGCAGATGGTGCTCGCCACTTACTGCAAGCCGCACTTTTCAACCCACGTGCCGACCCTGACCAAGGCGCTGCGCAGCAAGCTCGACACGCTGATGGAAGCCCTCAACGAGCAGTTCGGGACCGCCGCTGAGTTCGAGGAGCCCAAGGGCGGCATCTTCCTCTGGGTCAAGCTGCCCGACCAGGTCGATACGCTGAAGCTGTATCAGGCCGCGCTCGCCGCCGGCGTCTCGATCAATCCGGGGCCGGAATGGTCGACCAGCAAGGGCCATTCCGCCTCGCGGCTGCGGCTGTGCTTTGCCAGCCCCACGCATCAGCAGATCCGCGATGGCGTCGCCGTGCTAGCTGAGGTCTGCCGCAAGGAGTTCGGCGTGCCCGCCCGCAGCGCCAATGTGGAGAAGCGAGCCTGAGGCCCGGTCCGGACGTCTCCTCACGCCGCCTGTGGCTGACTGCCGTGAATCGCGGAAGCCAGCCGCAGCAACAGGACGATGGAGACGTTGCCTTTGCCGGCCTCGATCTGGGCGATGTAGCGCTCGGAGATCCCCGAGCGGCGGGCGAGCTCCCGGCGCGACAGATCGCAGCGCATGCGGGAGGACCGCAGGCGATCGCCCAACTCGCTCAGAAATGCGGCCTCGGAATAAGGCGGTACGGCACAGCTCCCCGGCAGCACTTCGCCCGCAAAATCCATGACTTGATTCAGCATTGCTCTATCCACGTTCGCCTTCGGGAAACGCCATCTTACCTTCCAAACGCCCTACCTCATTGACGCGGATCAAATTCGCGGGCGATCGGCGGCTTCCGTGGCGGGGTCGCGCGCGGGATGCTAGACTTTGGAATTGTTCGAGGCGGGGTTTTTCAGGACATGATGCGTTGTTCGGGCCGCTGGATCGCGGCTGCGGTGCTGTGGGTCGCGTTCACCCCCACGGCTGGTGCCGAGACGCTGGCCGTGACCGTGGAGCAATGGGGCCTGCTCGGCTCGTGGGCGGTCGATTGCTCGGGTAGGCCCGACCGCGACCAGGGCGCGCGCTTGACTTACGAAATCCGGAAAGACGGCCGGGTGATGTACCGGCGCAATTTCGGCGAGGCCAGGGACGAGAACGAGGTGGTGTCCGCCACGGTCAATGCCGAGGGCCTGCTCAATGTCATGGTGTACTTCCCCTCGTTGCATCAGGCCCGCGAGTTCGGGTTGCTGTTGCAGAAGGACGGCAGCCTGCGCGCGATCTACAATCGCAGCGAGCGCGGCGAGTACACGATAAGGAACGGCAAATACGTCGCCAGCGGTGCGCCGACGCCCGCGCAGCAGCGCTGCGATTAGCACGCCTTCGTCTGAACATCCGTTCAGAATTCTCTTCCCGCTCCTCCGGAACGTTCGCGCAAATCTGCGGTTTAGATGTGCATTCGTTTGGAGGAGGACATCATGAAAAAGCTTGGTTATGTGGTTGCGGCTCTCGGTGCGCTCGTGATCGCGGCGCCGACACTCGCAAGTGCGGAGACGGTGGTGATCAAGCGCAGCGGCGGCTATCATCATCATCACCACGGCCCGTACGGCGCCCGCGCCGAATTCCGCGGACATCGCCATGGCTGGCATCGCCACCATCGCGGCGACAAGGTTGTCGTCATCAAGCGCAGCCATCGCCATCACCACCACTGGGACTAATGCGCAACGCAACATGGAAATGGCCCCTCACGGGGCCATTTCTATTGCTTGTCATTGCAGCTAATCCCATGCCGGTGCGAAGCCGGGATTGACGCAACGTCTGTCCTTCGCCAGCGCGGCGATTTTTATGCGGTCGGCATCGTCGAGCGTGATCTTCAGCGCGTCGAGATTGGCCTGCTGGCTCTCGCGACGCGAGGCCTTCGGGATCGCGGCGACGCCGTCCTGGTCGAGCAGCCATTTCAACGCGACCTGCGCGGCGGTGGCATCGTGCCGGGCGCCGATGTCGGCCAGCACCGGATCGCTCGCGAAACGCCCTTGCGCCAGCGGACAATAGGCAACCAGCGGGATCGACCGCGCTTGGAGATAGGCCAGCACCTTCGATTGATCGAGCATGGCGTGATATTCGACCTGGTTGCAGGCGATCGGCGCCTTGATCTCCTCTACCGCGACCTTGAGCAGCGCGGTGGTGAAATTGGCAACGCCGATGGCGCGCGTGCGCCCCTCCTCCTTAAGCTTCATCAGGGTCTCGAACACCGCGCCCCAGTTCGCGGCTTTCGACGGCCAATGCACGAGATAGAGGTCGACATGGTCGAGCCGGAGCTTCCTAAGGCTGGCGTCGAAAGCGCGGCGGATCGCATCGGGGCTGAGGTTCTCGTGCCAGACTTTCGTGGTGACGTGCAGCTCACCGCGCGGCACGCCGGACGCGGCGATGGCCGCACCGATCGCCTCCTCGTTGGCGTACATCTCGGCCGTGTCGATGTGGCGATAGCCGATCGAAAGCGCGCTCTCGACCGCGGCACGGCAGGCATCGCCCTGCATGCGAAAGGTGCCGAGGCCGAGCTTGGGCATGCTGATGCCCTGTGTTTTCAAATGATCCATGCAACAGGCTCCTGAGCAATTCAGCCCACCGGATGCGCGCGGCGATGTCGCGTGAGCAGACTTTTCGAGTGATGGAGAAGAAGTGGCGGGACCCCCCACCCTAGCGCGGGAGGAGCACGGCGGCCAATCAAGATCGGGTTAGCAATGCCTCTCCATTGTCATGGCCGGGCTTGTCCCGGCCCTCCACGCATTGCCACGCGGCACGAAGAACGTGGATGCCCGGGACAAGCCCGGGCATGACGACTGGCGCGCCGCAACCTCACCAATGCTGCGCCACCAGCGAAGGATGCACCTGCGGCTGCGGTACGATGTCGACCGACCAGAGGTCGCGATTGTCGACGTCCTTCAGGGTCACCGTCATCACGCCGCTGTGGCCGTCGATGTCGACCCGCCCGAAGAACTGCAGGCCGAAGCAGGGCGCGAGATTCTCGCCCTGCGCGGCGCTGCAGCCATGCTGGTACATCGCGGCCGGGCCGAAGGTGTCGTCGAGCTCGCCCGGTCCCCAGCTGCCGGCATGCAACGGGCCGGAGACGAACTCCCAGAACGGCTCGAAATCCCTAAATTGCGCCTTGCTCGGATCGTAATAGTGCGCGGCGGTGTAGTGCATGTCGGCGGTGAGCCAGACGATGTTGCGGATGCCGGCACGTTTAATCGAGGCGAGCAGATCCGCGATCTCGTGCTAGCGCCGGTCGGGCGGCCCATCGCCGAGCGCAACGGCATCCAGGCTGATCAGGCCGATCGGCAAATCGGCCGCGATCACCTTCCAGGTCGCGCGCGAAGCGGCGAGCTCGCGCTTGAGCCAGGCGAGCTGCTCGGCGCCCAGGATCCAGCCGCGGTGATCATCGCCCTTGTTCCAGCTCTCGTCGCGGTAGCTGCGCATGTCGATCATGAAGACGTCGAGCAGCGGGCCGTAGGCGATCTTGCGATAGACGCGGCCGTGCCGCGCGCCGATGTCGCGGATCGGCATGAAGTCGAAGAAGGCCCGGCGGGCTCGCGCGACCAGGCGCGGGGTGCCGTCGTCCTCGTGTCCGGACTCGTCATAGGTCCCGATCGGCGACCAGTCGTTGGTCACCTCGTGATCGTCCCACTGCGCGAACATCGGCACCTGCGCATGGAAGGCGCGGAAGTGCTCGTCGAGATGGTTGTATTTGTAGTTGCCGCGGAACTGCGCCAGGGTGTGCGCCACCTCCGATTTCTCTTCGGTGACGATGTTGCGCCAGGTGTCGCCGTTCGGCAGCTTCTGCTCGGAAGGGATCGTGCAGTCCGCGTAGATGTGATCGCCACAGTGAATGAAGAAATCCGGATTGTTGTCGAGCATGGTGCGATAGCTGCGATAGCCGCCGCGGGAGACGTCGATGCCCCAGCCCTGCCCGGCGGTGTCGCCGGACCACAGAAACGAGATCGACTGACGCGCTGCCGGCGCGGTGCGGAAATGGCCGATGCGGCTTTCACCGAGGAGACCGGTGGCGATGTCGTCGAAGCGGACGCGGTAGAAGATGTCCTGCCCGGGCGGCAGATCCGCCAGCAGGAGTTTTGCAGTGAGATCGGCGGCGGGCAGCGCATCGCCGGAGGCCGAGGCGATGATGGTCTTGAAGCTCTCGACCGTAGAGCATTCCACCTGCATCCGCGCGGGCCGATCGGCGCGCGCCCAGATCACCGCGGAGCCGCCGGAGACATCGCCGGACTGGATGCCGCCTGCGATCTGCGGCCGATCGGCCGCGCGGCTCAAATGAGGCTTCGCGAGCGCGGCGATGGCGAGACTGGAAGCGGAGCGGACCAGAAACTGCCGCCGGGTCCATGCGCGCGAGGCGCGGAGCGTTGCCATTCAGGAGACCTTCGTCGAATCTCGACGGAAGGTGCCTGCGCTCCTTGACTCCCAGCTTACGGTTTCTTGACTCCGCGCCTACGGTTTTGCGACGCGGGGATGACGCCTGTGATCACCGCTTCCAGTTGCAGATGCCGCCGGAGCGGCATGGCCAGGTCTGGATGCGGGTGTCCAGTGCCTGCGCATCGAGCGGGTTGCCGCGGCGGTGCGCGAGCTTGGCGCGGGCCGCGCCCCGCGGCTGGCTGCTCGCCGCATGCGTGCCCTTCGGCTCGGCCACACGAACGCGTTCGGCGGCAACCTTCTTCGGCACGTCGACGGGCTCAGCGCGCGCCTGTGCCTCGTTGCCGCCACGCGCTTCGAGTGCGACCGGCGCGAAGTGCGTCTCCGGCCCGAGACGTTTCGGCGACAGCACCGCCTTGGATAGATCGAGGCCGAGATATTCGCCCGGCTTGTAGTCGTCGGCGCGCGCAACACCGGCCCCTGCGACCACGAGGGCAAAGGCAATTGCGAAGGGAACGCTTTTCAGGACCACGGACGCCTCCTGAAATCGATTTATGAAAGGGGCAATTTACCCCTATCTAGGAGGCGCCGCGCGTAATTCCAGCGGTCAGATGCCGCCGTGGTTAAGAAGTTTGGCGGTGTCAGGCGACCTTTCGCGCAGCGTCCGTCCCGTCCAGGAACCCCATCAGGCGGCTGCGGATGATGGTTTCAGCCTCGGCCATGATGCGATCGATCAGCTCCTTGCAGGACGGGATGTCGTGGATCAGGCCCGCGACCATGCCGCAGCTCCAGGCGCCGGCATCCATCTGGCCGTCCAGCATGATCCTGGGATAGACGCCCGCGACCTGGTCGTGGATGTCGTCGATCGTGAGCTTGGCGCCCTTTTCGCGCTCGATCTCGAGCAGGCGGTCGACATTGGCGTTCTTCAGGACGCGCTCGGTATTGCGCAACGCCCGCATGATCAGGCGGGTGTCGAGCTCGGTGGCCGCGACCAGCGCGTCCTTCACGTTCTGGTGCACCGGCGCTTCCTTGGTGGCGATGAAGCGCGTGCCCATGTTCATGCCCGCCGCGCCCAGCGAGAGCGCCGCGACCAGGCTGCGACCATCGGCCATGCCGCCGGAGGCGACGAATGGGATTTTCAACTCCTCCGCCGCACGCGGCAGCAGGATCATGTTGGGAATGTCGTCCTCGCCGGGATGGCCGCCGCACTCGAAGCCGTCGACGCTGACGGCGTCGCAGCCGATGCGCTCGGCCTTCAGCGAGTGGCGCACCGATGTGCATTTGTGGATGACCTTGATGCCGGCGGCCTTCAGCGCCGGCATGTAGGCTTCCGGGCTGCGGCCCGCGGTCTCCACGGCCTTGATGCCGCCCTCGGCGATGGCCGCGATGTATTCTGGATAAGGCGGCGCCGAGAAGGCCGGCAGGAAGGTGAGGTTGACGCCGAACGGCTTGTCCGTCATGTCGCGGCAGCGCGCGATCTCCTTGGCGAGCAGCTCGGGCGTCTTCTGCGTGAGACCGGTGATGATGCCGAGCCCGCCGGCATTGGAGACGGCAGCGGCCAGCTCGGCGAAGCCGACGAAATGCATGCCGCCCTGGATGATCGGGTGCTCGATGCCGAACAGTTCGGTGATCGCGGTCTTCACTGAAAATCCTCCCGGAATTTGCTTGATGTTGAGCTCAGTCTAGCCGGACTTTCTCGCCGCGGTCACCATTTCTCTCCGAAGGGGCGGATCTCCATCTCGAAAGTCCAGGCGCTCTTCGGCTGCTGGTAAAGCTGCCAATAGGCGTTCGCGACCGAGGACGGCGGCATCAGGAGGTCGGGATTATCGAGCGCATTCGGCCCGAGCGCCTCGAGCCGGCGCTGGCGCACCCATTCGGTGTCGACGCCGGAATCGATGATGAGATGGGCGACGTGGATGTTCTTCGGCCCGAGCTCGCGCGCCATCGCCTGCGCGACCGCGCGCAGGCCGAACTTGGCGCTGGCGAAGGCGGCATAGCCGCTGCCGCCGCGCAAGCTCGCGGTCGCACCCGTGAAGAAGATGTTGCCGCCGCCGCGCGGCAGCATCAGCCGCGCGGCCTCGCGCCCGGCGAGGAAGCCGGAATAGCAGGCCATCTCCCACACTTTCCGAAACACGCGCTCGGTGGTGTCGAGGATCGGGAAATTGACGTTGGCGCCGACGTTGAAGATGCAGACTTCGAGCGGTGCATGCTTGTCGGCGTCATTGAGGAAGGCGATGACCTCATCCTCCTTCCGCGCGTCGAGCGAGCGGGCGTGGATGTCAGCACCGGCGGCTTCGATCTCTTGCACCAGCGGCGCGAGCTTATCGCCATTGCGGCGGCCGGCGAAAATCGAGAACCCTTCGGCGGCAAACTTCTTGGCGATCTCGGCGCCGATGAAATCGCCGGCCCCGATGACGGCCGCAGTCGCGTTTCGCTTGGACAAGACCGCCTCCTCCCATGGGCCGCGCTGCGAGCGCGCGGCGTTTGTGTGCCGGAGGCTATAGTTCAATAATAGAACTGTCAAACTGAGCAGCTGAATGTTAGTTTCTAGTGAAAATCTCCCTGATCGATCAACTTAGTTCCTTTTTCAGACTGACGACTTGAGGAACCGCATCATGAAATGGGACACGCTGGAGGAAGAGCCCTGCTCGCTTGCGCGCACCGTCGCCGCGATTGGCGACCGCTGGACGCTGCTGATCCTGCGCGAGTGCTTCTTGCGGGTCAGGCGGTTCGAGGCGTTTCAGTCCTCGCTCCAGATCACACGCCATCTGCTCTCGGAGCGGCTGAAGAAGCTGGTCCGCTTCGGCATCCTGCGCCGCGTCCCCTATTCCGAGGCGCCGAAGCGCTACGAATACATCCTCACCCAGAAGGGGCTCGACCTCTACCCGATCATCATGGCGATGGTGCATTGGGGTGACACCCATATGGGCGACGAGCGCGGCCGCCCGCTGCTGCACGAGCACAAGAGCTGCGGCAAGCTGTTCGATCCCGTAATGGTGTGCTCGGAATGCGGCGAGGTGCTGCATGCCAAGCAGGTGCATGTGCATGCGGGCCCGGGGCGGAGAGAAGCGGCGGGGTGAGCGAGGCGCCGCGCCTCTCAAAGCTCAAGCGAAGGGAACACCGTAATAGGAGTTGATGCCGCGCACGGCGGCGTCGTCACTCCAGTTCCAGTCGGTCTTCTCACCGTATTTCGGCGCGCCTTCCAGATCCTTGGCGGTGATCGCAGTCACGTAACCGCCGAGCTCGGTGTCGTACTTCAGCGACTGCCAGGGCAACGGATAGTGATCATTGCCGAGGCCGAGAAAGCCGCCGAAACCAAGCACCGCATATGAGACCTTGCCGCTGATCTTGTCGATCATGACCCGTTCGATTGAACCGATCTTGTTGCGATCGGCACCGTAGACCGCGGTTCCCTCGACCTTGTCGCTTCCGATCAGCCGGCCCATCTCGTTACGGTCCAGTTCGCCCTGATTCAGCATCGTCATTCTCCACTCAGCCATTTATCAATCAACCGGAAGGGGTGAGTGATCGTTCCGGCGGGTATTCCGCAAAAGCTTTGGGAACATCACCACCAAGAGCCGGTTCTCTGAGGCTACCGAGGCCGCAACAGAGAGAGCCGCCCGCGATGTCCCAGACCGTCTCCGACTTCATCATTGGGCGCCTGTACCAATGGGGCGTGCGCCACATCTTTGGCTATCCCGGCGACGGCATCAACGGCGTGTTCGGTGCGATGAACCGGGCGGGCGGCAAGATCGGCTTCGTGCAGGCGCGGCACGAGGAAATGGCGGCCTTCATGGCAACCGCTTACGCAAAATTCTCAGGTCAGCTCGGCGTTTGCATTGCGACCTCCGGTCCCGGCGCATCGCATCTCGTCACCGGGCTGTACGACGCGCTACTCGATCACCAGCCGGTGCTGGCGATTGTCGGCCAGCAGTCGCGCAACGCCCTCGGCGGCCAATATCAGCAGGAACTCGACCTCCTCTCCATGTTCAAGGACGTCGCGGGCGCCTACGTCATGCAGGCCTCCTCGCCCGCGCAGGTGCGACACCTGATTGATCGGTCGGTGCGGATCGCACTGGCGCGGCGGACTCCTACCGTCATCATCTTGCCCAACGACCTGCAGGAGGAGGCTTACGAGGACCCGCCCCGCGCGCACGGCACGCTGCACTCGGGCGTCGGATACAGCGCCCCTAGAATCATCCCACACGACGTCGATCTCGACCGCGCCGCTGATATCCTCAATGCCGGCAAGAAGGTCGCAATGCTCGTCGGCGCCGGCGCGCTTCACGCCACCGACGAGATCATCGCGGTCGCCGACCGCCTGTCGGCCGGCTGCGCCAAGGCGCTGCTCGGCAAGGCCGCGCTGCCCGACGACCTGCCATGGGTCACCGGCTCGATCGGCCTGCTCGGCACCGAGCCCAGCTACAACATGATGATGGAATGCGACACGCTGCTGATGGTGGGCTCGACCTTTCCTTACGCAGAATTCCTGCCGAAGGAAGGCAGCGCGCGCGGCGTGCAGATCGACATCGACGCCAGCATGATGTCGATCCGCTTTCCCATGGAAGTCGGCCTCGTCGGAGATGCGGCCGAGACGCTGCGGGCATTGTTGCCGCGGCTGAAACCCAAGAGCGACGGGGCCTGGCGCCAGGGCATCCAGGACGACGTTGCGACGTGGTGGAAGACATTGGATGGCCGCGCGCATCAGCCCGCCGCGCCCGTCAATCCGCAGCTCGTCGCCTGGGAATTGTCACCGCGCCTGCCGGACCGCGCCATCATCACCAGCGATTCCGGCTCATGCGCCAACTGGTTCGCCCGCGACCTGAAGATGCGGCGCGGCATGACGGCCTCGCTCTCCGGCGGGCTCGCCTCGATGGGCGCTGCGGTGCCTTACGCGCTCGCGGCCAAATACGCCCATCCGGACCGCCCCGTGATTGCACTCGTCGGCGATGGCGCCATGCAGATGAACAACATGGCCGAGCTGATCACCGCGGCGAAGTATTGGCGCGACTGGAAGGACCCGCGGTTCATCGTCTGCGTCTTCAACAACGAGGACCTCAATCAGGTGACCTGGGAGCAACGCATCATCAACGGTGATCCCAAGTTCGAGGCGTCACAGCGCATTCCCGACGTCTCCTATTCGCGCTTCGCCGAACTGATCGGCCTGTGCGGCATCTTCGTCGACAGCCCACAGCTGCTCGGCTCGGCCTGGGAGCAGGCGCTAACAAGCGAGATGCCCGTCGTGCTGGAAGTGAAAACCGATCCCGAGGTGCCGCCGCTGCCGCCACACATCACCTTGCAGCAGGCGAAGAACTTCTCGCTCGCCCTGATGAAGGGCGACCCGAACGAGAGCGGGATGATCAAGGGAGCAGCGCGGCAGGTGCTGGAATCGATCCTGCCAGGAAAGCAATGAGGCGAGCCATGAGTGATTTCCGCGACATCAGGCACGGCGTCAACGATCCGGTCGACGGTCTCGATGTCAAGCGCCGGATCAATGACAACCGCACCTCCCACGAGCAGGCGCAGCACCACGCGGATGTACGGGCCGACGCGACCGCCACGGCGGCCGAACCGTTCCTGCCCGAACGGCTTCGACGCAAGCCGACAGATCCCATCAATCCGCGCACCGGACGGAATCGCGCGGATTAGCCGTTAGGAACCTCGGGCCCCCGCGGCGTGTTGGTCGCCGCACGTCGCCGGCAAGCGGCCACGCGACCTTTTCGGAAGGATTTGACCATGAAACGCACAATCATCGCTCTTGCCTGCATGGTTCTCGCAGGCCCCGCCCTCGCCCAGTCGCTCGGCGAAAAGACCGGCGTGAATTCGGCGCTCGGCGTTGCGCCTGCGACCGCGGACTTCGTGACGCAGGTCGCGATCAGCGACATGTTCGAGATCGAATCGAGCAAGCTCGCCCAGCAGAAGGGCAACGCGGAAGAGAAAGCCTTCGCGCAGCAGATGATCACCGATCACACCAAGACGAGCAACGAGCTCAAGGGACTGGTCGGCAATGGCAAGGTGCAGGCCAAGCTGCCGACGGCGCTCGACAGCTCGCATCAGAGCAAGATCGACAAACTCAAGAATGCAAGCGGCAAGGATTTCAGCTCGGACTACAATTCCTATCAGGTCAGCGCGCATGAAGATGCCGTGTCGCTGTTCGAGCGCTACGCCAAGGGCGGCGACAATGCCGAGCTCAAGGATTGGGCCGGCAAGACGCTCCCGGCGTTGAAGCACCACCTCGACATGGCCAAGAACCTCGGCAGGGCGCCGAGCGTCGGCCAATCCAGCAAGTAACGCATTGCTGAAAGGACGCCGGCCCTCCGGCGTCCTTTCCTGGCGCGCGATGAGAACGTCATCGCGCTGCCGCTGTGCGGTGCCTGCCGGTTGAGCCAGGAACCTTCTTTGTTCCAGGGCTTTACAAAACTGTCATGGAGGAACAGTCGCCGACGGACCGATGGCCCTTGTAACAGTCAAACCCACCCGGATCGATACGGCGATCGCCAACGAGATCGCGCACAATACCAACTCGGGGCTCGAGCATGCCGCCCAGGCCATGACCTGGGGCGCCGACGAGCATGTCCTGGTTGCGCTCGCGGCAGTGGGATGGCTCTACACCCGCCTTCGGCATCCGCAGCAGCGTCCCGTTGCCGATCACGTCCTGATCGTGTCGCTGGTGACGGCCGTGTTGCCACATGTCTTGAAATCCGTGTTCGATCAGACGAGGCCGGACCGGCTGACGGTGAGCGGCCATAGGCGCGGCGTTCCCTTTTCGGGGCGAGCGCGCGATGCATTTCCCTCAGGTCACGCCGTGCATATGGGCGCCCTTGCCTCGGCCGCAGGCCTGTTGCCGCCGGCCCCGCGCAGCCTGGCGCGCTCCTTTGCGGTAGCGCTGTCCCTGACGCGCGTCGCGCTGCTCGCGCACTGGGCCAGCGACGTCGTGGCAGGTTTCACGCTCGGCATCATCATTGAGCGCCTGTTCCGGCCGTTCACGATGGCGAAGTCACGGCAGCGGCAGCGCAAGGGCTCGGGGGGACAGCCATGACTGAATATCTCGTGCGCTTCGTCGCCGGCGGCCTGATCGTATCCGTCTTCACGATCGTCGGTGACATGCTGCGGCCGAAGAGCTTTGCCGGGCTGCTCGGCGCCGCACCGTCGGTGGCGCTGGCCACCCTCGGCATCGCAGTGGTCCAGCACGGCCCGCAATATGCTGCGGCCCAGAGCTGGACGATGATCTATGGCGCCATCGCGCTCGCCTGCTACAGCGTCGTCGTCTGCCACCTCCTGATGAGGTTCCGTTTCGGCGCGCTTCCAGCCACGATCCTCGCCTTTGCCGCATGGCTCGTTGTCGCCTTCGGCCTGCTCGCCGGCCTGGGAGGTGCCGCCTGATGCTGGTGAAGCTATCGACATCGGCGCTGAAACAGACGCGGTGGTACGAGTACGCCATTCGCTTCGTGCTCGGCGGCGGTGCGACGGTGCTCGCGGGCGTTATCGGTTCGAAGTTCGGCCTGTCCGTCGGCGGGCTCTTTCTTGCTCTTCCGGCCATCTTCTGCGCCAGCGCGACGCTGATCGAAAGTCACGAGCGTCACGCCAAGGAGAAGGCCGGCCTGAGCGGGCGGCGTCGCGGACAGAAGGCCGCGGCCCTCGATGCTGTCGGCGCCGCGCTCGGCAGCATCGGCCTCGCCGCGTTCGCCGCTATCTTCCATTTAATTGTCGGGGCAAGCGTCGCGCTCGCTTTTTTAGCCGCGCTGACGGTCTGGGCCATCGTGTCCGTGTCGGCCTGGTGGCTCAGACGCAAGCTTCGCAGTGTCTCCCACAAATCGCGTCGATCAGGCCATTCGCCGTCGGCAACGGGCTCTCGCTTCGCAAAGCCTTAAAGTGCGATGAGATTTGGATGAATCGTCATCGCTTTAGATTGTTGTTTACGCATGATCTTTGCGGAAAACCGCTTCGCACTTTTCCGGATCATGCCCTAGCTCGCTTTCGCTCCCGTCGAAGGCCGCGATTGCGGCGGCTGGAGGCCCGGGCTGTTGGCCCAGCGCTCGACCTCATCGATGATCTTCTGCTGGCTTGGCCGCACCGGCTCGGGCGCTGCGGGTTCTTCGGAAAGCTTGCGAGGTAACCTGACTTCGTCCGTCATGGTTTCTCCTCCCTTCCGGGAACAATGCCCTACGGCGGCATGCGTTACAATAAATTATTGATTTCATTTGATTTCCTACTCACTTGCGGACTTCGTCGGCTTTCGCGGAACTCTCATCAAGCTGGTTCGTTGAGTAAGCTACTCAACCTACTCAATTTGCGTGATCGCCATGAACGACCTTCGCGCCGAGCGCCTCCAGGTCATGCTCTCGCCGGAAGAGTTGGCCGCCATTGACGATTTCCGGTTCAAGCACCGCATGCCGACGCGGGCGGCAGCAGTCCGCGAACTCCTGAAGTTCGGACTGGCCGCTGTGGGCGTCGATGCCGCTGCCGGCGTGAAGTCAAGCAGCTTCGGCGTATTCGGCCGCGGGCCTGAAGGACATACTCAGGGGGATCCGGAGAGCGGCGGCGGATGACGCACGGAAAGCCCCGCTCAAAAGCAAACGACCCCGGCACGGTGGGTGCCAGGGCCGTCCTTGGAGATTGCTTCCGGCGCACCGGGGGCATGACTACCGGAAGCAACCCGGCGACTCTTCCTGCGCGAATTCGTTCCTGGTGAGCGCTTAGCCCGTGGCGTCGCTCGAGCCGTCCGGCATGGCGCCGGAACCCGGCGTCTTGATGTTGTCGTTCAGCTTGGGATCGCGCGTCGCTTCACGCGACGGCGAGCCTTTCGGATCCGCCTTGTGCACGGATTGCGCACGTTCCTTGTCGCGGGGCTGCTCCTCCCCACGCTTGTCCTTGACGATGCCTTGGTCGGAATGGGCCATGATGCGCTCTCGCTTCTGCTGATGTGTCGGAGCGCTTACGCATTGCGGCGTCGAATGTTCCGCTGCCGCAATCAGCTGCGCACAGCATGGACGGCAGATGCGCTCTCGAGATGCACCTGTCGCACCGTCGTCACCGTCGCGAACGCGACGGAGACGCCAAAGGCGAGAATGAGGGAGAGAAGAGCCAGACGTGGAGCCATCGTCAAACCTCCTTCTGCAATTGGAAACCTCCGCGATCGACCTTCCCGGATGATCCCAAATCAGTTGTGCGCCTTCCGTGAGCGGTCTCACATGCAGATTTTTAAAGACGAGCTCACCCGTTCCGCTTTGGAGCTGCATGGACGGGAACGGGCGAAATTTCGCCGTCGAGCCAATCCTGCTCGTTGGCGAGTGCCGTCCAGGCGTCGGCCATGCGCGAATAGCGCTTATGGGCGGGCTGTCCGTCAGCGCGCTCGGCAAGCTGAAGACAATTGTCGGCGTTGTCTCTGAAGACGTCAGACTGTTTCATATAAAGGACGTGGGGACGGAACTCTTGCGCCGCAACCCGCTTACCGGATCGTAATGGTAGGGGAACTTTCGCACGCGGTTCGTCATTGAAGATCAATGCGAGTTGTCGCCGCAATCATTCTGGCATTGATCAGCACCTCGGCGCTTGCCGACAGCCTTGGCGAACGAAAGCCCGGCGCAAGGGCGCCCTCCGCGATCGAGGTGATCAGCGGTGCCTACAATTTCAGCCGGTTTCAACAGGGGCTGCTCGAGAACACCGACCTCAAGGGCAACGCCGAGGTCAAGAACCTCGCCGCCCTGCGCGCCGAGGAAGCGGCTAAGCGCGACAAGCGACTAAAAGAGGTCCAGGAGGCCATCGGCGCGGAACTGCATGTCGGCAGGGCAACATCCTTGAGCGCGAGCCTCGTCGAGCCCGAAATGTCGGATGGTCCGGCCTACGTCAGAAGTTTCTATGCCGCACAAATTCCCGAGTATGAATCGATCATCGGCCTGCTCGAGCGCTATCTGACGGCGCCCGACAATGCGGCGCTCGCAGCGTTCGCGCGCGAACAGCTTCCGCTGCTTCGCGCGCAGGTCAGCGACGCCGAGCGCACCATGGCGGACAAATAACTCTACTTGTCGTTCCGGTGTTGCTGGCTCTGCGGCCGCACGGTGCGGTCGCTCTCCGGCATCTTATCGCGACCCGCATCGCCGTTGTCGTCCTTGCCGCCGGACGAGGACGTGCCGCTTCCGCTTGGATTCGAGCGGGTGGCCGCTCCGGTGGTCGGCGTGTCCGCCTGCGGGTTGGCGGAGCTTGCGGCGGGGTCGCCCGTCACGGAGCCGCGCCCGCTTGGCGCACCGCCCTGCGCCAGAGCCGACCCCGCGGCAAGCGCCGTGATGGCGATGGCGACAATTGCTGCCTTCATGTCCGTTCTCCCGGTCTGCCCTGGCTAACCGTCAGGCTCGGCGCTCCGTTCCGAAGCAGGGCTGCGGACGACGGACGCGTTGACGACCCGCCCCTGCGGCCTTTTTCCTTTCGAGGGGGTGTGGAACAAACCGGCCGGTCCGTCGTTAACTCGGTCGGGCTGAGCAAAGCGGGTTCCATTTCCTTGCGCCGTACGTTGGCGCTTGATTTCGAATTTGGCTGACGCTCTTATTTCGTCGAACGCGTCTTGCCTCAGATTCGGCCGACGCCTGCGGGGGAAACAGTATGAGCGACCTCGATTCCGGAACTGCATCACGCTCCGGTCGTCGCGTCCCAAAGCCAAAAATCAACGGTACCTCCGAGTCAGATTCCCGAGCGGAACTGCTGCTCGCCCTCCAGGCGATGCGCAGCGGTGACTTTTCGGTGCGCATGAGCGGCGACTATCTCGGTATCGACGGCAAGATCGCCGACACTTTTAACGAAATTATCGCCGCCAACCAGCGCATGGCGCAGCAGCTCGAGCTGGTGGGCCAGGTGGTGGGACGCGAAGGCAAGACCCGCCAGCGCGTGAAATTCGGCCTTGCGTCGGGCTCCTGGGCCGACATGGAAGGTTCGGTCAACACGCTGATCGACGACTTGTTGTGGCCGACGCGCGAGGTGACACGCGCGGTTGCCGCTGTCGCCCAAGGCGACCTGCTGCAGACCGTCAAGCTCGACGTCGACGGCCGTCCGCTCCGCGGCGAGTTCTTGCAGTCGGCGACGATCGTCAACACCATGATCAAGCAGCTCGGCGTGTTCACCTCGGAGGTGACGCGCGTGGCGCGCGAGGTCGGCACCGAAGGCAAGCTCGGCGGCCAGGCCCAGGTGCCGGAGGTGACCGGCGTCTGGAAGGACCTCACCGAGAGCGTCAACTCGATGGCGAACAACCTGACCAACCAGGTTCGCAACATCGCCGAGGTGACGATCGCGGTCGCCAACGGCGACCTCTCCAAGAAGATCACGGTCGACGTCCGCGGCGAGATCCTCCAGCTCAAGGAAGCCATCAATACGATGGTGGACCAGCTGCGCTCCTTCGCCTCCGAAGTGACGCGCGTGGCGCGCGAGGTCGGCACCGACGGCAAGCTGGGCGGCCAGGCCATCGTGCCCGGCGTCGCCGGCACCTGGAAAGACCTGACCGACTCCGTCAACGCGATGTGCGGCAACCTGACCGCACAGGTCCGCAACATCGCCAACGTCACCACCGCCGTGGCGCGCGGCGACCTCTCGCGCAAGATCACCGTGGACGTGCGCGGCGAGATCCTGGAGCTGAAGGACACCATCAACACCATGGTGGACCAGCTCAACTCGTTCGCCTCGGAAGTCACGCGCGTGGCGCGCGAGGTCGGCACCGAGGGCAAGCTCGGCGGCCAGGCCCAGGTGCCCGGCGTCGCCGGCACCTGGAAGGACCTCACCGACAACGTCAACTTCATGGCCTCCAACCTGACCGCGCAGGTCCGCAACATCGCCGACGTCGCGACCGCCATCGCCAGCGGCGACTTGTCGAAGAAGATCACGGTGAACGTCTCGGGCGAGATCCTTCAGCTGAAGGAGACGCTCAACACCATGGTCGACCAGCTCAACGCCTTCGCCGGCGAAGTCACGCGCGTCGCCCGCGAGGTCGGCACCGAGGGCCGGCTCGGCGGCCAGGCCAACGTGCTCGGCGTCGCCGGCACCTGGAAGGACCTCACCGAGAGCGTCAACTCGATGGCCTCGAACCTGACCGCGCAGGTCCGCAACATCGCCGAGGTGACCACCGCAGTCGCCGGCGGCGACCTCTCGAAGAAGATCACCGTGGACGTGCGCGGCGAGATCCTCGAGTTGAAGGACACCATCAACACGATGGTGGACCAGCTCAACGCCTTCGCCGGCGAAGTCACGCGCGTGGCGCGCGAGGTCGGCACCGAAGGCAAGCTTGGCGGTCAGGCGGTGGTGCGCGGCGTCGGCGGCACGTGGAAGGACCTCACCGACAGCGTCAACTCGATGGCCTCGAACCTCACCGGCCAGGTCCGCAACATCGCCGAGGTCGCAACCGCGGTGGCGAAGGGCGACTTGTCCAAGAAGATCACGGTGAACGTCTCGGGCGAGATCCTTCAGCTGAAGGAAACGCTCAACACCATGGTCGACCAGCTCAACGCCTTCGCCGGCGAAGTCACGCGCGTGGCGCGCGAGGTCGGCACCGACGGCAAGCTCGGCGGCCAGGCCGACGTGCCCGGCGTCGCCGGCACCTGGAAGGACCTGACCGACTCCGTGAACTCGATGGCGGGCAACCTCACCGCCCAGGTCCGCAACATCGCGGAAGTTGCCACCGCCATCGCCGGCGGCGACCTGTCGCGCAAGATCACCGTGGACGTGCGCGGCGAGATCCTTCAGCTCAAGGACACGCTGAACACGATGGTCGACCAGCTCAACCGCTTCGCGGGCGAGGTGACGCGCGTGGCGCGCGAGGTCGGCACCGAAGGCCGCCTCGGCGGTCAGGCCAACGTGCCCGGCGTCGCCGGCACCTGGAAGGACTTGACGGACTCCGTCAACTCGATGGCGGGTAACCTCACCGCCCAGGTCCGCAACATCGCCGAGGTGACGACCGCGGTGGCGCGCGGCGACCTCTCGCGCAAGATCACCGTCGACGTGAAGGGCGAAATCCTCGAGCTGAAGAACACCATCAACACCATGGTGGACCAGCTCAACGGCTTTGCCGGCGAAGTCACGCGCGTGGCGCGCGAGGTCGGCACCGAAGGCAAGCTCGGCGGCCAGGCCGAGGTGCCCGGCGTCGCCGGCACCTGGAAGGACCTCACCGACAACGTCAACTTCATGGCCTCCAACCTGACGGCGCAGGTCCGCAACATCGCCGAGGTCGCAACCGCCATCGCCGGCGGCGACCTGTCGAAGAAGATCACGGTGGACGTACGCGGCGAGATCCTTCTCCTGAAGGACACGCTGAACACCATGGTCGAGCAGCTCCGCTCCTTCGCCGCCGAAGTCACGCGCGTGGCGCGCGAGGTCGGCACCGAGGGACGGCTCGGCGGTCAGGCCGTGGTGCCCGGCGTCGGCGGCACCTGGAAGGATCTCACGGACAACGTCAACCTCTTGGCTGCGAACCTCACCACCCAGGTCCGCAACATCGCCGAGGTGACGACCGCGGTGGCGCGCGGCGACCTCTCGCGCAAGATCACTGTGGATGTGAAGGGCGAAATCCTGGAGCTGAAGAACACCATCAACACCATGGTGGACCAGCTCAACGCATTCGCCGGCGAAGTGACGCGCGTCGCGCGCGAGGTCGGCACGGAAGGAAAGCTCGGCGGCCAGGCCCAGGTGCCCGGCGTCGCCGGCACGTGGAAGGACCTCACCGACACCGTCAACTTCATGGCGGCGAACCTGACCGAGCAGGTGCGCGGCATCGTCAAGGTGGTGACCGCGGTCGCCAACGGCGATCTGAAGCAGAACCTCACGGTGAAATCGAAGGGCGAAGTCGCGGCGCTCGCCGACACCATCAACAACATGACCGAGACGCTCGCGACCTTCGCCGATCAGGTGACCTCGGTGGCGCGCGAGGTCGGCGTCGAAGGCCGGCTCGGCGGTCAGGCCAACGTGCCCGGCGCTGCCGGCACCTGGAAGGATCTCACCGGCAACGTCAACCTGCTCGCGGCCAACCTGACCTCGCAGGTGCGCGCGATCGCGGAAGTCGCGACCGCCGTGACCAAGGGCGACCTGACGCGGTCGATCCAGGTCGACGCCCGCGGCGAAGTGGCGGAGCTGAAGGACAACATCAACACGATGATCACCAACCTCCGTCTCACGACGGAGCTGAACACCGAGCAGGACTGGCTGAAGACCAACCTCGCCAAGTTCACCAACATGCTCCAGGGCCAGCGCGACCTCACCACCGTCGGCCGCCTGCTGCTCACCGAATTGTCGCCGCTGGTGAACGCCCACACCGGCGTGATCTACCAGGTCGAGAACGAGAACGATCCCCAGCTCCTGCTGCTCGCCTCCTACGCCAGCGACGGCGTCTACCCCTATCAGCCGGTGCTGCAGTTCGGCGAAGGCCTGATCGGCCAATGCGCCTTCGACAAGCGGCCGCGCGTCGTCTCCGACATTCCGTCGGACGTGGTGCCGATCAACTCGGCGCTGTTTCGCGTCGCGCCGAAAAACCTCGTCGTGCTGCCGGTGCTGTTCGAGGGCCAGGTCAAGGCCGTGATCGAGCTCGCCTCGCTCATCTCCTTCACGACGTCGCAGATGACGTTCCTGGAGCAGCTCACCGACTCCATCGGCATCGTGCTCAATTCGATCGAGGCCACGATGCAGACCGAAGGCCTGCTCAAGCAGTCGCAGCAGCTCGCCGGCGAGCTGCAGACCCAGCAACGCGAATTGCAGCAGACCAACGACCAGCTCGAGCAGAAGGCGCAGCAGCTCGCCGAACGCAACGTCGAGGTCGAGCGCAAGAACCAGGAGATCGAGCAGGCCCGCCGCGCGCTCGAGGAGAAGGCGACCGAGCTCGCGCTGACGTCGAAGTACAAGTCCGAGTTCCTCGCCAATATGAGCCACGAGCTGCGTACGCCGCTGAACTCGATCCTGATCCTCGGACAGCAGCTCAGCGACAACCCCGATGGCAACCTCTCGGCCAAGCAGGTCGAGTTCGCCCGCACCATCCATGGTGCCGGCACCGACCTGCTCAACCTCATCAGCGACATTCTCGATCTCTCCAAGATCGAGTCCGGCACCGTGACGGTCGACGCCGAGGAAATCCTGACCGCGAACCTGCTCGAGACCGTCGGCCGGCCGTTCCGGCACGAGGCGGACAACCGCAATCTGTCGTTCAAGATCGACGTCGATCCGAACCTGCCGCGCAGCATTGTGACCGACTCCAAGCGGCTGCAACAGGTTCTGAAGAATCTGCTCTCCAACGCCTTCAAGTTCACCGCCGACGGCGAAGTGCGCCTGAAGGTCGCCGGCGCAATCGGCGGCTGGGGGACGGATCATCCGGTGCTGAACTCGGCGCCGGCCGTGATCGCCTTCGAAGTGTCCGACACCGGCATCGGCATTCCCCTGGAGAAGCAGAAGCTGATCTTCGAGGCGTTCCAGCAGGCCGATGCCGGCACGAGCCGCAAATATGGCGGCACCGGCCTCGGCCTTGCGATCAGCCGCGAGCTTGCCAGCCTGCTCGGCGGCGAGATCCACCTGCGCAGCGCGCCGGGCAAGGGCTCGACCTTCACGCTCTATCTGCCCTTGAAATATTCCGGCCCGACCCTCGCGCCGCGGGCGCCGGCGTCACAGCAATACGGCCAGCCGCCGGCGCTGCAGCCTGCTGCGCCCGACCAGCAGCGCGTTATCGAGCAGCTGCCCGACGACCGCCTCAACCTCGAGCCCGGCGACACCATTCTCCTGATCGTCGAGGACGACCCGCATTATGCCCGCGTGCTGGTCGATCTGGCCCGCGACAAGGGCTTCAAGGTCCTGGTCGCCGCGCGCGGCGCCGAGGCCCTCGAGCTCGCCAAGCAATACCAGCCGACGGCCGTCTCCCTCGACGTGTTCCTGCCCGACATGCTGGGCTGGACCGTGTTGAGCCAGCTCAAGCACAATCCGCTCACCCGCCACATCCCGGTCCAGATCATCACGCTCGACGAGGACCGCCAGCATGCGCTGGCGCGCGGCGCCTTCTCCTTCGTCAACAAGCCGACGACGACCGAGGGCGTCTCGGCCGCGCTGACGCAGATCAAGGAATATGCGCGGCCGCGGCGCAAGCGGCTCTTGATCGTCGAGGACAACGAGGCCGAGCGGCTCTCGATCCGCGAGCTGCTGCACCACGACGACATCGAGATCCTGGCCACGGATACCGGGGCCGGCGCGCTCACGACGTTGCGCGAGCAACCCTGCGATTGCGTGGTGCTCGACCTTAGGCTGCCCGACATGAGCGGCTTCGAGGTGCTCGATCAGATCCGCAACGACGAGGCGCTGTCGAACATCCCCGTCGTGGTGTTCACCGGCCGCGAGCTTTCCGCCGAGGAGGATGCCGAGCTTCACACCATGGCACGCAGCATCGTGGTCAAGGGCGTGGAATCGCCCGAGCGCCTGCTCGACGAGACCGCGTTGTTCCTGCACCGCGTGATCACGGAGCTGCCGATCGAGAAGCAGCGCATGCTGGAGAAGCTGAACAGTTCCGACGAGGACCTGATCGGCAAGACCGCCCTGCTCGTCGACGACGATGCCCGCAATATCTTCGCGCTCTCAAGCGTGCTGGAACGACGCGGCATGAAGGTGCTGACGGCCACGACCGGCAGTGAGGCGGTGACGCTGGTCGAATCCAATCCGGAGATCGCGATCGTGCTGATGGACATCATGATGCCGCAGATGGATGGCTATCAGACCATCGGCGTGATCCGCGAGAACCCGGCCTTCGCCCGTCTGCCGATCATCGCGTTGACCGCCAAGGCGATGAAGGGCGACCGCGAGAAGTGCCTCGAAGCCGGCGCGTCTGACTACCTCGCCAAGCCGGTCAACACCGACCAATTGCTGCTTGCGATCCGCATGTGGCTGCATCGCTGAGTTGGACCCGCGCATGGACCAGGAAAAGGTCAACATCCTGCTCGTCGACGATCAGCCGGCCAAGCTCCTCGCCTACGAGGTGATCCTGAAGGACCTCGGCGAGAACCTCGTGATCGCCTCCTCGGGCCGCGAAGCGCTGGAGGTGCTGCTCAAGACCGAGATCGCAGTGATCCTGGTCGACGTCTGCATGCCCGAGCTCGACGGCTTCGAGCTCGCCGCGATGATCCGCGAGCATCCGCGCTTTCAGAAGACCGCGATGATCTTCATCTCGGCCATCCAGGTCAGCGACATCGACCGGCTGCGAGGCTACGAGATGGGCGCGGTCGATTACGTGCCGGTGCCGGTCGTGCCGGAGGTGCTGCGCGCCAAGATCAAGGTGTTTGCCGAGCTCTACCGCAAGACGCGCGAGCTCGAACGGCTGAACCACGAGCTCGAGGACCGCGTCCGCGCACGCACCGCGGAACTGGAGGCGTCCACCGCGAAGCTGCGCGAGAGCGAGCAGCGGCGCAGCATGGCGATCGCGGCCGGCAAGATGGGGTCATGGGACTGGGACTGGATCAGCGGCGATTGGATGTGGGACGAGGGGCAATACCGCATCTTCGGCGTCAGCCCCGATGATTTCGAGGTCACTCCGGCCAGCGTTCAGGCCCTGCTGCATCCCGACGACGTCGATCAGTTGCGCAAGGCGATCGCCGAGTTCAACAAGGGTACGCGCGCCTACGAGACGGAGTTCCGCATCCTGCGGCCCGACGGCGAGGTACGCTGGTGCGTCGGCACGGCGGCCGCGACCACGGACGAGAGCGGGCGCGTGGTGCGCGTCAGCGGCGTGACCGTCGACATCACCGAGCGCAAGCGCGCCGAGGAGCGGCAGAACCTGCTGGCGCGGGAGGTCGATCATCGCGCGAAGAACGCGCTGGCGCTGGCGCAGTCGATCGTGCGCCTCACCCGGGCCGACGAGGTCAAGGCCTATGTCAACGCCGTCGAGGGGCGTATCAATGCGCTGGCGCGCGTGCACACCATCCTGTCGCTGTCGAGCTGGCAAGGCGCCGAGCTCTCCAGACTGATCGACGAGGAGCTTGCGCCCTATTCGCTCGGCGACCAGATCAAATTGGCGGGGCCCGAAGTTCAGCTGCTGCCGGCGACGGCCCAGACGCTGGCGCTCGCATTGCACGAGCTCTTCACCAACTCGGCCAAGTACGGCGCGCTATCCACGCGATCCGGGCGGCTCGCGATCGATTGGCAGGTCGACGAGGAACTGCTCACGCTGAGCTGGGAGGAATCCGGCGGTCCCCTGGTCAAGACCCCGAAATCGCGCGGCTTCGGCACGCGAAGCCTGCTTGCGAGCATCGAGTCCCAGCTTGGCGGACAGGCGCGATTCGATTGGCGCGCCGAGGGCCTGTTGTGCCGCCTGGAGGTGCCGTTGACACGCAAGACGGCGACGGCTGCACCTGGCAAGTTCGACACCGCCGGGTCTGCCGAATTGCAACGCGCATCCGGTTAGCCGGACGCTGCGCTGCTCATGCGCTGAGCCGTGCGTGGATCGCGCGCGACGCGCCCTTCGAGCCAGGCTTCCGTTCGGGCGAGATCGCGCAGCGCCCTCGCGTAGCGGCGAGCCGCGCTCCGCTCCGCGCCAAGTGGAAGCTTGCGCGCCTTGCGCAGGATGTCCGCGGCTGCATTGCGATAGGCCAGCGAGCGGTAAAGAAAGACGACCTTACCCATATCGATGTTCCCCGTTATGCCCGATGTTCCCCGTTTTGCTGGCGTCCATCTTGGCAAGCCCGGCATGAACGCCGGATGAAGCGGGCGATGACGATTCCCTCAGTGGAACGGAACCGGGAAATCACGAGCGCGTTGGCGTGGCAGTTCGGGATGCCCGCCCATGCGCACCAAGAAGCCGTCCGAGCTGGTCTCTGCCAGCGGCCTGATCAAGCTGATGACGCATGCAATGATGGGCGCCGCGCTCGGCCTCACCTTCAGCCTCGCCCTGGTCCTGTCCAATCCAGCCGTCGCCAACCTGCTGAACAACGGCGGAAGCCAGGCCACGATGGTCTTCGCCCTTACCTTGGTGACGACCTTCGCGATTGGCGCGACGCTTACCGGCGCCGTGTTCATCCTGGCCGAGGACAAGCAAACTTGAAGTGTCATGACGCATCGGAACAGCTCGCTGGGAACTCCTGTTGAGCGCGCGGTTTTGCTACCCGCGTCATTTTAACCCAGGGAGTTCCTGCCGCATGAAGACGTAAGGGGCCCGCCATTGCGGGGGGTCCTTTGTCCTCTGCCTTTGGTGGCACTCGGCCTTCAGGATCCGGGGCCAACCATCTCAGCGGCGCTCGGGTGCGCGCGCGGGATTGCCGGCAGTCTTCACGGGACGAAGGCGCACGCGGTTGCGGACGTCAGGCAGAACGTCGCTGCCGCCGGCCGCCTTCCATTCGGCAATCAGGAGGTTGATCCTCCGGCGCAGGTCCATCTGCGCCAGGGCCCTTTCCGTGCAGTCGCGGTCGCGCTCGACGAGGTCGCGCACCGACGCCTCGACGTCGGCCATCTCGAGCCTCAAGGCTCTGATTTTACGTCGAATTTCATTAATTCTGTTGTCCATGCCTTGTTAGAACAAAATAAGAACATATAGTCAAGTCACGATTTCAGGACGGAGAAGCCAAATGCAGGTTCAAGGTAAATACGACGCCAGATTTTTCCTGGGCGAGCAGATGACGCGGGCGCAGGGCCTCAAGCTGAAGCGGCTCAGCGAAGAGGCCTACCAGCCCGGCCAATATGCGCGGGATCTGTCCTTCAGCGAGGCCGCCCGGCGCATCCGGGTGCTGGAAGCGGAGATCGAGCTGGCAAACTCCTTCTAGAGCATCGCATCGCGCTTTAGGCCTGCGCCGTTCCACGCTCCCGGAACCATGGCTGTGCAGAATGGTTCTCCCCGCCGAGGGAGAATATGCATGGCACGCAAGGCAAAAAAGCGCCGCTACTCACGCAGCTCGGGCAGCGATGTCGCCACCGAGATGCGGCGCTACAAGAAGGGCACCGCGAAGAGCGGCCGTGGCGGGCGCGGCGGCCGCGTCAAGAACCGCAAGCAGGCCATCGCGATCGGACTGTCGAAGGCACGCAAGAAGGGCAAGAAGGTCCCGAAGAAGGCTTCAAAGCGCAAGAGCGCCAAGACGACGTCCAAGAAATCGTCGAGGACGTCGTCCAAGAAATCATCCAACAAGAAATCATCGAAGCGCAAATCATCCAAGCGGTCGCGCTGACCGGTCTCAGATCATGCTCCCCGGCATAAAGCAGCGGATCGAAATCCCGAACGCAGTCTTGACCGGCCACACCATGGTGCGGCCGGCGCGGTTCGGCTCGGTGATGACGGCCTCGTCCGGCACGTCGATCCACTGCCCGTCGATGCGGACACGGTAGCGCCCGTTGTGCGACTCCCAGTCGAGATCGGCGAGGGCGAAACCGTCGGCATCCGAGCAGCACGGACCGAGATGGCTGCGCAAATTGTCGAACCATGGCTTGAGAGGGGAATTCGCGTAGCGGCCGTCGTCGCGCCCGAGCGCGTTTCCACCTGCGAGCACCAATGGCGCCACCAGCAGCGCGCTCCTGAGCGAGAGCTTCAATCGATCCATGTCGGCACCGATCATTTGTGAACCACCGGCGAGTTCCACAAAGCGCCGGGAGGCTCGAAGTTCCACGCTTGCGACCCCGGTCGGCGGCGGCGTTGCCGCAGAGCACTGAGGTGTCTTGCGAGTGTGATCAGCGAACACGGCTTTTTCGGACGCACCAGGTCATCATCCCTGCCGTTAACGAGAATGTGACCGGCCTGGTGCGGACGTGACGTGTGTGCAAAAGGCGGCCCGAAGGCCGCCTTCCTGGATTTGTGAGGGTCGAGTTCGCGCTATGCGAGTGGCACCGCAACGAAGCGGGTGGCCTCCGCGCTTCTGACCTGAAGCAGCACGCTGCGCTTGCCCGATGATTTGGCCTGCGCCAGCTCGGAGCGGACCTCGCCGACATTGCTGACAGCCTTGCCGCCGACATTGAGGATGACGTCGCCGGTCCGGATGCCCCGTTGCGCGGCCGGGCCTTGCGGATCAACCTCGGTGACGACGACGCCGTTCTGGCCTGCGCCCTGGACGTCACCTGCGGGCGCCAGGCTGAGGCCGAGGCGCGGCGTGCCGGCACCCGACTGTCCCCTGCCCTCGTCGGCATTGCCATTGCCTTTAGCCTGGCGCTCATTCGGCAGTTCGCCGAGCACCAGGGTCATCGTCTTGCTGTCGCCCTTGCGGAAGACATCGAGCTTCACGGACGTGCCCGGCGCCAAGCCGGCGATGGTGCGGGCGAGGTCGCGGGAGTCCTTGATCGTGGTGCCGTTGACGGCGGTGATGACATCGCCCGCCTGGATGCCGGCCTTCGCCGCCGGGCTGCCATCCTGCGGATTGTCGACGATCGCGCCGCGCGCCTCCTTGAGCCCGAGGCTGTCGGCAATATCCGACGTCACCGGCTGCACCTGCACGCCGAGCCAGCCCCGGGTGACCGCGCCCTTGTCCTTCAATTGCGTGACGACGAGCTTGGCGGTCGAAGCCGGGATATCGAAGCCGATGCCGACCGAGCCGCCCGAGGGCGAGAAGATCGCAGTGTTCACGCCGATCACGTTGCCGTTCATGTCGAAGGCCGGGCCGCCGGAATTACCCTTGTTGATCGGCGCGTCGATCTGGATGAAGTCGTCATAGGGACCGTTGCCGATGTCGCGGCCGCTGGCCGAGACGATGCCGGCGGTCACGGTGCCGCCAAGACCGAAGGGATTGCCGACCGCGACCACCCAGTCGCCGATGCGCGGCTTCTGGTCGGAGAATTTGACGAACGGAAAGTCCTTCTTGCCGTCGACCTTGATCAGCGCGAGATCGGTCTTCGGATCGGTGCCGACCACTTTCGCGGTGTAGGTCGTGCCGTCGTCCATCGTCACCTGCACGGACTCGGCGCGATCGACGACGTGATTGTTGGTCACGGCATAGCCGTCGGCGGAGATGAAAAAGCCGGAGCCTTCGCCCGTGATCATCTGGTGGCGCTGGCGTGGCATGCCGTTCGCGCCGCCCGGAAAGCGGAAACCGAACTGTCGCGAGAACTGGTCGAACGGCGTGTCCTCGTCCGAATCCATCCGGTTCTGCTGCAGCATCGCGCTCTTGTCGTTGTCCTGATCGATTTTGACCCGCACCGAGATCACAGCGGGTTTGACCCTGCTGACGAGATCGCCGAAGCCGGGCGGCGTCGCGGCAGCTTCGGCCGCCTGAGCCGGCGCAATCAAGGAGTTGATGCCGTACGGCGTGGCGCCTGGCGCAACGGCCAGGGCGGCCACGCCCAGCGCGGCCACGGTGCCGAGCAGCGCGAGCCGCCGCGGCCGCAAGATCTTGCGAGAAGTGTTGATGTCGGAATTGACGCGATCGTTCATGTCGAAATGTCCATGTTGAGCAGGTGTCGCCTTGCCCTCAACATGGTCGCTGCCACCTTACGACGTCCCGTCCGTCCGATTAAATCTCGGCAAAGAATGGATGAGCGGGCGCAGCAGGCAATCCGGACGTTTGATACAGCTCAACGCGTCGCCTTCGCGCAGGGAGAAACTGCGACCATCGGATGATGCTCAGCGGAGGCGCGCCATGTACAAAGACATTCTCGTCCACATTCCCACCGAACGTCCCATGCGTCCCGCGATCGAGGGCTCGGTCTCGCTCGCGGCGAAGCTCAACGCGCATCTCGACGCGGTCGCGGTCGGCTATGTCGCCACCAGTACAGCTTACGTCATGGAAGGCGGCGCGGCGGTGGCGGCCGTGTTCGAGCTGGAGCGCGAGCGCGCCGTGGAGCGGGCCGAGGCGGCGCTCGCGGTATTCAAGAGCGAGGCGGCGAACGCCGGCATCTCCTATACCTGCCACGCACTCGGCGCGATCCCCGCGGATGCCGCCGGCTCGCTCGGCGAGATGGCACGGCTGCACGATCTCAACGTGGTGCTCCAGCCCGATCCGGCGCAGGGCTCGTTCGACAACGACGTGCCGAGCGAGATCCTGTTCCGGGCGGGCGGCCCGGTGCTGTTCCTGCCCTACACCTTCCGGGGAGCCTTCAAGGCGAAGCGGATCGGCATCTGCTGGGACGGCAGTCGCGTTGCCGCCCGCGCCATGCGCGACGCAGCTCCGTTCCTGGCGCGCGCCGAAGAGATCGTGATCATCACCGTCAACGAGACCGACGACGTCTCCGGCGAAGCTTCAGCGAGCGGCTTGGCCAGACATCTCGGCCGGCGCGGATTGTCCACCCGCACGGTCAGCCTGACCGCCACGCGCGCCGACATTCAGCCGATCATTCTGTCGCTGGCGGCCGACGAGAGTCTCGATCTCCTGGTGATGGGCGGCTACGGCCATTCGCGGTTGCAGGAACGCGTTCTCGGGGGTGTCACCCGCGCCATGCTGGAAGCCATGACGGTCTCGACGCTGATGTCGCATTGATGAGCCGCCTTGGCGCCGTCACGCCGCGACGGGAGCCTCCCACGGCGCCGACGCGGCGGCGTCCTTCTCGCGATGCACATTGCACGCGTCGAAATGCGCCTTGAGCTCGATTTCGGCGAGATGTTCGAAATGTTCGGCCTGGCCGAGGAGTTCCCAGTTCTGGAGCGGCCGGTAGGCCGCCTGCTGACGGCAGAGGGACGCCAGCGCCCGGTAGCGACGTACGTTCTCCATGAGACCCTCCCTCGCGTTCACGGGCTTATTGCCCTGATTTGCGTCAGGCCGATGGCGTTTATGCAAAACATTTGCTGCGCACACAACGCGCCTGAACCAAGTTGATTTTCGAGAAGTGCCGGTAAGGATTTTAGTTCCAAACGTCGGTTTGGAACTGTGTGCCCAACGCTAGGCGGAGAGGCGGCGCTCCACGGCGACGCCGACCAAGTCGAGATAGCGTTCGATCAGATCAGGCCGGCCGACGAGATAGCCTTGCATCTCCTCGCAGGCCTCGCGCGCCAGGAAAGCACGCTGGGCTTCCGTCTCCACTCCCTCGGCAATGACCGGGATCTTCAGCGCGTGCGCCAGGCTCAGGACGGCGCGGACAATCTCGGCCGATTTCGGCGTCGCCTCCAGGTTGGAGATGAAACTGCGGTCGATCTTGATCTTGTCGAACGGGAACGACTGCAGATAGGACAGCGAGGAATAGCCGGTGCCGAAATCGTCCATGGCGATGCGGATGCCGAGCGCCTTCAGCCGCCGCAGCAGGTTGAGCGCGCGGGTGAAATCGCCGATCAGCACGCCCTCCGTGATCTCGACCTCGAGCCGCGTCGGCGTCAGCCCCGTCTCCAACAGAATCTGGTGGATCGAGCGCTCGAGATCGCCCACCTGGAACTGGACCGGCGACAGATTGACCGCGACCTGCAACGGCCGCGGCCAGGATGCCGCCTCGCGGCACGCCTCGCGGCGTGCAGGCTTCATGCCCACAATTACCGTCGTTCTGCATCCGCGCTCTCATAGCGTTCCCAAACCGCAAATTGAGAGGCTTAGCATTGCGCGGTCGTTCATCGATTCTTCTCTTGGCGCACTGGGACCCCAGCAGCGGTCCGCAACTGATCCGTAATCTACCGGATGAGCGCACTTTCTTCTGCCCGCTTCGTGGGCGAGGAACTATCTTGCAGCCTCGGAGCCCGGCCGATCTCCGCGGCGATTCGAATAGCCGCGATATTAGCGGCATATTCGCCAGCGCCCTTGCCGCGAAACACGGCGGAGCCGGCGACCAGCGTGTCGGCGCCCGCTGCAGCCACGGCCGCGGCATTATCGCGCGTGATACCGCCGTCGACCTCCAGCCGGATCGGCCGCTCGCCGATCATGGTCCTGATCCGCCTGATCTTGTCGATCTGCGATGTGATGAAGGATTGGCCGCCAAAACCCGGATTGACCGTCATCACCAGCACGAGATCGATACGATCGAGCAAATACTCGATCACCGCTTCCGGCGTCGACGGACAAAGGCTGACGCCAGCCTTGCGGCCGAGCGCTCGGATCGCCTGGAGCGAGCGGTCGAGATGCGGGCCGGCTTCCGCATGCACCGTGATCACATCAGCCCCGGCCTTGGCAAAGGTCTCGAGGTAGGAATCGGCCGGCGCAATCATCAGATGCACATCGAAGACTTTCCTCGTCATCGGCCGTATCGCCTTGATGACGTCGGCACCGAAGCTGATGTTCGGCACGAAATGTCCGTCCATGACGTCGCAATGGATCCAGTCGGCCCCAGCGGCGTCGATCGCGGCGACCTCTTCGCCGAGGCGCGCGAAATCCGCGGCGAGGATCGAGGGAGCGATCATGATCTCCTTCGTCATGGCACTGCACTCCGCGCATCCGCACCGCCGCTGAACACCCGGCTCGCGAGCACGTCCATGGCATCGATGGTTTCGAGGTCGGCGACATCGAGCATGCGATTGAGATCGGACACCAGCCGATCGGCCTGCCGCAGGCGGATGCGGTCGACGGCGTTGCGGATCGAGCGCGCGTTGGAGAAGAACGGCTGGGTCCGACGCAGCGCGATGTACTTCTCGAACGCCTCTCGCGCCGCAGCCGAGAAGCGATAGCCACGCTCCTTCAGCATCAGCTCGGCGATGACGAGCAGCTCGGCCTCCGCGTAGTCAGGGAATTCGATGTGGTGGGCGATGCGCGAGCGGAAGCCGGGGTTTGAGCCAAAGAAACTCGTCATCCGCTCGCCGTAGCCGGCGAGGATCACGACGAGGTCCTCGCGCTGGTTCTCCATCACCTGGAGCAGGATCTCGATCGATTCCTGACCATAGTCGCGTTCGTTGTCGGGACGATGCAGGTAATAGGCCTCGTCGATGAACAGCACGCCGCCCATTGCCTTCTTCAGGATCTCCTTGGTCTTCGGCGCGGTGTGGCCGATGTACTGGCCGACCAGATCGTCGCGCGTCACCGAGATCACCTGCCCGCGACGCACGAAGCCGAGGCCGTGCAGGATCCTGGCCATGCGCAGAGCGACGGTGGTCTTGCCTGTTCCAGGATTGCCGGTGAACGACATGTGCAGCGTCGGCGGCGCGGAAGCCAGGCCCGCACGCTGCCGGATGCGCTCGATCAGCAACAGCGAGGCGATCTGGCGCACGCGGTTCTTGACCGGCTTGAGCCCGATCAGCTCCCGATCGAGCTGTTGCAGCGTCTCGGTGATCCCGGCCGCTTCAGCCTCTTTGCGGAGATCGAAATGGGTCTCGCTGTGTTCGGTCGTAGTTGCGTGGGGGACATCAAGCATGACTACCCTCGAAGAAAAGAGCTTCGCCGCGAGCAAGGCGGCGAAGCAGTTGTCCGCCAAGGATGCGAAGCAGGGAGAGCTCCGCGCGGAAGCGGATGACTCAAGCTGGCGCGTGCGCCGCCGGCTTTCGAACCGTGGTGTAGCGGACCGCACGGCCGCCGAACTCCTGCCGCACCAGCTCGAACTCCGTCTCTTGCTTCGGCCGGTTGACGAGGAAGGAGATCCGCACCGATTCCCAGCCGTGGCTGGCATCGAAGCCGCTGATGCGGATGTAGCTGTTACCATAGACCCTGCGGCACTCGGCGAGCTCCATCATTACGCCGGCGGCGTCCTGGAGATCGAACATCGGCAGGCCCCACATCTCCCAATAAGTGTTGCGGGGATGCGGATCGTCGGTGAACTCGATGTTCACCGCCCAGCCATTGGCGAGGCAATACTGCACCTGGCTGGTGATCTGCTCGTTGGTCAGATCCGGCAGGTACGAGAAGCAGCCCTGGGTGATCTTCATCTCAAATCTCCTCAGACGGTTTCCAGCGCGGTCGGCACGAAGTCCGGCGTGTCGGTGGATTGATAGTTGAAGGTGACGTCCTTCCAGACCTCGAGCGCAGCCTTCAGCGGCGTGCAGGTCTGGGCCGCCTTGTCCAGGATCTCCGGGCCCTCGTGGACATAGTCGCGGCCCTCGTTGCGGGCGAGGATCATCGCTTCCAGCGCCACGCGGTTGGCGGTCGCGCCGGCCGCAATGCCCATGGGATGGCCGATGGTGCCACCGCCGAACTGCAGCACGACGTCCTCGCCTAACAGGTCGAGCAGCTGGTGCATCTGCCCGGCATGGATGCCGCCGGAGGCTACCGGCATCATCTTGTTGAGGCTCGCCCAGGACTGGTCGAAGAACAGGCCATGCTCGAGCTTGGTCGGATTGAAGTCCTCGCGGCAGACGTCGTAATAGCCGCGCGTGGTGTTGGGATCGCCTTCGAGCTTGCCCACCACCGTGCCGGCGTGGATGTGGTCGACACCGGCAAGCCGCATCCATTTCGCGATGACGCGGAACGACACGCCATGGCTCTTCTGCCGCGTATAGGTGGAGTGGCCGGCGCGATGCAGATGCAGGATCATGTCGTTGCGCCGCGCCCACTTGGCCATCGACTGGATCGCAGTGTAGCCGATCACGAGGTCGATCATCACGATCACCGAGCCAAGCTCCTTGGCGAACTCCGCACGCTCGTACATGTCCTCCATGGTGGCCGCGGTGACGTTGAGGTAGGTCCCTTTCACCTCGCCGGAAGCGGCCTGCGCGCGGTTCACCGCCTCCATGCAATAGAGGAAGCGATCGCGCCAATGCATGAAGGGCTGCGAGTTGATGTTCTCGTCGTCCTTGGTGAAATCGAGCCCGCCCTTCAGCGCCTCATAGACCACGCGGCCGTAATTGCGGCCGGACAGACCGAGCTTCGGCTTCACGGTCGCGCCGAGCAGCGGCCGGCCGAACTTATCGAGCCGCTCGCGCTCCACCACGATGCCGGTCGCCGGTCCCTGGAAGGTCTTCACATAGGCGACGGGAAAGCGCATGTCCTCGAGCCGCAGCGCCTTCAGCGGCTTGAAGCCGAACACGTTGCCGATGATCGAGGCCGAGAGGTTGGCGATCGAGCCCGGCTCGAACAGGTCGAGATCATAGGCGATGTAGGCGAAATACGAGCCCGGCGAGCCCGGAACGGGATCGACGCGATAACACTTGGCGCGATACTTCTCGGCCGCGGTCAGGCGATCGGTCCACACCACCGTCCAGGTCGCGGTCGAGGATTCGCCTGCCACAGCGGCTGAGGCCTCGATCGGGTCGACGCCGTCTTGCGGCGTGACGCGGAACAGCGCGATGACGTCGGTGTCCTTTGGCGTGTAGTCGGGCTCCCAATAGCCCATGCGCTTGTATTCCATCACGCCGGAGCGATAGCGCTCCTTGCCGCGGACCGTGCCTGCATGTGCGTTCATGTCTCTCTCCTGCTCTTTTCTCTGCTCTTTCTGATTGGTTAGGCGGCAACCGGCTCGCGGGCATCGATGCGCGGGTCGAGCTCGCCGGCGCGATAGCGCCGCGCCATCTCGCTCATCGGAATGACCTTGATCTTGCTGGCGTGGCCTGCGGTACCGAACTGCTCGAACCGCTCGCGGCACAATTCGCGCATTGCGTCCATCGCCGGCTTGAGAAACTTGCGCGGATCGAATTCGGAGCGCGTTTCCGCCGCCACCTTGCGGAACACCGCGGTCATCGCCAGCCGGCAATCGGTGTCGATATTGACCTTGCGCACGCCGCTGCGGATGCCGCGAACGATCTCCTCGACCGGCACGCCCCAGGTCTGCGGCATCTCGCCACCGAACTGGTTGAACATGTCCTGCAGCGGCTGCGGCACCGAGGAGGAGCCATGCATGACCAGATGCGTGTTCGGCAGCCGGCCGTGGATCTCCTCGACCACCCGCATCGCCAGGATATCGCCATCCGGCTTGCGGCTGAACTTGTAGGCACCGTGCGAGGTGCCCATCGCGATCGCGAGCGCATCGACCTTGGTCGCGCGAACGAAGTCGACGGCCTGATCCGGATCGGTCAAGAGCTGGTCGTGGCCGACCTTGCCCTCGACGCCGTGGCCATCCTCCTGTTCGCCGCCGCCGTGCTCGAGCGAGCCGAGCACGCCGAGCTCGCCTTCGACGGAAGCGCCGACCCAATGGGCGAGATCGACGACGCGGCGCGTGATCGCGACGTTGTAATCATAGTCGGCCGCCGTCTTGGCATCGGCCTTGAGCGAGCCGTCCATCATGACCGAGGTAAACCCGTGGGCGATGGCGGACGCGCAGGTCGCCTCGTCATTGCCGTGGTCCTGGTGCATGCAGAGCGGAATGTCCGGATAAGTCCGCTCCAGCGCGTCGATCATGTGCGAAAGCATGAGATCGCCGGCATAGCTGCGCGCGCCGCGCGAGGCCTGGATGATGACCGGCGCATCGACCGCAGCCGCCGCCTGCATGATGGCGATGCCCTGCTCCATGTTGTTGATGTTGAACGCCGGCACGGCGTAGCCGTGGCTGGCAGCGTGATCGAGCAATTGGCGGAGAGTAATACGGGCCAAGGGGCGTCCTCCTTATTGGCTCTTGCGGGCGATCGCCCGGCGGGCCGCTTCCGCAATGCTTTGCGGCGTGATGCCGAATTCGCGGTACAGCACCGACGCCGGGGCCGAGGCGCCGAAGCCGCGCATGCCGACGAACTCACCGTCGGTGCCGATCCAGCGATGCCAGTCGCCGGCGACAGCGGCCTCGACACCGACACGCGGCGCGGTGCCGAGCACCGAGGCGCGGTAATCCTCCGGCTGCTCCTCGAACAGTGCGAAACACGGCGCCGAGACCACTGCGGCGCGAACGTGTTCGGTCGCGAGCAAGCGTGCGGCTTCCAGCGCCATCGAAACTTCCGAGCCGGTTGCGATGAGCGTCACGTCGCGGCCACCATCCGGCGAGATGACGAGATAGGCTCCGTTCGCTACGTGGTTTCTGCCGCGCGCATCGCTGCGGAAGGTCGGCAGGGCCTGCCGCGACAGGCATAGCACTGAGGGGCGATGCTCCGCCGCGAGCGCGCAATCCCAGGCTTCCAGCGTCTCCACCGCATCGGCGGGGCGGAACACGAGCAGGTTGGGAAGGACGCGCAACGCCGCGAGATGCTCGACCGGCTGATGCGTCGGGCCGTCCTCGCCGAGCCCGATGGAGTCGTGGGTCATGACATGGATGACGCGCAGCCGCATCAAGGCCGCCAGGCGGATCGCCGGCCGGCTGTAATCGGAGAACGCCAAGAACGTGCCGCCATAGGGGATGAAGCCGCCATGCAACGCGAGGCCGTTCATCGCCGCGGCCATACCGTGCTCGCGAATGCCATAATGGATGTAGTCGCCGGCGAACGCACCGCTCTTGACCGGCGCCTGCGCCTTGGCATGCGTCAGGTTCGAATGGGTGAGGTCCGCGGAGCCGCCGACCAGGCCGGGAATTGTTCCCGCGATTCCCTCGAGCACCTGTTGCGAGGCCTGCCGCGTCGCCAGCTTCGGCCGCTCGGATGCAAAGTGCTCACGCAATTTCGCCGCGGCCAGCGCATAGGCGGCGGGCAGAGTCACGGCTTTGCCCTCGACGAACAGGTCGCGCTGCTCCGGCGTCGCTCCTTCGTAGCGATCGAGCCAGGCGAGGCGGTCGACCTGCCCGCGCTGCCCGATCATCCGCCACGCCTTGAGCACCGGGATCGGCACCACGAAAGGCTGATAGTCCCAACCCAGCGTCCGCCGCGCCGCTGCCGTCTGCTCGGTGCCGAGCGGCGCGCCATGCACTTTCTCGGTGCCCTGTCTATCAGGCGCGCCATAGCCGATGATTGTGCGACAGGCGATCAGCGACGGCTTTGCGGTCTCCCGCTCCTCCGCTATCGCCTGCGCCACCGCTGCGGGATCATGCCCGTCGACGCGGCGCACCGACCAACCGGAGGCGGCGAAGCGCGCGAGCTGGTCGTCCGATGTCGCCAGCGAGGTCGGACCGTCGATGGAGATGCCGTTGTCGTCGAACAGCACGATCAGCCGGCCGAGCCCGAGATGACCGGCCAGCGAGATCGCCTCCTGGCTGAGGCCTTCCATCAGGCAGCCATCGCCCGCGATGACATAGGTGAAGTGATCGACGAGCCCATCGCCATGCCGCGCATTCGCCATCCGCTCGGCGAGCGCCATGCCGACCGCGGTCGCAATGCCCTGGCCCAGCGGTCCCGTCGTGGTCTCGACACCAGCCGTGTGGCCATATTCAGGATGACCCGGCGTCTTCGAGCCCCACTGGCGAAAGGCCTTGATGTCGTCGAGGCTGATATCGCCGCCGGTGAGATGCAACAGCGCATAGAGCAGCATCGAGCCATGCCCCGCCGACAGCACGAAGCGGTCGCGGTCAGGCCAATTGGGGTGCGCGGAGTCGAATTTCAGGAAACGCGAGAACAGCACAGTCGCGACATCAGCCATGCCCATGGGCAGCCCGGGATGGCCTGACTGCGCTGCCTCGATGGCATCGACCGCGAGGAAGCGGACGGCATTGGCGAGATCGTTGTGCGTGACCGCATTGAGGTCGGCTTCGGCATGGACGGAGATGTTCATCGGAGTCTCTCCCTGTTCACTTCAGGCTGCGCTTGCGCTCGATCAGCTGCATGATCAGCGGCGTCAGGATCAGCTGCATGGCCAGGTCCAGCTTCGCGCCCGGGCACACGATCGAATTGGCGCGCGACATCCAGCTCTGCGGCAGCATCGAGAGCAGATAGGGGAAGTCGATACCGCGCGGATTCTTGAAGCGGATCACCACCATCGATTCGTCCGGCGTCGGGATCCAGCGCGCGATGAATGGATTGGAGGTGTCCACGGTCGGGACGCGCTGGAAGTTGATGTCGGTCTCGGTGAATTGCGGACAGATGTAGTGGATGTAGTCGGGCATCCGCCGCAGGATGGTGTCGGTGACGGCCTCGGTCGAATAGCCGCGTGCGCTGCGGTCGCGGTGCAGCTTCTGGATCCATTCGAGATTGATGACGGGCACGACGCCGATCTTGAGGTCGGCATAGCGCGCGACGTTCACCTTATCGGTGACCACGGCGCCGTGCAGGCCCTCGTAGAACAGCAGGTCCGAATCCTCCGGCAGCTGCTTCCAGTCGGTGAAGGTGCCTGGTGCCGCGCCATGCAGCGCCGATTCCTCGGCGTCGTGGACGTAGTGCCGCGTCACCGCGGTGCCGGTCTCGCCGTAGTCGCGGAAGGCGCGCTCCAGCTCCTCGAACAAATTGGTCTCGGGGCTGAAATGGCTGAAATGCTTGTTGCCGCGCTCGGCCTCCTTCGCCATCTGCGCACGCATCTCGGCACGGTCGTAGCGGTGGAAGGCGTCGCCCTCGATGTAGACGGCGTTGACCTTCTCGCGGAAAAAGATCTGCTCGAAGGTCTTCTTGACGGAGGTGGTGCCGGCGCCGGAGGAACCGGTGATGGAAATGATCGGATGCTTTCTGGACATCGGCGCCTCGCTCAGAGCCGGAAGAATCCGCGCCGCGCGAACAGCGGCGCCGAGACGCTGGCGACCAGCAGCGGGTCGCAGTGCAGCTCCTCGGCGCGCCGCACCTCGTTGCTCGAGCCCATGATCAGCGGCACGCGCTGGTGCAGGTTTTGCGCCGACAGATCGAGGATGCGCTCGCGCCCGGTCGAGGCCGAGCCGCCGGCCTGCTCGATGATCATCGCCATCGGGTGCGCCTCGTAGGTCAGGCGCAGACGGCCGTCGCCGTAGCCGGGCCGCGCATCGGAAGGGTAGAGAAACACGCCGCCACGGGTGAGGATGCGATAAGCCTCCGCGACCAGCGACCCGATCCAGCGCATGTTGAAATCGTGGTTGGCGGGCCCGTCGACGCCGGCGAGGCATTCGTCGATGAAGGCGCGCACCGGCGGATCCCAATGCCGGCGGTTCGAGGCGTTGATCGCGAACTCCTCGCAGGCTTCGGCGATCTGCACGCCGCTGCGCGCGAAGCGGAAGCAGCCCGCCTTGCGATCGAGCGTGAAGATGTCGACGCCGTCGCCGAGCGTCAGCACCAGCGAGGTCTGCGGACCGTAGGTGACGAAGCCCGCCGCGAGCTGCGCCGAGCCGCGCTGCTGAAAGGCGAGTGAGAGATCATCGGGGGCCGGCAAGATCGAGAAGATCGTGCCGACGGTCATGTTGATGTCGATGTTGGAGGAGCCATCGAGCGGATCGATCGCGATGCAGATTCGCCCCTGACGATCGACGATCTGGGCCTCGCGCATCTCTTCCGACGCCAGCGCCGCGATCGGCAGCCGGCCGAGGCAGCGGCGCAGGATCGCGTCCGCCTGGACGTCGAGGTCGCGTTGGAGATCGCCGTCGCTGTTGCGCCCGGTGGTCAGGCCCGAGGCGTCGGCGAGATCGCCGCTGGCGATGAGATCGGCAATCTCGATCGCCCCGGCCGCGATAGCATCGACCGCGGCTGCCACGGCCAGCGCATACGGCGCGGTCTCGGAATACCGTTGAAGGTGGTCGTCCAGCCTGAGTTGCCCGGTCATCTGCGTCCATCCCTTTGCCGGTGCCGCATCCATTCCCTCCCGGTGGAGGCAGGTCGCAGTCAGTGCCGGCATCAGGAGATTGACAGGGGCCGCTTAATAAGGAAAATTTCTAATCATAATGAGCCTCAAAGAATTTTCTTATAATGGCGCCGGCCATGCAGCGGCCCAGCTCCGGCATCTGACGATCCGGCAACTGCGCTCGCTCGCGGCGCTCTCGGCCAAAGGCAGCGTGACGGCGGCGTCGAGCCATCTCGGGCTGACCCAGCCGGCCGTGACCCAGCAGCTGCGGCAGCTGCAGGACCTGGCCGGCCTGCCTCTGGTGCAGCGAACCGGCGACGGCATGCTCCTGACGGAAGCCGGCAGGGAGGTGCTGGCGCTGGCCGAACGGGTCGAAGCCGCGATCACCGATTGCCAGGGCGCGCTCGACCTGCTCGCGGGGCGGACCGGGGGCACCGTGCATCTGGGCGCGGTCTCGACCGCGAAATATTTCGTGCCGCATGCGATCGCGGCGTTTTCCAAGCGCTACCCCAAGATCGAGATCAAGCTCACCATCGGCAATCGCGAGGAGATCCGCGAGGCCATGCACGGCTACGACCTCGACTTCGCGGTAATGGGTCGGCCACCGGCCGACGTCACCGTCGACGTCCGCCAGCTCGGGCGCAACCCGCACATCATCGTCGCGCGCAAGGGCCATTGGCTGGAGAAGGATTCCGGCCTCAGCCTGACCGATCTCGTGCACGAGACCTTCCTCACCCGCGAGCCCGGCTCGGGCACGCGGACGCTGATGGAGGGCATGTTCCAGAAATCGGATCTCGAGCCGATCATCGGCATGGAGATGAGCAGCAACGAGACCATCAAGCAGGCGGTCATCGCCGGGCTCGGCATCGCCTTCATCTCGGCTCACACCGTGGCGCATGAGCTCGCCGAGGGCCGGCTCGTCGTGCTCGACGTCGCGGGCCTGCCGATCGTGCGGCAATGGTACGTGATCCGCCGCAGCGACAAGGTGCTGTTGCCGCCCGCGCAGGCGATGTTCGATTTTCTCGGCTCGGAAGGCTCGAACTATCTGCCTGATTTGCCCGAGCTAGGCGGACGATAGCCGGGCTTCGCTCAGCTCATCAGCTTCATGGCGAGCGTCGCCGCCAGCACCACGATGATCTGGAGCAGGCGCTCCGTCGTGAAGATGCGGTTGAAGGTGGTCATCGCGTGCCCCGGCCGACGTGCAGAATGTCTCGGCCGTTGCTAGCACAGAAGGATGCGGAGACAACTCCGTAGTTGCCCGTGGCGGTCGCGCCTTCGGCGAGCCGGTTCAGGGGCGCGCCGATGGCCGGCGATCAGGCCGCGAGCGGGGCGGCGTGGTCCGTGCGCGAGGCGAAATAGGCTTCCAGCTCCGACAGCGCCCGCGCCTCCCACTCGCTCGCCTGCTCCAGCAGCGACCAGCTCTGGCCCGGGCGGAACGCTGCGGTCTGGCGATAGAGCGATGCGATGCCGCGGTAGCGGCGCACGTTCTCCAGGATGGCGTGACCGTTCATGTCCGAAAACTCCCTCGTCATTCCCGCGGGAGAAACTGCGGCCAAATCTTTTTCGAAAAGTTAGCGGCGCGCGGCAAGTTCGCGGATGGTTGCCGGACTGTTGCTCGGGCGCAACGCGCGCGGCTCGATTTATTGCGGATTCGTTGCCGCGCTCTCGCCCGAAGGCTTCAGCCCGCCGCTTCTGACGATCGTCATCGTCGCGCGGCAGAGATCGGCAAGGCCGATCAGGAGGACGGCAAGAAGACAGAACAGGTTGATGGAATCGGCATGCGCGCTGGTCAGCGCATTGAGCTCGAAGAAGGGCGGGATGAACGCCCACCACACCAGCGGCACGGTGAGCAGCGCGGCGAATGCCGCCGCCGGTGCACCCGCCATCAGCGCAAGCACAAACAGGCCGGGCAGGAACGCTGCGAAATAGAACTTTGCGCCGAGCAGGACGCAGATGCCCTGAACCACGGCCGACACCGCGACGACGGCTAGTCCGAGCAGAAACGCCCGCCACGACCATGGCCGTACCCGCCGTGCGCCAAACAGCCCCGCACGTTTCATCAGCATCCCCCCTGCCGCCCGTTAACCAGGTGCGTTGCGACGAAAGTACTACAACCGCAACCAGTCCGCGAGATGGAAATTGCGTCATCGCGAGGTCGGCCGCACCGTTCCGGCGGCGGCCGCTACTCGGTCAGCGCGTAGAGCAACCCCGCGACAGGCAAAGCAAGGCCAATGGCCGATGCGAGCGTCCAGCCGCCCTGTGCGAACGCCCAGGCTCCGACCGCCGAGCCGACCGCGCCGGCGGCGAAGAACGTCGCCATGTAGAGACCATTGAGGCGACTGCGGTGCTCGTGCCCGAGCGCGAAGATGGCACGGAAGCCCAGCACCACATTGCCCTGGACGCCGACATCGATTGCAATCGCGGCCACCACCAGACAGGCGAGGTTCAGCATCGAGCCGGGAGCGCCGATGGAGGTCACGAGGAAGCCGACGGCCGTGAGCAGCATCGCGACCAGCGTCGCGATCCGGCTATGGCCGCGGTCCGCGAGGCGCCCGGCGATCGGTGCTGCGAACACGCCGGCGACGCCGGCCAGCGCGAACAGCGCGATGCCGCGCTGGGAGAAGCCGAACTCGCCGGCGAGCTGGAGCGGCGCCACCGTCCAGAACAGGGTGAAGGCGCCGAACAGGCTCGCCTGGTAGAGCGCGCGGCGCCGCAGCAGCGGCGTGGCCCGCACCAGATCCGGCATCGACAGCAGCAATTGGCCGTAATGCATCCGCGTGACCGGCTTGCGCTTCGGCAGCGTCATCCGGAGCACGGCTGCGAGCACGATCATCAGCGCAGCGGAGGCGAAGAACACTGCGTGCCACGACAGCAAGGCGGTGACGAAGCTCGACACCGGACGCGCCAGCATGATGCCGAGCATCAGGCCGGTCGAGACGTTGCCGACGACGCGGCCGCGGATGGCTTCAGGCGCCAGATGCGCCGCATAGGGGATGATGATCTGCACCGCGACCGAGCCGAGGCCGATGAACAGTGCGGCGAGCAGGAACGGCAGCGCATGGGTTGCGAACGCCGCGGCGAGCAGCGCCGCGGCGCCGAGCATGATCACCGAGCAGATCAGCGCGCGGTTCTCGACGAGATCGCCGAGCGGCACGATCAGCAGCAGCCCGGTGCCGTAGCCGATCTGCGTCATCGTCACGATCAGCCCGCTAGCTGCATGCGACAGGCCGAGCGCGGCGCTGATCGGGGCGATCAGCGGCTGCGCATAATAGATGTTGGCGGCGACCATGCCGCAGGCCGCGGCAAGCACGAAGGTAAGACGCTGCGATACCGCATCCGGCCCGGGTGCGGTCTCGATCGTGGCATTCATCGTCATTCGCATGGACTCCAGGTAAGGCGCAGGGAATGGCCATTAGGTAGGGTATAGGGAATGGTCATTCCCTATTCTGACAAAAAATTCAGGCGAGCAGCTTCATTGCGGCGCCGACGAGACGCCCTGCGTCGAGCGGCAGACGCGCCTTGCCGACGACGCGCATTCCCTGCGTGATGCAGAGCATCAGCCGCGCGGTGTCGTCGGCTAGGACATGGCGGGGGATCGAGCCATCGGCCTGTCCGGCGCGGATGAGGCCGGCGATGAAGCTCTCGTTGCTCGCGAGCTGTGTGCTGACGCGGGCACCCACGACCGGATCGAGCGCGGACAGTTCGACCGCGCTGCCGACCACGAGGCAGCCGCGCCGCCCCTCGATTCCCCGGGAGTGCTCGACATAGGACAGCAGCACGTTGCGGATTTGCTCGCGACCGTTTGCACCACGCGCCGCCGCGCTGCGGGTCTGCTGTTGGCGCAGGGCCGTGTAGCGCTCGAAGGCGGCGAGAAACACCGCATGCTTGTCGCGAAACGCCTTGTAGATGCTTCCCGTCGCGAGCCGCATCGCCGCAGTGAGGTCCCCGATCGAGGTGGCATGATAGCCGCGCTCGCGAAACACACGCACGGCGCGGTCGAGCGCGGTGTCCATGTCGAATTCCCGGGGACGGCCGGGCAGACGGGCGGCAGGCCGGGAGCGGCGGGCGGTCTTTTGCATTGCGGGATAATAGGGAATGAACGTTTCCAAATAAACACACGTGGTCGTGAAGGGAATCAATGACGAAGGAGAGAGCGTCACCCCCTGCGCGGCACCGGCGTCCCATCCGCCATGATCGTCACGCCCTTCCGCTCGACGATCACGCCGTAGGCGCGCGGCTGGCGGTGCACGTCGAAATTGAAGGTGGTGCGCTTGTAGCAACTGCAGAGATCGAGATCGCAGCGCGCCAGCGCGATCTCGTCGCCCTTTGTCGTGCAGGCCGCAATGATCTCGCCCGAGGGCGCGATGATGCAGCTGCCGCCGATGTGGTCGACGCCCTCCTCCACACCGGCCTTGGCGACCCCGACCACGAATGTGCCATTCTGATAGGCGCCGGCCTGCATCACCAGATGATTGTGGAACAGCGAGAGATCGTCATGCTCCGGCGCGGGCGGATTGTGCACGGGCGTGTTGTAGCCGATCAGCACCATCTCGACGCCCTGCAGGCCCATCACGCGATAGGTCTCGCTCCAGCGGCGGTCGTTGCAGATCGCCATGCCCATCACCCCGCCGAAGGCATCGACCACGCCGAAGCCGCTGCCGGGCTCGAAATAGCGCTTCTCCAGATGCTGGAATTCGCGCCACGGTTCGTGCTCTGCATGGCCGGGCAGATGCACCTTGCGATATTTCAGGACGATCGCGCCACTCTTGTCGACGAGGATGGACGTGTTGTAGCGCCTGACAATCCCGGCCTCGAGCGTCAGCTCGGCATAGCCGAGGCAGAAGCCGATGCCGAGCTCGCGGGCGAGATCGAACAGCGCCTGCGTCTCGGGACCCGGCATCTCGCGCTCGAAGAAGCTGTCGATCTCGGCCTGATCCTCGAAGTACCAGCGCGGAAAGAACGTGGTCAGGGCCAGCTCGGGATAGACGATCAGGTCGCAGCCGCAGGCCCGCGCCTCGCGCATCAACGCCATCAGCCGCGCCACCACCGCGGTCCTGGTCTCGCTCCTCGCGATCGGTCCGAGCTGGCCGGCTGCAATGGTCACAATTCTCGTCACGCGTCATCCTCATCTTTTTCGAGTGCGTCCGGCCCGAGCCTATCATCGCGCGCACAGGCCGCCTCGGCGCCCCCTACTGAGGGCACAATCAAATTCCGTCCCTGCGGGTATCATCGTGCGGCGCTGGGTGAGCACCAAACAAGAACTTCGTTGCCGATCTGCAACGGTTCCCCACCGTCTGAAGCCGGACAAAACAAACTCCCATTCCGGCCATGAACCGCTCTCACAAGGCCGTGAGACTATCAGGGGAACGACGATGCGTGCACAACGCGTTTGGAAAGTGAATGGGGCCGCCAGCATCGGGCAGCTTCAATCGAGACTGGACGATCTGAACAAGCGTCTCGGTCAGCTCGAAAACCAGCATCCGGACAGCTGGAAGCTCGAGGAGCTGAGATCGAGCGCGCTCAGCCTGTCGCGGGAGATCGACGACATCCGCTGCGCCGAAGCGACGGCGGCCTTGAGCGAGCTGCTGCGGAAATAGTCGGCCCGCCGATTCGCGCCGCGCAGGGAACCAAGCTCGGCGGCGGCCATTTCCATGCAAAGCACTTCGCGTCATGAAGAATTGGCGCTGCGAGGGATTTCGCATGACGTCCGACCCCGAGGAGCAGGTAAGGCTGCAAGGCTACGGCGAGATGACGCTGCGCACCGCCGTCGAAACCTTGATGCTGCTCGCGCCGCGCGAGCGGTCCGATGCGGCGATCTTTCGCGTCCGCGACGGCGTGCGCCTCGCGCAAAGCGAGATCGCCGAACTCGCATCACAATGGAGCATCGATCCCGCGCCTAGGGTGCGATCGCCGAAACTGGTCCCGGAGCAGCACTGGCAAGACATCGTCCGCGGCATGGTGCGCGACGCCCCGCTGCCGTCGCTGCTCGTGGCCTTTCTGGTCGGTGTGCTGGTGGCTCGCAGATGATGCGGGCTCGCGATGACGCGCTCACGTGAATGGAAATCGCGGCGTTCCGTGAAACCGGAGGAAACCTTCTTGCTCGCGAAATCGCGACCGTTCCGCGCGGAACGTCTCGAAGCAGGAGGGATTGATCTCCCGTTGAACCCGAACATGGAGACAACCATGACACGTACGAAACTCGTGAGCGTCGCCGCAACTCTGGCCGCGATTTTGCCGCTCGCAACTGCAAGCCCCAGCCTCGCTGCGGGACGCGGTCCCGGCCCGTGCACCCCACCAGCTGGAGAAGCAGTCGGCGCCGCTGGGCCCGCCATGAGCGGCGGCCAGTTGATGGCCGGCGTCGGCCAATGCCAGCGCATCGGCAGCAGTTGGCACCCCACCAACACCTACGGATATTGGGGTCCTGGTTACGGCTATGAAGGGCCTCGCTGGGGCACGTCAGCCTACGCACCCTACGAGGACTAGGGCCTCCACATAACAGCGTCACAGCGGCGCGGTCGCACGGCCGCGCCGCTGTCCTGCCCGGTTCGGCTCTGGGCCATGACCCGCCCTGCCACGCCCATAGCGGACATTGCCGGTTGTCCCGCTGCCGAGTGGCATGCACGTCAAATACTTCGCCAAGGCGGCCTCGGTTGAAAGCGGGCTTTGAGGCTTTCAACAAAATGCGAAACACGAGCTGAGACCCCGCGACGCGTTGGTACCAAAGCCAGAATATCGGCGCCTTCGAATTCATATTCACGAAACAGCCGACGCAGCTCGCCCCTCTTAACGGATGGCGCCACGTCCCATTCGGACCTGAGTGCGATGCCCAACCCTGCAATAGCCCACTCGCGAACGACCTCACCATTGTTGCTCGTGAGTGCCGGAGTTATTCGAAGCGCTTCTGATCGCCTGGATGATGCGTGGCTGCTCTTGTAGCGCCACAGCGTCACGTCCTCTTCGTTTTCGCGAACGGAGAGACATGCATGCTGCGCCAGGTCGCGAGGATGTGACGGCGTTCCGCGTCGTCGAAGATAGTCGGGACTGGCGCACACCCAGCGCGCGTTGCGGGCAAGAAGATGAGCGATCCACGAGGAATCCCGGACTGTCCCAATATGGATGACGACGTCAGCTTCGACATTGCTGTTCCACGGCGTTTCGGAAAGATCCAGCGTTGCACGCACCTGTGGGTAGTCGCGAATGAATGCCGCCATGACGGGCGCGACATGAATCCTGCCAAAGCCGAACGGCGCGACAACCCTTAGGGGGCCGGCAAATACGCCGCCGCTGAGACTGTTCCCGAGATCATCGATGCGCGCCAACAGAGACTGGGCTTCATGAACGAGTTGTTCGCCTTCCGGCGTGAAGCGCAGCCCTCGGGAGTTGCGGACGACAAGATTGATCCCGAGAACGGCCTCCAGTTTTTTCAATCGCATGGAAAGCGCCGGCGGCGTGACATCGAGCGCCCTCGCTGCCCCGCTTAGCGAGCCGGTTCGGCTCAGGGCGACCACGAACCGAAAATCCTCAAGCGCAATCATTCAATTTTCCTGAATGGAAGAGACAATCATACTTAAATACAACTGATCACGAAAGTGATAGAAGTTTGACAATGACCATGCCCCGCGCCGTTCTTTTCGATCTTCTCACGGCGCTCCTCGATTCTTGGAGCGTCTGGAATGCCGCCGCCGGATCCGAAACATCGGGCCGAGCCTGGAGGGCCGAGTATCTCCGCCTGACGTATGGTTGCGGGAGGTATGTTCCGTATGAGAGTCTGGTCCGCCAGGCTGCGCGCGCAACCGGTCTCGCGCCGTCGACGGCAGACGCCCTCGAAGCAAATTGGATGTCCCTCCCGGTCTGGAGCGGGGCGCAGGCTGCGCTAGACCAGTTGGCAGGACGCGCGCGCCTGGCAGTCGTGACCAATTGCTCGACGCGCCTTGGACGAATGGCCGCCGCCCGCCTCCGCACACAATGGGATGTCGTGATCACCGCGGAAGAGGCCGGCTTCTATAAGCCCGACACCCGCCCCTATCGTCTTGCGTTGGACATGCTGGGCGTGTCGGCCGCGGACGCAGCGTTTGTCGCAGGCTCCGGCTACGACCTCATCGGCACCTCAGCCGTCGGGCTGCGCACCTACTGGCACAATCGCGTGGGCTTGGCTCGTCCGGAGGGCGCGCCGGCAGCCGAGAAAGAATCTCCGAACCTCGACGACCTCGTTCCGTGGCTGGAGGACTTTTCATGATATCTCGCACGTTGGCCGCCATCTTCGCAGTCGGATTGAACATCTCTGCGGCAACGGCTCAGGAGTTTCCCGAGAGGCAATTGACGCTGATCGTTCCGTTTCCCGCCGGTGGCCCGAGCGATGCACTTGGCCGGGCGGTGGCTCAAGCCATGGCCGCCCACTTGAAGCAATCGATCATCGTGGAAAATGTTGGCGGCGCCAGCGGCACCATCGGCCTAACCAAATTGCTAAAGGCGCCTGCGGATGGATATTCGCTCGGGTTTGGCACCATCGGCACACATGTCGCCAATGTCGCGTTCTACAAGCGCCTTCCTTACGACCCAACCGCCGACTTCGAGCCTGTGGGGCTCGCAGGGATGGCTTCCACACTTCTTGTCGCGAAGTCGGACCTGCCGGCATCCAATCTACATGAGTTCGTCACCTATGCCCGTGCCAACCGCGATAAACTCACCTATGGCAGCGCTGGCGTCGGATCGATTTCGCACTATGCCTGCGTTCTGCTGCTGTCAAACCTGAAACTGAACATCACCCATGTTCCCTATCGCGGCGTTGCCCCAGCGATGAACGACCTCATGGGTGGTCACGTCGACTTCATGTGTGACCAGACCACCACGGCGCTACCTCAAGTGCTCGGCGGAACGATCAAGGCAATCGCGGCGCTGAGTGATCAACCCCTGCCGCAGGCGCCTCAAATATCCACTGCGGCAGCGGCCGGCTTTCCGGGCGTGAAACTCCGCTCCTGGAACGCGATCTTCGTGCGGAGGGGAACGCCCGTTCCGGTGCGTCAGAAACTAAACGACGCCTTGCGCGCAGCACTTGCCGACCCGGATGTCGTGCGGCAAATGACGGCGGTTGGTGTCGAACTGCCACGGGGAGCGGATCTCGAGCCCGGCGCCGTCAGCGCGCTGATCGCCGAAGGGCTGGAGCACGACGTGCCAGTGCTGCGCGCCAAGGGCGAATATCTGGACTAAGCATGACATCTTTCTCCGACATCGAAACGCCCGCTGCCATCGTCGACGTCGTGCGCATGCAGCGTAATATCGCCCGCATGCAGGACCGGATGAGCGCCTTGGGCGTCAGTTTCCGTCCCCACGTCAAGACGACCAAATGCTTCGCTGTTGCGGACAGGCAGCGCGCCGCGGGCTCGAACGGCATCACCGTCTCGACCCTGCGCGAAGCCGAGGAGTTTTTTGCTGCGGGCTACGACGACATCCTCTACGCCGTCTGCATCGCGCCGCACCGGCTCGGCCGGGCTCAGCGACTGCGTGATCGGGGCTGCCGCCTCAAGATTCTGGTCGACTCGGTCGAGGCTGCGCAGGCCGTCGTCGAGGCGCAGTCCCATAGCGATCCTTTCCACGTCCTGCTCGAGGTCGACACTGACGGGCACCGATCGGGTGTAGGCCCCGAGGATGAGCGTCTCATCGAGATCGGTCGCATTCTTCACACCGGCGGCGCCACACTTCGCGGCGTGCTGACTCATGCCGGAAACTCCTATGAGCTCGACGAGCCCGGGGCCCTGGAGCGCTTGGCGGAGCAGGAGCGTGCCTTGAGCGTTCGCGCGGCCGAACGGCTTCGCGCTGCCGGCCTTCGGTGCCCGGTCGTGAGCGTCGGATCGACCCCGACAGCGCTGTCCGCCCGCGCCTTGGACGGCGTTACGGAAGTGCGCTGCGGCGTGTACGTGTTCTTCGATCTATTCATGACGAATGTCGGCGTCTGCGCGTTCGACGATATTGCCCTTTCCGTGCTGACGACCGTGGTCGGCCATCAGTCGGAGAAAGGCTGGATTATCGTCGATGCCGGATGGATGGCGATGAGCCGAGACCGCGGCACTGCTCGTCAGCGCCATGATTACGGATACGGGATCGCATGCGATTTAGGGGGGCGCCCCCTCAAGGAAGACTTGGTGATGATCGCAGCAAATCAGGAACACGGAATCCTTGCCGTAAGAGACGGTTCTGTCATCTCTCTTGAAAATTGCTTTCCGATTGGCACACGACTTCGAATACTCCCGAATCACGCCTGTGCGACCGGAGCTCAATTCTCCGAATATTATGCCGCCACGGACAACGGCATTGAAAGATGGCAGAGGTTTAATGGCTGGTGACATTGCCTGCCTAGAATCCTCACGCAGTGGCAGCGACCTGGCCCCAAGCGGGTGTCGATAGGGAGGCCGCGCGCAGGCTTGGAATGAGCGTAGAGAAGTTGGAAGCCAACGACGGCCTTCACCATCCGGATGAAGAGGCGGCAGGCGTTCGCCTTATCTGCTCCTCGACGCCCTTGGCATAAGCCTTGGGAGCGACAGGCATGGCTGCCGTGCCTGAAATCATTGCGCATTTCATTGCGCAGGAAAAACATAGAAACTATAAGTACTTGGAAGAATGGTCGGAGTGGCAGGATTCGAACCTGCGACCCCTGCGTCCCGAACGCAGTGCTCTACCGGGCTGAGCCACACTCCGACAAGAAGGCGGCTTATAGCGTCGGGCTTGACGCACTGCAAGCGGCCGAGATGAGGAATTTTATCCCTGTGAAAACGGGTGTCGAAACGCTGATATTGCCGGCCGGCGAGGCCGGCGCGGAAGCCGCCGCCCGGCGACTTGCGGCCGGCGGGCTGGTCGCATTCCCGACCGAGACGGTTTATGGGCTCGGGGCGGATGCTGCCAATGCGGTCGCGATCGCCCATCTCTACGCCGCCAAGGGCCGGCCGGCGTTCAATCCGCTGATCGCGCATGTCGCGGACCTCAAAGCCGCGCGGCGGATCGGGCGGTTCGATGCGCGCGCGCTGGCGCTCGCGGAGGCGTTCTGGCCGGGGCCGCTGACGCTGGTGGTGCCCAAGACCGAGGACTGCCCGGTGGCGGATCTCGCCACGGCCGGCCTCGACACGGTGGCGATCCGCATCCCCGCCCATCCCGTCGCGCAGGCGATCCTGCGCGCCTTCGGCGGCGCCGTGGTGGCGCCCTCGGCCAACATCTCCGGCCACGTCTCGCCGACGCTGGCCGCCCATGTCGAGAGCGACCTTGCCGGGCGGATCGACCTGATCATCGACGCCGGACCTGTTATGGTCGGCGTGGAATCGACGATCATCGGCTGCTTCGACGCGCCGATGCTGCTTCGTCCCGGCGGGCTATCGCGCGAGCGGATCGAGGCTGTGCTGGGCGCGAAGCTGGCGCGGCCGCCGGTGGAGGCTGACAGCGACGACAGCCAGCCGCTGGCCCCGGGCATGCTGGCCTCGCATTACGCGCCGCGCGCCCTTGTGCGGCTCAACGCACGCGAGGTCGCGCCGGGCGATGCGCTGCTGGCGTTCGGCCCGGAGCGCCTGCCCGGGCTTGACGCCGCCTCGGCCGTCATGAATTTGTCGCCCACCGCCGATCTCGATGAAGCCGCCGCCAATCTGTTCGGCTATCTTCGCAGCCTCGACGCGAAAGCGCCGCGGGCGATTGCGGTGATGCCGATTCCCGAAGATGGTCTGGGCGAGGCGATCAACGACCGGCTGCGCCGCGCCGCGGTGGCGCGTTGAAGCAAGAGACGAGGACATGAACATCAACAAGCCTGCCACCCCGCCGCTTGCGCCCGAATTGATCGAGCAATTCCGCAAGATCGTCGGCGACCGCCACGCCATCACCGACCCGACTGATATCGAGCCTTACGTCACCGAGGAGCGCAATCTGTTCCACGGCCGCTCACCGCTGGTGCTGCGCCCGGGCTCGACGGCGGAGGTTTCCGCGATCTGCAAGCTCGCCTCCGCGCACAACATCGCGCTGGTGCCGCAGGGCGGCAACACCGGGCTCGTCGGCGGCCAGACGCCGCACAATGGCGAGGTGGTGGTGTCGCTGCGCCGGCTCGACAAGATCCGCGAAGTTGATACCGCCTCCAACACCATGACGTGTGAGGCCGGCGTGGTGCTGCAGATCGCGCAAGCCAAGGCCTCCGAGGTCGACCGGCTGTTTCCGCTGTCGTTAGGGGCCGAAGGCAGTTGCACCATCGGCGGCAATCTCTCGACCAATGCCGGCGGCACCGCGGCGCTCGCCTATGGCGTCGCGCGCGAGATGGCGCTGGGCCTGGAAGTGGTGCTCGCCGACGGGCGCGTGCTCAATTCGCTGTCGAAGCTGAAGAAGGACAACACCGGTTACAATCTGCACAACCTCTTCATCGGCGCCGAAGGCACGCTCGGCATCATCACCGCGGCGACGCTGAAACTGTTTCCGAAGCCACGGGCGATCGAAACCGCCTTCGTCGGGCTGAAATCGCCGGCGGCGGCGCTGAAGCTGCTCACCATCGCGCAAGGCGAAGCCGCCAACGCGCTGACGAGCTTCGAGCTGCTGTCGGAGCTGGCGGTGGATTTCTCGGTCCGCCACGGCATCGACGTGCGCGATCCGCTCGCAGAGAAGCATCCCTGGTACGTGCTGATGGAATTGTCATCGCCGAGCGAGGATGCCCGCACGCCGCTGGAGATGATCCTCGGCCGTGCCATGGAGGAGGAGATCGTCGACGACGCCGTGATCGCGGCGAGCCTCGCCCAGCGCGGCGCGTTCTGGAAGCTGCGCGACGAGATGTCGGCGGCGCAGAAGCCGGAAGGCGGCTCGATCAAGCACGACATCTCCGTCCCGGTTGCGGCCGTGCCCGAATTCATCGCGGAAGCCGATGCGGCCGTGGTGAACCTGATCCCCGGCGCGCGGCCGGTGCCGTTCGGCCATCTCGGCGACGGCAATCTGCACTACAACGTCAGCCAGCCAATCGGCGCCGACACCGCCGACTTTCTGGCGCGCTGGCATGATGTGAACGCGGTGGTTTTCGAGATCGTGCTGCGCATGGGCGGCTCGATCTCCGCCGAGCACGGCATCGGCGTGCTCAAGCGCGACGAGCTTCCGCAAGTGAAGGACAAGACCGCGATCGAGCTGATGCGTTCCATCAAGGCCATGCTCGATCCGCTCGGCATCATGAATCCGGGGAAGGTGCTGTGAGCTCTTCCCTTGCGATCGATGCGATCACCGACCCCGATGTCGAGGCCGTGGTCGCGCTGTGGCAGCGCTGCGGCCTGACGCGGCCCTGGAACGATCCGCATGCCGACATCGCACTGGCGCGGCGGCGCGACAATTCCACCGTGCTGCTCGGCCGCGACAATGGCGCGATCGTCGCCACCGTGATGGTCGGCCATGACGGCCATCGCGGCTGGGTCTATTACGTCGCCGTCGATCCCAGCTGTCAGAAGCGTGGCCATGGCCGCATTATCATGGCGGCGGCCGAGGACTGGCTGCGAAGCGCCGGGATTTCGAAGCTGCAGCTTCTGGTCCGGCGCGAGAACGCGCAGGCCAACGCGTTCTATGGCTCGCTGGGTTTCGAACTGTCGACATCCGTGATGTTCCAGAAGTGGCTCGACGGCCGCGCGACAACGCCAAGCAATTGAGTTCGGGATGCGGCCGCGAACGCAACTGCGCCCCCTCGCCCCGTTCTTACGGGGAGAGGGTTGGGGTGAGGGGCCTCTCTCCGCACGTGGGACCGTCGACGGATCTGTACCCCCTCACCCGGATCGCAAGGGCGATCCGACCTCTCCCCGCAAGCGGGGAGAGGTGAAGAAGAGAGAGACCTCATGACCATTTCCGACCGCGTCCGCATCAAGGACGTCCACGTGCTCTCGGACGGCTGGACCACGCTGAAGACCACAACGTTCGAGTACCGGCGCGCCAACGGCGAGTGGCAGACCCAGCACCGCGAGACCTATGAGCGCGACAATGCCGCCGCCGTGCTGCCGTATAATCTTGCGCGACGGACCGTGATCCTGGTGCGCCAGTTCCGCCTGCCGGCCTTCATCCGCGGTTACGACGACCTCTTGATCGAGGCGGCCGCCGGTGTGCTCGACAACGCCGAGCCCGAGGAGCGCATCCGGGCCGAGGCAGAGGAAGAGACCGGCTATCGCCTGCACCACGTCCACAAGGTGTTCGAGGCCTTCATGAGCCCCGGCGCCATCACCGAGAAGCTGCATTTCTTCGTCGCCGAATACGAGCCCGAGATGCGGGTGAGCGATGGGGGCGGCCTCGAACACGAGGGCGAGGACATCGAGGTGCTGGAGTTGTCCATCGACGAGGCCCTCGCGATGATCGCCGACGGCCGCATCATCGACGCCAAGGCGATCATGCTGCTGCAGTATGTGGCGCTGCATGTGTTCAGGTAGGTGTGCTTACCCTCCCCTGGAGGGGGAAGGTCGGCTCACATTGAGCGCAGCGAAATGTGAGCCGGGGTGGGGTGACGGTCTCTCCACCTCCAACAGTGCCCGAGTGGAGAGATCTCCCCACCCCGCTCGCGCTACGCGCGATCGACCCTCCCCCTCCAGGGGAGGGTAAGAGGCACCGTCCGCGCCGCGCTATCCTCAACTGCAATTCTGTCCTGCATTCTCCCTCCCCCGTTGAGCAACCCCGCAACTATCTCTAGTCTGGCCCCAACCAAGAACCAGGAGACGCGCCATGTCTGCTCCGCGCGACGACGAATTCGGCTTTGCGCCCGACTACGATTCCCCCGTCCCCTATATGCAGCGCACCCGCGATTATTACGCGGCGATCGGCTACACCACGCCGTACCGCTGGGCGCATTACACCGAGGCGCCGTTCCAGCCGCTGAAGAAACCGCTGGCTCAGTCGCGCGTTACCATCATCACCACCGCGGCGCCCTACGATCCGGCCAAGGGCGACCAGGGGCCGGGCGCGGCGTATAATGGCAGCGCGAAGTTTTATCAGGTCTATGACGGCGACACGTCGAAAGAGCACGATCTGCGCATCTCGCACATCGGCTATGACCGCAAGCACACGTCGGCCACCGACAGCGGCACCTGGTTTCCGCTACCGCAGCTGTTGAAGGCATCCGCCGCCGGCCGCATCGGCGAAGTCGCGCCGCGCTTCTTCGGCGCGCCGACCAACCGCAGCCATCGCGTCACGCTCGACACCGACGCGCCGGAGATCCTGGCGCGCTGCCTCGCGGACAAGGTGGACGTCGCGGTGCTGGTGCCGAACTGCCCGGTCTGCCACCAGACCACGGCGCTGGTGGCGCGGCACCTGGAGCGCAATGGCATCCCGACCGTGATCATGGGCTGCGCCAAGGACATCGTCGAGCACGCGGCCGTGCCGCGCTTCCTGTTCTCCGACTTCCCGCTCGGCAATTCCGCCGGCAAGCCGCACGACATCGCCTCGCAGGCGCAGACGCTCGAGCTGGCGCTCCGACTGCTGGAGAGCGCGAGCGGTCCGCAGACCACGATGCAATCGCCGCTGCGCTGGAGCGAGGACGCCTCCTGGAAGCTCGACTACAACAATGTCGCGCAGCTCTCGCCCGAAGAGCTGGCGCGGCGCCGCGCCGATTTCGACAAGCAGAAGGAGATTGCGCGCGGCAACCGCGCCGCCTGACGTCCTCCAACAACAATAAGCCGAGGGAGAGCGACGTGACGCGACCGTTCGAGGGCGTGAAGATCCTGGATTTCACGCAAGTGCTGGCCGGCCCCTATGCGAGCTATCAGCTCGCACTGCTGGGCGCGGACGTCATCAAGGTCGAGCGGCGCGAGGGCGAGGACATGCGCCGCACGCCGCTCAGCCGCGAATGGGCCGAGCGCGGTCTGGCGCCGGCATTCCAGGCGGTCAACGGCAACAAGCGCAGCCTGACGCTCGATCTGCAGAAGCCGGAGGCGATCGCGATCGTGAAGAAGCTCGCAGGCCGCGTCGACGTGGTCATGGAGAATTTCCGCCCCGGCGTGATGGACAAGCTCGGCATCGGCTACGAGGCGCTGTCGGCCGTCAACCCGAAGCTGATCTATTGCGCGGTGTCGGGCTTCGGCCAGACGGGCCCGGACCGCCTGCGGCCCGGCTATGACGGCAAGATGCAGGCGCTATCGGGCATCATGGCGATCACCGGCCACCCCGAGACGGGGCCGACGCGCGCGGGCTTTGCCGTGTGCGACGTGCTCTCGGGCGCCACCGCTGCTTTTGGTGTCTCGAGCGCGCTGTATCAGCGCGACCGCACCGGCAAGGGGCAGCTGATCGACGTCTCCATGCTGGAGGCGACGCTGGCGTTTCTTTCCGGCCAGATTGCGGACTGGTCTGTCGCCGGCCATCGGCAGCAGCTGTCGGGCAACCAGGCAGTGAGCCGCCGGACCACGGCAAATTTGTTCAAGTGCGGCGACGGCCATATCCTGCTCGCCGTCAACAACGAGAAGCAGTACCGCGCATTGATGGCTGCGCTCGGCCGCGAGGACACGCTGTCAGATCCGCGCTTTGCGGACTGGTTCGCCCGCAACGAGAACGAGGGCGCGCTGCGCGCCATCATCGAGCAAGCGCTGGCAAAACGGCCGGCACGCGAATGGGAGACAATTCTGGAGGACGCCGGCGCGCCCTGCGCCAGCATCTGGAAGGTCGAAGAGGTCATTGACCATCCGCAAATCAAGGCGCGCGGCGCGATCCAGGAGCTGGACACGGAATACGGCCGCCTGCGCTTTGCCGGCAGCGGCTTCAAGCTCGCCCATGGCGGCGGCAGGCTGGATCGCATGGCGCCGGAGCTGGGCGCGGATACGGATGCGGTGCTGGGCGAGTTGGGGTTCGATGCGGCAGAGATCGCGGGGCTGCGGGCGCGGGAGATTGTTTAGAACACCGCTGCTGTACGGTGGGCAAAGCGAAGCGTGCCCACCATCGCGCAGCGGACGACCAGAGAGATGGTGGGCACGGCGCGTTGCGCCTTTTCCCCACCCTACGGCACCGCACCTAGAACAACGACCCCTGCCCGTCATCTGATGACGCTGCCGCAACCTTCCGCGTCGGCTTCTTCGGCTTCGCCGCCTCGGCCTCCGCCTCGATCTCCTCCGCGCTGATCGGCAGCACGAGCTGCTCGTCGTCATTGGCGACGCGGTTGACGCGGGTGGAGACTGGGTGCCAGGCGAATTCGCCGGCGCGCGGAGGCTTCATCAAGGGCAGGATCGCGTCGATCTCGTCGCCCTTGCTGTCGAGCCAGCGCTCGAAGTCGCGCGGGCTGATGGTGACGGGCACGCGGTCATGCAGCGCGGCGAGATCCTCGCCCGCCGCGGCGGTGACGATCGCGACCGTGTCGAGTTCCTCGCCGTTCGGACCGACCCAGGTCTCGAACACAGCGGCAAAGCCGAGCGGCTCGCCGTCGGCACGGTGGATGAAGAACGGCTGCTTGCGGCCGCCTTCCGTCTTCCATTCGTAATAGCCGTCGGCCGGGATCAGGCCGCGCCGGCGGCGAATCGCATTCTTGAACGCAGGCTTGTCCAGCACCGTCTCGGAGCGGGCGTTGATCAGGAGCGTGAACCCACGGGAATCCTTGACCCAGCCGGGCAACAAGCCCCAACGCATCAGGCGGAAATGGCGGGCGCCGTTCTCGAGCAGCACCACCGGAATCGGTTGCGTCGGGGCGACATTGTACCGGGGCGGGAAATTCGGCTGCTCGACATAGCCGAACAGTTGCCGCAAAGCCGCGGGGGCCGAAGTTATGACGAAGCGTCCACACATCCTTGGAGGCCTATATAGGGTCCGTTCAGGTCCTTTTAACCCCGAACGTTAACACTGCGGCAGATGAGCTCAACGGCCTCCCAACCCGCGCGGACGCATGTACAGACGGGCCCTGAGGCGACCGCCTGGGCCGAGCGGCTGCGCGTGGCCAACATCAATCCGCGGACCGGGCTTGCCACCGACTATCTCAACCATTTCAATGAAGCCGTGATGCTGCTCGAAATAGTGCCGGATATGCCGGAATGCGCCGAAGACTTCCTGACCTGGACGCCGCTGTCTTATGCCGAGCATTTCACGGCGTCGAATTTCAAGGCGCGGGATTTGGCGATCGAAGCCTATGAGAAAGCCGATCCCAACGTGCGTGCCCAGTTCGACCACTTGACGGATACCATGACCTCGATCCTGACCGCGGTCGGCTCGGCCATGCGCGAGGTCGAGAAGGACACGACGCGCGTCCGCCTCGCCGAGCAGGCCACGCTTTGGGTCAAGCCGCTGATCGCAGCCTGCGGCGGCATCATCAATGGTGGCGCGGAGGCCGACGTCGACACCATCATGGCGAATTCATCCGGATAGGTGACGCGATTGGCCGCAATCGTCCATCCTGCCCATCCCCAGCTTGCGGTCAGCGCGGCGATCTTCCGCGACGGCAAGGTGCTGCTGGTCCGCCGCGCCCGCTCGCCGGCCAAGGGCTTCTATTCGCTGCCGGGTGGCCGGGTCGAGTTCGGCGAATCGCTGCATCAGGCCCTGAGCCGCGAGGTCGACGAGGAAACCGGCCTTCGCATCGAGATCATTGGCCTCGCCGGCTGGCGCGAGGTGCTGCCGGCCGCGACCGGCGCCGGCCATTACCTGATCATGTCCTTTGCCGCGCGCTGGACGGCCCGGGAGCCGGCGCTGAACGACGAACTCGACGATTACCGCTGGATCGCCCCTGGCGCCCTGGCAAGCCTCGGCGACCTCAAGCTGACCGGGGGGCTGGAGGAGGTCATCCAGTCCGCTCACCGGCTGCTTGGGGCCTGACGGCCCGCCTTGCGCCAGCCGTCCCGAGGGGGCATACAGCCGCCGATGTCGTCGCGATTTCTGGCCATTTTTGTCCTGATTCTCGCCTGCGCCTCCGTGCCTGCGAGGGCCCAGGACGTGGCGGCGCCGTTTGACGGCGAACTGCAGCGGCTGGCCGAGATCCTCGGCGGCCTGCACTATCTCCGCGGCATCTGCGGGGCCAATGAGGGTAACAAATGGCGCAACGAGATGCAGGCGCTGATCGATGCCGAGACCCCCTCCGGCGAGCGCCGCACCCGCATGATCGCCGGCTTCAATCGCGGCTATAACGGTTTTCAGCAGACCTATCGCAGCTGCACGCCGGCCGCGATGGTGGCGATCCGCCGCTACATCGAGGAAGGCTCGAAGATCTCGCGCGATCTCACGGCGCGCTACGCGAACTAGCTACCCCGTCATTCCGGGGCTCGCGAAGCGAGAGCCCGGAATCCATTCATCCACCGTCTCTGATGCCCGATGGATTCCGGGCTTGCGCGAGGCGCGCCCCGGAACGACGGCGCGGTCGACGCATGTGCGTGACTGGAACCCTGTCATCGACTTTGTTCACAGCCGTTAACCGTTCTTAAAGATGTGGCCTAGCGGTCGTTAACGCCCGTGCTACACCTCTCGCACAGCGCATCGCCGTGGATCGCGCCCCAGCCTGACCGAGTTTCATGAGCCAGCCGATTTCCTACGCCCCCGCCCGCGCGCCGCTGCCCGATCACGAGCAGAAACAGGCCGCACTGAGCTATCTCAACGAGGCCTGGGCCGAGGCGCGTCATGACGGCGTCGACGGCGACTGCCTGGCGCAGGCGAGCCTGTTCGCGGCCCTCGCCGAGCTCGTCGGCACTTATGGCGAGGACGCGGTGGCGAAGTTCGTCGAGGGCTTTCCCGGCCGCATCCGCAACGGCGAATTCTCGGTCGGCATCTCCAGGCAGTAAGCCTTCCCGAAAATGACCCCGCCACCCGGGCGGGGCCAGTTGACGGATGAATGACTCTGCGAAAGAGGTCGCGAAGTCTGCCGCTCTTATCGCATGGAAGCCGTTGCCGGCGGACAAGCATTAATCTCGCGATGACCGGGAGATGTTCCCGACAGAGTCGGGAACGCGCTCTCTCCCTCGGTCACGGCTCGATCTTGAGCGTCGCTTTCATGTTGGGATGATAGCGGCAGTAATACTCGACCATTCCAGCCTTCTTCAGAACTGACGTCGCCGATTGCATCGGCGGCAGCATCACGTCGAAATCGCCGTTCCTGGCGGTGGCGGTGTGGGCGAAGACGTCCTTGTTGACCCAGGTGATGGTATCGCCGATCTTCGCCGATACTTCAGCCGGAGCAATCACGAGATTGTCCATCGTAATCTCGATCGTCGCGGCGCGTGCCGGGACGATCGTCGACAGGAGGACGAGCGCAAGCGCGATCGAAGCGAGACGTCCCGGCATCATGCGAGGCTCCTATTTCAGCTCGGCCGCAACATGCTCGGCGTGCTGCTGATGGCCTTGGAAGATCTTCAGCCCGGTCTGCAGCAGGCTCCTCAGCTCGGCATTGCTCGCAGACGGAATGAGTTGCGTCTCCAAGGCGCCGTTGACTGCCTTGTGGTAGGCGACCTCGTTGGCGACGTAGGCCTTGTCGAACGCCACGCCATCGAGCTTCTCGAGCTCGGCCAGCTTGTCTGCCGCCTGCTTCGAGAGCGCCTTGCTGGTGTCGTTGTCCTCCGGCGTGACGTTCAGTTTCTTGACGAGCGCGAGGGCCTGCTTGTTGACTGCTTCGTGGTCGCGCAGCATGTCTTCGGCGAACGCCTTGACGTCCTTGTTCTTGGCCTTCTTCTGCGCCTGCTTGGCGGCGTTGATGTCGATCACGCCCGCGGTGTAGGCGATATGCGCGATCTGGGGATCGGTGGGCTTGTCGGCTGCGCTGGCGCCTTGCAGCAAAACGGGACTCGACAACATCATCGCCGCAACGGCCGCCGCGCTCCATCGGATCAACATGGCTTGACACTCCTGTGGGCCGGAAACGTTCCGGACTGTTGCTTGCACAGGTTGGATGCCAATTTCGCGCGAACGTTCCCGAAAAAATTACGCCCCGATGCGAAGGCGCCTGAGCACGGCCTCCGTCAGGCGCTCGCAACGCTCACCGGCGAACGGAAACGCATCCATCACGACCGGACCGATCTTCTTCTCGACGTTCTCGCGCAGCATCGTACGCGCACGGTGCAACCGCGTCTTCACGGTCTCGGGCTTGATGCCGAGCAGCTGGGCGGTCTCCTCCACGCTCATCCCTTCCATCACCCGCGCAATGAAGACCATGCGGAAGGTCTCAGGCAGTTCATCGACCGCGCGTTCGACGACACGCTGGATCTCGCGTTGGGCCATGGACTTTTCCGGATCAGTTGCGGCGGACGAAAGCGGAAACTGGATGATTTGCGCTTCGAGCGTTGCCTCCGGCACCGATCCCAGCTCGACCTGCGGCTTGCGACCGCGTGTGCGTCCGAGCGCTTCGTTGATGGCAATGCGCGATAGCCACGTCGACAGCGCCGATTCGCCAAGAAATCCATCGAGGTGCGTGAAGGCGCGGACATAGGTCTCCTGCACCACGTCCTCCGCGTCGCTGTCGCTGCGCAGGATGCCGCGGGCGAGCCTGAAGAGCCGGCGGTTATTGGCCTGCATAATCTCGCGCAATGCGGCCTCGTCGCGGCGCCGCGCGCGGTCCACCAGCGCAGCTTCCGAAGTCTTGACGCGGGCGGTCAGGCCTGGGGTCCATGGCATGGCGGTTAGCTCCCTTGGCTTCGGACATTGGATGCAGGCCCAGGGCAAAGGTTCCGAGATTTCTTGCCCTGATCTTACCCTCTGCTGGAGGAAGGGCTATCGCATATGAGCAGTGCGCGTTGGCCACGATAGTCTCCACATCGTCATGGCCGGGCTTGTCCCGGCCATCCACGTCTTGCCGCCAGCATGAAAGAACGTGGATGCCCGGGACAAGCCCGGGCATGACGACCTCTTGTGCAGGACAAATGGGATCTTTCACTGAGGGAAGGGTCAGCAAACCTAATCCGTCTCGATCGGCAGCGCCGGATTCCTCGCCCATTCGCCCATCGAAGCGTCGTAGAGCGTCAGCTTGTCGTAGCCGAGCTGCGTCAGCAGCAGGAGGTCGATCGTCGCCGAGATGCCGCCGCCGCAATAAAGAATCACGTTCTTTTCGCGCGTGACGCCCTGGGCGGCGAACTTCGCTTGCGCATCCGCAAGATTCGTCACCGTCTTGTCGGCATTCACGAGTGTGGCTGCGGGAACGTTGACGCTGCCGGGAACGCGGCCCGGACGGCCATAGCGGCTCGGCTCGAGGCCGCGGTGAAACTGCGGCCCGAGCGCGTTGACGATGACGGTTGCGGGATCGCCGATCTTCGCCAGCACGGCTTCCTTGTCGACGAAGCAGCCTGCGCGCGGTGCCCCCTTGAAGGTCGTCGCTGGATAGCCCTTCGGCGCGCCCGTCTCGACCGGCCGCCCCTCCTGCTGCCATTTGTCGAAGCCGCCGTCGAGCACGTGGGCATCGATGCCGAGGGCGCGCAGCATCCACCAGAACCGTGTCGCCCACATCATCGTCCCGATGCTGTAGAGCACGATTGTTTTGCCCGCATCGAGGCCGTGGCGGCCGAAGGCGGCCTCCAGCTGGGAGACATCGGGCATCATGAAGAAGTGTTGCGACGAGGTGTCCGAGAACTCACCTTGCAGGTCGAGGAAATCGGCGCCCGGGATGTGGCCGGCGGCGAACGTCTTGTCACCGGGAACTGCGCGATAAGGCACGACGCCGCCTTCCGGCGCGGGCTCAAGATAGGTCGTGCAGTCGTAGAGGCGCAGGTCGGGATCGCCGAGGCGAGCGGCAAGCTGTTCGGTGGTGATGAGAGATGATGGCTGGGACATCGGACTACACTCCCGTTCGAAATGAAATGTAGACCTCTCCTCTCGTCATTGCGAGCGAAGCGAAGCAATCCAGGCTGCCACCAAGGAACGATTCTGGATTGCTTCGTAGCTTCGCTCCTCGCAATGACGAGCTTGCCGCCCCTACGCCTTCAGCGTCTCCAGAAACCGCACCGGCTCGCCCTGCGCGGCCGTCACCAGCTCGCCCTGCCACATCACGCGGCGGCCGCGAATGAAGGTGCCGACCGGCCAGCCGGTGACGCGAACGCCATCATACGGCGTCCAGCCGGCCTTGGACGCCACCCATTTGTTGGTAATGGTCTCGCTGCGCTTGAGATCGACGATGGTGAAGTCGGCGTCGTAGCCGGCGGCGATGCGGCCCTTGCAGGCCATGTTGTAGAGGCGCGCAGGGCCGGCGCTGGTGAGGTCGACGAAGCGCGCCAGCGAGAGCCGACCCGCATTAACGTGATCGAGCATAACAGGCACCAGCGTCTGCACGCCGGTCATGCCTGAGGGCGAAGCCGGGTATATCTTCTGCTTCTCCTCCAGCGTATGCGGAGCGTGATCGGAGCCGAGCACGTCGATGATGCCCTGCTCGATGCCGCGCCAGATGCCGGCGCGATGATCGGCGCCGCGCACCGGCGGGTTCATCTGCGCCAGCGTGCCGAGCCGCTCGTAGCATTCCGGCGCGACCAGCGTCAGATGGTGCGGCGTCGCCTCGCAGGAGGCGACGCCCTTATGGTCGCGCAGGAACTCGATCTCCTCCTTGGTCGAGATGTGCAGCACGTGGATACGCTTGCCGGTCTCGTGTGCAAGCTTGACCAGGCGCTGCGTCGCCAACAGCGCCGCGGTCTCGTCGCGCCAGACCGGATGCGAGCGCGCATCGCCCTCGATGCGCAGCGATTTGCGCTCGTTGAGGCGGTATTCGTCCTCGGCGTGGAAGGCGGCGCGGCGGCGGATCACCTGGAAGATGCGGCGCAGGCTCTCGTCGTCCTCGACCAGCAGCGCACCGGTGGACGAGCCGATGAACACCTTGACGCCAGCGCAGCCGGGTGCGCGCTCCAGCACCGGCAGGACCTGGACGTTCTCGCGGGTGCCGCCGATGAAGAAGGCGAAATCGCAATGCATGCGGTGATGGGCGCGCTTCACCTTGTCGGTGAATTCGGCCTCCGTCACGGTCAGCGGCGAGGTGTTGGGCATCTCGAACACGGCGGTGACGCCGCCCATCACGGCGCTGCGCGAGCCGGTCTCGAGGTCTTCCTTGTGCGTCAGCCCGGGCTCGCGGAAATGCACCTGCGTGTCCATCACGCCGGGCAGGACGTGCAGGCCCTTGCAGTCGATCACCTCGGCGGCTGAGTCTTGCGATAGCGGACCGAGCTCGGCGATGCGACCGCCCGTGATGCCGATATCGCGGACGCCCTCGCCGTCCTGGTTGACTACGGTGCCGCCCTTGAGGATCACATCGAAATGCTGGGTCATTGGGCCTCTCTCATCCCCAAGCGCAGGGCTCGAGGTCTTGTCGTTTATGCGTTGCGGGCTTACGTTCCGGAGCAACATGTCGCAAGAGATTTTCGCATGAAATCGGCGTTTCTTCCCGACCGGGGCGTGATCAAAGTCGCGGGTGAGGATGCACGCAGCTTCCTCAATGGCCTCGTCACCACCGACCTGGACAGGCTGAAGCCTGGTCTGGGGCGATTCGGCGCATTGCTGACGCCGCAGGGCAAGATCATCGTGGATTTCCTGATCACGGAAGCGCCCGCGGGCCACGGCGGCGGGTTCCTGATCGACTGCCCGAAAGCGCTGGCGGACACCCTCGCCACCAAGCTGAAATTCTACAAGCTGCGCGCCAAGGTCACCGTGGACAAGCTCGACCTCGGCGTGCTCGCGGCGTGGGACGGCGAGCCGGCGGCGCAGCCTGACCTTGCCTTTGCCGATCCGCGGGCTGAGGGGCTCGGCTACCGCATCCTGGTCCCGGAAGATCTCAAGCAGAAACTGTCCGATCTCATTGGCGCCGAGCTGGTCGATGCAGCCGAGTACGAGGCGCACCGCATTGCGCTCGGCGTGCCGCGCGGCGGGCTCGATTTCATGTACAGCGATGCGTTCCCGCATGAGACCAACATGGATCGCCTCGCCGGCGTCGATTTCGACAAGGGCTGCTATGTCGGCCAGGAGGTCGTCTCGCGCATGCAGCATCGCGGCACCGCGCGCACGCGCAGCGTGAAGGTGCTGCTCGAGGACGCCTCGCCCGAGCCTGGCACAACCATTCTCGCCGGCGACAAGCCGGTCGGCACCATCGGCTCGACGGCCGGCGGCAAGGGCATCGCGCTGGTGCGCATCGATCGGGTCGCCGATGCACTCGATGCAGGCCAGCCGCTCACCGCTGGGGGGCTGGCTTTGACGCTGGCTGAACCAGACGTCGTTCGCATTCCAGCCAAGCAGCCCATCGCATGAGCCGCGCGGCCCGCCTGCATCCCGATGGCCTGACCCGCTGCCCCTGGCCGGGCGAAGATCCGCTTTATGTCGCCTATCACGACACCGAATGGGGCGTGCCGGAATACGACGACCGCGCGCTATACGAGAAGCTGATGCTGGACGGTTTCCAGGCCGGCCTGTCCTGGATCACGATCCTGCGCAAGCGCGACAATTTCCGCAAAGCCTTCGACGATTTCCAGCCGGAGAAGATCGCGCGCTACACGCCCAAGAAGGTTCACGCGCTGATGAACGATGCCGGCATCGTGCGCAACAAGGCCAAGATCGAAGGCGCGATCCTGAGCGCAAAGTCCTATCTCGACATCATGGAGAAGGGCCCGGGCTTCTCGAAGCTGCTGTGGGACTTCATGGACGGACGGCCGAAGGTCAACCAGTTCAAGACCACGGCAAGCGTGCCGGCCTCGACGCCGCTGTCGGTGCAGATCTCCAAGGAGCTGTCCTCGCGCGGCTTCAAATTCGTCGGCCCGACCATCGTCTACGCCTTCATGCAGGCGACCGGCATGGTCAACGACCACCTGGTCGACTGCCACTGTCATGCGACCTGCAGCAAGACCCAGCGCAAGCTGCGCCTCAAGGCCAAATGACGGCGAAGAAGGCAGCGCGCAACGAAGAGGTCCGCGCCTGGCAGCGCATGCTGTCGGGCCGGCGGCTCGATCTGCTCGATCCTTCCCCGCTCGACATCGAGATCGGCGACATCGCGCACGGCCTGGCGCGGGTGGCGCGCTGGAACGGGCAGACCCTCGGAGCGCACATATTTTCGGTCGCACAGCATACGCTGCTGGTAGAGACCGTGCTGCGCCATGAGATACCCCGCGTCGACCAGCGCGTCCGGCTCGCGGCCCTGCTGCATGATGCGCCGGAATATGTGATCGGCGACATGATCTCGCCGTTCAAGGCCGTGCTCGACGGTCACTACAAGGTCGTCGAGAAGCGGCTGCTCGGCGCCATCCATATCCGCTTCGGTTTGCCGCCGGTCTTGCCTGATGACATCACGCAGGCCATCAAGGCCGCCGATCGCGGCGCGGCCTATCTCGAGGCAACCGAGCTCGCCGGCTTCAGCGCGAGCGAAGCGCGGCGCCTGTTCGGCAAGGATCCGGGTCTCTCCGACAGCGTCCGACGCGACTATCTGACGCCCTGGACCGCGGCGCGGGCCGAGAAGCAGTTTCTGGAGCGGTTTGGCGCCGTGTTTGCGTGAGTCTTGTAAGGTGGGCAAAGGCGCTCTTGCGCCGTGCCCACCATCACTTCGCGTTTGCGACAAAAGTGGTGGGCACGCCTCGCTTTGCCCACCCAACGGCCGCGGCTATAATCAAGAAAAAGGTTCGCCATGATCCACGTCTGTTCCCTCGCCGCGCTTCCCGAAACCGTCCGCCTCACCAAGGCCAGCCACGTGCTGACCGTGATGGCCAATGTCGAGCAGGTGGCGCGTCCCGTGTCGGTGCTCCCGGCCAACCATCTCAAAGTGTCGATGGACGACATCACTGAGGAGATGGACGGCTTCGTCGCGCCGTCGGAGACGCATATCGAGCAGGTGCTCAACTTCGTGCGCGGCTGGGACCGCAGCGCCCCGCTGGTGGTGCATTGCTATGCCGGGATCAGCCGCTCCACTGCCAGTGCGTTCGCGGCCGTTTGCGCGCTTAATCCGAATCGCGACGAGATCGAGATCGCCAGGAAGATTCGCGCGGCCTCGCCGATCGCCTCGCCGAACCGGCGCATCGTCAGCCTCGCCGATCATGCGCTCGGACGCAACGGCCGCATGCTGCGCGCGCTCGACGAGATGGGCCCCGGCGCGATGATGGTGGAAGGCCGCCCCTTCGCGATCGAGCTCGAATGACAGCTGGTTGTCACGATGGAGGTGCGCCCCCTCTCCCGCCTGCGGGAGAGGGTTGGGGAGAGGGTATCTCGGCGACGAAGACTCCCCCAGAGGATAGAGCCCTCTCCCGCCTCGCATCTGTCGATGCGACGCGACCTCTCCCGCAAGCGGGAAAGGTGCACCGAGTCCGCGGATGGGCCGTCTTAACCATGCGGCATTCCGTTCAATTCAACGACACGGCAGCCGTATGAGCGAGACGCTGCTGACGCCAATCGAAATCGGCCTCACCGCCGCTATCGTCGCGATCGAGAACCACGAGCCGCTGATCCTGACCGCACACGGTGCCGACGGGCTTGCCGGCCTGCCGTTCGGTCCGTTCGACGCGGTGAGCCATCGCACGTTCGAGATCGGCCTGCGCGCCTGGGTCGAGCAACAGGCGGGGCTGCGGCTCGGCTATGTCGAGCAGCTCTACACGTTCGGCGACCGCGGCCGTCATGCCGAGGCCGGCGACACCGGCGCCCATATCGTTTCGATCGGCTATCTCGCGCTGACGCGCCCTGCGGGCGGCGAGCTCGCGACCAACACGGCGAGCTTCGCGCCCTGGTATCGCTTCTTCCCCTGGGAAGACTGGCGCGAGCAGCCGCCGGCGATGATCGCCCGCGACATCATCCCTGCGCTGAGCGAATGGGCCGAGGCGGAGACGCCGGAGACTGTTCGCGCGCTGCCGCGGAAGGATCGCGTGCGGTTCTATTTCGGTCTCGACGGCGCGCCCTGGGACGAGGAGCGCGTGCTCGACCGCTACGAGCTGCTCTACGAGGCCGGGCTGATCGAGGAGGCCCGCCGCGACGGACGTCCTGCGGCACTGGCGCGCAAGACGCTTCCCCCGCTCGGGACCTCGATGCGGTTCGACCACCGCCGGATTCTCGCCACGGCAATCGCGCGGCTGCGCGCAAAGTTGAAGTATCGTCCTGTCGTCTTTGAACTTTTGCCGGCTGAATTCACACTCACTGAACTGCAGCATACGGTGGAGGCGATCTCCGGCCGGCACCTGCACAAGCAGAACTTCCGCCGCCTGGTCGAAATGGAGGCCCTGGTCGAACCGACCGGGGTGATGTCGACACAGACGGGCGGACGGCCGGCAGCGCTCTACCGCTTCCGCCGCGAGGTGCTCCAGGAGCGGCCCGCGCCGGGCTTGCGCGTACGCTCCCGGCGCTAGAGCATGATCCGGACCCGAACGGCCGCGTTAGCGCAAAGTGCGTAGCGGTTTTCCGGTAAGATCATGCTCAAGAAATTAAGATCCTGATATGCGCGACCGGCCCCTGCCCCGCCGGTTGCCTGGAGGCTTCATGTTCGACGGCCCGTTTGACGTCTTCGCGCTGATCATTGCGATCATCGCCTTCCTGATCGCGATCAAGTCCTCCAACCAGGCGACCGAGCTGCGCCGGCGGCTGAACTCGCTTGAAGAGATGTTTTCCGCGCAACGTCCGGTCCAGCCGCCGCCGTTGATGCCTGTTTGGGAGCAGGCGCCCGCAGCCGCCACCACAACGGCCGCCCCAGAGCCGCCGCCGCTTGCGCCCGAACCCGAGACGCCGCCTCCGCCCCTAACCGAGGATGCTTCCTCTCCCCCGCTCGAGGCCGACACGGAGCCCGGCGCACCGCCGCCGCTGCCGGCGCCCGCACCCGGCTTGGAGGAGCGGCTCGGCACGCGCTGGGTGGTGTGGATCGGCGGCCTGGCGCTCGCGCTCGGCGGCTTCTTCATGGTGCGCTATTCGATCGAGGCCGGTCTGCTCGGCCCCGGCGTGCGCGTGTTCCTCGGCGGCCTGTTCGCCGCTGCGCTGCTCGGCGCCGGCGAATGGACGCGGCGCAAGGAGAGCATCTCGAGCATCGCGGCGCTGCCTATCGCCAACATTCCCGCGATCCTCACCGCGGCTGGCACGGCGGTGGCGTTCGCGACCATCTACGCGGCGTACGCGCTCTACGACTTCCTCGTGCCTGCGACAGCCTTCGTGCTGCTCGGCATCGTTGCGATGGGCACGCTGGCCGCAGCGCTCCTGCACGGCCCCGCGCTCGCCGGGCTCGGCGTCGTCGGCGCCTTCGTGACGCCGATCCTCGTCTCCTCGGGCAAGCCGGATTATTGGGCGCTCTACATCTATCTTGCGGTCGTGACGGCCGCGAGTTTCGGGCTCGCCCGCATCAGGCTATGGCGCTGGCTTGCGGTCACGACCATTGCCTTCGCGGTGCTCTGGATATTCCCGGGTCTCGATATCGAACAGGTGCAGGTCGCGCCGCACGCCTTCCATGCCATCGCCGGCTTCGTGCTCGCCGCACTGCTCGTCGTCTGCGGCTTCATGTTCGGACCCAGCATGGAGGACGGCGAAATCGAGCCGGTCTCATCGGGCGCGCTCGGCGCCTATTTGTTCGGCGCGATGCTGGTCGTGCTGTCGAGCGCGCATGCGGATCTCGCGCTGATCGCGTTCACGCTCCTCGTCGGCGGCACGCTGTTCGTCGCCTGGCGCGCACCGGCGGCGACCGGCGCGCTGGGCGCGGCCGCGGCGACCGTTTTCATCGTGTTTGCCGAATGGGCGGTGCGCGCTAACCCCGACATGCTGGTGCTGCCGGGCGGCCCGATGCCGGGCGTCGGCCCGGTCGCGACCGACAGCGCGGTGACGCTGCATCTGGTGACGGCCGCGATCTTCGCCGCCGGCTTCGGCGTCACGGGCTTTTTCGCGCAAGGCCGCTCGAACTCGGCGATCATTCCCGTGGTGTGGTCTGCGGCGGGCGTCGCAACGCCCATCGCCATCCTGGTTGCGCTCTATGCGCGCATTGCCCATCTCGACCGCTCGATCCCGTTTGCGATCCTTGCCGTGCTGCTCGCTGCGGCCTTTGGCGCTGCGACCGAAGCGCTGATGCGCCGCGAAGAGCGGCCCGGCGTTGCAACCTCGGTCGCGCTGTTCGCGACCGGTACACTCGGCGCGCTGGCGCTGGCGCTGACCTTCGCCCTGGAGAAGGGCTGGCTCACCATCGCGCTCGCGCTGATGTCGCTCGGCACCGCCTGGATCTCGTTGCAGCGGCCGATTCCGGTGCTGCGGCGGTTGGCTGCCATCTTCGCTGCGATCGTCACCGCGCGCATCGTCTATGATCCGCGCATCGTCGGCGATGCCGTCGGCACCACGCCGATCTTCAACTGGCTGTTGTGGGGCTATGGCCTGCCGGCCGCCTCGTTCTGGGGCGCGAGCATCTTCCTGCGCCGCCGCGCCGACGATGCGCCGCTGCGCGTGGTCGAGACCGCCGCCATCCTGTTCACGGCCCTGCTCGCTTTCATGGAGATCCGGCACTTCGCGACTGGCGGTCGCATGACCGCGGCCCCCTCACTGCTCGAGTTCGCGCTGCAAGTCTGTGTCACGCTCGCCATGGCAATCGGCCTGGAGCGCCTTCGGCTGCGCACCCACAGCATCGTGCACAATGTCGGCGCGGTCGTGCTGACGGCGATCGCCGGCCTCATCAGCGTGATCGGTCTCCTGATCCTGGAGAACCCGCTGCTGCTCTCCAGCGTCAATGTCGGCGGCCTCGTGTTCAATCTGCTGCTGCTTGGCTATGCGTTGCCGGCCGTGCTGATGCTGCTGCTCTCCTACGCGGTCGCAGGACACCGCAGTGTCGCATATGCAAACACGATTGCGGGTGGTGCCCTGGTGTTCGCGCTCACCTATGTGACGCTGGAGATCCGCCGTTTCTATCACGGCCCGGTCCTGCTCTACGGCGGCACCACGAGTGCCGAGCAATACACCTATTCGATCGGCTGGCTCGCCTTCGGCGTGGCGCTGCTCGGCGTCGGTATCCTGGTCAATTCGGAGCGTGCGCGGCTGGCTTCTGCCGCCGTCATCGCGCTGACGATCTTCAAGGCGTTCGCCGTCGACGTGTGGACGCTGACGGGCGTCTATCGGGCGCTCTCGTTCATGTGCCTCGGCGTCGTGCTGGTCGCGATCGGCTGGCTCTACCAGCGTATCCTGTTCCGGCGGCAGATCGCACCGCCGCCGGCCGCGCCGCAGACGGGCAGCTAGACTGGATCGTCGGGCGGGCACTCCACCTCTCCCCAGCGGGGAGAGGTCAACAACGATCGAGCGGGTGCCTCTAAGCCGCGCGGACCGATTCCAGGAACTGCGCGACCTCGACCTTCAGGCGGGTGCTGTCGGTCGCCAGCGACTTCGCCGCCGACAGCACTTCACTCGAGGCCGAGCCGGTCTCGATCGCACCGCGCTGCACGTTGGTGATGTTGGACGACACTTCCTGCGTGCCGAGCGAGGCCTGCTGAACGTTGCGCGAGATCTCCTGCGTGGCCGCGCCCTGCTCCTCGACGGCGGCGGCGATCGCCGCGGACACCTCCGACAGCCGCTCGATGGTGCCGCCGATCTCCTGGATGGCGTTGACGGATTCTTGCGTCGCCGCCTGGATGCCCGAGACCTGCGCCCCGATTTCGCCGGTCGCTTTCGCGGTCTGCTCGGCCAGTGCCTTGACTTCGGAGGCGACGACGGCAAAGCCGCGGCCGGCTTCGCCTGCGCGCGCCGCCTCGATGGTCGCGTTCAGCGCGAGCAGGTTGGTTTGGCCCGCGATGGTGTTGATGAGCTCGACGACGTCGCCGATGCGGGCGGCCGCCTGAGACAGCGCGTTGACGCGCTCGTTGGTCCGCGCCGCCTGCTCGACCGCTTCCGCCGCCATCCGCGCCGAATCCTGCACGCGGCGGCTGATTTCGGTGATGGAGGACGACAGCTCCTCGGAAGCAGAGGCCACCGCCTGGACGTTGGTGGAAGCTTCCTCCGATGCAGCCGCAACGACGGTTGCGAGCTCCTGGCCGCGCTGCGCTGTGCCGCTCAGCGTTGCCGCAGACGCCTCGAGCTCGGTCGAAGCCGACGATACGGTCTCGACGACCTCGCCGATCATGACCTCGAAATTGCGGGTGATGGCATCGACGCGGCGGCCGCGTTCGATCTTGGCCTCGGCTTCGCGCGCCGCCGCTTCGTCGGCGGCCTTCTTGGCGATCAGCGCCTCCTTGAAAATCTGGAGTGCATCCGCCATCGAGCCGATCTCGGTCTTCTCGCCGCGATGCGGCACCTCGGCCGAGAGGTCGCCTTCGCCGAGCGACTGCATCGGACGGATGATCGAGGCAATGCCGCGAGAAACGTCGCGCACGAGGTAATAGGCGGCGGCGATCGCGATCACGACAGCCGCGACGATGACGCCGACCAGCACGCGGAAGACCGCCGCGTAGCTCTCCGCCGCCTGCTTCGTCTCCAGCTCGGCACCGCTGTTGTTGAGTTCGATGCCCTTCTGAAGCAGCGGATCGGCCGCCTGGGCCATCTTTGCCACCTTGGTCTGCAACATCTCGTTGGCGTCGGTCGGGAAGCGCCCAACGCTCTTGCGGGACAGCGCCATGACGTCCTGCACACCATTCAGGTACTCGGCCCACGCCTTGGACCATTGCTGGTAGAGCGCGCGCTCCTCGGCCGCATTGATCAGCGGTTCGTAGACCTTGCGGGTCTTCTCGATGCGCTCGCGCAAATTGGCGAGGCGCTTTTCGGCGGCCTCCTTGCCTTCGGCGGTGTCCTGCATCAGGTGCAGGCGCAGCGCGACGCGCAGCTCGTTGATGTCGGCGCGCATCGAGCCGAGGGCTCGCACGCTCGGCAACCAGCTCTCCGCGATCTCGACGGTGTGGGCGTTGATGTTCTGCATCGTGCCGATCGCCATCACGCCGACGCCGGCGAGCGAGAGCACGAGGACCGACAGCACGGTCAGCAGCTTGAAGACGATCGACAACTTCGACATCACGACAATCCCGATGATTACCCGGCAACGCGCACATCACCTGCGCCGCAGACGTCACAACGGACGACCCGGGCGAAGGTCAGTTCAACAATGCTGGCTGGTTCTTTTCCCGAAGGATTGCGCGCATAATCGCAAACAGGCGTTAACAGGAGGCTACGTAAAAATACGGCTCGTGCGCAGCGATCGTGGTTTCGCTGCAACTCTTTGTTGCAGCCGCACCGGCATCTCCCGTTACGATGCGGACGCTCGCGAAAAGGCACGTGTCAGGCCGCGCGCACGGTATCGAGGAACTTTCCGACTTCGAGCTTCAGCCGGTTGCTGTCGCCGGACAGCGATTGCGCGGCCCCCAACACCTGCGAGGATGCCGAACCGGTCTCGCTCGCGCCGCGCTGCACGTCGGTGATGTTGGACGACACCTGATGGGTGCCCGTCGCCGCCTGCTGCACGTTGCGGGAGATCTCCTGCGTTGCGGCGCCCTGCTCTTCCACCGCGGCTGCGATGGTCGAGGAGATCTCCGACAGCTTCTCGATGGTGTGGCTGATGTCCTTGATCGCGCCGACCGAATGCTCGGTGGCGGTCTGGATGCTGGCGATCTGCTGGCCGATCTCGCCGGTCGCCTTCGCCGTCTGCTCGGCAAGCGCCTTGACCTCCGAAGCGACGACGGCAAAGCCGCGGCCTGCCTCGCCGGCGCGCGCGGCCTCGATGGTTGCATTGAGCGCCAGGAGGTTGGTCTGGCCGGCGATGGTGTTGATCAGCTCGACCACGTCGCCGATCCGCGCCGCAGCAGCGGAGAGCTCCCCGACGCGATCGGTCGTGGTGCGAGCCTGGTTCACCGCATCGCCGGCGACGCGGGCGGATTCCTGCACCTGCCGGCTGATCTCGGTGATCGACGACGACAGCTCTTCGGTCGCCGACGCGACCGACTGCACGTTGGTGGACGCTTCCTCGGAAGCGGCAGCAACCATGGTCGTGAGCTCCTGGCCGCGCGCCGCGGTCGCGGTCAGCGTCGAGGCGGAAGCTTCCAGCTCGGTCGCGGCCGAGGACACGGTATCGACGATCTCACCGATCGCGGCTTCGAAGCTGTCAGCCAGCTTGTGCATCTCGGCCTTGCGCTGCGCGGCCGCAATCTGGTCCTGCCTGATCTTGGCTTCGGCGTCCTCGCGCGCCTTCTGCTCCGACACGACCTTGAACTTTTCAACGGCCGCCGCGACGCCGCCGACCTCGTCCTTGCGGCCGAGACCGGGCAGAACCACGGAGAAATCGCCGCCGGCGAGCTTGTCCATGGCGACCGTGAGTGCACGGATCGGCCGCCCGATGGTCAGGAACGACATCAGCCAGGAGCCGACGAGGACGAGCATGGCGAGTGCGCCGACCAGGATCGCAAGCTGCTCGCTCGATCTCATTTGTGCCGCGGCCGCGGCATTCTTTTCCTCGGATTTGTGCCTTGCGTAGTCGGCGATCTGGCCGATCAGCACGTCGAGCTCGCCGGCAATCGGCAGGGTCACCTCGCGCGCGATGCGAACGACGTCTTCATTGAGCTTCGCAGCGCGGGCCGCTCCGTCTGCACCGCTGGCGGCCAGGGCTTCGCCGCGCACGCCGGCGATCTGCTGCGCGGCCTTTTCGTAATTCGCAGCCAGCGATCTCAGTTTCTCCATCCGAGCGCGGTTCTCCACCTCGTGAGAAAGCTTCAGCATTCCATCGACCAGCGCGTTCGTCGATTTTTGCTGGTCGCCCAGGTTCTGGACGGCCTTCTGAATGTCAGCCTGGCTATTGGCAAGGCGAAGGTCTCGTACCGCGAGCTGCATGCCGCGAACCGCAGCCTCGGCCTTGACTGCGTCGCGCGCGATCTGCTGCTGCGCAAGCGCGCTCTGGCTGCTCTCGCGAATGTCCGCATTGCCGAGCATCTGGCTTGCAATCATGGCCCCAACCAGGAGCACACCGAGCGCCGACGCAATCGCCAGCTTGGTCCCGATCCTCAGATTCTGAACTAGGCTCAACATGGGCATGCTTCCCCCGAAGGAACGCGCAGCCGAGTCATTGTCGGCTTCCCCTGACTGCGCCATTGCCCAAAAAGTGAGCTTCTCACATTCCGATTTGGTTAACGAAATCCCTCGCAGAAATACTGACTTTGCACGCTAAATGATTGAGCGCGAAAGGAAATGATCCCGTCATAGTTGTAAATTGCAGCTTCAAGTCGGAGCTAGGACGCTTTACATCCGATGGCCTCGCCGACGAGGCTGATTCGAAAGACCGGCTGCTTGTCCTCGTCGAGCAGCTCCATGCACCATTCGGCGTTCGGCTTCAGGCTGCGCGCGATACCGCTGAGCAGATTGGCGCACACCTCGGTCATCTCGGTCCAGGCGGCTGCGCGATCCTCGAACTCGTACGGCAGGTCGGCGGCGCCGGAATAACGGCCGGTGCTGATGCGGAAGAAATAGAGCGACATCGTTGAACCTTTGCGTGGGACCGCCCCCCGGCCACGCGCAAACTGCGGCCCGAACAGCTACCAAGGCATGAAAGCCGCCGTCCGTATGACTACGGCGCAGGCGGCTTGGTGTTCGATCATGCCTTCGACGATCAATGGCGCGGGTTGTCCCGCGCAGGCGAGCTCACTGCGTGGAGCGGCGCAGCTCCAGCGGTCCCTCGTTCTTCGCCGGCTCGGACTTCACCGGCTCGAGCCGGCTGCCCTCGACACGCGGCGTCTCGACGCGCGCGGCTACCTCGGTGTTCGATGCGGCAACCGTGCCGGTGTGCTCCGGCTTGTGCAGCGAGCGCGGCCGCGCCGCAGCGCGCGCCATCAGCATTTGGTTGCCGCCCTGGTGACGGAAGTCGCAATAGGCGAAGCCCATGCCCGACACCGAACCGCGGAAGCTGCGATCGTCGGTCTTTTCGAGGTTGAAACAGGGCTCGAACGGAATGCCCTTGATCGAGGCGCAAACGTTCTGGCCGCGAATCTGGAGCGTATTGCCGGGAAGTCGGAGGTGCTTGACCGGGCCCGAGCCCGAGAATTGCACCGCACCGGCGGCGCCGAGATCGTCGAGGATGCGGCCTGCACCGCGGGTGCCGTCGAAACAGGTGAAGGCGAACACCTTGCCGGCCACGAAGCGGCGCGCCTCGTCGGCGTTCATGCTTCCAGCGATGGCCGGCGCAAACGTCGCTGCCGCCGTGACAGCCCCCAACACAATACGCGCAAGCATGCTCAACTCCGAACCAACCCCCGCAGCGGGCGATGCCTTTATCTCTTTACCCGCTGCTTACCATACGAACCATGGCGAGATTGAAGCAGCTTGGTTGGTAAAGTCTGAACGCCGTCAGACAATTTTTACCACGACGCGGCCGCGAACCTGGCCGGCGAGGATTTTCGCGCCCCAGCCCTGAACCTCGTCGAGCGAGATTTCCTCAGTAATTTCAGTTAGTTTTGTCCGATCCAGGTCGGAGGCCAAGCGCTGCCAGGCGGCTTTCCTGGGCTCGATCGGGCACATCACCGAATCGATGCCGAGAAGGCACACTCCGCGCAAAATAAACGGCGCCACCGAGGACGGCAGGTCCATGCCGGCCGCCAGGCCGCAGGCCGCGATCGCTCCACCATATTTCGTCATCGAAAGCAGGTTGGCGAGGGTGGTCGAGCCGACGCTGTCGACGCCGCCGGCCCAGCGCTCCTTGGCGAGGGGCTTTGCCGGCGCCGACAATTCGTTGCGGTCGATGATCTCGGCAGCCCCCAGCTGCTTCAGGTAGTCGGCCTCGGAGGCCCGCCCGGTCGAAGCGATGACGTGGTAGCCGAGCTTCGAGAGCACGGCGATCGCGACCGAGCCGACGCCGCCGGCAGCGCCCGTCACCACGACCGGGCCGCTCTTCGGCGAGATGCCATGCTTCTCCAGCGCCAGCACCGAGAGCATCGCGGTGAAGCCGGCGGTGCCGATCGCCATGGCGTCGCGCGCCGATAGCCCTTGCGGAAGAGCGACCAGCCAGTCGCCCTTCACCCGCGCCTTCTCGGCATAGGCGCCGAGATGGGTCTCGCCCATGCCCCAGCCGGTGCAAACGACCTTGTCGCCCGCCTTCCACTGCGGATGCGAGGAGGCTTCGACCGTGCCGGCAAAATCGATGCCGGCGATCATCGGGAAGCGACGCACCACCGGCGCCTTGCCGGTGAGCGCAAGGCCGTCCTTGTAGTTCAGCGTCGACCATTCGACGCGGACGGTGACATCGCCCTCCATCAGCTCGGCTTCGTCGAACTGCGCGAGCTGCGCGGTGGTACCCTTGTCCGCCTTGTCGATCCTGATCGCCTTGAATGTGGCCACGACTGAACTCCCTGACTTTGTTTGTCGGGGATGTTTAGCCGATCAGGCAGGCTGCGCAACCGCCCGCTGAACGGGTTTCTCCACGATCGGAAGATTGATCAGCGCCGAGAGCACGCCGAACAGGATCGAGAGCCACCAGATCGGCGTGTAGGACCCGAACTTTTCGAACACGATGCCCCCGAGCCAGACGCCGAGGAAGCCGCCGACCTGATGGCTGACGAAGGCAAAGCCGTAGAGCGTCGCGAGCCAGCGCGTTCCGAACATCAGCGCCACCAGCGCCGAGGTCGGCGGCACCGTCGACAGCCAGGTCAAGCCGGAGATCGCGCCGAACGCGATCGCCGAGAACGGCGTGATCGGGAACGAGATGAAAGCGAGGATCGCCAGCGCGCGCGTGAAGTAGATGGCCGAGAGGATGTAGCGCTTGGGAAGATAGTTCTGGAGATACCCCACGCTCAGCGATCCGATGATGTTGAACAGGCCGATCGCCGCGATCACCCAGCCGCCGGTTTGTGCGGTGATACCGCGATCGACCAGGAACGCCGGCAGATGCACGGTGATGAAGGCGAGCTGGAAGCCGCACGTGAAGAAGCCGAGCACCAGGAGCACGTAGGAGCGATGACCGAAGGCTTCGGCAAGCGCCTTGGTGATGGTCTGGTCATCCGCGGGCGTTGCGCTGTTCACGCTTGTCACCGGCGGCGTCGAGAGCGCCAGCGACAGCGGGATGATCAGCAGCATCAGGAAGCCGAATACGGAGAGCGCCTGCTGCCAGCCGAAATTGTCGATCAAGGCGACACCGATCGGTGCGAACAGGAACTGTCCGAACGAACCCGCCGCCGTGCCGGCGCCGAGCGCGATGCCGCGCTTCTCCGCGGGCAAGAGCTTGGTGAAGGCCGACAGAACCAGATTGAACGAACAGCCGGCGAGGCCAAAGCCGATCATCACCCCGGCGCCGATGTTGAGCGACAGCGGCGTCGAGGAATAGCGCATCAACAGCAGCCCGCCGGCATAGAGCAGCGCGCCGACGCACATCACCCGGAACAGGCCGAAGCGATCCGCGACCGCACCGGCGAACGGCTGGCCCAGTCCCCACAACAGATTCTGCACGGCGATGGCGAGGCCGAACACGTCACGGCCCCAGCTGAATTCGTGACTCATTGGCTGCACGAAGAAGCCGAGCGCCGAGCGCGGACCGAAGCCGAGCATGCCGATGGCACAACCGCAGAGGATGATGACGGCCGGGGTACGCCAGTTGGAGGAACGCGAGGCCGGTGCGAGCTCGCCGATCTGTGTCGACATGGTTGTCCTCGTCTGTCCTTGGCGGAGCCGCAAATCAGCAGCCGCGGGACAGCCCGTTTAATGCATATGCATGAAAATCCCAAGGCAAAAACGATTGCATTCCACGAAGAGCTGAAGCGGGAGCATTGCGTTTCAATCCGACCTCGCCTGACAGGTGCGCGGTGACGGGAATGTGTACGGCAGGCCCTAGCGATACTCGCCCGTGCGTGCTACGTTTGATTTGCTCATATTGAGCATATATGGCTTCTGTCCGGCCTGCTCGGCCAGCTTTCTCGGGCCCTATATATTCTCAAACTGAGCATAATAGCACACCTAATGGCCACACTTGGGAGGCTTCAATGCCGATCACTGGAATGTACGGTCCCGACGACTTTGCCAATCGGCCGCAAGGCCAGCCGATCACCTTCCCCCGCGCCGCGCCTCCGGGACCGACATGGCCGATGCCCTCCCTGGAATGGACGCCGGCGGTCGAACGCGCCACTGCGCCGCTCTATGACCGCGTCAAGCACGTGATCCCGTCGATCGAATGGCCGCTGATGGCGCCGACGATTCATGCGATCAACGAGCTCAAGCGCGCGCGGGGCGCGGTCATCCTCGCCCACAACTACCAGACCCCGGAGATCTTCCACTGCGTCGCCGATATCGGCGGCGACTCGCTCCAGCTCGCGGTCGAAGCCACCAAGCTGAAGTCCGGCATCATCGTCCAATGCGGCGTGCACTTCATGGCGGAGACCTCGAAGCTGCTCAATCCGGACAAGACCGTCTTGATCCCGGATTCGCGTGCGGGCTGCTCGCTCGCCGCCAGCATCACCGGTGCGGACGTGCGGCTGCTGCGGGAGAAGTTCCCCGGCGTGCCTGTTGTCGCCTACGTCAACACCTCGGCCGAGGTGAAGGCCGAGGTCGACATCTGCTGCACGTCCTCGAACGCGGTGCAGGTGGTCGAGAGCCTGAACGCCCCGACCGTGATCTTCCTGCCCGACCGATACCTCGCCACTTACGTGGCGTCGAAGACCGACGTGAAGATCATCGCCTGGAATGGCGCCTGCGAGGTGCATGAGCGCTTCACGGGCGAAGAGCTGCGGAGCTTTCGCGAGGCCGATCCGTCCGTGCAGATCATCGCGCACCCAGAATGCCCGCCGGACGTGCTGGCGGAAGCCGACTTCACCGGTTCGACCGCGCACATGATCAACTGGGTACGCGCGAAGCGGCCGCGGCGGCTCGTCATGATCACGGAATGCTCGATGGCCGACAATGTCCGGGCCGAGCTGCCCGAAGTGGAGATGCTTCGCCCCTGCAATCTCTGCCCGCACATGAAGCGCATCACGCTCGCGAACATCCTGGAGAGCCTGCTGACGCTTGGTGAGGAAGTGACGATCGATCCCGCGCTTGCGGAACGTGCGCGGCGCTCGGTCCAGCGCATGATCAATCTGAGCAATTGAGAGCGAGCAACATGCAACACGACATCCACGACCCCGCCCGCACCGACGACGTCGTCATCGTTGGCGGCGGTCTTGCCGGACTGTTCTGCGCGCTGAAGCTTGCACCGCGGACGGTGACCTTGATCTCGGCGGCACCGCTTGGGCACGGCGCATCCTCCGCGTGGGCGCAAGGCGGCATCGCCGCGGCAGTTGCCGAAGGCGATACGCCGGAGACACATGCTGCCGATACCGTCGCGGTCGGCGGCGGCCTCGTCGATGCAGCCGTCGCGCTCGGGATCGCGCGCGAAGCGGCGCCGCGCATTCACGATCTTCTCGCCCTTGGCGTTCCGTTCGACCGCGATCTCGACGGCAGGCTTGCCGTCGGACGCGAAGCTGCGCATTCGGCGCGACGCATCGTGCATGTGCGCGGCGACGGCGCCGGTGCCGCGATCATCGCGGCCTTGAGCGAGGCCGTGCGCCGCACGCCCTCGATCCGGCTGATGGAAGGCTTCGTCGCCGAAGCACTGCTGACCGAGGACGGCGCGGTCACCGGGCTTCAATTGCGCGAGGCCGGCAATCCCGCGGCACGGCCGCTCGTGCTCGCCTCGCGTGCGGTCGTGCTTGCGACCGGTGGGCTCGGCCATCTCTACGCCGTCACCACCAATCCGTCGGAAGCGAGCGGCTCGGGCCTTGCGATCGCCGCCCGCGCCGGTGCCGTGATTGCCGATCCTGAATTCGTGCAGTTCCACCCGACCGCCATCATGGTCGGCCGCGACCCGGCGCCGCTCGCCACCGAAGCGCTGCGCGGCGAAGGGGCAACGCTGATCAATGGCAACGGCGAGCGCTTCATGAGCGCCCGCCACCCGCTCGCCGAGCTCGCGCCCCGCGACATCGTGGCCCGCGGCGTGTTCGCCGAGATCGCGGCCGGGCGCGGCGCCTTCCTCGATGCGCGCCAGGCGCTGGGCGCGCGCTTTGCGACGAGGTTTCCGACCGTGCATGCGAGCTGCATCGCCGCCGGCATCGATCCCGCGGCGCAGCCGATTCCGATCGCGCCGGCCGCGCATTACCACATGGGCGGCATCGCGGTGGACGCGCGCGGTCGCAGCTCGATCGACGGTCTCTGGGCCGCCGGAGAAGTCTCCTCCACGGGCGCGCACGGCGCCAACCGGCTTGCCTCGAATTCCCTGCTCGAAGCCGTCGTCTATGCCGCCCGCATTGCCGACGACATCGCCGGCCGCACCGTGCCCCCGCCGGCACGCCTTCCCGACTCTTTGGTGAGGTCGCGCGCTGGCACGCCGGACGCCGCAGAAGTGAAGCGGCTGCGCGCGACGATGAGCGCACATGTCGGCGTGATCCGCGACGATGGCGGGCTTGCACAAGCCATGCGCCATTTCGCAAGGCTCGAGCGCGAGGCCGGACGCGGCGTCCTCGGCAACATGGCGATTTCGGCCCTGCTCGTCGCCGCTGCGGCCTGGACCCGGCGCGAGAGCCGCGGTGCGCATTACCGTTCCGATCACCCGGCCGAAAACCCAGCGCTGGCGCAGAGAACGATGACCACGCTCGCGGCGGCGCGCGAGGTCGCGGAAAGCCTCGACGAGCACCCGCGGCCACGCCTTGCGCAATCCATGATCGCCTGAAGGAGGCCCCATGATCACCCCGACCTCACTGCTCTATCCCGATGCCTTCCTCTCGCCGCTCGCGATCGAGGCGGCCGCCAGTCGCGCGCTCGACGAGGACCTGGGGCGCGCCGGCGACGTCACCTCGCTGGCGACGATCCCGGAGGCGACGCGCGCGCAAGCCATCCTTGTCGCGCGCCAGTCCGGCGTGATCGCCGGATTGCCGCTGGCGCTCGCGACCTTGCAGAAGCTGTCGCCCGAGATCGAGGTGCGCGCACATGTTCGCGATGCCGCTCGGGTTGCGCGAGGCCAGCACGTGCTCACGATCTCGGGTCCTGGGCGCGCCATCCTCACGGCGGAGCGCACCGCGCTGAACTTCGTCGGCCGGCTGTCGGGCATCGCCACGCTCACGGCGGACTATGTCGCCCGCGCCGAAGGCACCAGGATGCGCATCTGCTGCACGCGAAAAACCACGCCGGGACTGCGCGCGCTGGAGAAATACGCCGTGCGCTGCGGCGGCGGCTTCAACCATCGCTTCGGGCTCGACGATGCGATCCTGATCAAGGACAACCACATCGCGGTCGCCGGCGGCATCCGCCCGGTGCTGGAGCGCGCCCGCGCCCATGCCGGCCATCTCGTCAAGATCGAGATCGAGGTCGACACGCTGGCGCAGCTACGCGAGGTGCTCGAGAGCGGAATGGCCGATGCGGTGCTGCTCGATAATATGGATCTTGCGACGCTGCGCGAGGCGGTGAGGCTCAACGCGGGCCGCCTCGCGCTGGAGGCGTCCGGCGGCGTCACACTGGACTCGATCGCCGCCATTGCGGCCACCGGCGTCGACTATGCGTCGGCCGGCGCCCTGACGCATTCTGCGCCGAATTTCGACTGTGCACTGGATATCGAGGCGTAGGGAGCTCTTCTCCCTCTCCCCGTTCTTACGGGGAGAGGGTTGGGGTGAGGGGCCTCTCTCCGCACATGCGACCAGTCGAGAGTCCTGTACCCCCTCACCCGAATTCGAGCTTCGCTCGAATTCGACCTCTCCCCGCAAGCGGGGCGAGGTTGAGAAAGCTACCGCCGCTCGCCCAACTCCGCGGAGCTCTTGGCTTCCTGCGCGAGCTCGGCCGACAGCGCAGCGGTCTGCGCCGGCGTGCCCCAGCTCGGCAGCTCGCTGCCGTCGCCCCAGTTGCGCGGCCGATAGAAGGTGTGCACGCCGGTCTTGTACAGCTTCTTCATCTCGGCGACCCAGGACGGGCGGACCCAGTAGGCATGGTAGTGCGTGGACTTGCCGACCTCGGGCAGCCAGATCTGGCCGTCGAGCATCGCCTTGGAGATCTTCTTGGCGCGCTCCCACATTTCGGGCTCGCGGATCACGTCCGGATTGTTGTCGCAGGCGAAGGTGAACTGGCAGGCCAGATGCCGGTGCTTGTTCTGGTAGACCGCGCCGCACACGGTGTCGGGATATTTGCCGGAGAAGACGCGGTTCATCACAACTTGCGCCACCGCAATCTGGCCGCGCACGGCTTCGCCGCGTGCTTCGAAATAGACGGCTTCGGCAAGACACTTCTCGGACTTGGCGCGCGACTTGTCGTCGAGCGCGAGCCGCTCCGCCGGCGACTTGCCGCGCTGGTTGTCGGCGTTGACCTCGCCCTTCGGCGCGACGCTCTCGCCGCTCTCGATGTCCTTGGCGATCTCCGCCGTCGGCGGGGTCAGCGAGGCCGTCACCTTCATGTCGGGGTCGGGCATCACGATCAGCGGCTCGGCGCCGGGCTGCCAGCTCTCGATGGTCTCGAGATTGCCGCCCAGCGAGGAGCTGCCGAAGAACAGGCTCGATGTCTTGACGCTGAAAGGATCGCGCGCGGGAGCAGCCGGCGCCGTGGCGCGCTTCAGCGCTTCCAGCGGCTGCACCGCGAACGCGCGCGCAGCCTCGCTCGCCTGCGGCGGATTGGAATATTGCGGCAGCGGCGGCGCGCGCATCGCCTCCTGCAGCTCGGGATCGAGCGGGGCCGCGGATTCCGGCGACATCGCCGGCGGCAATGCGGCGGTCTTGGCGCCGAACACCGAGCTGTTCGAGGTCGCGGGATCTTCCTTGGCCGGTGCTGCAGCCGGCGCGGCCGTCTCAGGCGACTGCGTCGGCGCGACGATTGCGAGGCGATCGCCCTTCAGGGCGCGATCGACCTTGGGAAAGTCGGATGCGTGGTAGCGCGGCGATGCCTGAAGCGCCGGATTGCGGCGGATTGCGCCGGTGACGTCGCCGCCGTCGAGGCTCGCGAGCCGAACCATCGCGCTCTGCGGAACCGAGGTGCCGATGGGCCGGGAAAAACTGTAGGTGGCGAGCTGGATCGAGGACGCAGCGGAGAACACCTGCTTCTGCCACCGCTCGGCGACGCCGGGTTGGCGCGCCAGCAGCGAGGCAATGTCCTGATAGCCGGTCTCTCTCGGCATCAATGCGAAGATGCAGAGACCGATGCCGAAGGACGCGAACCGCGCGCCCTTCGGATGGTTACGCAACACAGACATCGATACGCTCACGCTACGCTTACGCTCGTTTGATCGAACTCAGTACATCCGTGCAATTCGACCTTTATTGTGAGTATCCAATTTAGGTTGCCGGGGCGTTAATCGGCGTTGCGCAGGCGGCACACTCAAGCGAATGCAGGTGTTTTCACGGGGCGACGTCGCGCATTGGTAAATGCGGCCTCACGTGAAGCGGTAAACATCGGGTCAACGCGAATGGTGAAGGAACTCTTGCGTCCGCGTACGATCACGGGAAGCTGTTGGGGGAGCGCCTGTGCGATGACGAGGGTTGCGAGGGGCCAACGCGCCCCTCACTCGGCGATCAGCTTCAACCACTCGTCTTCAGTCAGCACCTTGACGCCGTGCTTGTTGGCGTCCGCGAGCTTCGAGCCGGCGCCGGGGCCCGCGACGACGAGATCGGTCTTTTTCGAAACCGAGCCCGACACCTTGGCCCCGAGCCGCTCGGCCGTCGCCTTGGCTTCATCCCGTGTCATCTTCTCCAGCGAGCCCGTGAACACCACGGTCTTGCCGGCGACGGCCGAATTGCTCTTCGGCTTCTCGGCGTCGACGATCTCGACTTCCCTGGTCAGGCGTTCGACGATGCCGCGGTTGTGGCTCTCGCCGAAATAATCGGCGATGCTCTTGATCACGGTGTCGCCGATCTGGTCGAGCGCGTCCATGTCCGCGATCGCCTCCTCGTCGCCCTTGGCAACCTTGAGGCAGGCATCATGGAAGGCGTCCCACGAGCCGTAGCCGCGCGCCAGCGCCAGCGCCGTGGTCTCACCGACATGGCGCATGCCGAGCGCGAAGATGAAGCGCTCCAGCGCGATCTTGCGGCGGCTCTCGATGGCGCCGAACAGGTTGCGCACCGAGGTCGCGCCGTAGCCTTCGATCTCCTCGAGCTTGAGTTTCGCGTTGCGCTTCTCCAGCGTGAAGATGTCGGCGGGCTCCTTCACCCAGCCCTCGTCGAAGAAATACTGGAGCTGCTTTTCGCCGAGACCGTCGATGTCGAAGGCCCGCCGCGACACGAACAGCTTCAGATGCTCGATCTTCTGATAGGGACAGGCGAACTCGCCGGTGCAGCGGGCACGCGAGCCCTCCTCGCCCGTCGCCGTCTCCTCGCGCACGACGTCGGTGTGCAGCGGACACGGACACTTCTTCGGGAAGTGGAATTCCCTGGCGGTCTTCGGCCGCTTGTCGAGGACGACGTCGACCACCTGGGGGATGACGTCGCCGGCACGCTGGATCACCACTGTGTCGCCGATCCTGATGTCGCGCCCCTCGCGAAGCACCTCGCCCTTGTTGCCGATGCCCCTGATGTAGTCCTCATTGTGCAGCGTGACGTTCTGCACGATCACGCCGCCGACGCCGACCGGCTCGAGCTTGCCGACCGGCGTGAACGAGCCGGTGCGGCCGACCTGGATCTCGATGTCGCGCAGCACCGTCATGGCGCGCTCGGCCGGGAATTTGTGCGCGATACCCCAGCGCGGCGTGCGCGAGACGAAGCCGAGCCGCTCCTGCCAGTCGATGCGGTCGATCTTGTAGACGACGCCGTCGATGTCGTAGTCGAGCCGCGCGCGCTGCTCCTCGATCGCATGATGAAAGGCGAGCAGTTCCTCGACCGAGTGACAGAGCTTGGTGAGCGGATTGGTCTTGAAGCCGCAGCGCTCGAACCAGCCGATCATGCCGCTCTGCGTGTCTTCCGGCATCGCGCTCATCTGCCCCCAGGCATAGGCGAAGAAGCCGAGGGGACGGGAGGCGGTGATGGTCGGGTCCTTCTGGCGGAGCGAGCCGGCGGCCGAATTGCGCGGATTGGCGAAGATGGTATCGCCTGCCGCCTTCTGCCGTTCGTTGAGCGCCAGGAACGCCTTCTTGGTCATGTAGACTTCGCCGCGCACCTCGCAGATGTCGGGGATGTTGCGGCCCTTCAGCTTCTGCGGCACGTCTTCGAGCGTGCGGATGTTGGCGGTGACGTCCTCGCCGACAGCGCCGTCGCCGCGCGTCGCGGCGGTGACGAGCTCGCCGCCCTCATAGCGCAGCGACATCGAGAGACCGTCGATCTTCGGCTCGGCGGAGAAGTCGATCTTGTCGTCGTCGAGCTTCAGGAAACGCACGATGCGGCCGACGAAGTCGCGCACGTCCTCCTCCGCAAAGGCGTTGTCGAGCGACAGCATGGGCACGGCATGCGGGACTTTCCTGAAGCGCCCTGACGGCGCGGCGCCGACCTTCTGCGAGGGCGAGTCCGCGGTGACGAACTCGGGAAAACGCGCCTCGATCGCGTTGAGGCGCTGGCGCAGCGCGTCGTATTCGGCGTCGGAGACGGTGGGCGCGTCCTCCTGATAGTAGCGCTCGTTGTGCCCCTCGATATCGAGCGCGAGCCGCTTATGCTCGACCTTGGCCTGCGCCTTGGTGAGCTCGGCGACGTCGCGTAGCGGTGTTGCTTTGGATTTTGCTGCTCTGGCCATGGCGCTTGGATACGACGGAGCGGGCGGGAGGGTAAAGGCTTGTGGAAATCTCGTGCCCCGGACGCAGCGCTCCTTCAGCGGTGCGCTGCAGAGCCGGGGCCCATGTCGCGGCCGGCATTCTGGGTCCCGGCTCGCGCTCCGCGCGTCCGGGACACGAACCTCAAGCCGTCGCTGCCTTCAGCAGCCTCTCCGCCGCCGCCCTCGCCTCGGCCGTGATCTCGGCACCGGCGAGCATGCGGGCGATTTCCTCACGGCGGTGGTCGGCGGCGAGCGCATTGACGCGGGTGGCGACGCGCTTGCCCTTGTCGAGGGCGTCCTTGGAGATCAGCAGGTGCTGGTCGGCACGGGCGGCGACCTGCGGGGCGTGGGTCACGGCCATGACCTGGACCTTGCCGGCAAGCCGCGCCAGGCGCCCGCCGATGGCGTCCGCAACCGCACCGCCGACGCCGGTGTCGATCTCGTCGAAGACGAGCGTCGGCGCCGAGCCGCGGTCGGACAGCACGACCTTGAGCGCGAGCAGGAAGCGCGACAGCTCGCCGCCGGAGGCGACCTTCATCAACGGCCCCGGTCTGGTGCCCGGATTGGTCTGCACCCAGAACTCGACGCGATCGAAACCTTGCGGCCCGGGCGCGGCCTCGTCGGTCTCGACCTGGGTCATGAACCTGGCGCGCTCGAGCTTGAGAGGGGCGAGCTCGGCATTGACCGCCTTGTTGAGCTTCTCGGCCGATTTCTGCCGCGCCAGCGACAGCTTCTTGGCGGCCGCCGCATAGCGGCTGTCCGCCTCGATCGCGGCCTGCTCCAGCTTCTTCAGGCGCGAGGCGCCGGCATCGATCAGCACGACGTCAGCGGCATATTTGGCGGCCAACGCGGCGAGGCCGTCAACCGGGGTCGAATATTTGCGAGACGCCGCACGCAAAGCAAAAAGCCGTTCCTCGATGCGTTCGAGCTCGGCCGGATCGAAATCGGTTGCGGCCAGCGCCGCCTGGAGGTGCTGATCGGCCTCCTCCAGCGCGTTGATCGCGGCGTCGATCGCCTTCACCGCCGGCTCGACCAGCGCCGGCGAGTTGACGCCGCGCCGCTCCAGCCGGCGCACCGCCGCCGAGAGCGCGGCAACCGGCGAATGATTGCCGCCGACCGCTTCCTGCGCCTCGCGCAGGTCGGAGGCGATCTTCTCGCCTTGCATCATGGTGGTGCGGCGGGAGGCCAGCGCGGTTTCCTCGCCGTCCTTGGGCGCGAGCTGCTTCAGCTCGTCCGAGGCGTGGCGCAGATAATCGGCCTCGCGCGCAGCGCGCTCCATGGCGGCGCGATGCTCCTCCAGCGCGGTGTTGGCGGTGCGGCGCGCGTCCCAGAGCGCTTCGACGGCCGCGACGTCCTTCTCGAGGCCGGCAAAAGCGTCGAGCAGGCGGCGGTGGGTTGCGGCATCGACCAGCGCGCGCTCGTCGTGCTGGCCGTGGATCTCGACCAGGGCGGTGCCGACCGCCTTCAGCGTCTGCACGCTGATCGATTGGTCGTTGATGAAGGCTCGGGTGCGGCCGTCGGCGAGCTGCACGCGCCGGAGAATCATCTCACCGGTATCGTCCAGACCGTTCTCGGCCAGGATCTTCGCGGCAGGGTGATTCTTCGGGACATCGAACACGGCCGTGACCTGCCCCTGCTCCGCGCCGTGACGCACGAGGCCGGCGTCGCCGCGGCCGCCGAGCGCCAGCGCAAAGGCATCGAGCAGGATGGATTTGCCCGCACCGGTCTCGCCGGTCAAAACCGCGAGGCCGGAGGCGAATTCGATATCGAGCCGTTCGATCAGGACGATGTCACGGATCGACAGACGCGCCAGCATGGAACCAAATTTCCTAGCCGAGACCCATCTTCTTGAAGGTCCGGCTGATCCAGGACCCCTGATTCTCGCTCGGCTCGAGACCGCCGGATTTTACAAGATTATAGGCGTCCTTGTACCAGCGGCTGTCAGGAAAATTGTGCCCAAGCACGGCCGCCGCGGTCTGCGCTTCGCCGACGATGCCGATCGTCATGTAGGCCTCGGTCAGCCGGAACAGCGCCTCCTCGACATGGCGGGTGGTCTGGTACTGCGTGACGACGGTCTTGTACCGATTGATCGCAGCCGTGTAGTCGCGCTTCTGGGCGTAGTAGCGGCCGACACTCATTTCCTTGCCGGCGAGCTGGTCGCGCGCGCCCTCGATCTTGGCCTTGGCCGAGGTCGCATATTCCGAGTTCGGATATTTGCGCACCACCTCTTCCAGCGCGGCGATCGCCTTTTCGGTGCGGGTCTGGTCGCGGCTGATGTCCGGGATCTGGTCGTAATGGGAGGCGGCGATCAGATATTGCGCATAGGCCGCATCCGGGCTGCCGGGATGAAGCGTGACGTAGCGGGTGGCAGCACCGATGCAGCCGTCATAATCGCCGCCCTGATAGGACGCATAGGCCGACATCAGCAGCGATTTGCGGGCCCAGTCGGAATAAGGATGCTGGCGGTCGACCTCTTCGAACTTCTTGTTCGCCGCCTTCATGTCCTTCTTCTCGTTCATGAGGTACAGGCCCTCATTGTAGATCTTGTCGGCGGGCTCCTCGACGAAGGTGTCGTCCTTGGCGGTGAACTTGTCCCAGAGTGCGCCCGTGCCGCATCCGGCGAGCGGCAACGCAAGAACGATGAAGGTGACGGCCTGAATCAGCCCGCGGGCTCGCGACGAGACCGAGAAATATCCGCGCGTCATACGCTGTGCCGACATGAGTTTAAGCCCTGACGCCCTGTGATGCGGTGTCCGCCAGCCCACGAACCCCTCATGGGCGCGAAATGTAACCGTGGTGCCTGCCACGCGACCACGCCGATGTATCCGAAAACGATTGTTAACGAACCGGATAGGGAGGCATTTCGCCCGGATTAAGGCGAACCTGCCGCAATGCTAGCCGATCATGGTTACCAGGAGTTTCCCGGGGGCCGCCAACCACGTTCCGAAGGCGGCAGGCCGCGTCAGGACACATCCGGTCCGAAGGCCGCAGCGACCCGGCCGCCGACGATGCCACGGCCGACCTCGCCCACGGCACGCGTGGTGCGGCGGGCAGCCTCGCCCTCGACCACCCGCCAGGCGGTCCGGTCGGCGAGCAGCGCCGTCAGAACGGCGTGGTTGAGCTTGTGGCCGCCACGCACCGAGCGGTAGGCGCCAAGCAGCGGCAGGCCGGCCAGCGAGAGGTCGCCGATCACGTCCAGCACCTTGTGACGGGCGCATTCATCGGCGTAGCGCAAGCCCTCGGTGTTCAGCAGCCGCTCGTCGTCGAACACGACGGTGTTGTCGAAGGAGGCGCCGAGGGCATAGCCGGCGCTCCAGAGCCGCGCGACATCGCACATCAGGCCGAAGGTCCGGGCCCGGCCGACTTCACGGCGGAAACCTTCAGGATTGAGGTCGAAGGCGTAAGCCTGCTGGCCGATGACCGGATTGGTGAAATCGATCTCGACCTCGACGCGGAACCCGTTGGTGTGGGGCCTGATCTCGCCGAAGGAGTCGCCGATCTTGACCGAGATCGGCTTCAGAACCTGGATGAAACGGCGCGGCGCCGGCTGGGTGACGATGCCGGCCTGGTCGATTGCCGCGATGAAGGCGGCGGCACTGCCGTCCATGATCGGGACTTCGGGACCGTCGATCTCGATGGTGGCGTTGTCGACACCCATTCCCCGCAGTGCAGCAAGCACATGCTCGGCAGTGGACACCAGCGGACCGTTGCGGTCGCCGAGGACGGTGGCAAAGTCAGTCGCAATCACCTGCTCGGCGGTGGCCTGAACTTCGCGGTCACTTCCCTCGAGTCCGGTCCGGACAAAAATAAAACCCGCGTCGACAGGCGCAGGCCCAAGCGTGAGAGTGACGGGAAGACCGGAATGAACGCCCACGCCTGCCACAGAGGCTTGCGCACGAAGCGTTGTTTGCCGGCTAAATTTCATCAGGAACCCGCCCCACTAAGACCCACTGCGACTTATACGAGACCCGCTTGGCCGGCCAGAGCCGACGCTACCGAATCTCCGTATCCCCAAGTCACGGCAAACCATAGTTGCAGCCTCAAACAGCGCCAACTCACGCTTTTTTACCGATTGTTACCCCAAACCTGCCGTATTCGCGCCAAGGCTTAACCAAATTGCGCCGGGTTTCGGGACCGCTATCGGCAGTTTTACTGAACCACCGAAGCCGTAATTAATGATTTAAAATCAGTTGTTTGGCCGCGCAATCCGGACATGCCCGGGACAAAAGGAAAGGTCCCGGCGAGCTCCTCGCCAGGACCTTTTTTCGTCTGCCTTATTGTAACAATCCTCAGGTCGCCTGCCGCCGCAGGAAGGCCGGGATATCAAGATGGTCGTCGCCCTGTGGCGCCGGCGCAACAGGCGCGGGGCGGCCATGGACGTCCAGACCCTGCGGCGCGGGACGGCGGGCATACTCCGATACCGGCTCGTTGGACGCGATCTGCTGTGCCACGGTCTTCTGCGGCCGCCGCTCGGGCAGCGGCGGCATGGCGGGACCGGCAGTGCGGGCCGCGACCGGCGGCTCGCTTTCCTCGTCGCGACGGCCGAGGCCGACATTGGCGAGGCGCTGCAGCAGCGACAGGCGGGTCTTCTGCGGGGTCTCCTCCTCCGCCTCGCCGCGGGCCTGCCGAATCTCGGCCTGCGCCGGCATCGGCAGCTCCTCGATTCGCGGCATGCGCGGCGCGCGGGCCGGACGCTCGGCCTGCGGCGGGATGAAGGTATCCGGCGTCATCGGCTCCTGCACCGCGACCGGGGCCATGTCGGCCTCCGGGAATAGGGTCGGCTTCTGCGCGATCGGGCGCACGGTGACGTCGCCATAGGTCTGCGGCGCCTGCGGCTGCGGCACCTCGGAAACGGCAGCGGCGATCGCGGCGAGCGCAGCACGCTCGACGTTCGGACGGGGCGCGGCGGCAATCGGAGCCGGCGCGGCGGCCGGGGTCTGGGCTTCCAGTTTCTGGGCGCGCTCGGCCAGGCGCTGGTTGTCGGCACGCAGCCGGGCGGTCAGGTCGGCCAGACGGCTCTCGGCGGCGGCCGGGGCGGCAGCCTGCTGCATCTGTGGTGCCGGGTTGGCGACGGGCGCAGAGGTGGCCTGGCTGTTGCGGGCGATCGCGGCCTGCTCGATGCCGGTGGCGACCACCGAGACGCGGATCAGACCGTCGAGCGCTTCGTCGAAAGTGGCGCCGACGATGATATTGGCGTCCTGGTCGACTTCCTCGCGGATGCGGGTCGCGGCCTCGTCGACCTCGAACAAAGTGAGGTCCTTGCCGCCGGTGATGGAGATGAGGAGGCCCTTGGCGCCCTTCATCGACGAGTCGTCGATCAGCGGGTTGGCGATCGCGGCTTCCGCGGCGGTCAGCGCGCGCTTGTCGCCGGAGGCTTCGCCGGTGCCCATCATCGCCTTGCCCATCTCGCGCATGACGGCGCGGACGTCGGCGAAGTCGAGGTTGATCAGGCCTTCCTTGACCATCAGGTCGGTGATGCAGGCAACGCCCGAATAGAGCACCTGGTCGGCCATCGCGAAGGCGTCGGCGAAGGTGGTCTTCTCGTTGGCGACCCGGAACAGGTTCTGGTTCGGGATGATCAGGAGCGTATCCACGACCTTGTGCAGCTCGGAGATGCCGGCTTCGGCCGTGCGCATGCGGCGCTGGCCCTCGAAGTGGAACGGCTTGGTCACCACACCGACGGTGAGGATGCCCATGTCGCGCGCGGTCTTGGCGATGACGGGAGCTGCACCCGTGCCGGTGCCGCCGCCCATGCCGGCGGTGACGAACACCATGTTGGCGCCCGAGAGATGGTCGCGCAGCTCGTCGATCACCTCTTCCGCGGCCGCGGCGCCGACGTTCGGCTGCGAGCCGGCGCCGAGGCCTTGCGTGACGGCCGTGCCCATCTGCACGATGCGCTGCGCCTTCGACATCGTCAGCGCCTGCGCGTCGGTGTTGGCGACCACGAAGTCGACGCCCTGCAGGCCCGCCGTGATCATGTTGTTGACGGCGTTGCCGCCGGCGCCGCCGACGCCGAACACGGTGATCCGGGGCTTCAGTTCGTGAATATCAGGAACATTGATGCTGATGGTCATGGTTGCCTCTCGATCACGCGCGCGTGGGTTCGCCCCGGCCGGTGGCCGCGGGAGTTGGTGAAAATCGAAGATTGCGGAAAGCGGTCATCAGAAGCCCTCGCGTAGCCATCGTCCGACCTTTCCGAAATATCCGCCGGTCCCTGTCTTGATCTGCTGCCGCGTATGCCGCGGTTCGACATGTTCGAGGTGAACATATTGCGGGTAGACCAGAAGTCCGGCCGGCACCGCGAACGCGGCGTTCTTCGCCTCGTTGGGCAGCCGGCCGAAACCGAGCGGACGACCGACCCGCACGGGCCGGCCGAGAATCCGGGTGCCGAGATCGACGAGGCCGGTCAGCTGCGAGGCCCCGCCCGAGAGCACGACACGGCCGTTCGGCTCTGCGGCGAAGGGCGAATCCTTCAGCTTGTCCCGAACCATTTCGAAGACTTCCTCGGCACGGTGCTTGACGATGTTCGCGATGGTGGCGCGGGAGACGATCTGCGGCAGATCCTGCTCGTCACCGGCTGTCGGCACAGACATCAGCTCACGCGAGTCCGATCCGCCGGTGATGACGGTGCCGTATAAGGTCTTGATTCGCTCGGCATCGGCAATGGTCGCCGAGAGTCCGCGCGCAAGATCCATCGTGATGTGTTGCCCGCCGACCGCAAAACCCGCCGCGTGCACGAAGCGGCCGCCCGAATAAACGGCAATCGTGGTGGTGCCGGCGCCCATCTCGACGACAGCGGCGCCGAGATCGGCCTCGTCGTCGGTCAGCACCGACAATCCGGCCACATAGGGGCTGGCTGCCATGGCTTCGACATTGATGTGGCAGCGCTCCACCGCCAGCATCAGGTTCCGCGCCACGGTGGCGTCGCAGGTGACGACGTTCATGTCGACGCCGAACTGGTGCGCGACCATGCCGCGGGGATCGCGGATGCCTTTGACACCATCGAGCGTGTAGCCGACCGGCAGGGCGTGCAGCACGGTGCGGCCTTCGCCGGTGGCGTGGCGCATGCCGGTGGAGGTGACGCGGCTGACATCGGCCGGCGTCACGGCGCCGCCACGAATGTCGGCGGCAGCCTCGACCAGCTGGCCGGCGAGCCGGCCGCCGGAGACCGACAACAGCACGGACTCGACCCGCACCTTGGCCATCTTCTCCGCAAGCCCGACCGCCTGGCGCACCGCCTGCTCGCATTCGCCGAGATCGATCACAGCGCCGGCCTTCATGCCGCGCGCCTGGATCTGGCTATAGCCGATCAATTCCACCGCATGGGTGCGGCCGCGCAGCGCATCGCTCGGCGGCGAGGGCTTCAGCCGCGCGATCATGCAGGCGATCTTGCTGGTGCCGATGTCGAGGCAGGCGACGATGCCGCCGCGCTTGTGCGGCATCGGGCGCGTCTTCGGCGTCTGGGTGCGATCGAGACCGGTCATGCGGAATCCCCGGCCTTCTTTTTCTTCTTGTCCTTGAACAGCTCCTCGCGCGCCTTGGCGGCGTCCTCGGAGAGCTGCACCACCAGCCGGTCCGGCAGGCGCATGTCGACGGCGACGATGTCGCGCGAAAAGAGCCTGTCCTCCTTGTCGAGCTTCGACAGCATCGCAAGCGCGTTGCCGACGTCCTGCTCGGGCAGGCGGATGTCGAGACCGTCCTTGAGCCGCAGGTTCCAGCGCCGCTCGCCGACGTAGATCGCGGCCTTGGTGACCGAATGGACCTGCGGATAGCGCGCCAGCAGCGCCAGGAAATCGCGCGCCTGGGTTTCGGCGCCCTTGCCGACTACGAGCGGCAGCGACAGGAAGCGGCGCGAGACATAGGGCTCGAGCACGGCGCCGTCGTCGGCGATGACGGAGAGCCGGCCGGCCTCCTGCCACAGCGCGAACGCCTTGCGCTCGGTGAGCTCGATCATGAGCTGGCCCGGATAAAGCTTCAGCACGGTCGCATCAGCGATCCAGGGATTGGCCTTGAGCTTGTCGCGCACCGCCTCGGCATCGAGGAACAGCAGCGAGGAGCGGCCGCTGACGCCGCCGATCGCGAGGATCTCGTCCTGGGTCAGCTGCTTGCGGCCGTTGATGACGACGGAGGTGATCCGGAAGCCGGCGGAATTGGCCAGCGCATTGCGGGCATCGCTGACCGCGGTGACGAAATCCTGGAGGTGGCCGCCCTTGACGATGCCGAAGCCGCAGCTGCCGATCAACAGCAGCACGGTCATGGTCAGGCCGACCCGGCGCGGCAGATAGCGCTCGACCAGCGCGACCAGGCGCGGCGGTGGCTCGCGCTCGATGACGGCCTTGGCCTTGGCTTTGTCCCTGGCGGCAGCGCGCGCCGCTTCGTGCTTGTCCTGCATCCACTCGCGCAGAAGCACGACCGCTCCGATAGCGGCCGCCTTCAGGTCAGCTTGGGGCCTCAGCGATCTTAAAAGCGATCGGGTGAGGCGTCCTGCACCATCCATTGCACGAGCTCGTCAACAGTTTGCCCGCGACATCGCGCGGATCCTGGCGAACATGACGTCTCGGACCTGCCGGGCCGGGTGCTGGTCTTCAGCAGAAGAAAACCTCTCCCCTTCAAAGCGTTCGCTGGGGGTGACATCACCCGCGACAGCTCACGCGCCGGCAGCCAAAGCGCCATATGCGCCGCCAGCGTTAACCTTCGGACGTCCTGGTAAACAAAAGGTAAAGTTCGTTAACGACTCGCGCATTTTGCCTCGCGATGTCTGGCATTTGCGCCGCGATGTCCGGCATTTTACCGGTTTTGGCCACCAAACCGCCCCGTTTCGCCGGTCTGGCCGTTAACCAGTCCTGACTATTTCCGCACGCGCTGGCAGGCGAGCTCGACCAGGCCGCGCAGGAAGTCGACGAACTCGATGCCTTCGGCTTTCAGCGCCTTGGGGTAGAGCGAGGACTTGGTCAGCCCGGGCAGCGTGTTGGTTTCGAGATAGACGAGGCCCTTGTCCGAGACGATGAAGTCAGAGCGGGAATAGCCGGTGCAGGACATTGCGCGGTGGGCCAGCATCGCCTGCTCCTTAAGCGCGGCGGTGATCTCGGGTGCGAAGCGGCCGGGGCAGATCTCCTGGGTCGACTTCAAAAGATACTTCGCCGCGTAGTCGAAATTGCCCTCGCCCGGAATGATCTCGATCGGCGGCAGCGAGATGATCGAGCCGTCGGTGCGCTCCAGCACGCCGCAGGTCGCCTCCACGCCGGCGATGTAGGGCTCGATGACGTACTCTTCATGCTTCGCTGCGTTGCGGACAGCGACGAGATCCTGCTTGGCGTTGACGAAGATCAGGCCGTAGCTCGATCCGTCGCGCGCGGGCTTTGCGATCAGCCTTCCATACTCGGCGAAAGCCTCGTCGATATCATCGAGCGCAAGATTTTCCGGCGGCGTCACGCCGCCGAGCGCGGCGAAGTGCTTGGCTGCGATCTTGTCGAAGGCCAGATGCGACGACGCCGAGCCCGAGCCGGTGAAGGGCACGCCGCGCGCCTCGCACATCACCTGCAATTCGCCGTTCTCGGCACGCCCGCCGTGCAGGCCGAGCACCAGCACGCGATCCTCAGCCTTGGCCCGGTCGAGCGCCTGCGCGAGCGGGACGCCGCGCGTGCCCGGCTTGAATTCGTCCTCGAACGGGCGGGCATGCTCGAGCAGCTGCTTCGACTGCACGACGTGCACCTTGTCCTCGACGTCCCACCACCAGAGGTCAGCCTCGGGCAGCGCCTGATGCAGCGCCTGGGCTGTGGCAACCGAGACGAGACGCTCGCGGTTGGAGCCGCCGAAGAGGATGGTGATGCGCATGTTTTTTGGTCCGTTACCTATCTGCATCGTCATTCCGGGGCGCGCTGAAAGCGCGAGCCCGGAATCCATAACCACCAGTCGGGGTTATGGATTCCGGGCCTGCGCCTGCGGCGCATCCCGGAATGACGGTGATCATGAAACCCCGATCCGCTTGATTTCCCAGTGTAGCTCAATTCCGGAATTCGCCTTCACCCGTTCGCGCACGGTCTCGCCGAGCGTCTCGATGTCGTGCGCGGTGGCATCGCCCGTGTTGATCAGGAAGTTGCAGTGCATCTCCGAAACCTGTGCGCCGCCGACGCGCAGACCGCGGCAGCCGGCGGCGTCAATTAGCTTCCAGGCGGAATGGCCGGGCGGATTCTTGAAGGTCGAGCCGCCGGTTTTCTCGCGGATCGGCTGCGCGGTCTCGCGATGGCTCTGCACCTCCGCCATGCGCGCGCGGATCGCCTCCGCGTCCCTGATCTCGCCGCGAAAGCGCGCGGAGGTGAAGATGATGGAGGGATCGACGCCGCTGCTGCGGTAGACGAACTTCATCTCGGCCTTGGAGAAGACGTGCTTGGTGCCGTCGCGCCCGACACCCCTCGCCTCGATCATCACGTCCTTGGTCTCGCCGCCATTGGCGCCGGCATTCATGCGCAGCGCGCCGCCGATCGTGCCGGGAATGCCGAAGTAGAATTCGAGCCCGCCGATATTGGCGGCGGCGGCGACTTCGGCCACCCGCTTGTCCAGCGCGGCGGCGCCCGCTGTGACGATGTCGCCGCTCGCGCTCGCCTCGCCGAAAGCGCGCGGCGCAAGGCGGATCACGACGCCGGCAATGCCGCCGTCGCGCACGATCAGGTTGGAGCCGACCCCGATGACGTAGACGGGAATGTCGGAGGCGAGATGCGCCAGGAAGTAAGCGAGATCGGCCTCGTCCGCTGGCGTGAACAGCACCTGCGCTGGACCGCCGACGCGAAACCAGGTGAGTTCGGCGAGCGACTGGTTGGCGAGCAGCCGGCCGCGCAGATCCGGCATCGCGGCTTTGAGAGCGGGCGTGATGTCGGGGAAACCCACCGTCCTTACCCCAACGCCTTCAACTGGTCCGGCAGCGCATACGCCCATTGCGTGATGTTGCCGGCGCCGAGACACACAACGAGATCGCCGCTCTTGGCGATGCCATGGACGATTTTGGCTAGTTCGCCGGCATTGGGCAGCGGGATCACCTCGCGATGGCCGTGGGCGCGCAGGCCGGCGACGAAATGATCGCGGTCGATGCCTTCGATCGGCGCTTCGCCGGCGGCATAGACATCGGCGACGACGACCGCGTCGGCATCGTTGAAGCAGGTGCAGAACTCCTCGAACAGGGATTGCAGGCGGGTATAGCGATGCGGCTGCACCACCGCGATCACCTTGCCGGTGTAGGAATCGCGCGCGGCCTTCAGCACGGCTGCGATCTCCACGGGGTGATGGCCGTAATCATCGATCACGGTGACGCCGTTCCACTCGCCGGTCTTGGTGAAGCGGCGCTTGACGCCGCCGAAGCCGGCCAGCGCCTTGCGGATCACCTCGTCCGACACGCCGAGCTCGTGCGCGACCGCGATCGCCGCCGTCGCGTTCGAGGCATTGTGCCGGCCCGGCATCGGCAGCGCGAGATCGGCGATCTCGTGCGTGGTGCCGTTCTTGCGGTCGCGGATCACGACCTTGAACTTCGAGCCGCCGCCGCCCGCGGTGAGATCGACCAGCCGCGCATCGGCCTGCGGATTCTCGCCATAGGTGATGATGCGGCGGTCCTCGATCTTGCCGACGAGGCTCTGCACCACGGGATGATCGATGCACATCACGGCAAAGCCGTAGAACGGCAGGTTCTCGACGAAGTGACGAAACGCGTCCTGCACGGCCTCGAAGGTCTTGAAGTGATCGAGATGCTCGGGGTCGACATTGGTGACGATCGCGACATCGGTCGGCAGCTTCAGGAAGGTGCCGTCGCTCTCGTCGGCTTCCACCACCATCCAGTCCCCCGCGCCGAGACGTGCGTTCGAACCATAGGCGTTGATGATGCCGCCGTTGATCACGGTCGGGTCGAGCCCGCCGGCGTCGAGCAGCGTGGCGACCATCGTCGTCGTGGTGGTCTTGCCGTGCGTGCCGGCGATGGCGACGCAGCTCTTCAGCCGCATCAACTCGGCCAGCATCTCGGCGCGGCGCACCACGGGAATGCGTTTCTCGCGCGCGGCCATCAGTTCCGGGTTGTCGCGCTTGATCGCGGAGGACACGACCACGACCTCGGCGCCGTCGATGTTCTCGGCCTTGTGGCCGACCGAGACTTTCGCGCCCTTCTTGCGCAGACGGTCGAGATTGTAATTGTCGGAGGCATCCGAGCCCTGCACGGCATAGCCGAGATTGACCAGCACCTCGGCGATGCCGCTCATGCCGATCCCGCCGATCCCGACGAAGTGGATGGGTCCGATCTCGCGCGGCAGTCTCATGTGGTTTCCTTGGGGTCATCGTCCGCGAAGGCGGACGATCCAGTACTCCGCGACGCCTGAGATTCAAATCAACTGCGTCGGATACTGGATGCCCCGCTTTCGCGGGGCATGACAAGTGACTTTTTTGGCCATTCGGGCCGGAACAGGCGTCAGATTCCCGCGACCTTGACCACGAGATCCGCCAGCCGCTCGGCCGCATCGAGCCGGCCAGCGCCGCGGGCGGCTTCAGCCATCGCGGCAAGCCGCGCCGGCTCGGCGGCGAAGCCAGAAATTTCCGACGCCAGCCGGTCGGAGGTGAACTCGGTCTGCGGGATGCGGATTGCGCCGTCGACCTTGACCAGCACGCCGGCATTGGCGAACTGGTCCTGGTCGATCGAGCCGGGCAGCGGCACCAGGATGGAGGGGCGGCCGATCGCGGCGAGCTCGGCCACGGTACCCGCGCCGGAGCGCGATACCACGAGATGATTGGAGGCGAGCCGCGCCGGCAGATCCGTGAAGAACGGCGCGAGCTCGGCCTTGATCTTGAGCTTGTCGTAGACGGCGCGCACGCGGCTCATGTCCTCTTCGCGCACCTGCTGGGTGAGGACGAGACGGCTCCACAGCGCAGGCTCGAGCCTTTCGATCGCGCCCGGCACGATGTCGGCCATGATGCGCGCGCCCTGGCTGCCGCCGACGACGAGCAGACGCAGCGGACCGTTTGGCTCGGGCGCTGCATATTTCACCGCAGCGGCCGCGAGGATCGCCGGACGCATCGGCGTGCCGACGGTCGTGGTCTTGCCTGCCAGCGCCGGGTCGCGATCGAGCACACCGGGCAAGGACGTCGCGATGGCGCGCACGTGGCGCGACAGGAACCGGTTGGCGCGGCCGAGCACGGCGTTGGCGTCGTGGATGATGCCGGGCACGCCGGCGAATTTCGCCGCGACCAGCGGCGGCAGCGTCGGATAGCCGCCGAAGCCGACGACAGCGACGGGCTTCAATCGCTTGATCAGCGCATAGGCCGACAGCGTTCCGGCGGCAAGCGTGAGGCCGGCATAGGCGAGCTGGAACGGATTGCGGCCGCGCGCGGTCTCGCTTCTGACGACGTCGATCATGTCCTTGCTGAACAGCCCGCTATAGCGCAGCGCGCGCTCGTCGGTGACGAGGCGGACGCGATAGCCGCGCCGGATCAATTCGACGCCGAGCGCCTCGGCCGGAAACAGATGGCCGCCGGTGCCGCCCGCGGCGAGAAGAATCAGGGGGGACGTGTCCATAATGAGAGAGTTTTACAGGGTCTTTCTCGTCATTGCGAGCGAAGGCAACAATGAGTGTTCGTGCCCCGGGCGCAGCGCAGCGCGCTGCCCTTCGCAGCGTGGTGCGCTGCTGAACCGGGGCCCATTCCTTCTGCGATATGGCTGCGGCATCCTGGGTCCCGGCTCTGCGCTCCGCTTCGCTGCGCTTGTCCGGGACACGAGAGCTTCACGCGTAACTGCGCATCGCCTCGGCGTGGCCGCTCGCCTCGACCTCGGTGCGCGGGCGCAGCCGCGTCAGCGCCAGCATCATGCCGACGCCATAGGCGAGCGAGACCATCGAGGAGCCGCCATAGGAGATGAAGGGCAGCGTCATGCCCTTGGCGGGGATGAGCTGCAGGTTCACCGACATGTTGATCGCCGCCTGCACGCCGAACAGGATCGCGAGCCCGGAGGCCGCAAAGCGCGCGAACATGTCCTCGTTGGCATAGGCGCGCGACAGCGTGCGGATCACGACGAAGGCGAACAGCGCAAGCATCGCAAGGCACAGGATGATGCCGAACTCTTCGCCAGCGACCGCAAACACGAAGTCGGTGTGGCTGTCCGGCAGGCTGCGCTTGGCGATGCCCTCGCCCGGTCCGAGCCCGAACCAGCCGCCGTTGTAGAACGCCTCCATGGCGGTATCGACCTGAAAGGTGTCGCCGGAGGCCGGGTTCATGAAGCGCCTGATACGTCCTGCGACGTGCGGGACGAACAGATAGGCGCTGAACAGGCCGGCCGCGCCGAGCCCTGCGAGGCCGAACACCCAGATCATCCGCATGCCCGCGATGAAGAACAGCGAGCCCCACACCATCAGCACCAGCATGGTCTGGCCGAAATCCGGCTCCATCACCAATAGCGCGACCAGCATCAGGAGCAGCACCACTGCCATCGAGGTCGCCGGCATCTCCGGGCGCCTGGTCGATTCCGCGAACAGCCAGGCAGCGATCACGACAAAGGACGGCTTTGCGATCTCGGAGGCCTGGATGTTGACGCCCAGCAGCGTGATCCAGCGGCGCGAGCCCTTCACCTCCGGGCCGAAGGCGAGCGTGAGCACGATCAGGACGATGCTCGCCGCGAAGATGATCAGCGCCGAGCGGCGGATCGCGCGCGGTGACAGGAAGGACACCCCGAGCAGCACGATGCAGGAGGGCACCAGGAACAGCACGTGGCGGCTGAAGAAATGGAAGGCATCGAGCCCGATGCGGGTCGCAACCGGCGGGCTCGCCGCCAGTGACAGGATCACCCCGGTCAGCATCAGCCCCAGGATGGCGCCCATCAGCGGCTTGTCGACGGTCCACCACCACTCGGAAAAGGGGGTGCGTTCTTCACGGGAGAGCATGGGCGGCCGCTTTCGGACAGAGGTCCGTTCATTGGTCGCCGAGGTTGGTTACCGGGGGGTTAACATGATGGTTCAAGTTGTGGAGAGTCTCGTGCCCCGGACGCAGCGCAGCGCGCCGCCCTTTGCGGCGCGCTGCGCTGCAGAGCCGGGGCCCAACTCTCAACAGTATACCGTATCGGGGGGGGGGGGGGGCTCGCGCTCCGCGCGTCCGGGACACGAGAGCGCCCTCACACCACCGGCTTCACGCCCGGCAGGACTTGCACCAGCTCGCGGAACTTGGTGCCACGGATCTCGAAATTGCGGTACTGGTCGAAGGAGGCGCAGGCGGGCGACAGCAGCACGACCGCATCAGTGAGGCCCGAAGCCTCGGCATCGCGCGCGGCGTGCTCGACGGCGACGTCGAGGGTCTGGCTGATCTCGTGCGGGACCGTTCCGAGCGTGCCCGAAAACTCCTGCGCGGCTTCGCCGATCAGATAGGCTTTTCGAATGCGCGGGAAGAAGCCCGTGAGGCCAGTGATGCCACCCGCCTTGGGCTTGCCGCCGGCGATCCAGAAGATGTCAGCGAAGGACGACAGCGCATGCGCCGTGGCGTCGGCGTTGGTGCCCTTGGAATCGTTGACGAACAACACGTTGCCGCGGCGCCCGACCTGCTCCATGCGATGCGCCAGGCCCGGAAAGCTGCGCAGGCCGTTCTGCAGCACGTCCTGGCTGATGCCCATCGCGAGCGCGGCAGCAGCCGCGCAGGCCGCGTTTTGCGCGTTGTGCTGGCCGCGCAGCGAGCCGATGCCACCGAGCGCGGCGACCTCGCTGCGGGCGCCGCCCGCGGCGCGCACGATGGTGCCGTGCTCGACGTAAATGCCCGACGCGAGCGGGTTCTTGACCGAGATGCGCACCACGTTCTTGCCGGCGCGGTCGAGCCGGTCGGCGATGTCGCGGCAAAAGCCGTCATCGACACCGACAATCGAGGTGCCGCCGACCTGCACGCCGGCAACGAGGCGCTCCTTCACCGCGGCGTAGTGCTCGATCGTGCCGTGGCGGTCGATGTGGTCCTCGCTGACATTGAGCAGGATGCCGACGGAGGGATCGAGCGAGGGCGTCAGGTCGATCTGGTAGGACGACATCTCGATGACGTGGACGCGGCCCGTGCGCGGCGGCTCCAGCGACAGGATCGCGGTGCCGATGTTGCCGCCCATCTGGGTGTCGTAGCCCGCGACTTTCGTGAGATGCGCGATCAGCGCCGTCGTGGTCGACTTGCCGTTGGTGCCGGTGATGGCGACGAACGGGGCGTCCGGCGCGTGGCGGCGCCGCTCCCGACAGAACAGCTCGATGTCGCCGATTGCCTCGACGCCAGCTTCGCGCGCCTTCAACACGCTCCAGTGCGGCACCGGATGCGTCAGCGGCACGCCGGGCGCGAGCACCAACGCGGCGAACTTCGCCCAGGAGACGTTGCGCAAGTCCGCGGTGATGAAGCCGGCCTGCGCGGCCTTGGCGACGTTCTCGGCATTGTCGTCGGCGGCGATCACGTCGGCGCCGCCGGCCTTCAACGCATGGCAGGAGGCGAGCCCCGAGCCGCCGAGGCCGAACGCCGCGACCGTCTTGCCGGCGAAGGACGTGACGGGGATCATCGATCGGTCACCGCAGCTTCAGCGTCGAGAGGCCGGCGAGCGCCAGCATCACCGAGATGATCCAGAATCGGATCACGATCTGCGGCTCGGTCCAGCCCTTCTGCTCGAAATGATGGTGGATCGGCGCCATCCGGAACACGCGCTTGCCGGTGAGCTTAAAGGACACGACCTGGACGATGACCGAAACCGCCTCGAGCACGAACAATCCGCCGATCACGGCGAGCACGATCTCGTGCTTCACCGCGACGGCGATCGCGCCGAGCATGCCGCCGAGCGCGAGCGAGCCGGTGTCGCCCATGAAGATCGAGGCCGGCGGCGCGTTGAACCAGAGGAAGCCGAGACCGGCGCCGAGCAGCGCACCGCAGAGCACCGCGAGCTCGCCGGTGCCTGCGACATATTTGATCTGGAGGTAGTCGGCGAACACCAAGTTGCCGGTGAGATAGGCGATCATCGCGAAGCTCGCGGTGGCGATCATCACCGGCACGATGGCGAGGCCGTCGAGCCCGTCGGTGAGGTTCACCGCATTGCCGGCACCGACGATCACGAACGCGCCGAAGACGACGAAGAACCAGCCGAAATGCAGCACGGTATCCTTCAAGAAGGGAATCGTCAGCGCGGTCGAGGCGGGATCGCGGTTGAGCCGCACCAGCGCATAGCAGGCGACCAGCGCGATCACGGCTTCGATCAAGAGGCGCAGCTTGCCGCCGAACCCGGTCGTGGTTTGCTTGGTCACCTTGAGGTAATCGTCATAGAAGCCGACGAAGCCGAAGCCGAGCGTCACCGCGAGCACGATCCAGACATAGGGGTTGAGCGGATTCGCCCACAGCACGGTGCCGACCGTGAGCCCGGACAGGATCATCAGCCCGCCCATGGTGGGCGTGCCCTTCTTGGAAAGATGCGATTGCGGACCGTCGGTGCGGATCGGCTGGCCCTTGCCCTGACGGATGCGCAAGTGATCGATGATCCAGGGGCCGAACAGGAACACGAACAGCGCGCCGGTCACGATGGCGCCACCGGTGCGGAAGGTGATGTAGCGGAAGACGTTCAGGAAGGTGCGAAAGGCACCGAAGCCCGGAAATGTGTTGGAAAGCTCGATCAGCCAGTAAAACATTCAGACGGTCCTATGGCGCCTTTGCACGTCCAGGTGCTTCACGCGCATTCGCTGGTCTTCGTCATGGGCCGCGCGTTCGGGAAACGGACGGCTTTCGCCGCAAGGGGTGGGATTCGGGAACGGCGCCTTCCAAGCAGTTTACGCCTTTGCCTGCAAGGCGGCCACCAGCCCCGGCACAAACTTGTTGACCCAGAACATCTTCTTGCTGCCCTTGACAACCACGACGTCGCCTGCCTTCAGCAGGTTTGCGACCTCCGCCGGTTTCAGCGTGGCGGGATCGTCGTGCCAGCCAAGACCCTTGCCCGAGGGCAATGCGTCGAACAGGTGGCGCATCAGCGGCCCGACGCAATAGACGCCGTCGATGCCGTCGAGGTGGCTGGCAAGGCCGGTGTGATAGCTCGTTGCGTCCGCGCCGAGCTCGAGCATGTCGCCGAGAATCGCGATGCGGCGGCCGCCGCTCATGTTGCGCGCCTGCAGGCTTTGCAGCGCCGCGGCCACGCTGGCCGGATTGCCATTGAAGCTGTCGTCGATCACGGTGACGTCGCCGACCGCCTGCTCGACGCCGCGGCCGGTCATGATGCCGACGCGGTCGAGCTTGACCGCGAGGGTCGCGACGTCGAGATGCGCGGCATGAACCGAGGCGAGCGCGGCCAGCGCATTGTGCACCCGGTGCGGCGCGCCAGGGGTGAGGCTGAAGGCGATCTCCTTCCTGCCGATCGCGGCCACGACCTGCCAGCTCTCGCCGTGCGGCGCGTGCGCGACCTCGTGCACCTCGGCATGCTCGCCGCCGAAGCGCACGACCTTGCCCTTCCACTCGGAAGCCTTGATTCCGGCGGGCAGCACCAGCACGCCGTTCTCGGGCAGTCCGAGCGCGATCGATACCTTCTCGCGCCGGATGGCTTCGAGCGAGCCGAGCTTTTCCAAATGCACCGGCTGGACGTTGACGACGAGCGCGACGGTCGGCTGCGTGAGCTCGCTCAATCGCGCGATCTCGCCCTTCTGGTTCATGCCCATCTCGACGACCCAGAGGCTGGCGTCCCGTCTGGCATTGCACAGCGTCAGCGGCACGCCCCAGAAATTGTTGAAGCTCGAGGGGCTGGCATAGGCGTTCGGATAGGCGGCGAGAAATTCCTTGGTGCTGGTCTTGCCGGCGCTGCCGGTGAGCCCGATCACCGGGCCATTGAAGCGTGCGCGTGCGGCGCGCGCGAGGCCCCAGAGGCCGTCGATCAGCGTGTCCTTGACGACGATCTGGGGGATGCGGATGCCCGCGATCTCGTGCGGCACGATCATCGCCACTGCGCCTGCGGCTTCCGCCTTGTCGGCGAACTCCCAGCCGTCGCGCGCACTGGCGAAAGCCGAGACGAAGCCGCCGCTCGGCGTGCCGCTCAGCGCAACGAACAGGCTGCCCGGCTTCACCAGCCGGCTGTCCTGGGTGACGAAATCGATCGGCGTCTCCGGGAACGATCCGGCGACGCCCAGCGCGCGCGCGACCTCGGCAACCGTCCATATTGGCCCGCTCATGCGACCCTCGATGCTAGTGCGGCAGCGACCGCCTCGTGATCACTGAAAGGCAGCACCTCGCCGCCGACGATCTGCCCGGTCTCGTGGCCTTTGCCGGCGATGAGCAGCGCATCGCCGTCCTGCAAGTCCTCGATCGCGGCGCGGATCGCCTCGGCGCGGTCGCCGATCTCGCGGGCGCCCTTGGCGGCGGCGAGGATCGCGGCGCGGATCGCTTCCGGCTTCTCGCTGCGCGGATTGTCGTCGGTGACGATGACGGCGTCGGCGTTCTCCGCCGCGATCTCGCCCATGATCGGGCGCTTGCCGGCATCGCGGTCGCCGCCGGCGCCGAACACGACGACCAGCCTGCGCTTCGCATAAGGCCGCAGCGCCTGCAGTGCCTTCGCGAGCGCATCGGGCTTGTGCGCATAGTCGACGAAGATCGGCGCGCCGTTGCGCTCGCCGACGCGCTCGAGCCGGCCCTTGGCGCCTTCGAGATGTTCGAGGCTCGCAAACACGTTTTCAGCATCGCTGCCCGTGCCGATGGCAAGGCCGGCCGACACCAGCGCATTCTCGATCTGGAATTCGCCGACCAGCGGCAGCCGGATCGCGTAGGCCCTGCCGCGATGTTCGACGGTGAGCTTTTGCGAGAAACCTTCGACCACGGCCTCGGTGAGGCGGATGCCCTCGCCCGCCCCATCGCCGTTGCGGCCGACCGCCATGACGCGCAGGCCACGCGATTTCGCCGCATCAATCGCTTCCGCCGAGCAATCATGATCGGCCGAGATCACCGCGGCGCCATCAGGCGGCACCAGCTCGCGGAACAGGCGGAGCTTAGCCGCGAGGTAATGCGCGACGGTCGGATGGTAATCCATGTGGTCGCGGGAGAGATTCGTGAAGCCGCCGGCCGAGATGCGCACGCCGTCGAGGCGAAATTGGTCGAGCCCGTGCGAAGATGCCTCGAAGGCGAGATGCGTGACGCCCTCGCGCGCGATCTCGTCCAACTGCCGGTGCAGCGCGATCGGATCCGGCGTGGTCAGCGAGCCATAAACGGTGCGCTTTTGCGATACCAGACCGATGGTGCCGATGCTGGCGGAGGCGTGCCCGAGCCGCTCCCAGGTCTGGCGCGTGAACGCGGCGACCGAGGTCTTGCCGCTGGTTCCGGTCACCGCGGCGATCGTCGCAGGCTGTGCCGGGAAAAACCTCGCAGCGGCCAACGCCAACGCGCGGCGCGGATTGGCGCTCGTGATGAACGGCACCTTGCACGCGGCCGGTGCATGGTCTCCGACGACGGCCACCGCGCCCGCCGCAATCGCGGCATCGACGAAACGGGCGCCGTCGGTCTTGCTGCCTGCGAGCGCGAAGAAGAGATCGCCCGGCTTGACCACGCGGCTGTCGAGTGCAACGCCGCTCACCTCGAGCGCCGCAGCAGCGGGCTCGATTGCGGCGTCATTGCCCTTGACATCCTGACCCAAGAGGTCGCACAGCTTCATGGTGTTCCAGTCGACATGCCCTGCCGGAAAGCCGAATCCTCCGGGGAAAATCCCGACTCAGCAGCGGCGATGGCCCACCCGGTTGATTACTGGGTTGTCCTGGATGCTGCAAGAATAAGGCGCTCTGCAGGCGGCAGCTCGAACCGCGGCTCGACCCCCAGAAGCGGCGCGATACGCTCGATCACCTTGCCGCCGGTCGGCACCGCGTTCCAGCCCGAGGTGATGAAACCATGCGTTTCGGGCAGTGCCTGCGGCTCGTCCAGCATGATCAGGACGTGATATTTGGGATCATCGCAGGGCAGGATGGCGGTGAAGGAATTGAGCACGCGCTTCTTGGCGTAGCGGCCGTTGACGACCTTCTCGGACGTGCCGGTCTTGCCGCCGACGTAATAGCCCTTGACGTCCGCCTTTCTCGCCGAGCCGACTTCGGCATTGAGCCGCATCAGGAACCGCATCTTGTCGCTGGTCTCCGGCTTGATGACGCGCTTGGCCATCGCCTGGGCTTCGGATTCGCTGCGCTTCAGGAATGTCGGCGGAATCAGATAGCCGCCGTTCACCAGCGCGTTGATGCCCATCACCGCCTGCAGCGGCGCCACCGACAGGCCCTGGCCGAACGCGGCGGTGACCGTGTTCAGTTCGCTCCAGCGCCGCGGCAGCAGCGGCGCCGCGCTCTCCGGCAATTCGGTGCGCAGCCGCGTCGTCTGGCCTAGCTTGGCGAGGAATGCCTTGTGCGCCTCGACCCCCTGGTTGAGCGCAATCCGCGCCGCGCCGATGTTGGAGGAATAGGTGAACACTTCCTTGGTGTTGATGAAGCGCCCGACCGGATGGCTGTCGTGGATCGTGAACTTGCCGTAATGCAGGTTTCCGCGCGCGTCCCACATCGAGTTCAGACTGATCTTGCCGGAATCGAGCCCCATCGCCAGCGTGAACGCCTTGAAGGTCGAGCCCATCTCATAGACGCCGGTGGTGAGGCGGTTGATGCGGTCGGGGTCGTGCGCTTCCTTCGGATTGTTGGGATCGAAGTCCGGCAGCGAGACCATCGCCACGATCTCGCCGGTCTTGACGTTTGAGACGATGCCGGAGGCGGCCTTGGCGCGGAACTTGTCCTTGGCCTTCAACAGCTCGTCGCGCAGCGCGTGCTCGACGCGCAGATCGACCGCGAGCTCGATCGGCTTCTGCAACCGGTCGGTGGCAAAGCCGGCGCGGTGCAGGTCGGCGAGCCCTTGATTGTCGAGCCACTTCTCGAGGCCGGCGATGCCCTGGTTGTCGATATTGACGAGACCGATGAGGTGAGCGACCTCGTTGCCGGTCGGATAGACGCGCTTGTTCTCGCGCAGGAAGCCGATGCCGGGAATGCCGAGCTTGTGGACGGCCTGCTGCTGCGCCGGCGTGACCTCGCGCTTGAGCCAGACGAAGCCCTTGCGTGTCCTCAGGCGCTCGCGTACCTCGGCCTCGTCGAGGTCGGGAATGGTCGCGGTGAGGAGCTCGATCGCCTCGTCCTTGTCGATGATGCGGCGCGGCTCGCCGAACAGGCTCGCCGCCTTGACGTCGGTCGCAAGGATGGCGCCGTTGCGATCGACGATGTCCGGCCGCGCGGTCGCAACCACCTCTTGCGCTGCGGCGCGGCGCGCGCTGTGGGCGTCGGCGCCGATGGCGAACATCACGAGCCGCCCGCCGATCAGGGCATAGACCGAAGCGAAGGCGAGCATGGCGAGGCCGACACGCGCGCGCGCCTTCGCGGCGCGATCGACGTTGCGCCCGTAGAGCAGGCTTCGGATCAGCCGCCGCCGCCAAGGCTCAGTCGACTTTTCGGCCAGCTTTTCGATGGGTTTTGCAGGCGTTGCCGGGCTCATTGCTTGTCCTCGGGCTGAGGCACGGAGCCCGTCACCGTGTCGGGATCGCTCGCAGCTTCAATGGTCTTGAGCATGGCCCCGATCGGATCGGGCTCGCCCGGCCTGAACATCCGGGGCGGACGCTCCGGCAGGTTCTTCAGCAAATCATATTGCGTGCCATTGACGGGCTTGAGGTGCAGATGCCGGTCGGACAGGCCTTGGAGGCGGTGGGGCGCATCGAGCTTGGCCCATTCGGCGCGCAGCGCCGCGATCGCATCGCGCTGCTCGCGGATCTCCGCACGCAGCCGCAGCACCTTCTCGGTGCGCGCCGTGGAGTCCATCTTGATCCGGTAGACATGGGCGGCTGCGAAGATCAGCGCACCGATGACGAGGAGGTGGATGATGCGCATGCGCTAGCCGCCCCTCATCACGTCGGCGAGCTTCGGCCAGGACGATGCCTCGTCGGTCTCATGCGCCGGCGCCGAGGTGCGCTCGGCGGCGCGCAGCTTTGCCGAGCGCGCGCGCGGATTGTGCGCAACTTCGTCCTCGCCGGCGACGACCGGCCGCCGCGTCAGCAGCTGGAAGCTCGGCGCAACCTGGGCGACTTCCGGCAGATGCCGCGAGCCGCCGCCGGTCTTGGAACGCTCGGCGAGGAAATTCTTGACGATACGGTCTTCCAGCGAATGGAAAGAGACGACGACGAGGCGGCCGCCGGGCTTGAGCACGCGCTCGGCCGCAGCGAGCGCGGTCTGGAGTTCCTCGAGCTCTTCGTTGACGAAGATGCGCAGCGCCTGGAACGTCCGCGTCGCCGGATGAATGTCGCCGGGCTTCGATCGCACCACCCTGCCGACGAGATCGGCGAGCGCGCGCGTGGTCGTGAACGGGGTCTCCTCCCGGTCCGCCACGATGGCACGGGCGATGCGGCGCGAATGCCGCTCCTCGCCGAAGAGATAGATGATGTCGGCGAGATCGCCTTCCGAGGCGCGCGCGACGACGTCGGCCGCGGTCGGGCCTGTCTGGCCCATCCGCATGTCGAGCGGACCGTCGAGGCGGAAGGAGAAGCCGCGGCCGGCCTGGTCGAGCTGCATCGAGGATACCCCGACATCCATCACGACACCGTCGACGCCATCGACGCCATGCGCGGCGCAGACCTCGGCGAGATTGGAGAAGCGGTCCTCGACCAGCGTCAGCCGGCCGGCGGCGCGTTCGACCAGCTCGGCACCGCCGGCAATGGCGGTGCGATCGCGATCGATGGCAATCAGTCGGGTTCCCGGCACGTCCAGGATCGCGCGGCTATAGCCGCCGGCCCCAAAGGTGGCATCGACATAGACGCCGCCCTCGCGCGGAGCGAGATGCGCGATGGCCTCACGGCCCAGAACGGGGATATGCGGAGTCGAGCTCATGGGCGACGCCTGCCGGCCGCCGGCCGAAATACCCGAGCGGAATCGAGGCCGAACAAGCCCATAACGCCTCGAATCATTGCGCGTCGCGGCGGTTCCACGACAAAGCCCCCGTCCAGCATGGTTACCGAGCCCGATCGTCCCTGGCCACAAACCCAGTGTTCCCAGCGGAATTTGTCGGGCAGCCATGGGATTTCGAGCCAAAATACGCTTTGGCCGCCTCCGGACGCGGGTCGGCTCTTCATCCCTCAGTAACGGCCCTTAGCGTTAAGAAAGCGTTGCTCGGTTCGAGACAAGTGGAAAAGGTGACGATGGGGTGATGCGTCATCCACACACATTGCCAAAATGAATCCGTTAACCGCGCCGCGCGATTGCGCGCGATGGAGGGTAAAGGAATAGTAAAGAGAAGGGCTTGCCCCACTCTCCGTCGATTTGAGCTGCTCATGCCCTCGGGTTCGTCCACGCCTGGATCTGATTCGAAGCGTCACCGCGTTCTCCCGGTTCCCAAGACCGTGGCGGGCCTGCGCACCTTCGAGCCCGATTCCTCGATCGTCTCCGACATCATCCCCTCCCCGAACCATGGCGAGCGCAACAAGGGACGGCAGCCGGACATGATCGTGCTGCACTACACCGGCATGCCCGATGTCGAAGGCGCGCTGGCGCGCCTCTGCACCGCCGGCACCGAAGTGTCGGCGCATTATGTCGTGCTGGAGGACGGCCGCATCGTGCAATGCGTGCCTGAGGCCAAGCGTGCCTGGCACGCCGGCGTCTCCTCCTGGGCCGGCGAGGACGACATCAACTCCTGCTCGATCGGCATCGAGATCATCAATCGCGGCCATGATTGGGGCTATCCGGAGTATCCGCTGCGCCAGATCGCTGCCGTGATCGCGCTGTGTCGCGGCATCATGCTCCGCCGCAAGGTGCCGGCGCACCGGGTGCTCGGCCATTCCGACGTCGCGCCCGCCCGCAAGAAGGATCCCGGCGAGAAATTTCCGTGGCATTCGCTGGCCAATTCCGGCGTCGGCCACTGGGTGACGCCTGCGCCGATCGTCCGCGGCGAGACTCTCATGCTCGGCACCATCAGTGACGCGGTGCTGAGCATGCAGCAGGCGCTGGCAAGGTACGGCTATGGCGTGCCCCTGAACGGCAAGTACGACGCTGCGACGATGGAAGTCGTCACCGCCTTCCAGCGCCATTTCCGCCCGGCGCGGCTGGACGGCGTCGCCGATCATTCGACGCTGTCGACCTTGCAAGCGCTGCTGGCGAGCCTGCCGGCGGAAGGAACGCCGGTGGCGTCGACATAGCAAAGGTCTTCCGAGAATGTGACCTCTTGCTCCGTCATGCCCGGGCTTGTCCCGGGCATCCACGTCTTGCCTCCGCGCATGCGAACGTGGATGGCCGGGACAAGCCCGGCCATGACGGAAACTCAATCCATCTCCCTCATTCTTCGCGCATAGAGCCTTCGCAACGGCGCGAGCTGTGTCGCCGCCGTCGCTGCACGATAGGCCTCGCGCGCCTCCTCCGTCCTGCCGAGCCGCCGCAACAGATCCGCGCGCACGGCGGGCAACAGCTCATAGCCGCGAAGCCCGCCGCGCGCGGCGATCGCATCGACGAGATCGAGCGCTCGTGCCGGCCCATCGACCATCGACAGCGCCGCGGCGTGATTGAGCTCGATCACCGGCGACGAATTGATGCGCAGCAGCACCTCGTACAGCCCCGCAATCTGCGGCCAATCGGTCTCCTCGAAGCTCGGCGCACGCGCATGCAGCGCTGCGATCGCGGCCTGCACCGCATAGGGTTGTGGCCGGCCCGGCACGCGCAGCGCGTGCTCCACCAGCCGTAGCCCCTCGTCGATCTGCGCGCGATCCCACAACGAGCGGTCCTGCTCTTCGAGCAGGACGATGTCGCCGGCCGGCGTCTGTCGCCCGGCGCGGCGCGCGTCGTGCAGCAGCATCAGGGCCAGCAGGCCCTTGATGCCGGCGCGGTCGGGCATCAACCGGTTCAGCAGGCGGCCAAGCCGGATCGCCTCGCTCGCCAGATCGGGCCGCATCAGGTCCGCGCCCTCGGTCGCGACATAGCCTTCGGTGAAGACGAGATAGATCACGGCGAGCACGCCATCGAGCCGCGGCGCCAGCATCTCGCGCTCCGGCACCTCATAGGGGATGCCGGCAAGCCTGATCTTCTGCTTGGCACGGACGAGCCGCTGCGCCATCGCTTCCTCGCCGACGAGGAAGGCGCGTGCCACCTGCGCCGTCGACAGTCCGCACACGGTGCGCAGCGTCAGCGCGACCTGCACCTCGGGCGCGAACGCGGGATGGCAGCAGGTGAAGATCAGCCGCAGCATGTCGTCGTCAAGCGTTGCGGTCGGCTCGTCCGGGCCCAGCGCGTTAAGCTCGAGCTCGTGCACCAGCGCCTGCTGCTTGCCGCGGAACACAGCCTGACGGCGGATGCGATCGATCGTCTTATGCTTGGCGACGTTGACGAGCCAGGCGCGCGGATTGTCGGGGACCTCACACGCCCAGCGTTCCAGCGCGACCGCAAAAGCATCCTGAAGCGCGTCCTCGGCGAGATCGAAATCGCCGACGAGACGGATCAGCGTGGCCAGCGCCCGCCCCGCCTCGTCGCGGAAGATTTTGCCGATCTCGCTCGGGGTCATGTCACGCGATCACTCCCCTCTCGTCATTCCCGGGCGCGGCAAAGCCGCAGGCCCGGAATCCATAACCACGATTCGGGGATATGGATTCCGGGCCTGCGCCTTTGCGGCGCATCCCGGAAATGACGAAGGTGAGAGCCGTCACTTGTCGTAGACCCAGATCGGCCGCACCTCGATCGAGCCGATGCGTGCGCTCGGAATCCGCGCCGCGATCTCGATGGCGGCGTTGAGATCCTTGGCTTCGATCAGGTAATAGCCGCCGAGCTGCTCGCGCGTTTCCGCGAACGGACCATCGGTCGTCAGCGTCTTTCCGTCGCGCACGCGCACCGTTGTCGCGGTCGTGGTCGGCTGCAAGCGGTCGCCGGCCTTGAAATTGCCGTTCTGGATGATGTCTTGCGTGAAGGATTGATACTCGGCCAGGATCTTCTGGCTGGTCGCCGCGTCGATCTTCGCGTACTCGACCTCGTTCTGGTAGATCATCAGCAGATATTGCATTGCTTCACTCCTGTGTTCGGCTCCATCGCCGACATCCAGTCGAACGGGGCACGCGCCAAACGACATCTTCAGGATAAATTATTTCTGGGCGAGCGTGCCTCGCGATATCGGCTTGACGAAACCGTCACAAATGCCCATGCCTAAAGCCGTCAGTCGGCCGGACGGCCGCTCCGGCAGGTGCCGAAAGGCCGCCGGGGAGGAAAGTCCGGGCTCCCTTGACATGCGGTGCCGGATAACGTCCGGCGGGGGTGACCCCAGGGAAAGTGCCACAGAGAACGAACCGCCCGCCTTCGCCCTCCGGGGCTTCGGCGCGGCAAGGGTGAAAAGGTGCGGTAAGAGCGCACCGCGGGTCCGGCAACGGAGCCGGCATGGCAAACCCCACCGGGAGCAAAACCGAATAGGGACGGCTTAAGCGGGCTGTTCGCGAAAGCGATAACGCCGCGGGGCGATGTCAGGCCCGCCGTCCGGGTAGGTTGCTCGAGGCCGTGTGCAAACATGGTCCCAGAGGAATGGCCGTCACGTATCGTTCGCGCAAGCGGACGGTGCCCTACAGAACCCGGCTTACAGGCCGGCTGATATCTTGCAACGAGGGGTTCGATGCTAGCGCATCGGACCCCTCACCAATTGTACGAGCGCGCAAACATTCAACCAGTGTCATTCCGGGGCGTGCGCAGCACGAACCCGGAATCCATCGCGCGGCAGTGTCGGTGGATGAATGGATTCCGGGTTCTCGCTTCGCGAGCCCCGGAATGACGAACTACGCCACGATCTCGCTCAACACTTTCATCAACACCTCCGGCGCCGTCACATTCGGCGCGTGGCTGGCGTCGAGTTCGACATAGCGCCAGCCCTCCTCGCTCTTCGTGCGCTGGGCAAACTGCCCGAACACATCGCCGGGCGGAAGGCGTGTGCAGTAGATGTAGCTGCGCGGCATCTCCGGCTCGCCGTGTTCGAGCCTCAGGCGCGTCTCGAAGCACTTGATCGGCATCGGGACGCGGCGCGCGTTGAGCCAGTCGAGATCGGCCGGCGAGGTGTCCGGCGGCGGCGGGTTCGGCGGGATGCGATAGCCGTCGCCCGAGCTGACTGCCTTGCGCATCGGCACGCGCCCGCCCTCGTTGAGGTCGAACAGCGACTGGCCGTCACGCGGCACGAAGGCGTCGAGATAGATCAGCTGCGTTACGCGCTCGCGCGCGCGGTCGGCGACGCCGGTCGCAACCATGCCGCCATAGCTGTGCCCGAGCAGCACGATGTCGCTGAGGTCCTCGAAGGCGATGACGTTGAGGATGTCCTGGATGTGCGTGTCGAGATCGAGCGACGGATTGGCCAGATGCGCGCGGTCGCCGAGCCCGGTGTAGGTCGGCGCCACCAGGCGGTGGCCGGCCTGCGCCATCAGCGGGTGCATCTTCTTCCACGCCCATCCGCCGGACCACGCGCCGTGACAGAGCAGGAAGGTCTTCGCGCGCGGGGCCATCGGGGTTTCCATCATTCTTGCTTGATATGATGGAGTGTAGCGGCATGCCGCGCGATGTAAACGCCGCCTCAGGCGGCGCGCGTGTCTGCCTTCACCAGCACCGGCGCAAGCTCGCCGGCGTTACGCCGCAACTTGCCCGCCTCGAAACCATGCATGCCGAGCTGCCATTGCAGGCCGACGATGGCGCCCTTGGTCGGTTGCAGCAGCGCGAGCGAGGCCAACAGCGTCACCGGCAGCCACACCGCGAGTTGCAGCCATTCCGGCGGGGCGTAGGCGGTCTCGACCGCGAGGATCGCCGGGACCACGAGATGGCCGACCACCACCATCACGAGATAGGCGGGAAAGTCGTCGGCGCGCTGGTGGAACAGCTCCTCGCCGCAATGGTCGCAAGCCTCCGCCACTTTCAGGAAGCGGCCTTGGCCAGAGAGACCGTCGCCGGAGAGATAGACATGACCACACCTCTTCCTTTTCGATGATCCATACAATACTATCTTGTATCCATACATTCAAAGGTTATGGGCCTAAATTGCATGGAATGGATCCCTACAATCTCGGAGCTTTCGGGCCCGCGCTACCAGCGCATCGTCGAGGCCATGGAGGCGGACATTGCCGCCGGCAGGCTGGTGCGCGGTCAACAGCTGCCGACGCAGCGCGCCCTAGCAAAGGCCCTCGGCATCGACCTCACCACGGTGACGCGCGCCTACACCGAGGCGCGGCGCCGCGGCATCATGGAAGCCCGGGTCGGACAGGGCTCGTTCGTGTCGGAGACCAGCGCGCGGCGCGCGGTCGACCTGCCGCACCCGGTCGCGATCGACCTGTCGATGAACGTGCCGCCGCACCCGCTGGAGGCGCAGCTCGACGAGCGCATCATTGCCGGACTGGAGGCCCTGCGCGCGCAATCGGGCCTGACGGCGTATCTGAACTATCAGCCGCCCGGCGGCAGCGCGCATGAGCGCGAGGTCGCGGCGCGCTGGATGCGCGCCCGCGTTCCGCATGCGCAGGCCGACAGGCTGGTGATCTTTCCCGGCGCCCAGACGATCCTCTTCAACCTGCTCGGCCATCTTGCGCGCCCCGGCGACACCGTGCTGACCGAAGCGCTCACCTTCCCCGGCATCAAGGCCGCCGCGGCACTGCTCGGCGTCACGCTCGTCGGTGTCCCCATGGATGAGGACGGCATCCTGCCGGATGCGCTGGCAAAGGCGTGCCGCGCGCATACTCCGAAAGCCGTCTATCTCATTCCGACGCTGCACAATCCGACCACGGCGACGCTTTCCGCCGAGCGGCGCGGCACTATTGCGAAGATCATCCGCGATGCCGGCACCATCCTGATCGAGGACGATGCCTACGGGCTGCTCGACCGCTCGGCCTCGCCCGTCGCGAACCTCATTCCGGAGCGGACTTATCTTGCGACCACGCTGTCAAAATGCATCGCGCCGGCGCTGCGCGTTGCCTATCTGGTGACACCCGACGGCGGCGCGCAGCGGGACATGCGCACCTCCCTGCAGGCAACCGTGCAAATGCCGGCGCCTCTGATGGTCGCGCTGGTAACGCATTGGATCGAAAACGGCATCGCCGACCGCATCGTCAGCGCCATCCGCAACGAGGCGGTCGGACGCCAGCAGCTCGCGCAACGCGCACTGAAAGGCTTTCAGTTCCTCGCCAGGCCCGCTGCGCATCATCTCTGGTTGCGGCTGCCGGAAGGACGCCCCGACGTCGCGGCACATCTGCTGCGGAACGGGCTTGCCGTCGTCGCCGGCGATGCCTTCACCGTCGACGGGGCGCCGCCGCATGCGGCACGCGTCTCGCTCGGCGCGGCCCGGAACAGATCGGAATTGACGGACGCGCTGCGTATCCTGGTCGGCGCGCTGCAGAAGCCTGCCGACACGAGGCAGATCGTCTAGTGCGGAAATGGCTTCCTTCACCTCTCCCGCTTGCGGGAGAGGTCGCGCCGAAGGCGCGGGTGAGGGCTTTCTCCTCTGGGGGATTGTCCCGTTGTGGAGACACCCTCTCCCCAACCCTCTCCCGCAAGCGGGCGAGGGAGCGCACCTCCCTCGTAGCAATCGGGCTACATTCATCGCACTTTAGATCACCGACGGTGAAGCGCCCGCAGATCACGCTTGCATGCGGCATGGATTGACCTCGATGCCGGCAGGCATGTTATGCGAGCCGTGCGATCAACCGTTCAGGGTCGCCCCTTGCGACAAGGACAATCTGTTGGAAACGCTCACCTACGTCCTGCTGCTGCTCGGCGCGCTCGCCGGCGGCTTCGTCTCGGGACTGGCCGGTTTCGGCACGGCGCTGATGGCGCTCGGCATCTGGCTCTACGTGCTGCCGCCCTCGCTCGCGGTGCCCCTGGTGCTGATCTGCTCGGTCATCGCGCAGACCTCGACGCTGCCCTCGATGTGGAAGAATTTCGATCTCTCGCTGGTCTGGCCGTTCCTGATCGGTGGACTGATTGGCGTGCCGCTCGGGACCATGATGGTCGCCTCCGCGGACCCGGAGGTGTTCAGGCTGAGCGTCGGCGTGCTGATCCTGATCTTTTCGAGCGCGCTGTATCTGAACAAGAGGCCGTTCGCGATCAAAATCGGCGGCCGGGTCGCAGACGGTGCGATCGGCTTTGCCGGCGGCATTCTGGGCGGACTTGCCGGATTGTCCGGCCCGCTGCCGATCCTTTGGGCCAACATCCGCGGCTGGAACAAGCACGAGCGGCGCGGCATCTTCCAACTCTTTAACTTCACAGTGCTCGCCACCGCGCTGGTGTTGCAAACGGCATCAGGTCTCGTCGCCCTCAAGGTGGTCTGGCTCGCGGCCGTCGCGTTTCCGGGCACGCTGGTCGGCGCCTGGGCCGGCGCGCGCGTCTACCATGCGCTGAACGACAAGCATTTCGGCGATGTCGTGCTCGGCCTGTTGTTCCTGTCGGGCCTGACGCTCGTCTGGAACAGCATCGGCGCGCTTTAGCTCCGCGCCTCTTCGCGGCGTGCGTCATGCCCCCGGCCGGCGCCGGGGGGATAACCAAGCTGTCTCTATGCAGGCTCGCGGACGAGAGGTGCAGCGGGTTCGGGGCGCTCTTGCTCCGGGGCCCTCCCCTGAGGTGGCAATGTAAGGCGCTTTTCGAACTCGCGTCGCAACAGCCACACGCTCAGGACGGCCTGGAGTGCGACCGTCGCAAGCGACAAATACCAGACATGCTCCATCCGGAAGCCCGGCCAGGTCGAGAGCCAGATCGACGGCAGCGAGTAGGTAATCACCCGCACTGCCGAGGTCCACAGCACCGGCTTGGTGTTGCCAAGCCCCTGAAACATGCTCGAGCAGGTGAAGATCAGCCCCTGCACCACCATATTGAGCGAGACGATGCGCAGAAAAAGCGATGCAACCGCCATCGTCTCCTGGTCCTGCGAGAAGCCCGCAAGCAACAGACCCGGCATGAGTTGCACGAGTACCAGGAAAACAATCATTACGGCGGTCGCGATCAGCGCCGCCTTGACGAAGGTCTCCCGCACGCGCGCGCCGTTGCCCGCACCGAAATTCTGGCCGGCGATAGGTCCTGCAGCAAGGGCGATGGCAAGCGCTGGCATCTGGATCAGGCCGAGAAGGCGCGTTCCGATGCCAAATCCTGCCTGCGCCGCCGGGCCGAATACGCCCAGCACGTAAAAGCCGACCCCCATGATGATGAAGACCATCACGAACTCGCCGCCTGCGGGCAGACCGACACCGAGGATCCGCTTCCACTGCGAAAGCCGCGGCCGCCACTGCGCGGGATGAAAGGCGACATAACGCTCTCGCTTGAGGAAGTGGGCCAGCAGCATCAGCACGCCGACGGCGACCGCGATCGAGCTCGCCAGCCCCGCGCCGGCGACGCCGAGCGCATGGCCCGTGCCCCAGCCCGAGATCAACACCGGCGCCAGCGCGATGTTGATCGCGACCGCGAGCGCGCGCACGACCATTGCGGGGCGCACGATGCCGGTCGCGCGCAGCGCCGAAGCCAGCACCTGCATGGCGAATTCCAGCGCGAGCGCCGGCATGAACCACAACAGATAGGTGCTCCCCGCCTCGACCGTGGCCTGGTCGGCCGCGACCGAGCGCATGTAGGGGCGCGACAGCGCCGCACCAATCACGAGGGTCGAGACGCCCGCCAGCACCGACAGCACGACCGCCTGGTTGAAGATCAGATTGGCGTCCCGCCGGTCCTTGCGTCCCACCGCATGCGCAATCAGCGCCACTGTCCCGACGCCGAGCACCTGCATCAAAGCGTTGACGAGAAAGCCGGCATTGCCGGCCGCGGCGACGCCGGCAACCGCGGCATCGCCGAGGCTAGACACGAAATACAAATCGACCAGCTGGCAGATCATGATCGAGATCATGCCGGCCATGATCGGAGGCGCCATGCTCAGGATGTGACTTGCGATGGAGCCGTGCGTCAGGTCTTTCATGTCATTCGATCCTCACGCGGCGCGCCGGCATTCGTCCGCCGGCCACGCGCGTCATTCCGCTGCTGCGATCTGTCCGAGCTCCACCACCTGGCGCTCGAACAGGCTGCGATAGATGCCGTCCGGCTTGCGCGCGAGCACCGCGTGCGTGCCCTGCTCGACGATCTCGCCGCGATCGAACACCAGGATGCGATCGAGGCTCTTCACCGTCGACAGCCGGTGCGCGATCACGATCGAGGTGCGGCCCTGCATCAACCGCTCCATCGCCTCCTGGATCAGCGCCTCGGATTCCGAATCCAGGCTCGAGGTCGCCTCGTCCAGAATCAGCACCGGCGCATCCGCCAGGAAGGCGCGTGCCAGCGCCACGCGCTGCCGCTCGCCGCCCGACAATTTCACGCCGCGCTCGCCGACCAGGGTGCCGTAGCCCTTCGGCAGGCGCAGGATGAAGTCGTGCGCATTGGCAAGCCGCGCCGCTTGCTCGATCGCTTCCAAGCTGGCGCCGGGCCGGCCATAGGCGATGTTCTCGGCGAGCGTGCGGTGAAACAGGATCGGCTCCTGCTGCACGATCGCGATCTGGCTGCGCAGCGATTGCTGCGTGGCCAGCGCGATGTCCTGACCGTCGATCAGCACGCGGCCGCCGGTGACGTCGTAGAGCCGCTGCACCAGCTTGACGAAGGTGGTCTTGCCGGAGCCGGAGCGGCCGACGAGGCCGACCCGTTCGCCGGCGCGGATCGTCAGCGACAACCCGTCGTAGAGCGGCGTGCGATGGCCGCCGTACTGGAACGTGACGTCGTCGAACACGATCTCGCCGCCCTCGATCGCGATCGGCTGCGCATCGGCCGCATCGGCGATGCCGATCGGCTCGTCGTGGATCGCCACCAGCTCCTCCATGTCGTTGACCGAGCGCTGGAGGTTGTTGATGTGCATGCCGACGTCGCGCAAATAGGCGTGGATCACGTAGTAACTCGTCAGCACGTAAGTGACGTCGCCGGGAGAGGCGTAGCCGGAGACCCACAGCCACACGGATCCGCCGATCACCGAAGCGCGCAAGGCCAGCAGCAGCGTCAGCTGCGCCATGGCGGTGTAGTTGTAGCGAAACCAGGTCCGCCGCACCCGCACGCGCCAGCGGTTGATGACGCGCGCGAGCCGCGCATCCTCGCGCAGCTCCGCACCGAAGGATTTCACCACGGCGTTGCAGGTCAGCGCATCCGCCAGCGTGCCGCCGACCTTGGTGTCCCAGGCATTGGAGACGCGCGCGGCCGGCGCGATGTAGCGGGTCGAGAACAGCACCGTCATCGTGACATAGGCCAGCGCGCCGAGCGCGATCACCGCGCCGAGCGAGGTCCAGTGCAGGCCGAGCAGAATCATCGAGCCGATCAGAACGACGAACGAGGGCAGCAGCGCCAACAGCAGCGTGTCGTTGAGCAGGTCGAGCGCCCACATGCCGCGGGTGATCTTGCGGACCGTGGAGCCGGCGAAGGAGTTCGCGTGCCAGTCGGTCGAGAGACGCTGCACGCGCGTGAACGCCTCCTGCGCGACCTCGGACATGATCTGCAGCGTGAACGGCACGATCGCCTGCAATCCCGCGAGCCGCAGCACCATCGAGGCCGCACCCAGCGCCACGATGGTGCCGAACGCGACCAGCGCCGCGTGCCGGGCATCGGGGTCGGACGGACCTCGGGTCAGCGCGTCGATCAGGTGGCCGGAGAAGACCGGCATGAACAAATCGGCGGCGGTTGCGCCGAGCAGGCCGCCGGCCACGACGAGGCCGCGCCCCGGCTGCTTCAGCCAATGCTTGAACACGAAGGGAAGCACGACGCGAATCGCCGCAGGCTTCTTGGACAGAGCGGTCATGGCATCATCCGGCCGCTTCGCGCGGGCCGGCTCCATCGGTGGACGCAGGCCGGCCGCGAGGGCCGAGACGGCGTCACGTAAGACTGATTTTGACTTGGGAAACGAAGCGATCGGGACGCTTGGCCAAAACCTTGGCCCAATCGAAGCTGGCGGAAGAGGCCTCTAACAGGCCGCGTACATACCGAGCCAGAACGTGATCGAGGTCATCATCGAGCGCGGGCGTACGATCTGCGATTGCGACGAAATCATGCAAATCTCTCCCCGGTTCGAATGAATGGGTGCGCTTTATAGATGTGTCGCCAGCCGATTGCAACGGGCCTCGCGCGAGATCACGCACGAGTGTTGCAAATTAGTGCGCGTCGCCGCCGGCGCCGAACGGCGAAGCCGGCTTGTTCAGCAGCGCGACCAGCAGGCTGAGACCGAGATAGAACAGCGCCAGCATGAGGAAGACGTCGCCGAAACTCATCACCACGGCCTGGCGATGCACGATCTGGCTGAGCTGCTTCATCGCCATCAGCGCGGAATCGCCGAGCCCCTGGAACTTCTGCATCAACATGGTCAGGGTTTCGGTCGCAGTCGCGTTGCCCCAGGTCACCCGCTCCTGCAGGCGGACGATGTGCAGGTCGGTGCGTTCGTTGAGCACGGTGTTGATGACGGCGAGGCCGACCGCACCGCCGAGATTGCGCATCAGGTTGAACAGGCCGCTCGCGTTCTTCACCTTCTCGGGCGCGAGCGTGCCGAGCGCGATGTTGTTGGTCGGCACCATCGCGAACATCATGCCGATGCCGCGCAGGATCTGCGGCACCAGCAGCTCGTAGAAATCGTATTCGCGCGTGATAAAGGTCATCTGGTAGGAGCCGATCGCGAACACGATGAGGCCGAATGCGATCATGTAGCGCATGTCGACCTTCGCCATGAGCCGGCCGACCAGCGGCGCGACCAGGAACATGGTGATGCCGGAGACGAACATGGTCTCGCCGATCATCAGCGCGCTGTAGCCGCGCACTTCGGCGAGATAGCGCGGGTAGATGTATGTCAGGCCGTAGAGGCCGATGCCGATGCAGAATTGCAGCGTACATCCGACGGCGAAATTGCGGTCGGAGAAGGTGCGCAGATTGACGATCGGCTCGGCCGCCGTGAACACGCGCCAGAAGAAGGCGATGGCCGAGAGACCGCTGATCCAGGCGCAGATCGCGACCGACGTGTCCTGCATCCATTGATGTTGCGATCCTTCCTCCAGCACGTATTCCAGCGTGCCGAGGAAGCTGGCCATGAACAATAGGCCCCACCAGTCGAAGCGCTCGAGCAGCTCGAAATGCGGCTCGTCGAAATCGACCAGCGCCAGCACGCCCAACGTGATGCCGATGCCGGGCACGACGTTGATGAAGAACAGCCAGTTCCACGACATCAGGTCGGTGATGTAGCCGCCGACCGTCGGCCCGATGGTCGGGGCCAGCGTCGCGACGAGGCCGATGATGGGTCCGACGATGTGGAATTTCGTGCGCGGAAAGACGGTGTAGGCCGAAGCGAACACGGTCGGGATCATGCCGGCGCCGAGAAAGCCCTGCAGCGCACGCCAGAGGATCATCTCCTCGATCGTCGTGGCGAAGCCGCAAAGCAGGCTTGCGGCGGTGAAGCCCGCCGCCGAGATCGCGAACAGCAGCCGCGTGCCGAAGGCGCGCGACAGGAAGCCCGACAGCGGGATCGCGATCACCTCGGCGATGAGATAGGCGGTCTGAACCCAGGACACCTCGCTCGAGCTCGCCGACAGCCCGGCCTGGATTTCGCTCAAGGAGGCCGAGACGATCTGGATGTCCAGGATCGACATGAACATCCCGAACACCATGATGATGAACGCGAACAGCCGCTTCGGCGCAATGCGCTCCGAAGCGGGATCCGCCATCATGGCAGGTGAAGCGGTGGTGGCGGTGGCCATGTGTCAGTTCGGACTGGAGCGGCGGGCTCTTACCTCTCCCGCTTGCGGGAGAGGTCGACGCGCTCGAAGAGCGCGGCGGGTGAGGGCTTTCTCCTCTTGGGGAGTCTCCCTGGAGGAGACACCCTCTCCCCAGCCCTCTCCCGCAAGCGGGAGAGGGAGCGCACCTGCATTCGGGGCAGCGGCGCGGCTCATGTCATCGTCCCTACTGCGGATGGACCGCGGTGGGATGGTCGAGGTCGACCTCGGTGTCGGCGTCGGCGGCGCCCTTGTTGGTGTCGACGGTGGCGTAGACCGACATGCCGGCGCGGAGCAGGTTCTGCTTCGCCACTGATTTGGGCACGCGGATGCGAACCGGCACGCGCTGCACGATCTTGGTGAAATTGCCGGTGGCATTGTCGGGCGGCAGCAGCGTGAACACCGAGCCCGCGCCCGCCGCGATGCTGTCGACCACGCCGGAGAACTTGCGCATGCCATAGGCATCGACCTTGATCGTCACCGGCTGGCCGGGACGGATGCGCTTGAGCTGCGTCTCCTTGAAATTCGCGTCGATATAGACCTCATCCAGCGGCACGATGTTGCCGAGGCGCTGGCCGACCGTGACGAAGTCGCCGGTGTTGACCAGGCGGTTCGAGAACGTGCCGTTGACCGGCGCACGCACCGCGGTGAAGCTGAGGTCGCGCTCGGCCTTGGCGAGCGTGGTCTTGAGCTCGGCGAGCTGCGCTTGCGCTTCGGCTTGCTGCGCCTTGGCGACGTCGACATTGCTGACGGCAACCTCATAGGCGGCGCGTGCGGCCTTGACCGCGGCGGCGCCCTGGTCGCGTCCGGCCTCCGAGCTTTCGAAGGTGGCGCGCGAGGCAAAGCCCTTGCTGCTCAGCGCCTGCTGGCGCTCGTAATCGAGGTCGGCGCGCTTGAGGCCCGCTTCCGCGGAGACGAGCTGCGCCCTGGCCTGAGCGACCTGGCTGTCGAGTGCGGCGACCTGGCGGCCGATGCGATCGATGGTGGTCTGCTGGGTCGCGATCTTGGTCGCGGCGGCTTCGACCGCAATTCTGTAATCGCCGTCGTCGATGCGGAAGATGATGTCGCCGGCCTGGACGGGCGTGTTGTCGCCGGCGAGGATCGCGGAGATATGGCCGGCAACGCGCGCGCCGAGCATGGTGTTGTTGGCGCGGACATAGGCATCGTCGGTCGAGATGTAGAAGCGGCCGACCAGCGTGTAATAGCCGGCATAGCCCGCAACGGCGAGCGCGAGCGCGAGGCCGACGCCGGTCAGGACGAATTTGCGCTTGCCGGATTTGGGCGCAGCGGCGGCAGGCACCTCCGTCGCGGGTGCCGGCGGCTTGTCGGTCACCGGGCCCTCCGGCGCCTCGCGGGTCGGACGCTTCGCTTCCTCGGCGACATGAGGGCGCAGCTGCTCGGCAGGGAGTGCGGATGCCTCGGAGAGAGCATCACCACCCGCCTGGTCCTCCACCGCTTCCTGGCGAAGGACGCGAGCCGTCTGGTCTCTCGATGCGGCCATCCAGGCCTCCCCAAAAACGCAACCGAGGGCGCCCGCTGCTGCGGGCGGTCTCCTCGCTGGATCTCAAATACCATTGACCGAACGGTTCGGTCAATATAGAGATCGTGTCCTGCAGACCTTACTGCCGCGAAGCCTTCGTTGGCGTTTCATGGCCCTGATCCGAACCAAAAAGCTTCCGAGACCCTAAACCAATGGTTGTAGCTGCCGGCGAACAATTGCACGTCGTCCCGGACGAGGACAATTCCAAGCGCCGCCAGATTCTGGACGGTGCCCGCAAGGTGTTCATGGATCTTGGCTTCGACGGCGCCAGCATGGGCGAGATCGCCCGCGCCGCGCAGGTCTCCAAGGGCACGCTCTACGTCTATTTCGCCGACAAATTCGCGCTGTTCGAAGCCATCGTCGAACAGGAGGCGCTCCAGCATGGCCAGGTCGTGTTCAGTTTCGATCCCGAGCGCGAGGCCGAGACGACGCTGAAGGAGTTCGGCCTCGCCTATCTTCACCTGGTCTGCCGCCCCGGTGGCGGATCGGCGATCCGCACCGTGATGGCGATCGCCGAGCGCATGCCGGATGTCGGCCGCCGTTACTATGCGCGCGTGCTGGACAAGAGCATCAAAAGCCTCTCCGCTTATCTGAAGGCCCGCGTCGCCTCGGGCGATCTCGCGATCGACGATTGCGATCTCGCCGCCTCGCAGTTCATGGAGCTCAGCAAGGCCTCGCTGTTCCTGCCCTTCGTGTTCCAGGCGGCGCCCGCGCCGTCGGAACAGCGCATGAGTGCGGTGGTCGAGAGCGCAACGCGGATGTTCCTGACGGCGTATAAGGCGAAGTAGCCGCGCGTTGCGCCTGTGGGCCGGGCGGTTATATTGCGGCCATGTCTCGCGATCTTCGCCCGCCGGTCGACATCCTCCACTACGAGATCGTCCATGAACAGGCTTCCGCGCTTGGACGGATGGGCCGTGCCCTCGAACAGAGCCTGTCGCGCTTGCGCGAGTTCGACGCCGCCCACGCAGCGACCGATGTGCGGGAAGCGATGCAACCGGCCAGGCGCAAGCTGGTGCTGGAAGCTGGCCAGGCGCTTTGGATGTTCGTGGTGCAACGCGAGGCGTCCGGCTTGCGCGACAGCCGCCACATCATGCGCACCTACAACGTCCCGGGTGAGGTGCAGCGCTGCATGGGATTGGCACCCGCGCCGCGGAAGCCGGCCGCCGGATGAACTCCGGCTCCGCTGGGATCAAATTCCGATGTCTTCCATTGCGCGCCACCCGTGCAGGACGCGCCGCCCCTCCCGCGCGAACGCAAAGCAGTTGCCGCCGCCGGCGGGCTGATCGTGGATGCGGGCGATGGGGTGGCCCGCAATGTGGCAGAACAGCAGCGTGCCGACTGCGCCGTGGCCGACGAACAGGACGTCGCCGGGACGATGTCGCGCCAGCACCGCCTCGGCCTCGCGCACGATCCGCGCCTGTGCATCCGCAGCGCGCTCCCAGCCGCGCACGTTGAGATGAGGCGCGGCGAAGAACTGGTCGGCGACTTGCTCGAACTCGGCCGGCTTCAGGAAGCCGGTCGCCGAACGGTCGTTCTCGTGCATGGCCTCGCGGATCTCAATCATGAGTCCGAGCCGAGCGGCAATGATCTCGGCGGTCTCGATCGCCTTCCGCTCGCCGCTGGAGACGATCTGCGTCGTGCTTGCGAGCCAGCCTGCATTCGCCAAAGCTTCGGTGCGCGCGCGACCCACCGGGCTCAGGCCCCATTGCGGCACCGGCACATCGGGATCGATTTGCACCTGCGGGTGGGTGAGATAGCGGACGATGCCAGCGGTCATAGTGAATCCGGTCTCTCCTCGTCATTGCGAGGAGCCCTTGCGACGAAGCAATCCAGACTGCCGCTGCGGTGATAGTCTGGATTGCTTCGCTCCGCTCGCAATGACGGCGGGAGATGACTTCCGCAAGGTCATGCCTATTCGTCGATGTACTCGTCGTCTTCCCGCTTGTGCATCGTGCTCTTGCGAGCACCGAGCGAACCGGTCACCGACGGCTCACGCCCGCTCGCATAGGGTCTGCGCGATTGCGCGCGCGAGGCGACCTCTTCGCCCGACACCGCGGCGGGCTGACAGATCAGGCGGCGGCTGGCGCGGCGCATCAGATCGACATGGATGTGATCGTAATGAAAGACGTTGGAGCCCGGCGCCAGCACGGTCGTGAAGTGCGCGCAGGCCCCAGCCTGCACGTCGCGCAGGAAGCCCTGCTCTTCCGGCATGCCGCGCCAGCCGTCCTTGATGGTGATGCGGCGGCCGTCGGCGAGCACGAAGGCCGAAATGTCGAGCGCATTGCCGAAGGCGTGCTCGGAGATACGGGAGTGCGGATTGCCGTTCATGCCCCGGCAGGAATAGGCGGAGATCTGCTTGATCTCGGCGACGCGCACGCCGAACCAGCGCATCGCCGAAGGCTGCACCGTGTCGGCGAGCCAGCGGTCGAGCTCGGACACGATCGGACAGGCGAGCGTCGCTGTCGGCTTGATCGCGACCGGACCGATAGTCGTGACGGGATTGCCCTGCGCAGGACCAAGACGCGGCAGCGGCTGCTGGGCCGGCGCCTGCGAGTAAGGCGCCGGACGAGCCGGATAGCTCGGTGCGTTCATGTAGCGCGCCGCCCCCGAGGCATCGGTACCCTCCGGCGGCAGATCGATCTCGTCCTCCTGCGCGGCCACGCCGGGAGCGTTGAGCGACATCGGCCCGGACGAGGTGCCGTAGCCGGCGGGCTGGCGCACCGCGCTCTCGGGATAGTTCGAGCGCTGCGGATAGGACGATGCCGGATATCCCCGGCTCTGCGGATCATTCGACTGCGGCCGCACCGGCCAACGTGGCTGGTTGCCGATGCTGCCGGGCGGGCGCAGCGCCTCGTCGGCAAAGCCATAGGTGCCGGAGGCTTCGCCGAGGGCGGCGACCTTGAGCGGAAACTCGGCGCCGCAGCTGCCAGGGCCGGAGATCGGGTCGATGCGGACGATGTCCGCACTTTCCTTGACTGCGCCCGATTTCAGGCATGCGGCTTCTGCCTCGGCCCGCCACGGTTCGCGTTCGGCCTGGAAGAAGCCGCGACCGCAACCCGCTAGCGAAACAAGGACGATGGAGCCGACGAGATACAAACGAACTCCGCGCGTCATGAACGCACGTTCGGTGAATTTACTTAAAGACTCTTCAACGTGTTGATTTCAGTGTTCTTTAACCATACCAGGCGCGGCGGCGCCGGTTGCTGCCGATGACGAGCGACAGCGAGCCTGACTTTTTCAGAAAGAGACTTTCTGTTAACCATAAGAGCTGCGCGCCAAGCAACGCGCACGGAGGGAGCGACCTCATGACGTTCGCCGGCAGATTGAGCGTTATCACCGCCTACCTCGCCATGGCCTTCGTCGGCGCCATCGTGCTCGGGATGATTTAGACGGCATCGATCGACACAACGCGGCTGCTTACCCTCCCCTGGAGGGGGAGGGTCGCTGCGCATGTAGCGAAGCGGAATGCGTAGCGGGGTGGGGTGACAGTCTCTCCCCATCCACAGTGTCCGAGAGGAGAGATCACCCCACCCCGCTCGCGCTGCGCGCGATCGACCCTGCCCCTCCAGGAGAGGGTAAGAAACACTACGACCGCGTGCGCGAGGATTGCGACGAGGCGGTGATCTCCTCCCGTGGCGCATCGACTCGCGTCCAGTCGTTGCCGGAGCACCAGAAGCGGCCGAGCGCGCAGGCTTCGACGTGCAGCTTGCCCGAACCCTTCAGCGTCATCCTCGCGTAATAGGTGTTGCCGCTGGAGCGGCTGTAGATGCTGCCGGCCCAGACATCGTGCTTCTTCGGCTTCATGTTGACGAGCACGCTCTCGCCGCGGCTCGACGCTTCACTGAGCGCGTAACCGCACAACGCAGCTCCACAGCGCTCGATGCGGACCGTGCCCTTGGCACCTAGGCTCTCCCATTCGCCGAGCAGCGCGTGGCCCGGGTCAGTGCTGATCTGCGCCACCGCTACGGTCTGATTGATCTCGGTGCTCGGAACGATAACCGGCGGCTCGATGCGCGGCGGTTCGAGCGCGGCGGTCTTCGGCTGATCGGTGCGCTCCAGGTCAACCCGCGGCGGACCGGGGCTCAGCGTCTCCATTCTCGAAATCTCCAAGCTTGGCGCCGGCGGCGGTGCAACGGGCTGCGACGTCGCCGCGGCAAGAACGGGAGGCGCCGGTGGCGGCACCACCACAGCCGCTTGTGGCGGCTTGACCGCTGCCGCCGGACAAGCCGGCTGCGGCGCCTGGACCATCGGCGCGGGCGCCGGCTGCACAGTTCGTGCCGGGCCGACATCCCCCGTCGGCCTGAGGCTGCGCTTGGGAGCCACCGTAATACAGGACGCGGCTCGGCAATTGCGCGGCGCCTCGACATGGAACCGGCTGCCGCCGATCGAGAACGTGTAGGAGCCGGCCTGCGCCGTCGGCGCGACCGCCAGCAGCGCGATCGATGTGGCAAGACAAGTGGCAAGCCAGGTTGCAAGCCGCTGCATCTGCGTTTCCCTCAGGTCGCGACGACGTTACGCAGCGCAGGCGAGGCTGAATGTGCGCTGCATCACCCAGGCGTTGTTCGCTCGTTGTGACGCCCATCACAGAACGCCCGACCGCCGCGGCGTAGGGTCGAACCACGCTTCATCCACCAGCGACACCAGTCCATATCGGGACCGCGCTATTTTCGGAGGTTGTCATGAACAAGCTCTCCATCGCCGCCACCGCCCTCTTCCTGGCTTCGACCGCCGCCGCGCATGCCGGCAATTCGATCTCGTTCCAGATCGAGGGCCAGCACATCCGCATCGAGACGCCGCGCAACTGCGCTTCGCTCAACTGCGTGACCATCGTCGCGCCGGGCCTGTCGGACAAGCCGATCAAGCTGAACAACATCAACCTCAAGGGCCTTGGCGGCTCCAAGGACGATGACGAGGACACCACGCCGGCTCCGGCGCCCACGACGGCGCAGCCCGCGCCGGCTCCCGTGCAGCAGCAGCCGGTGCCGCAAGCGACTGCGCCGGCAGCGCCAGCCGCGCCCGCTGCCCCAGCCGCGACCGCTGCCGCCGCTCCCTCTATTGGCTTCGACAATTCGCAGCCTGCTCCGGTTGCGGCGCCCGCGCCCGTTGCTGCCACCGCTCCCGTCGCCGCGGCTCCGGTGGCTGCCGCGCCCGTGGCCGCAGCGAACTCGCCGATCGGCATCTGGGCGACCGAAGAGAACAAGGGCAATGTCCGCGTCGAGCAGTGTGGCGCCAATCTCTGCGGCTATGCCGAGAAGACCAATGAGCGCATCCTGATCAACATGAAGCCCGAAGGATCGAAGTGGAGCGGCCGCATTCGCGATCCCAACTCCGGACGCAATTACGACTCCACGATCTCGATGAAAGGTCCGAACGTGATGCGCGTGCAGGGCTGCGCCTTCGGCGGCATGTTCTGCGGCGGTCAGACCTGGAAGCGCGTCAGCTGACGCGCGGAGGGTCGGCTCAAACACGTTCGACGCACGTGAGCGCGCTCGGTGCGCTCCCTCGCCCCATTCTTACGGGGAGAGGGTTGGGGTGAGGGGCTGCTTCGGCAGAAATAGTGACAGTGAGACTCGCGGAGAGTCCCCCTCACCCGGATTGCACCTACGATGCAATCCGACCTTTCCCCGCAAGCGGGGCGAGGTCGAGAGAACTCACGCCTCGCCGCGCAGCCAAGCCTTCACCTTCTGCAACAGGCCATGCCGCAACTCATCGACAGAAGCTGCTTCCGCTTGTGTCAGCGTCTGCAAAGATGCATGGATGTCGTCCTTCGCCAACGGCGACACCGGCTCGGAAACCTGCTCCGGGACGGACAGAGGCGCCAGCCCTGCCGCCGCGAGCGCGATCGGTCCGATCTGAGTCAGGAAGACGCGTTCGTATTCGCGCGACAGACGGGCGATCGCGTCGTCCAGCGTCAACCAGTCGACCGCCTTGATGTCGTTCATCAGCTTGCGGACCGGCCCGCCGTCGGCCTCCATCCGCCAGTAATGCACGACCTTGGAGCGCCCGCCGGACTGATAGACCAGCGTGCCCAGAAATTCGTGCACGGCGACGTCGTGGCCGGTCTCCTCCAGCACCTCGCGGTGCGCGGCTTCCCTCGGCGTCTCGCCGTCGTCGAGCTTGCCCTTGGGCAGGACCCATTCGTTGCGCTTGCGCTGGCGCACGACTGCAACCAGCGGCACCGGCGCGCGCCGCAACACAATACCACCCGCCGCCATGACCGGCGCCCGCGCCATCGTCACATCCGTATCGATCGAATCGTCCCCGCCCGACGATATAGGCGGCGGGGGCGGCGGATTGAAGGCTACTTTCTCCTGAGCAACGCTTGCCCCGCGCGAATGCGCGTGCCCTCGGCAATGCCGTCGCAGAAGGAGAAATCGCCGGGCGCGAGGATGATGATGGTCGAGCCGTGCTCGAACCAGCCGAGCTCCTCGCCTTTGCTCACGTTGACGTCGCAGGGAAAATTGACCGGGCCGCGCGTCTGCGCGTTCAGCACCATGTCGAGGAAGTGCAGGCGGATGCTCGCGACCAGGATCGCCGCCACCGGCACCAGCGTCACGGCTTCGCCGGTCGACAAATGCGTGCGGATCACCGCGCGCTCGTTCTTGCAGAACAGACGCTCGACGCGCTTGAGCGCAATCGGGTTGACGTTCCAGACGTCGCCATGGATCAGCGTGACCCGCTCGATGTGCGCGTCATAGGGCGCATGGAAGCGGTGATACATGCTCGACGTCAGCCGCAGCGTGACGAAGGAGCCGTTGCGGTGCTGCTCGACCAGCGCGGAATCGCCGACGAGATCGAGCAGCGAATAGGGCGCGCCCTTGACCTGGAACAGCTCGGTGTCCGCGATTTTCCCGTGAGCGCCGACGATGCCGTCGGAGGGGCTCGCCACCACCGCAGGATCAGGATCGAAGGGCCGCAGGCCCGGCTTCAGCTCCCGGGTGAAGCAGTCGTGCAGACTCCTGAACTGCGTCTTGCTTGCCTCCGACAGATCGAGGTCGGAGAACAGCTTCCACAGCGCGATCGAGAAGTCCCGCACCAGGGGATTCTCGATCTTGGAGAACCAGCCCATGAAGCGGGTCAGGGCCGCGCGGGGGATGCGATTGGTCAACAGGAAGTTGAGGTCTTCCTGCTGAGTGAAAGAGGCGATGAGGGCTTTGACTGTCATGAATCTGTCAGCTCGCAGGTTTAGCGCTTGTTGTCATGGAAACGACACTCCCGATTCTCTCGATGTCCGTGGCCGCCGCAGCGTCCGCTGCCGCCGTCCTCCCGAAGATCAAGGCGCGGGTCGAACTCTCCCGCGCCAAGCACCGCTCGCTCGCCGGGCACTCCAAGATGTCGCGCCGGGTGGCGCGGCTGCTGCCGTTCTACGAGTTCGAGGGCGATCAATACTTCGCCTGCGACGGTGCGCCGGCGAACATCGCAGCGCAACGCAAGGACGCCTTCTTCCGTCTCGCCAGGCTCTACGCCGAGCGCTACCCCAAGGGCCGCGCGATGACCAAGGAAGCGGCCGAGACGATCTCCGATCTCAACTTCACCGAAAGCTATCGCGTGCCGTTCCAGTTCTCGCGCCTCGTCCGCGAGCATCTGGGCACGTCGACCTTCATGGAATCCTCGCGCGGCGTCACCGTCACCGACGTCGACGGCAACACCGCTTACGACCTCACGGGCTCCTACGGCGTCAACATCTTCGGCAACGACTTCTACAAGGAGTGCATCGAGGGCGCCGAGAAGCGCGCGCACGCGCTTGGACCCGTGCTCGGGCCGTACCATCCCGTCATCCTCGAGAATGTGCAGCGGCTCTGCCAAATCTCCGGCCTCGACGAGGTCTCGTTCCACATGTCCGGCACCGAAGCCGTGATGCAGGCTGTGCGGCTGGCGCGCTACCACACCAAGCGCACGCACCTGGTTCGTTTCGCCGGCGCCTATCACGGCTGGTGGGGCGACGTGCAGCCGGGCGTCGGCAATCCCATTCCTGCGCACGAGACCTACACCCTCGCCGAGATGTCGGAGAAGACGCTGCATGTCCTGCGCACGCGCAAGGACATCGCCTGCGTTCTGGTCAACCCGCTGCAGGGGCTGCATCCCAACGCCAACGCGCCCGGGGATTCCTCGCTGGTCGATTCCTCGCGCGGCGGCAATTTCGATCGCGCGGCCTACACCGAATGGCTGAAGAAGCTGCGCGAGGTTTGCAGCGAGCGCGGTATTGTCCTGATCTTCGACGAGGTCTTCGTCGGCTTCCGCCTCGCCGCCGGCGGCGCCCAGGAATATTTCGGCGTCAAGGCCGACATGGTGACCTATGGCAAGAGCCTCGCCGGCGGCCTGCCGGTCGGCGTGGTCTGCGGCAAGCGCGAATTGATGCGGCGCTTCCGCGACGACCGTCCCGCCGACATCTGCTTCGCCCGCGGCACCTTCAACTCGCATCCCTACGTCATGACGGCGATGGACGAGTTCCTGAGCCGCCTCGCCAGCCCGAACTTCCGCGCCGCTTATGACGGGCTGGAAGAGACCTGGAACGGGCGCGTGAAGAAGCTCAACCAGATGATGCAGGATGCCGACCTGCCGGTGCGCTTCGCCAACTTCTCCTCGATCTGGACGGTGAAATACACCACGCCGTCCCGCTACAATTGGATGCTGCAATATTACCTGCGCGCCGAAGGCCTGGCGTTGAGCTGGGTCGGCACGGGACGGCTGATCTTCAGCCTCAACTACACCGACGCCGACTTCACCGAAGTCGCCGACCGCTTCGTACGCGCCGCCCAGAAGATGAAGGCCGACGGCTTCTGGTGGCACGATGGCGTGCTCACCAACAAGCAGATCAAGCGCCAGATCCTGAAAGAGATGCTGGCCAAGCGCTTCGGGCGCTGAGGCCTTTCTCCTCGCCCCAAACACCGCTCTCTCGTCTCCCTCTCCCCGCCTGCGGGGAGAGGGTCGGGGTGAGGGGGAGTCTCCGCGGGCCCGGTGAGAGTTGGCGCAGACCTCTCTGGCAGCGTCCCCGCGGATAGCCCCCCTCACCCGAATTTGCGCTCCGCGCAAATTCGACCTCTCCCCGCACGCGGGGAGAGGTGAAGGAAGCACCGCGTTCGCAGCCCCGAACACGTGGATGCCCGGGACAAGCCCGGGCATGACGTAGCCATCAGACATCGGAGCCTGTCGCGTGCGCCGCGCGCTTCAAGCGTGCTGCTCTTCGAGCACGGGCTCGTCGATGAAGCCCAGCGTGTGCTCGGGATTGAGGTGCAGGCCGGGATCCATCAGCTCGCCGCGCATCAGGGCGAGCGGAGCACCGCGATAGAGCATCAGATCGTGGAAGGGATCGGTCAGGATCTTGGTCATCCAGACGAGGCCGGTCTCGACGTCGCGGATGAAGAACAGGTGCACCGTGCGGAACAGCAGGCCGCCACCGCCGACCACGAGCCAGATCTTCGCCACCTGCCGCATGAAGTCGGTCGCGCTCTGCCAGGGCGTGAAGATGCCGAACAGGGTGGGATCGACGACCAGCACCAGCGGCGACAGCGCCCAGATCGCCATCAGCACCACTTTGCGCTGCAAATTGTAGCCGACCTTGATCTCTTCCTTGTACTCGTGCGTCGCCTGATTGATGTGATCGTAGGTGTGCGGCTCGAAGAAGAAGTGGCCGGCCTGGCGCGAGGTCATCGACACCAACCAGCCGACCAGCGCGGAGACGACGGGATCGATGAACAGCCAGACATAGGCGAACAGGAAGCTCAGCGCGCTGACGAAGTGCAGGCTCTGATTGATGCGGCTGTGGTGATAGTAGCGATGGTCGTCCCAGCGCTGGATCCGCAGCTGCTCGAGATAATTCTTGATCATGCTCTTCCCCAAAATGCTTTCGGGTTCAGGATTACAGGGATTCGATGTAGGCCGTGTGACATCATCATTTTGTCATGTGACGATGTGCAGCGGCGCGATGACGCACGCGACGCGTGAGCCTCAGATCAAGCCGCTTTGGCGACGTCGACCTTGCGGAAGCGCACCAGCGAGAAGTGTCCCAGCGGCGGAATCAAGCGGCGCTCGGCAAGCTCGATGCCGTGCGCGCCGGCGAGCCATTTGGCATAGCGCGACCAGGCGAATTCGGCGGTGCGAAAGCCGAGCGGACGCACCACCGGCTGCAGCTTCTGCTCGATGAAGCGGCGCATCCCGGTGTCGGCGCTGACGCGGGTGAGGATGATCAATTCGCCGCCCGGACGCAGCACGCGGGCGAATTCGTCGAGCGCCTTCTCCGGGTTCGGCACGGCGGTGACGACGTATTGCGCCATCACGACGTCGAAGGAATTATCGGGGAATTCGAGCTTCTCGGCGTCCATCACCGCGAGGCCCTCGACGTTCTTCAGCTTCTGCTCCGTCACGCGGCGGCGCGCCTTGTCCAGCATCGCTTCCGAAATGTCGGTGCCGAAGATGCGCAGGTTCGGCGCGTAGAGCGGCAGCGAGATGCCGGTGCCGACGCCGACCTCGAGCACGCGGCCGCCGATCTTGTTGGTGGCCGCGATCGCCGCCTGCCGGCCCTTGGCGAACACGCCGCCGAACACGAGATCGTAGACCGGTGCCCAGCGGTCATAGGCCTGCTCGACCGTGCCGCGCGTGAGGTCGAGCTGCTGGGTGCCGTCAAAGTTCATGATCTTAGCCATCGATGAGGTTCTCGCTGTGGTTCGAATAAACGGTCAGCCGCGCACCGGCCGCCGCGCCATGCGAGGCGAGGCGCGCAGGACGCGGCTGGGCTGCAGTGAGGTGAGGTTGCCGACGAACTGGCGCGCGCTGTTCTCCCAGGAGCGCTCCAGCGCGAAATTGCGGCAGGTCTCGCGCGACATCGTGAGCGCGCGCAGGCAGGCGGAGCCCAGATCGTGGTCGATCGCGCCGATCGGGTGATCGGCAATGACGTCTTTCGGTCCCGTCACCGGAAACGCCGCAACCGGCGTGCCGCAGGCGAGCGCCTCGAGCTGCACCACGCCAAAGGTGTCGGTCAGGCTCGGAAACACGAATACGTCGGCCGCGGCGAGATGGGCCGTGAGATCCGCCCCCTTCTTCTCGCCGAGGAAGACTGCGTCCGGATATTTCTTCTCCAGCGCCGCCTTCTGCGGGCCGTCGCCGACGACGACCTTGGTGCCGGGCAGGTCGAGCGACAGGAACGCTTCGAGATTCTTCTCCACCGCCACGCGCCCCATTGTCATGAAGATCGGGCGCGGCAGGTCGAGCTGTGCCGGAGCGTCGGGATGAAACAGCCCGGTGTCGACACCGCGCGTCCAGAAGCCGAGCCGCTTGAAGCCGCGCTCGGACAGCTCCTGCCGCAGCGAGGGCGTCGCCACCATGGTCATGGCAGCGGCATCGTGGAAGTGGCGCAGCACCGCGTAGCCGACGCCCGCCGGGATGCCGGTCCGCACCGAGACGTATTCCGGAAAGCGGGTCGTGTAGGAGGTGGTGAAGGCGAGCCGGTTGCGGCGACAATAAGCGCGCGCCGCCCAGCCGATCGGGCCCTCGGTCGCGATATGCAGCGCCTCTGGCGCGGCCTTCTCGATCCGCCGCGCGATCTCCTTCGCCGAAGGCAGCGCGAAGCGCAGGCCCGGATAGGTCGGCAGCGGCCAGGACGGAAAGCCGTCGGGGGTGAGGAAGTCGATCTCGACGTCGAGGGCCTTGGCCGCATTCGCTAGGGAGGTCAGGGTGCGGACCACACCGTTGACCTGCGGATGCCAGGCGTCCGTCGCGATTAATACCCGCATGGGAAGATCCCGAGAGTTTGATGATTCTCAGGCATCGACCATCAACGAAGGTTATTTCAGGCGTGTGACGTCACAGAAGTGTCGGCGTGCTGTTTTGTTCGTTAACGAGCCGGCGGAGCCACGAAACTGTCATGAAACAATTCTTGCCGCCGTGAAACCGTTTTCGGTTTTCCGCGCAAATGTCCCGAAACGTTTTGCCGTTAGGACTTTAGGCAACGGAGCACCGCAACGGTGCCGCGGTGAGCAAAACACCGAGCAAACAGGGGCGATCACATGTTCAATCTGGACACGTTCAAGACGTTTTCGCGCGCCGTTGCACTCAGTGCCGTCGCGGTTTCCGCAATCGCGTTCGCTGGTGCAGCCAAGGCCGCGCCGGTGCAGATCTTCCCGTTCTTCCAGCCGCTGCCGCCGATGACCGCGCCGCAGCCGCTGCAGCCCTATCAGCCGTATCAGCCCTATCAGGCGCCGACCTACCAGACCGAGCCTGAGGATCAGGACGCGGTCGAGCTGCCGGCCCGCTTCCGCCGCCAGACCGTCTCCTACGCGACGCGCGAAGCGCCGGGCACAATCATCATCGATACGCCCAATACCTATCTCTATTACGTGCTCGGCAATGGCCAGGCACTGCGCTACGGCATCGGCGTCGGCCGCGACGGCTTCACCTGGTCCGGAATCCAGTCAGTGAGCCGCAAGGCCGAGTGGCCGGCCTGGACGCCGCCGCCGGAGATGATCGCCCGCCAGCCCTATCTGCCGCGCCACATGGCCGGCGGCCCCGGCAATCCGCTCGGCGCGCGCGCCATGTATCTCGGCGGCACCATCTACCGCATCCACGGCACCAACGCCCCTGAAACCATCGGCAAGCGCGTGTCCTCCGGCTGCATCCGCATGACCAACGAGGACGTCACCGACCTCTATTCCCGCGTCAACGTCGGCACCAAGGTGATCGTGCTGCCGATGACCGAGCGCCGCGCAGACCTCGGCGCCGCGAGCCGCTGAAGCGACAGGACAACGTAACGCGAACGGCCCCGGAACCCACCGGGGCCGTTTTCGTTTGCCCTCGACATCCCCGTTGCGCCTGTTGCGGCGCAATCCCCGATGGAGGCGCAAATGCGACCACGAAGGCAACCCTCGCCAAGCCCATGGCTGCACGCCCTCGCCTGCGCCGGAGCACTGACGCTGCTCGTGTCCGCGCACGCCTCGCGCGCGCAGCAACCCGCGAATGACGACGCCGGCAAGCAGGCTTTCAACAATTCCTGCCGCACCTGCCATTCCATGAAGGAAGGCGACAATCGCCTCGGTCCCAATCTCAACAAGATCGTCGGACGCAAGGCCGGCTCGCTGCCGGACTACAATTACTCCTCGTCCATGAAAGAAGCCGGCTTCGCCTGGGACCAGGACAAGCTCACCCGCTTCATGGTCAAGCCGGACGAAGTCGTGTCCGGCCACAAGATGCAGCCCTATGGCGGCATCTCGGCGGAGGAGGCGGCGAAAGTGGTAACGCATCTGAAGGCAATGTCGCAGTGACCGGTGATTGCGGCGCATCCTTCGAGACGCCCGCCTGCGGCGGGCCCTCAGGATGACGACTGAGTCTGCTGCTTCGATTGGCTGCCGAGACGTTTCCCGGTCATGATCAATCCTCTTGCGCCAAGGCAGGACTGCCAGATTAGCCTCATCCTGAGGAGCGCGCCGTTGCGCGCGTCTCGAAGGACGAGGCGTTCACGATGACCGACGGCGCGTGGCTCTACATTCTCCAATGCGCGGACGGCAGCTACTACATCGGCACGACGCGCACCGAGCTCGAGATTAGGGTCGCTCAACACAACGCCGGCACGTTCGAGGGCTACACGATGTCTCGTCGCCCCGTCACGCTGATCTTCTCCCAATGGTTCGACCACATCACCGACGCGATCGAATGCGAGCGCAAGCTCAAGAAATGGAGCCGCGCGAAGAAGGAGGCGTTCATGCGCGGCGGCTTCGCCGAGCTGCATGAGCTGGCAAAGCGAGGATCACATCATCCTTCGAGACGCCCGCCTACGGCGGGCCCTCAGGATGAGGACTGAGTGTGTGGCTCGCAGTCATCCAGTACTTGCGCCACTCGCCAAATGCCAGATAGCCTCATCCTGAGGAGCGCGCCCTTGCGCGCGTCTCGAAGGACGAGGCGTTCGCACCGGCGGATCGCTTCACCGGCCGCTACCGCCGCCGCTCCGCCATCAGCCTCAGCCACGCCGCGGCATGAAACGCGCTCATCAAGAGATACATCGGCACCATCCCGCCGAGCAGAGAGCCCTGCCCGGCGCCGCACAGCATCTCCGCGGACCCACCCTCGGCCAAAGCCGTCATCACGGCCATGATCGCGAAGGTCGGCGTGGCCGCCAGCGCCAGCCATCTGGCGAGGTGGCGCGCGGCCGCCACAGCGTCGGGGCTGGCGCCGGGGACCGCGCTGACCGGGCCGGTCATTTCCGTTCTCCCGCGGCCTCCTCGCGGAAGGCTTTCTCGCCGGCGTCCGAGATCTCCACCCATCGCTTGTCGGGCGCGGCGCCCTCCTCGTAGCTGTCGTGCCAGTTCCACCATTTGTAGGTCGGGGTCTGTGGATAGCCCGGAGGCGAGTCCTCCCACACCTCCTGGCGGCCGAGCGGGGTGATGTCGAGATAGTTCCAGGTCCCGCCCATCTGCTCGTCGCCGCGGCTCTTGACGAAATAGGTGCGGAAGATGCGCGTTCCGTCGCGGTAGAACACGTTGGTGCCGTGCCATTCGTCGACGCCGAAATCGGCATCGAAGCTGTCGGTGATGGTGACCCAGGGCATGGTCCAGCCCATCCGCTGCTTCAACCTGACGATGTCGGCGTACGGCGCGCGCGACGCGAACACCAGCGTGGTGTCGCGGGCATTCAAGTGCGAGACATGGGCGACCTGGTCGGCCACCATGGAGCAGCCGCGGCAGGCGTGATCGGGCCAGCCGAACACACCGGGCTCGAAGAAGGCGCGATAGACGATCAGTTGCCGCCGGCCCTGGAACAGCTCGTGCAGACTGAGCTTGCCGCCGGGGCCCTCGAACGCATAGGTTTTGTCGACCGCCATCCATGGCATGCGGCGCCGCTCGGCGGCCAAGGCGTCGCGGGCACGGGTATGCGCCTTCTCCTTCACGAGCAGCTGCAGACGGGCCGCCTCCCAGTCCTGCGGCGACACCACCGGCGGTGTCTGCATGGCGGTCTTTCCGTTGGTTCCTGCTTTTTCTGCTGATGTCATCATGACTCTCCAAAGCTTTTGCTCGACGTCCTGCCAACGATTTCTGGCACCAAGCGGCCACGGTGCGGGAGTAACAAGTGTGGCGGGATTGACATGGAATCGCTGATCACTGCCGCTGCGCGCGCGTTAGAGGCCGGCGATCCGCTCGGCGCCCTGAACCGCGTCGCGCTGCGCAACGATGCGCCGTCGCTGGCGCTGCGCGGCATCGCGATGGCGCAGCTCGGCGATCTCGCCAAGGCCAAGTTGCTGCTGCGCACCGCCGCGCGCGCCTTCGGTCCGCGCGAGGCGGTGGCACGCGCAAGATGCCTGGTGGCCGAAGCCGAGATCGCGCTGGTCTCACGCGATCTGAACTGGCCGGTGAAGACGCTCGCGGCGGCACGCGCGACGCTCGAACAGCACGGCGATCTCGTCAATGCCGCCCATGCAGGCCATGTCGAGGCCCGCCGCCTGCTTCTGGTCGGGCGCCTCGACGAGGCCGAGCGCACGCTCGCCGAAGTCCGTCCCGCCATGCTCCCGCCCGCGTCGCAGGTCGTCCGCGAGCTCGTGCTCGCCGGCATCGCCATCAGGCGGCTCAGAACGAACGACGCGCGCACGGCGCTCGGCCGCGCGGCTCACGCAGCGCGCCTTGCAGCCATTCCGGCGCTCGTGGCCGAGGTCGACAGCGCGAGCCTGATCCTCGACACGCCGGCAGCACGCCTGATCGCCCGCGGCAGCGAACATCCGCTGTTGCTGGGAGAGGTCGAACGTCTGGCGACCTCGACGGCGCTGGTCGTGGATACCTTTCATCACGTCGTGCGCAGGCAAGGCGTCGCGGTGTCGCTCGGAACGCGCCCCGTGCTGTTCGCGCTCGCGCGTCTCCTGGCCCAAGCATGGCCTGCGGATGTCTCGCGCGAGACGCTGATATCCGGCGCCTTTCGAGCCGGGCACGCCGACGAATCGCACCGCGCGCGCCTGCGCGTCGAGATCGGACGGCTCCGCACCAAGCTCGCGCCGCTGGCCGATATCAGCGCGACGAAGCAAGGCTTCGTGCTGGCGCCGCGGAAGACGCGCGACGTCCTCGTGCTGGCGCGGCCCGTTGAGGAGAGGCACGCCGCCGTCCTCGCCTTTCTTACCGACGGCGAGCCATGGTCGAGCTCGGCGCTCGCGCTTGCGCTTCGCATCAGTCCGCGCACCGTGCAGCGCGCGCTCGAGGAGCTGGCGCGGTCGGGCAAGGTGCAGTCGTACGGACACGGACGGGCGCGCCGCTGGATGACGCCGCCCGTTCCGGGTTTCCCGACAGGCTTGTTACTCCCCACGCCGCTCCTGAAGACGTAGGATGCGCGTTAAGCACAGGGAGCAAGCACATGAAACGTTCAGCCGCCGAGATCGTCACGGAATATGGCCCCTTTCCAGGCGTCGAAGCCGTGCATGGCGTCACCTATGACGGCACGCGAGTCTGGTTCGCCTCCGGCGACAAGCTGAACGCGCTCGATCCGGCCGACGGCAGGATCGCGCGCTCCATCGACGTCGCCGCGCATGCGGGAACGGCGTTCGACGGACGGCACCTATTCCAGATCGCCGAGGACCGCATCCAGAAGATCGATGCGGCCTCGGGCAAGGTGCTCGGCACCATTCCGGCGCCCGGCGGCGGCGGCGATTCCGGCCTCGCCTGGGCCGAGGGCTCGCTCTGGGTCGGGCAATATCGCGAGCGCAAGATCCATCAAATTGACCCCGAAACGGGGAAGATCCTCCGCACCATCGAGAGCAAGCGCTTCGTGACCGGGGTGACCTGGGTGGACGGCGAGCTCTGGCACGGCACCTGGGAGAACGAACAGAGCGATTTGCGTCGGATCGACCCGGAAACGGGACAAGTGATCGAGCAGATCGACATGCCCGCCGGTACGATCGTGTCAGGCCTGGAATCGGACGGCGGTGACCGTTTCTTCTGCGGCGGCGGCAATCGCGGCAAGGTGAGAGCGGTCCGGCGCCCGCGGCAAAGCTAGTTCACGGTGAGCTGAGCGCTTAGCCTCGTCCTTCGAGACGACCGCTTCGCGGTCTCCTCAGGATGAGGCTAAGCAACATCGGCGCTCGCTGAAACCAGCGCCGCACACACACGGTCCTCATCCTGAGGGCCCGCCAACGGCGGGCGTCTCGAAGGATGGCCGCAGTCGCAGATCTCACGCTGCGGTTTCGCCCCAATTCCACCCAACGGGTGCGCTCTAGCGCCCTCCTCGCCCGCCCTGTAGAATCCCCGTCGGGGCGACTTGGGGGATTGATGCGTCTGACGTGGAATGTGAAGACTATCCTGATCGGTGTCGCGGTGCTCGCGGCGTCGTTCTTCATCAGCCTGAAGGCGATGGAATTACTGGCGCCGCGCGCGACAGATTCGGCGCCGCCGGTCGCTCAGTTGCCGCCGCTGCCGCCGGCCTCGAAGAGCTCCATCGTGATCGCGCCGGTCGCCATCGCGCTGTCGGCGATCCGCGAGCAGGCCGAGAGGGCCGCGCCGCGCAATTTCGCCGGCAAGGCCGACAACCCGATCTCGCAGATCCTGGAGAATGCCGATATCGGCTGGTCCGCCGTCCGGGGCCCGATGGCGGCAGCCGGCGACAAGGACGTGCTGACGATCTCGACCCCGCTCACCGGCAAGCTCAACGTGACCGGCTCGCTGTCGTCGAAGGCCACAGGCGCGCTTGGCGATGCGCTCGGCAGCGTGCTCGGCGGCGACGCCGCGAAGCGGATCGGCGCGGTCAACATCAAGAACCTGAACGCGAGCGCGGAGATCAAGGGCAACGTCGTCGTTACCTCGCGCCCGAAGCTCGCCGCCGCCTGGTATCTGGAGCCTAATCTCGGCGCCCAGGTCAATCTCGGCGACACCAACCTCAACGTCGCCGGCGCCAAGGTCAACGTGCCCGCGCAGGTCAAGCCGCTGATTGACAAGACCGTCGGCGAGCAGATCAACGCCGTCTCCGAGCGCATCCGCAACGATCCCTCGCTGCGCGAGAATGCCAAAGCGCAATGGATCAAGGCCTGCCGCTCGATCCCGCTGCAAGGATCTAGCGCCTCGGCGGCGCTGCCGCCGCTCTGGCTCGAGATGAAGCCGGTGCGCGCGATCGCGGCGCAGCCGCGCGTCGATGCGCAGGCCGTGACCTTGCTGCTCGGCCTCGAAGCCGAGACACGCGTGACCTCGACGCCGACCAAGCCGGACTGTCCGTTCCCCGACAAGATCTCGATCGTACCGCCGACCGGCACCGGCGTGAACATCGGCGTGCCGATCGACGTGCCTTTCACGGAGATCAACAAGCTGATCGCCGCGCAGATGGTCGGCCGCACCTATCCGGAGGACGGCTCCGGCCCGGTCGACGTCACCGTCAAGAGCGCCAACGTCGTGCCCTCGGGCGACCAACTGCTGATCTCGCTTCTGGTGCGCGCCAAGGAGAAGAAGAGCTGGTTCGGCCTCGGCGCCGAGGCGAATGTGCACATCTGGGGCCGGCCGGTGCTCGACCAGGCGCAGCAGACGCTGCGGCTCACCGACATCCAGCTCGCGGTGGAATCCGAGGCGGCCTTCGGCCTGTTGGGTGCCGCCGCCCGCGCCGTCGTCCCGCAGATGCAGCAGGCGCTGCTGCAGAGGGCAACGCTCGATCTGAAGCCGATCGCCGCCAACGCCCGCGAGAAGATCGCCGCCGCAATCGCCGACTACCAGAAGAGCGAGGACGGCCTCAAGGTCGAGGCCAGGATCGAGAGCCTCACTCTCGCCGACATCGCCTTCGATTCCAAGACTCTGCGCGTGGTTGCGGAAGCCGGCGGCTCGCTGAACGTATTCGTGACGAAGCTGTCGGGGATGTAGCGCTTCCCTGCGAATCGCAGGGCTATTTGCATTTGAACCTTCACCGAGGTCGTCATGCCCGGGCTTGTCCCGGGCATCCACGTTCTTTGTGCTGCGCGGCAAGGCGTGGATGGCCGGGACAAGCCCGGCCATGACGATGTGGGGACTATCGTGCCAGACGTGCACTGTTCATATGCGATAGCCCCGCCACTCGCCGGACCCGCACAATTCCTCGTCGCTTGCGCCGCTGGCATTCTCGCTGCAGGATGCTAATCTCGCACGCGCATTGTAGGGGACAACGCGAGGACAACATGGAAGCCGGCATGGTCACGCCTGCGCCGGCGCTGGTGCGTTTTTCCGGCATTCAAAAAACCTATGATGGCGAGCATCTCGTGGTGAAGAACCTCGACCTCGACATCAGGAAGGGCGAATTCATCACCCTGCTCGGCCCGTCGGGATCGGGCAAGACGACCACGCTGATGATGCTGGCCGGCTTCGAGGTGCCGACCCATGGCGAGATTTACCTCAGCGAGCGGCCGATCAAGAACGTGCCGCCGCACAAGCGCGACATCGGCATGGTGTTCCAGAACTACGCGCTGTTTCCGCACCTGACGATCGCTGAAAACATCGCCTTCCCGCTGTCGGTGCGCAAGTCGAGCAAGGCGGAAACGCAAGAGCGCGTCAGCGCGGCGCTGCGCATGATCAAGATGGAAACTTTTGCGCACCGGCGGCCCGGGCAATTGTCCGGCGGTCAGCAGCAGCGGGTGGCGCTGGCCCGCGCGCTGGTGTTCAATCCGCAGCTCGTGCTGATGGACGAGCCCCTGGGCGCGCTGGACAAGCGGCTGCGGGAGCAGATGCAGCTGGAGATCAAGCAGTTGCACGAGACGATGGGCATCACGGTCGTCTATGTCACCCACGACCAGAGCGAAGCGCTCACGATGTCGGACCGCATCGCCGTATTCAACGACGGCATCGTGCAGCAGATCGACCGCCCCGACGCGCTGTATGAGCATCCCGTGAACAGCTTCGTCGCCCATTTCATCGGCGAGAACAATGTGCTCGCCGGCACCGTGGAAACCGTCGAAAGGGATTATTGCCGCGTCGCGCTGGCCGGTGGCGGCACAGTCGCCGCACGGGCGGTCAACGTGTCAGGCGCAGGCGCATCGACCTCCCTGTCGGTGCGGCCGGAGCGTGTCGCAATAATTCCCAATGGCAATTCCAGTGAGGGACCGAACCGGCTGCCGGCAAAAGTGCAGAACACCATCTATCTCGGTGACCACGCGCTGGCCGTGCTGGATGTGGCCGGCAACGCCGAGTTCATGGTCAAGCTTCAGCCGGGAGCGCATCACGGCCTAAGACCTGGCGAAAGCGTGTTCATCACCTTCCGCCCGGAGGACTGCCTCGCCCTCGATCCCGTCTGATCTGCCGGCGGCAAAGCTGAACACTCGATGTCAACGCAACTCACATGAAGAAGGAACGAAGACCATGCTGAAGCGCAAGATTGCTCTGGGTTTCGCCGCGGCACTGGGCGCCAGTGCTGCGCTGGCCAATGTCGCGCAGGCGCGTGACCTCACTGTCGTCTCGTGGGGCGGTGCGTATCAGGAGGCCCAGAAGAAGGTCTATTTCGAGCCGTTCAAGAAAGCGTCCGGCATCGCGATGAACGATGAATCCTGGGACGGCGGCGTCGGCGTGCTGCGCGCCAAGGTGCAGGGAGGTGCCGCCACCTGGGACGTCGTCCAGGTCGAGAGCGATGAGCTCGCGGTCGGCTGTGAAGAGGGCCTGTTCGAGAAGCTGGACTATTCCAAGATCGGCGGCGAGGCCGCCTATATCCCGCCGTCGGTCAATCCTTGCGGCGTCGGCGCCATCCTCTACGATTTCGTGCTCGGCTACGACAAGGACAAGCTGAAGGAGGCCCCGAAAGGCTGGGCCGACTTCTTCGACACCAAGAAGATTCCCGGCAAGCGTGCCCTGCGTCAGGGTCCGAAGACCACGCTGGAGATCGCCCTCATGGCCGACGGCGTCGCACCGAAGGACGTCTACAAGGTGCTGGCGACCGACGAAGGCATCGAGCGCGCCTTCAAGAAGCTCGACACTATCAAGGGCGACCTCGTCTGGTGGAAGGCCGGCGCGCAGCCGCCGCAATTGCTCGCCTCCGGCGAGGTGGCGATGACCTCGGTCTACAATGGCCGCATCGACACCGCGAACAAGAACGAGAAGAAGAACTTTGGCATGGTGTGGGACGGCGCGCTGTTCACACTCGACAGCTGGGTCATCCTGAAGGGGAGCCCGAACAAGGACGCGGCCTACAAGTTCCTGGACTTCGTCGGCAAGGCGGAGAACCAGTCCAAGCTGTCGGAGAACATTGCTTACGGCACCTCCAACAAGGACGCCGCCGGCCGGCTCGCGCCCGCCGTCCTGAAGGACCTGCCGACGGCGCCTGACAACATCAAGAACGCGGTCGAGATCAACGTCGGCTTCTGGCTCGAGAACATCGACCGCCTGACCGAGCGCTTCAACAAATGGGCCGCGAAATAGCGATCAATGACCAAAGCGCTTCTAACTGGCGCCAATGCGTCGACCGAGGTGCCGCTCAAACGCCGATTGCGGCGCGCGGAGCGGACACGCCAGGTCAAGGCATTGGCGCTGGTCCTGCCGCTTCTGCTGTTTCTGCTCTTCACCTTCGCAGGTCCCATCGCCGGCATGCTGTGGCGCTCGGTCGAGGACTGGGAGGTGCGTCAGGTCCTGCCGCAGACGGTCGCTGCTCTTACCAGCTGGGACGGCAAGGACCTGCCGGATGAAAACGCCTATGCGGCGCTTGCAAGCGACATCCTGGCGGCGCGCGCCGCCGGCACCCTTGCGATTGCGGCCAAACGGCTCAACTACGCGCTGAACGGCTTCCGCACGATCCTGACCAGCACGGGACGCAATCTGAAGGCGGTGCCTGAGCCCGGTACGGCCAGGGAGACGCTGGGCAAGATCAACCCCGCCTGGCGCGAACGCGCCACCTGGACCACGATCAAGGACGCGAGCGGCCCGATCACCGGCTTCTACCTGCTTGCCGCGCTCGACCTGACGCGAAACGCGGACGGCGCGATCGTCGCCGCACCACCGGATCAGGCCATCTACCGCGACATTTTCCTCCGCACCTTCCTCATCAGCCTCGGTGTCACGGCGCTCTGCCTGATCCTCGGCTTTCCGGTCGCCTACCTCCTGGCGACGCTGCCGCCCGGCCGGTCGAACCTCTTGATGATCTTCGTGCTGCTGCCGTTCTGGACCTCGCTCCTGGTTCGCACCTGCGCCTGGATCGTCCTGTTGCAGAGCAAGGGCGTCGTGAACGACAGTCTGCTCTGGCTCGGCATCATCGACGCACCCTTGCGCCTGATCTACAACCGCTTCGGCGTCTGCGTCGCCATGACCCACGTCCTGCTGCCGTTCATGATCCTGCCGCTGTACAGCAGCATGAAGGCGATCTCGCCCGCTTACATGCGGGCCGCCGCTTCGCTCGGAGCACCGCCCCTCACCGCCTTCCTGCGGATCTACCTGCCGCAGACCCTGCCTGGCATCGGCGCGGGAAGCCTGCTCGTCTTCATCCTGGCGCTCGGCTACTACATCACGCCGGCCCTCGTCGGCGGCGCCGCCGACCAGATGATCAGCTACTTCATCGCCCTCTACACGACCGAGACGGCCAATTGGGGCCTTGCTTCGGCGCTGGGCGCGGTGCTGCTGCTCGCCACCGTTCTGCTCGCTCTCGTCTACGGCAAGCTGGTGCAGGGCCAGCAGGTCACGGGAGGGATGAAGAATTGAGCGACAATTCCTCCTTGCGCACCCCCAGCCAGCGCATCGCGTGGACCGCGACTATCGTTGTCTCCACGCTGGTTTTCATCTTCCTGATCGCGCCGATCCTCGCGATCATGCCGCTGTCCTTCAGTTCAAGCTCGTACCTCACCTATCCGCTGCCGGGTCTTTCCTTGCGCTGGTACGACGACTTCGTCAATTCGCCGCGCTGGATGAACTCGCTCAAGAACAGCATGATCATCGGCGTCGCCTCGACGCTGTTGTCCATGGTCCTGGGCACGCTGGCCGCGCTGGGGCTGGCGCAGTGGAAGAGCCGGTTCAAGCCGCTCGTGCTGGCCTTCGTGCTGTCGCCGGTGGTGGTGCCCGGGGTCATCACCGCGGTCGGCCTGTACTTCTTCTTCGCGCCGATCGGGCTGACCGGCAGCTATCTCGGTCTGATCCTGGCCCACACCGCGCTGGCGACGCCCTTCGTGGTGATCACGGTCGGGGCGACTCTGCAGAGCTTCGACACCAACCTGGCACGCGCCGCCGCCTCGCTCGGCGCCTCGCCAATCTACGCGTTCCGTCGCGTGATCCTGCCGCTGATCCTGCCGGGTCTGGCATCAGGCGCGCTGTTCGCGTTCGCAACCAGCTTCGACGAGGTGGTGATCGTGCTGTTCATGGCGGGTCCCGAGCAGCGGACCCTGCCGCGCGAGATGTTCAGCGGCATCCGCGAGAACATCAGCCCGACCATCACGGCAGCTGCCGTGATCTTGACGACCGTCTCGGTCATCTTGCTCGCCACCCTGGAAGCCCTGCGCCGACGCAATGAACGGCTCAAGGGCAGCGGGGGTTGAGGACGCAGGAGGTCGAAGACACGACAGCGCGCCCGGTGAAAACCAGGCGCGCTTCGTTCAGGCAGTTACGCGAGCCGCATTACTCCGCGTACTTGAACTGCGGCATGTTCTTCAGCTCGTCCTTGCTGGCATTGAACACGGCGTGGTCCGGGTACCATTTTGACGCGGACGACGTCGATGCGGTCGCGGCGGGCCTGTCGGTACCGGTCGCAGCGCCGGTCGTCGTGCCAGCGGGCCGGGCGCCAGTGTTCGCGCCGGTGCCGGTATAGGCGACGGGCTCGTTGACGAACTTCAGCTTCTCGTAGGGCACGGCGACCAGATGCTCGCCCATGCCGAGGAAGCCGCCGACGCCGATCACGGCGATCTTGATGTCACCGTTCTTGTCCATCAGCAGGTCATTGATCGTGCCGATGTTCTCGTTGGCCTCGTTGTAGACCTTCAGGCCATCCATCTTCGAGGTGCGCCACTGGCCGGAAGCCGTCGTGGTCGTTGCGGTGGCCGCAGGGGCCGCCTTGTCGGTGGTGGCGGCGGGCGGCGTTTGCGCGATTGCGACGGTCGCAAGTAGCGCGGTACCGGCGAGGCCGGTGACGATCGATTTCATCAACATGGTTGTCCTCTCCTTCACAGAAAACTCGTGCGGAGAAAACCGCTCTGATCGGGCGCAGTTCCGTGCGTGCCGCAATTTCGTCGCGCCATGCGCGAACTGTTCCTGCGTCACTCAGGAACATTTTGCGATGCACGGTTCCCGCCGACGATCGTGCGCATTGGGGCAAGGCAGGACCGCGGCGAGGACCGCGCCGACCCGGCGTCGCCGAGGTCAGCTCTTGTAGTCGATCAGAAGCGCGGCGAGGCTCGTCACCGATCTCGCGCGCGCCTTCCCCGGGCTCGGCATCGAGATGCTGGCGCCCAGCACGGCCGATCTCGCGGAGAGCGACAGCCTGCATCTGCGCTGGATGCGCCGCCATCTCGGCCGCGCCTACAAGACCGGACGGCTGGGTTCAGGCAGCATCGAGCCCCGTATCGGCGTGCAATTGCCCGACGGCACCGTGATCGCGGGCCATGTCGATGGCGCCCCGCGGCCGTTGTTCTCTGGCGCGCCCTGGCTGATGGCGCTGATGAGCGCCTTCATCTGCGTCACCGTGCTCGGCCTGTGGGCGGCGCGCGCGCTGACGAGGCCGCTGTCGTCCTTCGCCGCGGCGGCGGAGAATTTCAGCCTCGACGGCGCCGCCGAGCCGCTGCCCGAGCGCGGCCCGGAGGAGATCCGCGCGGTGGCGCGCGCGCTCAACCGCATGCACGAGCTGATCGTGCGGCTGATGTCGGACCGCACGCGGATGCTGGCCGCGATCAGCCACGATTTGCGCACGCCGATCACGCGGCTGCGCCTGCGCGCCGAGTTCATCGAGGACGAGAGCAACCGCAAGCGCATGCTGATGGATCTCGACCAGATGCGTGCGATGCTGGAATCGGTGCTGTCGCTCTTGCGCGACGACCGCAAGGTCGAGGCGGTGACGCTGGTCGACATCGCCAGCACGCTGCAGCTCGTCGCCGATCAGTTCGGCGATATGGGCCACCTCGTGCATTATGTCGGGCCGGCGTCCGCGACCGCCGCCGCGCGCCCCGACGATCTGCATCGCGGCGTCACCAACCTGGTCGTGCGGATGCGATTGCCGGTCTCGCAGGCGGCGCGCCTTGCCGCCTGATCAAGCCGCGAGCGGCGGGTGCTCGATCGCCTCGTGCGGGAAGATCGCCACCGCCTCGAAGCGGTAATTGCAGGCGTGGCAGGTCCAGAGATAGGAGACGCGGCCTTCGCCCGGCTCGATCCAGTCAGGAAACGGGATCGGTGTGCCACATTGTGCGCAAGGGTTCTGCTTGGGAATGTCGTCGATGTCTGCAGGATTCATGGACGTCCTCCCGAGTGCTGGCTTTGAATAGCGATTGTTGGGCGAATGCGCGAAATGGACAGACCCGCTGTCGCGTAAGCGCTTCACCAGTCCCAAGTTTAACCCAGGTTTGAGTCGCAAAAGCGACGAGCCGGCAAAAATCGCCGCTGGTGACATTTCGCCACATCATCGCCGTGTTCCCACGGCCTAACGCGCTGGGTGCGGGTCCGTTCTGCCGAGGAATACTTCGATGAAAATCTTACGAATTGTCGCGCTGCTCGCGGCCGGATTGACGTTGCCGCAGGCAGCTTTCGCCGGGCAAGCCGAATATGCCGAGATGGTCGCCGCCCATGCCCGCGCCAACGGCGTGCCGGAAGCGCTGGTGCATCGCGTCATCATGCGTGAAAGCCGCTATCAGCCGCACGTCGTCGGCCGCGGCGGCACCATCGGGCTGATGCAGATCAAGCTCGCGACCGCCCGCGGGGTCGGCTACACCGGCGATGCCGCCGGCCTGCGCGATCCCAACACCAACCTCACTTATGCGGTGAAGTACCTCGCCGGCGCCTACCGCGCCGCCAATGGCGATCACGCGCGAGCCGTGCGTTATTTCGCGGGCGGCTATTACTACGCTGCAAAGCGCCAGCGGCAGGAGGCCGTCCAGGTCGCGAGTATGGGCGACACCATGGGCCAGGGCACTATGGCCCAACCCTGGCTCGAGCCGAACGGCAATCCGCAGCCGATGTTCGCCGCGCCGGCGCAGAGGAAGCTCGCCCAGCGCGTCCGCAACGCGCGGGCGCAGGCATTAAAGTAGCCTTCGTGTCCCGGACGAGACGCAACGCGCGAGCGTTGCGTCTCAGAGCCGGGACCCAGCCCCTACACAACAATGGGCCCCGGCTCAGCAGCGCACCACTGCGTGATGCGCTGCGTCCGGGGCACGGTCGGGTTCCGCGCCAACACGCGTTGACCACCCCGTCCCGCTGGCATACATTACCACCGTTCCGAGGGGTGCTCCGAGGAGGAGCTGAGATACCGCTAAATGGGCAATACCGCCCAGGACCGCGGTGACCCTTTGAACCTGATCCGGGTCATGCCGGCGAAGGGACAGGGATGTTGCAGACCACCAAGCGACCGGATTCACCGGTATCCATCATCGGCGCAGGCATCGCGGGCGCCTGGCAGGCGCTGCTGTTCGCGCAGGCCGGTCACGCCGTCACCTTGCACGAGCGTGGTGACGAGGCGATGACGGATGCCACCAGCCATTGGGCCGGCGGCATGCTCGCGCCCTATTGCGAGGCCGAAGTCGCCGAGCCCATCATCAGCCGTCTGGGGCTGCGCTCGCTCGATCTCTGGCGGCGCGAGCTGCCGGACACGCCGTTCAACGGCTCGCTGGTCGTCGCCCATCCGCGCGAGCGCAACGACTTCGAGCGCTTTGCGCGCATGACCGAGCATCACCGCCGGCTCGATGCCGCCGGCCTAGCCGCGCTCGAGCCGTCGCTGGAGGGCCGCTTCCGCGACGCGCTGTTCTTCCCCGCCGAGGGCCATGTCGAGCCGCGCCGCGTGCTGCCGCAGCTGCACGAGCGCATCAAGGCTGCCGGCGGCACCATCAAGTTCTGCAGCGACGTCACCGCGAACGAGCTTGACGGCATCGTCATCGACTGCCGCGGCCTTGGTGCCCGCGACGAGCAGAGCGAGCTTCGCGGCGTCAAGGGCGAGATGATCCTGATCGAGACGGACGAGGTACAGCTGGCGCGCCCGGTGCGGCTGATCCACCCGCGCTGGCCGCTCTACGTGATCCCGCGCGAGAACGGCCTGTTCATGCTGGGCGCGACCTCGATCGAGGCGGAAGACACCGGCGTCAGCGTGCGCTCCGCGCTGGAGCTCTTGGGCGCCGCCTACACCGTGCACCCGGCGTTCGGCGAGGCCCGTATCGTCGAGTTCGGCTCGGGGCTTCGGCCCGCCTTTCCCGACAATTTGCCGCGCATCGGCATTCGCGATCGCAAGATCAGCGTCAACGGCCTCTACCGCCACGGCTTCCTGATCGCGCCGGCGCTCGCCGAGCTGACGCTCGGCTATGTCGAGCGCGGCCAGATCGACAACGAGGTAATGCAATGCGCCTGATCGTCAACGGTGAGCCGCGCGAGGTCAGCGCAGCCAGCGTCGACGCGCTGCTCGCCGAGCTCGACTACGAAGGCAGCCATTTCGCCATCGCGCTGAATTACGACGTCGTGCCGAAGAGCCGCTGGGCCGAGACGCGCCTGAAAGCCGGCGACGAGATCGAGATCATCACGCCGCGGCAGGGAGGGTGAGGTGATGGCTGTCTATTTGTCCCACCGGCGCATTCCCTACACCCCACTGTCATCGCCCGGCTTGACCGGGCGATCCAGTACCCCGCGGCTTCACGGTTCCAGCCGCGCTGCTGCGGCGTACTGGATCCCCGCCTTCGCGGGGATGACTCCTGCACTTGCGGAGACACCTGCCACATGGTGACCTTCTACGGCAAAACTTTCGCCTCCCGCCTCCTGATCGGCAGCGCGCTCTATCCCTCGCCTGCGATCATGCAAGGCGCGATCCGCGCCTCCGGCGCCAACATCGTCACGGTGTCGCTGCGGCGCGAATCCGCCGGCGGCAAGACCGGGGATGCGTTCTGGAAGCTGATCCGCGAGCTCGACGTCACCGTGCTGCCGAACACCGCGGGATGCCGCACCGTACGCGAGGCGGTGACGACGGCCAAGCTCGCCCGCGAATTGTTCGGCACGAGCTGGATCAAGCTCGAGGTCATCGCCGACAACGACACGCTGCAGCCCGACGTCGTCGGTCTCGTCGAAGCCGCCGGCATCCTGATCAAGGACGGTTTTGAAGTGTTCCCCTATTGCACGGAAGACCTCTCGGTCGCGAGCCGCCTGGTCGAAACGGGCTGCAAGGTGGTGATGCCGTGGGCCGCGCCGATCGGCAGCGCCAAGGGCATCACCAATCGCGACGCCTTGAGGCTGCTGCGCGAGCGGCTGCCCGACATCACGCTGGTGGTCGACGCTGGCTTAGGGGCGCCCTCCCACGCCGCGCAGGCGTTCGAGCTCGGCTATGACGCCGTGCTACTCAACACCGCGATTGCCAAAGCCGCCGATCCCGTCGCAATGGCGGACGCCTTCCGCCTCGGCTGTGAGGCCGGCCGCACCGCTTACGAGGCCGGGCTGATGAACGCCCGCGACTTCGCCTCGCCCTCCACCCCTGTCGTTGGGACCCCGTTCTGGCATGCCGTATCCTGATCGCTTCTATCCCGTGGTTGATAGCCTGGCCTGGGTCGAGCGCCTGACCAAGCTCGGCGTCGGCACCATCCAGCTGCGCGCCAAGGAGCTCGACGATTCCCAGGCGCTCCAGATCGTCAGCGACGCGCTGGCAATCACCAAGGGCACGCAGGCCAAGCTGGTGGTGAACGACTATTGGAGGGCCGCGATCGTCGCCGGCGCAGAGTATCTGCATCTCGGCCAGGAGGACCTGGCCGAGGCCGACCTCGGCGCGATCCGCGAGGCCGGCCTCAAGCTCGGCATCTCCACCCATGACGACGCGGAGCTGGAGACGGCGCTCAAAGCCAAGCCGGACTACGTCGCGCTCGGCCCGATCTTCTTCACCACCTTGAAATCAATGCGCTTCGAGCCACAGGGCATACCCAAGATCACCGAATGGAAGCAGCGCATCGGCACCATCCCGCTGGTTGCCATCGGCGGCATCAAGTTCGAGCACGCCGCGGAGATTTTTGCCGCCGGCGCGGATTCCATCGCTGTTGTTTCCGACGTCACCCAAAACCCCGACCCCGATGCCCGCGTGCGGCAATGGCTTGGTCTGAAGGAGGCGGCGTGATGCGCACGCTTTCCCCACACCCTCAACTGTCATCGCCCGGCTTGACCGGGCGATCCAGTACGCCGCGGCCTCTCGGCTCCAGCCGCACCGCCTCGGAGTACTGGATCCCCGCCTTCGCGGGGATGACACCGGAATTTGCCTCTCGCGTAGCGAAACAAACGAATTAAACCGGAGGATCCCATGAACATCCGCTCCAATCCCGAAAAAACCGTTCCCGCCGTCACCACCGGCCCGCTGCCCTCCTCGCGAAAAATCTTCGCGACGCCCGACGCCGCGCCTGATATCCGCGTGCCCTTGCGCGAGATCATTCTCTCCGAAGGCGCCGGCGAGCCGAACCTGCCGGTCTACGACACCTCCGGCCCCTACACCGATCCCTCCGTCACCATCGACGTCAACGCCGGCTTGGCGCGCGACCGCAAGCAATGGGTGTTGGAGCGCGGCGGCGTCGAGGAATATGAGGGCCGCCAGATCAAGCCGGAGGACAATGGCAGCGTCTCCACCGACAAGGCAGCGCGCGCCTTCTCGGCCTATCACAAGCCGCTGCGCGGCCTCGACGGCCACAAGGTGACCCAGCTCGAATTCGCCCGCGCCGGCATCATCACCAAGGAGATGATCTACGTCGCCGAGCGCGAAAACCTCGGCCGCAAGCAACAGCTCGAGCGCGCCGAAGCCGCGCTCGCCGACGGCGAGAGTTTTGGCGCCGCGGTGCCCGCTTTCATCACCCCGGAGTTCGTCCGCAGCGAGATCGCGCGCGGCCGCGCCATCATCCCCTGCAACATCAATCATTCCGAGCTCGAGCCGATGATCATCGGCCGCAACTTCCTGACCAAGATCAACGCCAATATCGGCAACTCGGCGGTGACCTCGTCGGTCGAGGAAGAGGTCGAGAAGATGGTGTGGGCGATCCGCTGGGGCGCCGACACCGTGATGGACCTCTCCACGGGCCGCAACATCCACACCACGCGTGAGTGGATTTTGCGCAACTCGCCGGTGCCGATCGGCACCGTGCCGATCTACCAGGCGCTGGAGAAGTGCAACGGCGATCCGGTCAAGCTGACCTGGGAGCTCTACAAGGACACCTTGATCGAGCAGTGCGAGCAGGGCGTCGACTATTTCACCATCCACGCCGGCGTGCGCCTGCAATACATCCACCTCACCGCCAGCCGTGTCACCGGCATCGTCTCGCGCGGCGGCTCGATCATGGCGAAGTGGTGCCTGGCGCATCACAAGGAGAGCTTCCTCTACACGCATTTCGACGAGATCTGCGACCTCATGCGCAAGTATGACGTCTCGTTCTCGCTCGGCGACGGCCTGCGTCCCGGCTCGATCGCCGATGCCAACGACCGCGCGCAGTTTGCCGAGCTCGAGACGCTCGGCGAACTAACAAAAATCGCGTGGGACAAGGGCTGCCAGGTCATGATCGAAGGCCCCGGCCACGTGCCGATGCACAAGATCAAGATCAACATGGACAAGCAGCTGAAGGAGTGCGGCGAGGCGCCGTTCTACACGCTGGGACCGCTGACGACCGACATCGCGCCGGGCTACGACCACATTACGTCGGGCATCGGCGCCGCCATGATCGGCTGGTTCGGCTGCGCCATGCTCTGCTACGTCACGCCGAAGGAGCATCTCGGCCTCCCTGATCGCAACGACGTCAAGACCGGCGTCATCACCTACAAGATCGCCGCCCACGCCGCCGACCTCGCCAAGGGCCACCCCGCCGCGCAACTGCGCGACGACGCCCTCTCCCGCGCGAGGTTCGAATTCCGCTGGACCGACCAGTTCAACCTCGGCCTCGACCCGGACACCGCGAAAAACTTCCACGACGAGACCCTCCCGAAGGAAGCCCACAAGGTCGCCCATTTCTGCTCGATGTGCGGCCCAAAGTTCTGCTCGATGAAGATCACGCAGGACGTGCGGGATTATGCGGCGACGCTGAACGATCCGAACAGCGTGGGCATGTCGATGAGCGGCACCGCCGAGGACGGCATGGCCAGGATGAGCGCGAAGTTCAAGGAGATGGGCGAGAGCCTGTATCTGGATGCGGAGAAGGTGAAGGAGAGCAATCGGGTGTTGTGAGAGAGTTCTCCTCGTCATGCCCGGGCTTGACCCGGGCATCCATCCGAAAAAGAGGAGCCGGGCAGACAGCCCGGCTTTTTCTTCGAAACTCGCTTTAAGAAATCCTCTTCTTCAATAACGGCTGGTCCTCTTTGACCGCGGGCAAACATTCCACTTCCCAAGGGAAGCGCCGATTGACGTCCTGCCAGATGACCTGCAGACAGGGGAATGCACGCCGCGATTTCCAGTAGAACCAGATCGCCGTGCCGAGATATTCGGGATAGGCCGCGAACGGCACTTCCCAGAAGCCGAGCTTGTAGCCGTTCTCCAGCAAATCATCGGAGATATCGCCATCGACGAATTTATGGCCGGATTGCACTCGGTCACGGACAAGGTTGATGATGGCCTGCGCCCTTTCGGCTCTCTGGCCGAAAATGATGAGTTCGGGATGACCATAGTTCAGATGCAGACCAATTGAAAATGCAAACGGTGGATTTGCATCTGGTATGCCCGTGATATGGCAGCCGTGATTGCGGACGTTGCGCAAAATGACTTTATCGGCTTCGTGCTCGGGCTCGGGCCATTCGAACTGATCTTGCATTTTCAACCCAGATGAAACAAGCGCAGCCAGGACGAGCGTAGCGACATCCGGGGTCTTTGTCGCTAGCATATCGCTGACGCTCCTGCCGGCTACAACTCCACGGATAAGTGATTTTGTCCGATAGCAAGCTCCACCGCCTCCCCGACCTCCTCCGCCCCAACCTCCGCCTCGTCTTCGTCGGCACCGCCGCCTCGACGCGCTCGGCGGAGCTCGGGCACTACTACGCCCATCCCGGCAACCGCTTCTGGCGCGCGATCCATGAGGCCGGGATCACGCCGCGGCGCTATCAGCCGGGCGAGTTTGCTTCGCTGATCGAGCTCGGGATCGGCTTCACTGATCTCTGCAAGACGGGCGCCGGGATGGATCACCAGATCGCGGCGGAGACGATCGACGTGCCGGGCTTTCGGGCGAAGATGGACAAGTACCGACCGCGGACGATTGCGTTCACGAGCAAGAAGGCGGCGAGCTTGTTTTACGGCAGACCGTCAGCTGCGATTGCGTTGGGACGGCAGGCGCGGGATGAAAACCTACCGGGAATTTTTGTGCTGCCGTCGCCGTCGGGTGCGGCGTCCGGGCATTGGACGATTGAGCCGTGGCGCGAGCTGGCGGCGTGGATCGCCGCGTAGGGTGGGCAAAGGCGCTCTTGCGCCGTGCCCACGATCTTTCCATGGGTCCGGCAGGACGGTGGGCACGGCGCGCGAAGAGCGCCTTTGCCCACCCTACGGGACCTTGCTCTCGTGTCCCGGGCAAGCGTAGCGCAGACCCGGGACCCAGAAGCCCCGGCGCGCGTTCGCCATGGGCCCCGGCTCTGCAGCGCATCACGCCGCACTGGACGATGCTTCGCATCGCCAGGGGCGCGCTGCGCTGCGTCCGGGGCACGCCACCACCGATATTTCGCACAGTGTCTGTCGGAAAACCGCATCGTCGTTCGTCCTCTGGAAACGATCACCCCGGAGCCCCAGATGCCTCCCACCATCACCGCCTTCGAATCCTCCCCCGACCGCGGCAAGGGCCACGCGCGCGACATGCGGGTGCGCTGGGCGCTGGAAGAGGTCGGCCAGACCTACGACGTCCGCCTTCTCTCCTTCGCCGCGATGAAGCAGCCGGCGCATCGTGCGCTGCATCCGTTCGGGCAGATCCCGACCTATGAGGATGGCGATCTCACCCTGTTCGAGTCCGGGGCGATCGTGCTGCACATCGCCGAGCGCCATGACGGCTTGCTGCCGAAGGATGCGAACGCGAGGAGCCGCGCGATCGCGTGGATGTTCGCTGCGCTGAACACGGTGGAGCCGCCGATCGTCGAGCTCACCATGGCGATGCTGTTCGAGCGCGACAGGAGCTGGTACGCCGAGCGCCTGCCCGGCTTGCAGGAGCGCGTGCGCACCAGGCTCGGCGAATTGTCCCGCCACCTCGGCAAGGCCGACTGGCTCGACGGCGCCTTCAGCACCGGCGATCTCATGATGGTGACGGTGCTGCGGCGGCTGAACAAATCAGGCCTGCTCGAGGAATTCCCCGATATCGCCGCCTATGTCGCACGCGGCGAGGCGCGGCCGGCGTTCCGGCGCGCGTTCGAGGCGCAGCTTGCGGTGTTCACGGCGGCGTCGCGTTCGTAAGCGGGTTAGCCGCTTCAGCTCAGCTGGGCCAGTTCGCGGGCGAGGTTCGCGCGGGCTTGCCGATCGAAAGTCGCGGCGAACACCGGGTCGGGAAAGATGACCTCGCGTGCCGCGAAACGGCGCAGCACGCGGGCGCGGCCGGCGCGATAGTCGTCCTCGGCGACATGGCTGAACTCCCGGCGGATGGCGGCGGCATAGGCCTCGTAGCGGGCGGGATCGGCGCCGAGAATGCTGAGGTCGATCGAGATCAGGATCGCCCCGAGACGATCGCCGGGGGGAACGTCGTGCGTTTTGGTCAGGCGGATCAGGCGGCCGACCTCCTGGCGAAGCTCGGTGCGGACGTGCTGCTCGGCAAGCTCCGCGCTGCGCTCCTCGTTGTCCGTCCGCGTCGGATCGTAGACGGCGTCGTGCCACCAGATCGCTTCCGACAGCGTCTCGCGCTCGGCGGCCGAAAGACCCTCGATCCGCGCGAGCGCCGCCAGGCAATCCTCGATATGCGCGAGATTGTGGTAGTGGCGGCCGGGCGCGGCATAGGCAGCGGCCAATTCGTCGCGGGTCACGGGCGAGGTCTCACGTCGTCGATCTTGTCCTTGTTGATGGCCATCGTGATCTCCCGGACCAGAGGATTGCTGTCATCCTATTGCGCAAAAGGCAATTCGCAAATGGCGCTCTGACGTAAGCGATATCCGGGGAGCCCATTCCCGCATGTCGCTACGCTCATGCGGGCCACGAGGATTGCATCCGTTTCCACTCCCTAGCATGCTGGCCTCCGCCACCCCGGAGGCGCTCGCCCATGCTGACCCTCTACTCCTACCCAGAACTCTTCGGCGTCGCCGACAACAACGGCTACGGCCTCAAGGTCTATGCGTTTCTCAAGCTCGCGGGCGTGCCGTTCGTGCATGAGCACGTCTTCGATGCCTCGGCCGCGCCGCGCGGGCAGCTGCCTTACATCGTCGACGACGGCGAGATCATCGGCGACAGCGAGACCATCATCGCGCATGCGATCGCGAAATATCGCCTCACGATCGACGCCGGCCTGTCAGCGGAGCAGCGCCGCACCAACCATCTCGTCACGCGCATGCTGGACGATCTCTACTGGGTGATGTCCTATTCGCGCTGGAAGGACGAGCGCTTTTATCCGGCGTTCCGCGACGCCTTCATCGCGCAGCATCCGCAGATCGAGGCTGCCGGCTTCGAGAAGGCGAAGGCCTACAACGCGCAGCGCTATCACTTCCAGGGCATCGGCCGCTACACGCCCGAGCAGGCCTTCGCGCGGGGGCTCGCTGACTTGCAGGTGCTGGCGGACATCGTGCCGGCGCAAGGCTTCGTGCACGGCGCGGCGCCGACGAGCGTTGATGCCGGCATCTACGGCTTCATCGCCAACATCTATTACTTTCCGATCCCGACGCCGCTGAAGGCCTTCGTCGATGCGCACGCCAACATCGTCGCGCATTGCGAGCGGGTGCATGCGATGGTCGGGAAATCGTAGGGTGGGTTAGCCTCGGGCGGCGCGAAGCGCTGTCCGAAGCGTAACCCGCCTCCTCTCTTTCCAAGGCGGCAGAAATGGTGGGTTACGCCCTGCGAATTCGCTTCGCGCATCCGCAGGGCTAACCCACCCTACGGCACCGTCTTTTACCGCATCGTGATCGCAAGCCCGCTGAGATCCGCATTCGCCATCAGGCCGACCTGCGTGCCCGACAGCTCCAGCACCGCGCCCTTCTGGTTGGTCAGGACGATGGCGCGGGCGCCGGAGCCGACGGCGATGCCGGCACCGGCGGCGCCGTAGACGCCGGCAACATCGGAGGGACGGTTGATGTTGGAGACGCGGCCGCGCAGCACGGTCTTGGATCCCCCGAACACGAGGCCGTAGTCGAGGCCACCGGTGGAAAGCCCGTACGAGCGGCCGCGGAAGTTCAGCACGCCCGAGCCGCCGGAGCCGCCGATGATCCAGCCCGCCTTGTAGATCGTCAGCGTCACGAAGCCGCTGTCGGCCTGCGCCGTCGTCGAGAGGCCAGCCAGGGCGACGATGGCGACGCACGCGGCGCGGAGGGTGGATGCGAGCTTCATGGGGGTCTCCGGGAGCTGTTTTTAAAGGAGGATTCGAATCAGACCGAGCGAATGTACCTGATCGATCGGGGCGGCAACATGATCGGCGGGCGCTTCCGCAAACAAGGCGGCGGCGAGACTTGCGGAAGGTCCTCATGCTCCGTCATTGCGAGCGCAGCGACTTGTCCGCCGAAGCCTTGGCGAAGGCGGAAGCAATCCAGAATCGCTCCGCGGCGGCAGTCTGGATTGCTTCGTCGCAAGGACTCCTCGCAATGACGGGGTGAATGGCCTGCTCTCTCACCACGCGCAGGCCGCACGCGGGGAGAGGCGAAGACCACCATCGCCAGCATGCCATACTACCCCTGTTTTGCCCGACGGAGCAAACGCGCACTTCCGCAATCCCGAATTTCCGAAAACCCCAACGATCTCCGCACTATCCCTACTGTGCATGGGGTTGTTTTCGCACTTTGTGTTTTGAGAAGCCCGCGCCAGCCGCTACGCTCCTGCCTCAGCCCCGTCCCGAGGTGATCCCATGCCGATCCAGCATTTCGCGCCCCCGCCGCACGTCAAGGCGCCGCCGCTGTCCTTTGCGACGCGGGTTGGCGACCTCCTGTTCGTCTCCGGCATTCCCGGCTTCGATGCCAATGGCGCGCTGCCCGACGGCTTCGAGGCGCAGTTCGCCAATGTCGTCGTCAACATCAAGCGCGTGCTGGGCGAGGCCGGCGCCGGCATGCATGATCTCGTCAAGGTCAACGTGCTCCTGACCCGCGCCTCGGACGTCGCCGCGATGAACGCGCTCTATGCCGGCGCCTTCGGCCCGCCGCCCTACCCGGCGCGCACCACATGCGTGGTGCAGGCGCTGCCCGATCCGAAGATGCTGATCGAAATCGAGGCGGTCGCTTCGCTGGCCAAGTAGGCGCCGAGTCAGCTGCGTGTGACCTATCGGGCACGCGTCCAAACCAAATACGTTGGGCACGGCTGACATGTCCGTGAATGGCGGCTCCCCGGCTTGCAAAGAACCTGCTTTTACCGCACGAATTTTTTCGGTCCCATGTCCCACCACCCATGTCCCACCAGGAGATACTTCATGCGTCGCCTTCTCGCGCTCAGTGCCGTTGCCGGCATCGCTAGTTCCGTGTTCGCCGTGCCCGCCTCCGCGAAGGTCGGCTATTACGTGATCCGCTGGGACAACACCGGCATCTGCCAGGTCTGGAACGAGGACCTGCAGTACAAGCCGTTCCAGTTCGGTGTCTCGACCTACAAGGTCGTCAGCAAGCCGTTCCCGACCTTCCAGCAAGCCTCGGACTTGCAGATCAAGATGCGCGCCGAGCGGAAGTGCACGCTCTGAGCCGGACGCGAGAATAGCGTTTGAAGGGCGGGTCGCGCGGGCGATCCGCCCTTTTGCTTTGCGGTGGCCTGACGCGTTTCCCCGGCCGCCATCAGACCTGTCCCGCGCACATTCTTTGAACCTCTTCGGCGGGTGGAACTACTCACATCTTGTCCGGGGCGCATGCCAAGCGCGTCCCGCACCACCCCTCCCCGTCATTGTCGGGAGGCGCATCACATCATTCATTTGAGGAGCTGATCATGCGTCGTATTTCCATGCTGTGCGCTGCCGCCGGTCTTGCCGTCACCGCGTTCGTCGCCGCGAGCCCGGCCGAAGCCAGCTATCATCTGATCCGCTGGCAGGACACCGGCTTCTGCCAGATCTGGGACGAGAGCATCCCGACCACGCCGTGGCCGGCCGGCTATCACCGCGCCAGCGCCAGCGTGCCGACCTTCGTCGATGCGCTCGCGGTGAAGGACGCCGCGCTCAAGAGCGGTAGCTGCAAGTGGTAAGGTAATCGATCGGCGGACGAAGAACCGGGCAAGGACGCGAGCGTCCTTGCCCGGTTTGCTTTTCGAAGGCCCGTGACGCTCACGCGTCCTTGTGCGCGCCGGGATGGATCAGGATGTCGCGCGCGGCGGCGAGGTCGATGAAGGCTTCGGCGCTGCCGCCCTGGTCGGGATGCAAGCCCTTGGCGGCACGGCGATAGGCCTGGTTGATGTCCTCGCAAGTGAGCTGCACCGCGAGCGGCAGGCCGAGCACCTTGCGGGCGCGATCCTCGCTGGAAAGCTTCTTCGGCGCGGCGTTGCGGCGGCCGAAGCGCGGCGCGGTCAGATCGTGCACGACCTCGAGCACCACGCCGAGACGGCGCTGCGCCGCCAGCGTCACGCTATGATCGTCATTGTCGACGGCCTGGCGCAGCACCGGCAGCGCCTGCTCGGCAGCCTGGCGCAGCGTGACGTCGCTGCTCATCCGCGCGATCTCGGCCACCAGCCGGCCGGCCTCGGCCCAATCCGGCGCTTGCGCGGACCGCACGCGTTCCAGAGCGAGTTTCCAGGTTTCGAGCCGTTCCATCATGCGCGCAACGTTTAGCAATCAGGATCAGTATGCCAAGGCCGCCGTTTCCGACCCCTTAATTTCGCGTTAGCGTTTCGAGAAACTTCGAAACGAAAACGGGAGGAAACTGCCATGGCGCTGCTCGCAAACCACATCGCCGTCGTCACCGGCGCCGGTTCCGGAATCGGCCGGGCGATCGCCGCCGGCTATGCGCGGGAGGGGGCGCAGGTCGTGCTGCTCGACGTCAACGCCGAGACGGTGGCGGAGACGGCGCAGGAGATCCGGACAGCGGGCGGCAAGGCCGAGAGCTTTGCGCTCGACGTTGTCAGGCGCGAGGATTGCTTCGCGCTCGCCAGGCAGATCGCGGACAAGATCGGGCAGGTCTCGATCCTCGTCAACAATGCCGGCATCACCCGCCGCAACGCCTTCACCGCGGAGACCGAGACGGTGGCGAAGGACTGGAACGACATCATCTCGCTCAATCTGAACGGCGTCTTCAACGTGACGCAGGCGTTCCTCGCGCCCTTGCGCGCCAGCAAAGGCCGCATCGTCAACATCGGCTCGATCCAGTCCTTCGTGCATCTGCGCACGCCGAGCTCGGCGGCCTACACCACCTCGAAACACGGCGTGCTCGGCTTCACCAAGGCGCTCGCGGTCGAGCTCGGCAAGGAAGGCGTGCGCGTCAACGCGATCGGCCCCGGCTTCATCGAGACCAACCTCAACGCCAATGCGCGCGCGACCAATCCGGCGCTGGTGCAGGCCTTCATCGATCACACCCCGCTGGCGCGCACCGGCAAGCCCGAGGACATCGTCGGTCCCGCGGTGTTCCTCGCCTCCGACCTGTCGGCCTATGTCACCGGAACCATCGTGATGGTGGACGGCGGCTATCGCACGGTGTGAGGGATGCGAGGCTCGCACCAATCGCGGCGGCATCTGGGCATTCTCAAGATCAATTCGGTGCAGCCCCTCCAATTAACCTTTCATTAACCAAACGCGACCACCGTAGATTCACGGCTTGGGGGTCGTTGGTTCTCGATCCGCTTCCGACGATGGAAGCGGGCGTTGATCGGGAGGTGTGTTGATGACCACTGTTCATGTCGCCGCGTCCGGGCCGGACGCACAATTCCTTGCCCCGAATCAGATCGTTCCGCTTCTGATCGGCGCCACCGTCGACGAGGTCGAGCGTGAGCTCGTGCTCCAGACGCTGGCGCGCTGCGACGGCAACCGCACGCGCGCCTCGCGCGTGCTCGGCCTTTCCGTGCGCACGCTGCGCAACAAGATCAGGCTCTATGCCGCCTCCGGCATCGACGTGCCCGCCTGTCAGGATTAGCGCACGACATCAGTCGGACAGCGACGACGCGCTGCGCAGCCACGCGCGATGAGGCGGCCGCTCGCGCCGCCGATTGATGTTGATCAAGCCTGGCACGATGCGCGGGCAGAATTGCTGCTGTCGTCAAACGCCGCTAAGTAGCTTGCTCCAGGTGAAGGGAGCGGTGGCGTGGCAGACGACCAGGGACGACGGCCGGGGCCTCAGGGGCCTCGCGGGCGGCAAGGCGAGCCGGGACGGCCGGGGCCACAGGGCCATCCGG
>NZ_LFKZ01000125.1:0-352773 GCF_028128975.1 Bradyrhizobium sp. CCBAU 45321
GAACTCCTAGGCCACATGCGATAGCCCTGCCCTGGAGGGGGAGGGTCGATCGCGCGCAGCGCGAGCGGGGTGGGGTGATCTCTCCCCTCGGGCGGTGTCGGATGTGGCGAGACCGTCACCCCACCCCGCGACGCATTCCGCTTCGCTACATGCGTAGCGATCCTCCCCCTCCAGGGGCCTGGAGGGGGAGGGTAAGTCACCTCACCTTGCCGCCCCTTCCGTGAACGCCGTCTCGATCACGTCCCCGAACGGCTGCCACGACCGCCCGTCGAACTGCACCAGCCGCATCTGCCGGATCGGCAGGTAGCGGTTGGGCGAGGTGTTCATCCTGATGTTGGGCAATGCGACCGAAGGCTGATAGTCCCTGAGCGAAGCCGCCTGGCGCATGATGTTGTCGCGTGAAAAATCGTCGCCGCATTGCTTCAGCACCTGCGTCAGCGCCTCGGCCGCGGCGTAGCCATAAACGGCCGCACTGTTGTTGGTGCTTTCGACCCGATGGTATTTGTCCATGAAGGCGAACCAGTCCTTCATGCCGGGATCGTCCTTCCAGGCGGGATCGCTCGGATCCTTCAAAAAGGCCGCCGAAATCACGCCGGCCGAGTTTTCCAGCCCCGCGGGTGCCATCGCGTTGGCGATCGAGGCGGAGGCATCGTTGACGATGAAGACGGGACGCCAATTCAGGGACGCTGCCAGCTTGATCACCTTGGATGCGGTCGAGGGCACGCCGAGGAAGACGAAGATATCGGCGCCGGCGCGCTTGAGGATCGAGACGTGCCCGTCGAGATGCTCGTCGGCAAGGTCAAAGGCGATGTCGACCAGGACGTGACGGTTGAGATCACCGAGGCCCTCCTGGATGCCCTTGTAGAGCATGCGCCCGAACTGGTCGTTCTGCCAGAGCACGACGATCTTCTTCCTGGGGTAAGAGGCCTGGATGTAGTTGGCGTAGATGCGCCCTTCCGACCGGAACGACGGCTGCCAGCCCATGGTCCAGGGAAACGCGCTCGGCTGGCTCAGCTCCTCGTCGCCGGAGGCGACGAACAGTTGCGGGATTTTCTTCTCGTTCAGGTACGAGCGCGTGACGAGATTACCGGGCGTGCCGAACGAGCCGAACATCAGGTGCACGCCGTCCTTCTCGACCAGCTTGCGCGTCAGCTCCAGCGCGGTTGCCGGATCGGAATTGTCGTCGCGGGTGATGAAGCGGATCTTGCGGCCGTTGATGCCGCCGCGCGCGTTGACCATGTCGAAATAGGCCGCTTCCGCCTGGCCGATCGCGCCGAACTCCGACAGCGGCCCCGAATACGGCATGACATTGCCGATGCGGATTTCCTCATGGCTTGCGGGTTGATCCGCGTGCTGCTGCAGCGACATCGCGCCCAGCGATGCGACGGCAATCACGGAAACGAACAGCATCCTGCCGATGAAGCGCATGTTCGACGCCTTGTGGTTGGCCCCCAACGAGGTCGGCTCAATCCCCACCAAGGCCGATTGATCTAGGTCAAGCGTTTGGCAATCGTGTGGCTGTCGCGCTTCGATGCGACGCATGGGCCGGAAGCGAAATGGCAGGCGTGTTGACGCGCTGCTTTGATTTCTGATCGAGAGTGTGTGTCGTGTGGCAACCTGCTCTTACCCTCCCCTGGAGGGGTCCGGGACGAGCGTAGCTCGCCCGTGGTCGATCGCGCGTAGCGCGAGCGGGGTGGGGTGATCTCTCGACCCGGGCAGTGTGCGACGCTGATAGACCGTCACCCCACCCCGTCTCACATTGCGCTTCGCTTCCCCCTCCAGGGGAGGGTACCGACCGCCCACGACGCGAGAAGTGTGCTCCTGCGGCGGAGGGCGGGGGATTGGCCCAGCAAACGGTCAGAGTAGAAACCGCGCTACCGCAGCCCCTACGGCAATCCCCGCGCCTCCAACTGCCGCACCAGCAGCAGCGTCGGCTCCGCCAGGCTCTCGCCGGAGCCGTCGAGGCCGAAGGCGTTCGCGATGCCGTCGCGGCTGCGCAGCAGCGTGCTGCGCGGGCAATGGCCGGCGCCGCACAGGGTCTTCTTCAGCGTCTCGCCCTGCGCCACGAGGCCGGCGGCATCGTCCGCGGCCCAGGCCAGCACGATCGGCACGTCGACATTGAGGATGCCGGGGAATACCGAGCGTTTGTCATACTGGGCGGCATCACCGCCGAGATAGGCCTTCTCGCTGTCGCTTGCGTCCTTGCCGACGCGGTAGATCCCGGACACCAGCACCACGCCCGCGACGTCGGCACCGGCGGTCTGCAGCTCGGGATGTGCCAGCATGGTCGCGACGTGGAAGGCGCCGGCGCCGTAGCCGACCGCGACGATCTCGCGGGCATCGCCGTTGAAGAGGTCGATATTGCCATGAACCCAGGACAGCGCTGCGGCCACATCGGCCGCGCCGGCCGGCCAGGTCGCCGCGGGCGCCAGGCGATAATTGACGCGCACCCCGATCATGCCGTTGCGCGCAGCAAAGCACATCGCCTGGTCCTGGATCTGGCGGGACAGCTCCGGCGCTCCGCGGTCGCCGGTGAAGGTATCTCCCGTCACGAACAGCAGCACCGGCCGCGGCGTGTCGGCCTTGGTCGCGCTGGTCGCGACATCGAGCACGTTGGCCTCGCTCTCGCCATAGCGCAGGCCGCGCGAGAAGGTGACCTGCTCGCATAGCCGTGCGGTGCCGCCTGCGGTGGTGTCGGAATCGGTGAGGCCTGCTCGCACGAGATCGGAGGGCGGCAGCCGGCCCGGCACGGGTCCGTGCGCGGAGGCCGCGGTCATGGTCAGAAACAAGAAAAATGTCAGATAATTCTTCATGGGTGTGGCGGCCTTGCGGGGCTCATCTTGGCTCGCTGATCTGGCCAGAATTCGCCTCATTAGTCAGCCGGCCTTGAGGCGAATTCGCGGCACCTTGGCGGGCAGGTCGCGCCGCCGCCGTTTTATCCCGATCCGTCATGCGGTTGTCCAGCCCAGCCGAGGCTCGCGCCGGCAACGGCTCGCTACTGTGCATGCGGTTGTTTTCGCGGTTTTGACGATTCGTCAGGCCCGCTTCATCGTTCGGAAGGTGATGGAATAGCGCCGCGCCGCGACCGGGGGGATGCTGTGCTCCCACTGCGACCGGGCCTCGCCGTCCATCATGTAGAGCGAGCGCGGCAGGGCGGCGAGCGTATGGCGCTCCCACTTGGCGCCGTTGCGGCGGCGGAAGCGGAAGTTGCACGGCGAGCCCAGCGACAGGCCGAGAACCTTGTCGAAATGCGGCTTGTCGCGATGCCAGCCGATGCCGACGCCGACCTCGTATTCAGTGCACAGCACCTGCCGGACGCTGCCCTCCGGCAGCGCCGCCCAGGCCTCGGCCTGCCGCGCGACCGGCCGGACCCAGTCCGGGATCGGATCGGCCTCGGCTAGACGCTGCAGCGTGTAGTCGTAGCGATAGCCGAACGACGCCACCCGGCGGTTGCCCTCGAACGCGCCGAACTGAAAGCGCTGGAGCGGCAATGCTGCGATGCGGCCGATCAGATCCTGCTCGGCGGCGTGATCGATAAAGTCCTCCGTGGTGCGAAGGCCGGCCGGGCCTTCCTGCGGGTCGGCGAACAAACCTAGCTGCGTCATGCCTCGCATTTCCGTGATGGAACCTCTTTGCGGCTGATGCGACTTATCTATGACGCGGGAAGAAACGTGCGAGGCTGTCATGGCAGAGAAGCATACCGCCGATCCGGTTGAGATCATGCGGGCGACCGGTCATCCTGAGTTGGAATACGCCGCCGGTTGGACCATCGCCGGTCTCGCCACCATCGGCACCATCGTCGCCGTCTGGGTCTTTGCGATCTAGGCAATCGGAAACTGGAGCTCGAAGGCTGCGCCCTCGTCGGTCGGCTTAAGCCTGATCGAGCCGCCATGGCTCGCCATCACCGCGCGCGCGATCGCCAGCCCCATCCCGGTGCCGCCCTGGTCGCGGCGGGTGGTGAAGAACGCATCGAAGATCCTGTCGCGGTTCGGCGCCGAGATCGGCTCGCCGTCATTGCTGACCGTCACAAGCACGGTCGTCCGTGCGTCGACCGCCTCCAGCCTGATCGTCCCGGCCTTGTGCCGCACCGCATTGTCGGCGATGTGCGACAGCACGATCAGCGCCTTCTCCAAGGACATTCCGATCGCCTGGTCGAGGCTGCCGCTGGCCTCGATCGAGCTTGCCGGAAACCGGCTCCTGAGATCGGCGATCACGGGCGCCAGCTCGGTGCGCTCGTTCTGCGGCAGGCTCTCGGCGCGGGCGAGTTCCCGCAGCCGCTGCGCCATCGCCTCCAGCCGCTGGGTATCAGACAGGATGTTGGCGATGAAGGTGTTCTGCTCGGCCGGCGTCAGGCCCTCGGCCTTGCCTTGCACCGAATCCTGCAACAGCTCGGCTGCGCCCTTGATCGAGGTCAGCGGCGATTTCAGCTCGTGGGTCAGATGGGCCGAGAAGGTTGCGATATAGTCGGAGCGCCGCGCCAGCTGCTCGGCCATGCCGAGAAAGCTGTGCGAGAGCTGGGCGAACTCGCGCGTGCCGTAATGCTTCAGCGGCTGGAACGCCTCCCGGTCGCCGCGGCCGATTCGGGCGGCGCGGTCGATCAGCTCGCGCATCGGCAGCGTGATGGTGCGCGAGAACACGAGGCCGATCGCGATGGTGCCGAGGATCACGGCAAGTCCCGCCAGCACGAACTTGGCGCGTTCCTGATAGAGATGGTCGAAAATGTTGTTCGGCGTCCGCGTCGTGTAGATCACCCCGGCGACGTGGTTGTTGACGATGACGGGCATCGCCGAGAACACGTGCACGCCGAGGCCGCGGCTGAAGGAATAGATCGGCGGCGGCGGCTTGTCCGGCACGCGGTTGCGTAACGTCGCGCGGTATTGCCCTTGCAGAGCGTCCGCGACTTCCTCGATATGGGCGAGCGACTGCCCGACCTCCTGCCGCGCGGCAATCACCACGCCTTGCGGATCGAGGATGCGAAAGCCGGCCAATGTCACCTTCTGGGTCTCGCGGATGATCGGCGTCAGCCTGGCCCCGATCTCGACATAGGCTGCTTGCGCCTGCCTGGGCGCGGGCAATGCGTCGGGCCGCCGCCGCAACAGGTCGTTCGCGGTGAGGTCGAGCGCGGGGCGGATCGGTGTTACCTGGTCGCCGGGATCGGGCAGCACGCCCGGCGGCACCTCGGCGCCGAGCACGAGGCCGCTGTCGAGCCGGGCCGCGACCTCCTGCGCATAGATCGTCGCCAGCACGCGGCTCTGTGCGATCAGCTCGGCCTGGGTCTGGCGGATCAGCTGGTTGTCGTAGAGACGGAAGAAGAACAGGCCGACCAGCGGCAATATGCCGACCGTCGCCAGCACCGTGAAGATCACGAGGGTGAGCGACGGCCGCCATTTGTCGGGCGCAGCGCTCATGCCTCTTTCTCGCAGCGGCCGAGCTTGAAGCCGACGCCGTGGATGGTCTCGATCACGTTGTCGCAAGCAAGCGCCGCGAGCTTGGCGCGGATGTTGCGGATATGGCTGTCGATGGTGCGGTCGGAGACCTGGATGTTGAGCTGGTAGGCCGCGCGCATCAGCTGCTCGCGGTTGAACACCGATGTCGGCCGTGACAGGAACGCGCGCAGGATGCCGAACTCGATCGCGGTCAGCTTCAGCGGCGTGCCGGCAAAGGACGCGACATGCTGTTCGGGATCGATCAGCAGCCCGCCTTGCGTCAGCGCGGTGGGCCCGGCCTTGGCCTCGCCGTTGCGCGGGCTGAGGCGGCGCAGGATGACATTGACCCGCGCCACCAGCTCGCGCGGGCTGAACGGCTTCGTGACGTAGTCGTCGCCGCCGATCTCAAGGCCCAGGATACGGTCGATCTCCTCGTCGCGCGCCGACAGGAACAGGATCGGCACGTCGGAGCCTTTGCGAATCTCGCGGCAGACGTCGAGGCCGTCGAACTCGGGCATGCCGATGTCCAGCACGATGAGATCGGGCCTGTCGGCGGCAAAGCGGAGAAGCGCCTCCTTGCCGTCGCGGGCCTCGATCACGTCCATGCCGGCCTTCTTCAGGGCGACGCGGATGACCTCGCGGATGTGGCCTTCGTCGTCGACGATGAGAATGCGATGCGCCAAGTAACTCTCCGTGTCCTCGTCAACTCGCCGGCTGGCTGCCGGCCTGAGCTTTCGCCTCGGCGTCCAGCCTGCGCTGGAGTCGCCAGTTGCGAAAGCCCCAGCTTCGCCAGGCCAGGTCCTGACGCTGCTGTTCTACAAGGCGGTCGCGGCGTGACACAAGGCAGCCCTCTTTGACCGCGGGCCGTAGCGCGATCGCCTTGTCGATGGCTGGCACCGCCTGCGGCCCGAGCGTCAGGAGATAATCGATGTCGACCTGCACGCCTTTTCCCGAAACTTCCCGGCTGTGGACGACATTGTAGTCGGCGATGAAGGCGTCGAAGTTCACGAGCGAGCAGCCATAGAGCACGATCGCCAATGCGGCGAGATTGGCGCCGATCAGCCATTGATTGGACCTGTCGAGCACGATGCGCGCGACGATCAGGATCAGGCCGAGCGCTACCAGTCCCATCCAGACGAACGCTGCAATCCGCCAATAGGTCAGCATGTAGATGTCGACATAGAGATCGAGCCGGCGGATGGAGGAGACGACCAGCAGCACGTTCTGTCCGACCCAGAGATAGACCAGCGGCCGGATCACCTTCGATTTCTCGGCCGGCCCGCCCGGACGCATCGCCACCAGCACGAAGGCAGCGGCGAGGAGGGCGGTCGCGATCAGCGGATAGGCGCCGCGATGGGAGTAGGTCGCATAAGTCATGTTGTCGGGCAGCGCCACGTGGCCCCAGAGATAAATGCCGTCGAGAATGGACTGCGCCGCGAACAGCAAGTTGAACAGGATCAGCGAGCGCAGGATGGTGGAGGGGCCGAGAAATTCCGCCGAGACCATGGGCGGCAGCGGCGGTGGCACGGGGCCCTCGGCCACGGTGGCGATGTCTATCGTCTTGCGCCGCCAGCTCACATGGATGAACGGCCAGATCAGAGCCAGCATCAAGGTCCAGAACAGAACGCGCCACATGTTGACATGGTCCAACATGACCTTGGGATTGAGCAGCGACACCCATTGCTCGATCACCGGATTGGCGGCGGCGAACAATGCGATGAAGACGGTGCCGAGCGCCGCAGGCATCAGCCAGAGCGCGATGCCGCGGGTGAACGCCGACATGTTGAAGGCCTGGGGCGCATCGAGGAAGAACCTGAAGGGACCGAGCAGGAGGAAATTGCGCAGCGCGCGGGCGCGGTCGGTGAGCCCGGTCGTATCGGGATTGGTCGCAAGCAACAGCGCAATCGTCAGCGACGCGACGAGGATCAGGAAGGACAGCGTGTTGAGCTCTTCCATGGCCGGCACAAGGCCGAGCACAAGGATCGCGCCGCTGATCATCGCCCGCCGCCAGTCCAGGGTCGCGTGATTGAACAGCACCGACACGCAGGCGGTCGCGACCGCAAACAGCGTCAGCGACAGCCCGATCCGCTGACCATAGAACAGCCAGTCGGCGAGCCCAGCCAGCAGCAGCGCCACTGCGAGCTTGGCCGACAGCGCAGAAGGCCTGATCGGTTGGATGTCCGTCGTCGAAGCCAGGCTCGTCATGTCCAGAGAGTCTCCGTGAATGGTGGCATCACGAATTCTGAACGGCATTCGTGCAGACGGCGGGATCATCGTCTGCACGGCTTCAGGAGTTTTTTGCAGTTTTCGTGCAGGCGCGCTTTTGCCTCTCGCGCAGCGTGATTCGCTTTGCTAGGTGCGAAACATTCATCGCCCATCGCACCTGGTGCATCATGCAATTGCTCAACCGCATCGGTCTCGTCCTGCTCTGGCTCGCCGCGCCGCTCGCTGCATTTGTCGCCGCGAACAAGAACGATCCCTATCTGCTCGTGCTGCGTGGCGCCGGGAACATCTCCCTTGTCGTCGCAAGCATCGCAATCGTCGCTCTTTTGCTGTGGGGAGGTCGCTGGCGCACCATCGCCGGCAAGGCGCTCGTCGTGCTCTGGTGCCTGCCGCCGCTCTTGATGTCGGCTGCGCATCTGAAGTTCGAGCTGCGCAAGCACGACGTTCTCAACGCCAGCGCCGCCGAGGCGCGGCAGCTCGGGCCGCACTTCATGGTCGGCTATTCCTCCTTTCCCGAGGTCGCGCGTCTTGCCGAGAAGGGGCTGATCGGCGGCGTCTATGTCACCCGGCACAATATACGCGGCCGCGCCATCGAGACGTTGCGGGCGGAGATCGCGGCGCTGCAGGCTCTCAGGCGCGCGGCCGGCCTGCCGCCACTGATCGTCGCCGCCGATCAGGAAGGCGGCATCGTCGGGCATCTTGCGCCGCCGCTGACGAAGGTGCCGGCGCTGGCAACGCTGACGGGGCTGGCTTCCGATGAGCAGCAGGCCAAGGCCGAGGAGTTCGGCCGCATCCACGGCCGCGAGCTCGCCCACGTCGGCGTCAACCTCAATCTCGCCCCGGTGCTCGACCTCAAGCCGCCGGCGCGGCGCAACCGTCTCGATTTCCACACGCTGATCGGCAAGCGCGCGATAGCGAGCGATCCCGCCGTCGTCAGCACCATCGCGAGCGCGTATGTGCGCGGGCTGGAAGAGACGGGCGTCGGCGCCACGCTCAAGCATTTTCCCGGCATTGGCCGCGTGCGCGCCGACACGCATCATTTCAGCGCCAATCTCGACACGCCGGTGAAGGACCTGGAGGCAACCGACTGGCTCCCGTTCCGCGAGGTGCTGTCGCGTTCGCGCAGCGCCCTCATGGTCGGCCACGTCACGCTCACAGCCGTCGATCCCGATCGCGCCGCCTCGCATTCGAAGCGCGTCGTCGAGGGGATCATTCGTGGGACGTGGGGTTACCAGGGCGTGGTGATGACCGACGACCTCATCATGGGCGCGATCTACCAGAACGACGTCTGCAAGGCCGCGGTCGAGGCGATCAATGCCGGCGTCGATCTGCTGCTGGTCGCCTATGACGGCGCGCAGTTCTACCGTGTCTTTGCCTGCGCCCTGGAAGGATCGCGACAGGGTAGGCTCGACGCGGCGATGCTGCATGCGAGCGCCGCGCGCCTGGAGCGCGGCTTTTCGACCATGCAGGCACGAGCTGCCTCACGCGCCATCAGCGTCGCCCGGCAGAACTAGCCCTTCGCAAACTGGCGGTAGTCCGGTTCACGGTGAAACCAGAATTCGTAGCCGGAGACGCTCTTTTGCATGGCAACGTCGTGGATCGGCTGGTTGAGCGGAACCACGGGGACGTCGCGCATACAGAGCGCGATGAAATCCTTCACGGTCTTGTCGTACTCGGCGGCATCGGTGGTGAAGCGCGCTTTGTCGATCAGGACGTCCATCTCCTTGTTCTTGTACGAGGAGATGTTGAAGATCGAGTTGTTGCCGTGGAAATTCCAGTAGAAGTAATATTCGGGATAATCGAGCCAGCCGCTGAAGCGGTTGAGCGCGAGCGGCAGCTCTTTCTTGTTCAGCGTCGTACGCCAGTTCGCGCCGGGAATCTTTTCGATTCCCGCCTTGATGCCGATCTTGGCGAGATTCTCCTGGATCAGGATCGTGGTCGGCTCGCCGACGGTGGCGGTGCCGGTGTCGAGCGACAGCGTCGTCTCCAGGCCGGATTCGAAGCCCGCTTCCTTCAGCAGAGCCTTGGCCTTGTCGAGATCGGTGACGTAAGGAAACGGCTGCGGCCAGACCGGCTTTGAGACTTCGGCGGCGCCGCCATACATGGGAACCGCGCGCCCGAAGAAGGCGCTGGTCTGGATCTGCTCGTAGGGCATGGCCCAGGCGATGGCCTGGCGCAGCTTGACATTGTCGAACGGCGGCTTCGCGGTGTTCAGCGCGACGTACCACAGCGCGTTCGGGATCGGCACGCCCGAGACCTTGACCTTGCCCTCCTTGATGATCTGCTCGAAATCGCGCGGGGCAAAGCCGCTGGAAATATCTGCGTCGCCCCGCTCCAGCATGGCCCGGCGCGTGCCGGCGGAGGGAACGTCGCGGGCGATCACGCGCTTCACTTTCGGCAGCGGCCCGCTCTTCCAGTCGTCGAAGCGCGTCAGCACGGTCTCGCTGCCCGGCTTCCAGCTCTCGATCTTGTAGGCGCCGCCGCCGGCCTCGTTGTTCTTCAGCCAGGCCAGCGCCCACGGGTCTTCCGGCGTCGCGTTCTTCCTGGCGAGCTCGGAATTGATGATGAAGGGCACGACGACGGCGACGTTGAACAGCAGCATCTTGTCCTTGCGGACATAGTCGATACGGAAAGTGTGGTCGTCGACCACCACGAACTGCTCCGGCTTCTCCAGCGATCCCGCCGACATCTGGAAGGTCGGAAACCCGCCGACCTTCACGGCGCGGTCAAACGACCATTTGACGTCCTTGGCGGTCACAGGCGTGCCGTCGTGGAATTTGGCGTCCCTGCGAAGCTTGAAGGTGCAGGACATGCCGTCGGCGGCGACCTCCCAGCTCTCGGCGAGCTCGGGCGCGAGCTTCTCGCGGTCATACGACAACGTGCCGTCCGGCAGTGTCTTGGAGGCGTAGGTGAGCAGGCGGTCGTAACAGTTCCAGGACAGGCCATTCACGGTCTGGTTGGAGCCGACGCCCTGCATGTCCAGCGAGTTCGGCCCGAGCTCCTGCACCACCAGCAACGTCTCGCTGCGGCCCTGCGCCCGGGCGAGACGTGGAGCAAAGGCTGCCATACCGGCGACACCGAGGCCGCCGAGCACGACGCTGCGGCGGTTCAAATCGAGGGGTGAAATGCTCAAGGGTGCCTCCCGTTCCGGAATTGTCCGGCATCGAGAGGCAAGCTGTATGCCACAGCCAGGAAGCACCAAGCCGCCCCGCGAACGCGAGGCGGCGTGGGTTGATAGGTGTTGCGCGTCGGCGCGGACTACTCGGCCTGCTCCAGCGCGGCGGGCATCTTCGCCACCGACATCAGCGATCGCGCGACCTGGTTGAGCAGGAGGTCGGCATTCTCTTCCTCGGCGAGAGATTTGGAGAGCAGGGCGACGATCGCGCTGTGGCGCAGCTGCTGCGCGAGGTTGCGCGCGGTGGTGTAGCCGGCCATCTCGTAATGCTCGACACGTTGCGCCGCAGAGATCAGCGCGAGGTCGGCGGCTGCATCCTCCTTCTCTTGGCTTTCCTTCATGACCTCCTGGCCTTCCTCGATCAGGCCCATCATGCCCTTGCAAGGCTTGGCGCGCGCGTTCTCGCCGAGCAGCTCGAAGCACTCGTTGATGCGCTCGACCTGGTTTTCGGTCTCGGCCAGATGCTGCTCGAACAGTTCCCGCAACTGGTCGAAGCGGGCGGACTGCGCCATCTTCGGGAGCGCCTTCGTCAGCTGCTTCTCGGCATGGAGGATGTCACGCAGCTCATGGAGCAGCAGATCGGTCAGGCCGGCCTCGTCGACAGGCGGTGAGCTCTCCGCGACGATCGGGGTGGCCGCGCCGGGATCGGCGGATTGCAGCGCAGGCGATTCCGTGAACACCCAGTCCTCGCCCTCGTTCCAGGGGCCGCGGGTATCGATTTCGCCGTGGTCGCCGCTGCCGGTGGAATCGTTGAAGTACTGGTTCACGAGGCCGGGCGTCGGCGCGATCCGGCCGATGCTGAAGGCCGGCTTCGACAGGCTCTCGAGTGCGCGCGCGAACGCCTTCATATGCGTGATCTCGCGCGTCATCAGGAATTGCAGCGCGTCCTTGCTGCCGGCATCGTCGCAAAAATTGATCAGGCGCTCGTAGACGATCTTGGCACGCGCTTCGGCGGCGATGTTGCTGCGGAGATCGACGTCGAGCTCGCCCGTGATCTTGAGATAGTCCGCGGTCCAGGGATTGCCTTGCGAGTTGAACAGATTGACGCCGCCTCCGCCGGCAATCGCGATCAGAGGATCGGCCTCTGCCGCCTGGCGGTCGTTCCGCGAGGGCGCAAGATGCATCCGGGCGAGGCAACCGACGACCTCGAGATGGCTGAGCTCTTCGGTGCCGATATCCATCAAGAGGTCCTTGCGGTCGGGATCCTCGCAATTCAGTCCCTGAATCGAATATTGCATCGCAGCCGCAAGTTCGCCGTTGGCGCCGCCGAACTGCTCGAGGAGCATATTGCCGAAGCGCGGATCGGGCTCGTCGACGCGCACGGTGAACATCAGCTTCTTGACGTGGTGATACATGGGAGACTCGCGTGCTGGAGAGAAACTACGCGACAACGAGGCCTCCAGCCGTTCGTTCCTAAGTCTCTCCGAGATCGAGGCTGTCGTTGCCCGGATGTCTGCCAGGGAGCGCGATGGCTTACGGCGTCACCGCACCGCGTGCGACGGCGCGCGGAGCCGTCAGTTCCTTCCAGGCCGAGTTTGCCACATGCACCGGCGAGAATGCGGGACGTTCGACGTATCGCCCATCGCCGGCCTCGGCGCGCAGATCGCCATCCTTCCAGACGATACGGCCGCGCGATAGCGTCGCGGCCGCACCGCCGGTGCAGGCAAAACCCTCGAACACGTTGTAATCGATCCGGCTCATCTGCCGCTTGGCACTGATGGTCTTGCTCGCCTTGGGATCCCACACCACGATATCGGCATCCGAACCCACGGCGATCGCGCCCTTGCGCGGATAGATGTTGAGGATGCGGGCGATGTTCGCCGAGGTCACCGCGACGAATTCCTCTTTGGTCAGCCGCCCCGTGGCGACGCCCGCGGTCCAGAGCAGCGCCAGGCGATCTTCGAGGCCGCCGGTGCCGTTCGGGATCTTCCTGAAATCGCCGCGCCCGAACCGCTTCTGCTCGGTGGTGAAGGCGCAATGATCGGTCGCAACCACCTGGAGCGAGCCGGCTTGCAGGCCGGCCCAGAGGCTGTCCTGATGCTGTTTGTCGCGGAACGGCGGCGACATCACGCGCTGTGCGGCATGATCCCAGTCCTTGTTCTGATATTCACGCTCGTCCAGCAGCAGATGCTGGATCAGGGGCTCGCCATAGACGCGCTTGCCGGCGGCGCGTGCCCGCGCGATGGCCTCATGCGCCTCGCGGCTGCTGGTATGCACGATATAGACCGGCGTGCCGGTCATGTCGGCGATCATGATGGCGCGGTTGGTGGCTTCGCCCTCGACCTCCGGCGGCCGCGAATAGGCGTGCCCTTCCGGCCCCGTGACGCCGCGCGCGATCAGGGCGTCCTGCATCAGGGCGACGACGTCGCCGTTCTCCGCATGGACAACCGGTATGGCGCCGAGATGGGCGCAACGCGCGAACGAGTTGTAGAGCTCGTCGTCGTTCACCATCAGCGCGCCCTTGTAGGCCATGAAATGCTTGAAGGTGTTGATGCCGTAGGTTTTGACCACAATCTCCATCTCGTCATGGATTTGCTTCGACCATGACGTCACCGCCATGTGGAAGCCGTAATCGCCGGCCGCTTTCTCGGATTTGTGCCGCCACTCCTGATACGCTGCCAGCATGGATTGGCCGGGATCGGGCAGGCAGAAATCCACCACCATGGTGGTGCCGCCGCTCAGCGCCGCCTTGGTTCCGGATTCGAAATCGTCGGCGGTGACGGTGCCCATGAACGGCATTTCGAGATGGGTGTGCGGATCGATCCCGCCCGGGATGACATAGGCGCCCCCTGCATCGATGACCTCGCTACCCGTCGGCGCATCGAGCGCTGCGCCGATCGCGACGATGGTCTCGCCGTCGATCAGCACGTCCGCGCGGCGCGAATGATCGTGATTGACGACGGTGCCGCCGCGGATGAGGAGGGGCATGAGGTGCTCCGAGAGGTGAGGGACGGCTCGAAGGCTAAGCGCGCGACTGGCGATGCGACAGGTGAAATTTTAGTCAGCCGCCGCCGCTCCTTTCACGTCGTGCGCGATCAGCCCGTCGATCATCGCACGCACGAGGCCCGTGATCTCCTTGCGCAGCGCCGGCAGCGGCACGGCCACCAGCTTCTGCTCCAGCCCGAGCGCCACCATGCCATGCACGGCCGAGAACAGGCTGCGTGCGGTGATGCCGAGTTCCTCCGGGCTGCGCCCAGGAAACAGCGCGGCCAGCGGCTGGTAGATATGACGGAACAGCTGCATCTGGTCGTGCACGGACCAGTCCGGCACCAGCTTGCCCGTCTCCATCCGGTGCTCGAACAGCGCGCGCCAGAGCTGGAGGTTTTCGGCGGCGAAATCGCAATAGGCGAGGGCGATGCGGACCAGGGATTCCCGTGGCGATGGCTCGCCGGCATTTGTTGCGAGAGTCAGCGCCTCGTCGAGCCGGAGCAGCGTGCGCGAGCCGACCCGCAGGATCAGTTCGTCGACATCAGCGACGAGATTATAGACCGCGCCATTGGCACAGCCGATCTCGCGGGCCAAATCGCGCGTCTTCAGACCTGCCAACCCCCGCTCGGCGATCATCTGTTCTGCCGCCTGGATCAGGGCGTCGCGCAATTTCTCTCGCCGTTCCAAGGCCTTAGTCATTCTTAATCAAGTTTGTGAGCGCCGCTCAAAATAATATTGAACGATGTTCACGTTTCCTGCTACAAAGCTTTTGTGAGCAACGCTCATAGACAGGGAGCAACCAATGTTCAAGACCGTCGTGACCCTCTTCCGCGGCAGCGTCGCCGCTGCGGGCGAGGAACTGGAAGACCGCACCGCCCTTCTGATCCTGGACCAGCAGATGCGCGATGCGGCCGCAGCCGTCGAGCGCAGCAAGCGCACGCTGGCGCTGGCGATCGCGCAGGACCAGCAGGAAGGCCGCAAGCTCGAGGCCACGAATGCGCGCATCGCCGATCTTGAAACCCGTGCCGTTGCGGCGCTGGATGGCGGCCGCGAGGACCTCGCCAAGGAGGCCGCCGAAGCCATTGCGGCGCTGGAGGCCGATCGCGATGCGGCCATGACGGCGCGCGCGCTGTTCGCGACCGAGATCGCGCGGCTGAAGCGCCACGTCGCCAACGCGCAGGCCCGCATCACCGAGCTCGATCGCGGCCGCCGCATCGCCCGCGCCTCGGAAGCGGTGCGCTCGCTTCGCCGCAGCGGCATCGAGGCCGCGCGCCCCTATGAATCGAAATTGCCGGAGGCGGAGGGGACCTTGAAGCGTCTGCGCGAGCGGCAGATGGAGGCGCAAGCGGCCGACGATGCCCTGGTCGAGCTCGACGCGGCCACCGGTCCGCTCGCCACCGCCGAACGACTCGCCGAGCAGGGCTTCGGCCCGCGGCTCAAGACGACCGCAGACGACGTGCTGGCGCGGTTGAAGTCCAGGCGCATGCCGGCGGCCTGATCTCAAGTTCGAACCCGAACACCATCATCATTCCAATCGACAGGAGACTATCATGAACCAGAACGGCCAGCCCCACAGCGGTGCCTGGGTGAGCTTCACCTACGCGTCCTTCGCAGCGTCCGCCTTCCTCGTTGCCATCGGCATCTTCTTCCTGCCGATCGACCTCTGGATGAAGGGTTATCTCACCATGGGGATCGTGATGATGATCCAGACCTGCGTCACCCTGACCAAGACCGTGCGCGACAATCATGAGAGCAGCCGCCTCGTGAACCGCATCGAGGATGCCAAGGCCGAGCGGCTGCTGATGGAGGTCTCCAAGGCGGCGTAAGGCGAACGGTCGCAGCGCGCCCTCTGGGGCGACAGGGGCGCGCGCGGCAGGCAGGGTGCATTGTGCTTCGCGTGCAGGTGCGATATGGCTCTCGCGCTTTCCAGAGGCGGAGACTAGCTTTGTCGAAACAATCCCTGCGCGAGGAGGCCGAGCGCCTGATCCGCGAATCGATGGAAAAGAAGACCATCGTGGTCAAGCAGGGCACGACCCGCATCGAGGCCGTCTGCGGCAAGTGCGGAGCGCCGAACCGGGTGCAGGCGGAGAAGGGCCAGACCCGCGTCAAGTTCGCCTGCAAGAACTGCGGGCATAAGCAAGAGACGTTGTAGGCGTCTTCACCTCATCCGGGTCGCCCCCGGCGATGCGCAGCATCGTCCGGCGCGATCCGGCTAGAGGCCCTACGGCCTCTCCCTCACATCACCTGATGCACGTCGATCACGACGCGATCCGCATGGCGCGCCGCAGACGCCACGAAGATGTGCTCCATCAGCCAGCGGTACTTTTCGTGCCCGGTCTCGAACCTCGGCACGGTGCGGAAATAGATCAGTTTCGGATCGACCGGCTCGCCGCGCTTGAGCTTTTGCAACAGCTCGACCGGGCCGAAGCGCATACCTCTGTTCTCGACGTAGACGGTCGCACCGTCCTCGGTCTCGAAGGCGTATTTCGCTTCGAGATCGATCAGCTCGTTGGGCCGGATGGTCTGGAAGTCGGCGCCGAAGGGGAGCACCTTTCCGCTGACCGCGCCCGTCACCTCGCCGCCGATGATCGGAATGATCCGGCGGACGCCGATCCCGGTCTCGCCCGCGGTCACGACGTCGCCGATCCGCGCGGTGATGGTGAAAACGTATCTTGTTTCGAGGGTCGGGGTGGTCATCGCTTCACCTCTTAATTGACCATGACGAACGATACCCGCGTCTTACCCTCCCCTGGAGGGGGAGGGTCGGCGCGAAGCGCCGGGGTGGGGTGATCTCTCCGCTCGGGCAGTCTTCAATGTGGAGAGACCGTCACCCCACCCCGCTCGCGCTATGCGCGATCGACCCTCCCCCTCCAGGGTCCCTCCAGGGGAGGGCAAGTAACGGTCTTCGCCAAGCTAATGCGCCATCATCCGCGTCGGTAGCCAGGTCGCCAGCAGCGGCAAGGCGATCAGGATCACGAGGCGCACGAGGTCCGTTGCCACGAACGGGCTTACGCCCCGGAAGATGGTGGAGAAGGAGACGTCCTTCACCACGCTTTTTATGACGAAGACGTTCATGCCCACCGGCGGAGTGATCAGGCCGAGCTCGACGGTCACGACGATGATGATGCCGAACCAGATCGGATCGAACCCCAGATGCATGATCACCGGGAAGATGATCGGCACGGTCAGGATGATCATCGCCATGGCATCCATCAGGCAGCCGAGCACGAGATACATCACCATGATCAGGGCCAGCACGCCGTAGGGGCCGAGGCCGAGCCCGGTGAGGAATTCCGTCACCTTCTGCGGCGTCTGCGTCACCGTCAGGAAATAGCCGAAGATCAGCGCGCCGATCAGCACGGTGAACACCGCAGCCGCGGTGCGCGTCGCCTGCAGCAGCGAGGCCAGCACCTTCTCGCGGTCGAGGCGGCCGGTCAGCACGCCGATGATGAAGGCCCCAGTCGCGCCGACGCCGCCGGCTTCGGTCGGCGTGAAGCGCGGCAGGAAGGGCAGTCCGTAGAGGCCGCCGATGACGAAGATGAACAGCAGCACCGGCGCCCAGATCTCCTTCAATCCGGCAAAGCGCTCGCGCCACGGCGTCACCTTGCCCTTGGGCAGGAAGTCGGGGCGGAAATAGCCGATCAGGGAGATCGTGATCATGTACATGGTCATCGCGAGCAGGCCCGGGATGATGCCGGCGATGAACAGCTTGCCGATGTCCTGCTCGGTGATGATGCCGTAGACCGCAAGAACAGTGGATGGCGGTAGCATCGCGCCCAGCGTGCCGCCGGCCGCGATGACGCCGGTGGCGAAGGACTGCGGATAGCCGAAGCGCCGCATCTCGGGATAGGCGACGGCAGAGAAGGTCGCCGCGGTCGCGACAGACGAGCCGCAGATCGCGGCAAAGCCGCCGCAGGCGCCGACGGTGGCAATGCCGAGTCCGCCGCGCAAATGTCCGACGAAACCGTTGGCGGCGCGGAATAGCTCGCGGCTCATGCCGGAATTGCTGACGAAGGAGCCCATCAGCAGGAACATCGGGATGACGCCGAAGGTGTAGTCGGTCACGGTCCGCATGGTGACCTGACCGACCATCTTCAGGGCCGGTGTCGAGCCCACGAGATAGCTGAAGCCGCACACGCCGACGAGGCCCATGGCCATGCCGACCGGCACGCGCAGCAGCATCAGGGCGAACAGGGCGACGAAGCCGATGACGGCGACGGCGTCGGTACTCATGGTCACTCCGTCACCTTGATCTTGGGTTCATGCATGTCTTCGGGGTGGAAGATCAGCCGGTACGTGCGGATCGCGATCAGCAGCACGGCGCAGACGTCGCCGATCCACGCGACGAGGAAGAACGGCCATGTCGGCATGTGCAGGTCGAAGGTCTGAACGTTGTCGTTGTAGGTCAGCCGGACCTTGTCGAACAGCGTCCAGGTCTGCACGGTGACGACGAACAGCAGCACCAGGGTCGCGAACACGTCGATCCAGCGCTGATGGCGCGGCCCGACATTGCCCCAGACCAGGTCGACCGTGATGTGGGTGCCGCGATAGGAGGTTGCCGCGATTCCCCAGAAGATGAGGATGCCGAGCAGCATTCGGCCGATGTCGAAGCTGTCGGGGATCGAATAGTTCAGCGTGTTGCGCAACAGCACCGACAGGAAGATGTCGAGCGCGACGATGCCGACGAAGCCGGCCGCGATCCATTCGATCGAGTCGATCACGCGATCCATCCAGGAGCGCTTCATGGGGGAAGATTCCTATCTAAATCCAGCGAAGCCGGGTTCAGTTTGTCCGCGAGGGAGGTGCGCTCCCTCCCCCGCTTGCGGGGGAGGGTTGGGGAGAGGGTGCTTCCACAATCGAGAACCCCCAAGAGGAGAGAGCCCTCACCCGCGCCTTCGGCGCGACCTCTCCCGCAAGCGGGAGAGGTGCAGTGAGCGCGTGCCACTGCTGGGCGTCACTCCGCCAACGCGTTGTACTTCTTCAGCGAGGCCTTGAGCTCGGCGAGCGCCGCATCCGGATCGGCACCGGCCTTCTTGGCGCCGTCGCCCCAGGTCTTGACCAGCGGCTCGGCGGCCTTCTTCCAGGCCGCGATCTGCTCGGGGGTCAGCTTGTAGACCTCATGGCTGGATTCCGCCTTCACCTTGGCGATGCCGGCGTCCTCGAACTTGCCCCAATGCTCGCCGACCGCGCCTGCCATCTCGACCGTGCAGTTCTTGTCGATCGCGGCCTTCTGCTTGTCGGACATCGCATTGTACTTGTCCTTGTTGATCACGAACACGAAGGTCGTGGTGTAGAGCGGCGCCTCCATGTCGTACTTGGTCACCTTGTCGATGCCGAACAGCACCAGGGAGCCCCAGGGGAAGGTGACGCCGTCGGCGACGCCGCGCTCGATGATGTCGCGCACTTCCGGCGCCGAGGATTGCACGTTGGTGCCGCCGAGCGAGGTGACGAAGTTCGCCATGGTGGCGTGGGCGGGGCGGATCTTCATGCCCTTCACGTCCTCAGGGTTGACGATCTTCTTGGTGCGGGAATGGAACGAGGAGGGCGAGTGGACGAAGGCGAGGCAGTATTTGACGTCCTTCATCTCCTTCTCGGCATATTTGCGATACCACGCGTCGAGCCCCATCGAGCCGCCCTTGGCATCCGAGATCAGGAACGGCAATTCCCCGGCGCCGATGATCGGGAAGCGGCCAGGCTGGTAGCCGGGATTGACATAGGTGACATCGGCGATGCCGTCGCGCGCCATGTCGTAATGGTCGAAGGCCTTGCCGAGCTGCTGGGCCGGAAACACCTTGCCGGTAATGGTGCCGCCGGAATCCTTGTTCACCGCAGCCACCCAGTCTTCCAGCGATTTCTGCAGCGGATGCGATGCCGGCACCCAGTGCGAGACCTTCAGCTCAAATGTCTTGTCCTGCGCGAGCGCAGGGCTCACGCTTGCTGCCAGCAGCAAGGCCAGACAGGCTTTCCTCATCACGCGTCTCTCCCTTTTGCGACGGCGGGCTTCGTTGGCCCGGTCTCGTTAATTAACATGTTATCTAATTCGCCGACGCATTCAAGCCGGAACTGAGGCGCGCCGTGTCGCGCCATCTACGTCAGCCATGTTGCATGGATTTGTCGCTGCTCGGGCGACCACCGCTCTCCCTTTGCGCAAACGTTATATGGTATAATTATCGCCTGCGAGCCTTTGCCACAAGCAGGCTGCGACCAAAGCCTAACAGGATCGGAAGCAGCATGTATTGCGGACAAAGGTCGCAATCGTCGGGCCGTTGCGGCGATGGCGGGGCTCGTTTCAAACATCTGCACAAATTCCGTTTAAAGCTTTGTAGGTGATGCATTCCTCGCGTCATTCGCTTCCAATGCAGCCAAGGCAATGAAGCGAGACCGCCATGACCCGCACCGACATCCCCGCCGGCTACGAGCCGCATTTCCGTAAAGCGCCGCTGACCGATCCCTGGGAGCCGCTCTATTCGAAGAAGACCGACAAGGGCGTCACCGTCGGACTGCGCCTGGCGACGCCACACACCAACGCCCGCGGACTGATCCATGGCGGGCTGATCGCGGCGCTCGCTGACGCCGCCATGGGCTACAGCTGCGCCCAGGCGACGGGCTGGACCACGTCGTTCGTCACCATCTCGCTGTCGGTCGATTATGTCGGCGCTGCCGAGATCGGCCAATGGCTCGCGGTCGAGGGCGAGGCGATCAAGACCGGGAACACGATCTGCTTCGCGCACTGCCTGGTGAAGGCCGACGACGCCGTGATCGCGCGGGCCAGCGGCACGTTCCGGGTGGTGCCGAAGAAAAGCTAGTTGGCATTCCGGGGCTGGCGAAGCGAGAACCCGGAATCTCGAGATTCCGGGTTCGGTCCTGCGGATCGTCCCGGAACGACAGTCCTCACCCAAACCTCCACTCCGCCGTCTCCACCACGAGATCGACGAACGCGCGCACCTTGGCCGAGAGCAGGCGCGAGGTCGGGTAGACGATGTGGATCGGCAGCGCCGGCTGCTCGTATTGCGCCAGCACGATCTTCAGGCGTCCGCGCTTCAGGCCCTCGGCGGCCTGATAGGCCAGCACCCGCGTCACGCCGCCGCCGGCCTCGGCATATTGCAGGGCGGCGTCGGCGCTGTTGCTGATGAAGCGAGGCGACAGCGGCAGCCCGATATCGCGGCCGTCGCGCAGGAAGCGCCATTCGGACCAGGGGCCGAACTGGATGGTCTGGTGCGTGGCGAGCGCTTCCGGCGTCTTCGGCTCGCCGTTGCGCTTGAGATAACCGGGCGCGGCCACCACGATCCGTCGCATCTCGCCGACCTGGCGTGCGACAAGCGAGGAATCGGCGAGATGGCCGATCCGCACCGCGGCATCGACGGCGTCCTCGACGAGGTTGACGAGATGGTCGGACAGCCTGAGCTCGGCCGTGACCTCGGGATAGCGCTTGAGATAGGCGGTCATGACCGGCCCGACATGCAGGCGGCCGAAGCCGACCGGCGCGGACACGACGAGGCGCCCGCTCGGCCGATGGCGTTCCTCCCGCGCCGAGCCGTCAGCCTCCTCGACGTCGGCGAGGATGCGCCGCGCGCGCTCCAGATAGCGCGTGCCGACGTCAGTCAGCGCCACCTGCCGCGTGGTCCGCTGCAGCAGCCGCGCGCCGAGATGCTCCTCCAGCGCCGCGATCATCCGCGTCACCGCCGACGGCGACAGCCGCAGTTTGCGTGCGGCCGGCGCAAAGCCGCGCAGGTCGGCGACCGTGACGAAGACTTGCATGGCTTCCAGGCGGTCCATGGGCATTATTGCATATATCGCAATGATGAAGTGTCAAGCTGCTCAATTGTTTTAGACGCCGAAGGGCCCAGATTAGGCGCGGAAGACGCAGCAATGCGCCGGAATTTCAGGAGACGTTCCGATGACGGCAATTGATACTTATGCCAGCGACGTGGCCTTTTCGCCGGCGGTGAAGACGATCCAGGCGCGCAAGGGCTCGCGCGAGGCCTATGCGCGCAGCGAGCAGCGCGGCTGGCGCACCGAGGTCGACGACAATCTCGCCGCGTTCCTGGCCGACGCCAACAGCTTCTATTTCGCCACGGCCTCAGCCGACGGCCAGCCTTATATCCAGCACCGCGGCGGCCCGAAGGGCTTTCTCAAGGTGCTGGACAAGCAGACGCTCGCCTTCGCCGACTATGCCGGCAACCAGCAGTTCATCACGCAAGGAAATCTCTCGGAGAATTCCAAGGCCTACATCTTCGTGATGGACTACGCCCACCGCCGCCGTGTGAAGATCTGGGGCGAGGCGCGCGTGGTCGAGGACGACGAAGCGCTGACCACGTCACTGATGCCGAAAGGCTACCGCGCCCGGCCCGAGCAGGTGATCCTGTTCAAGATCGCAGCCTGGGACACCAACTGCCCGCAGCACATCCCGCAGAAGTTTGATGCAGCCGATGTCGCGGCCGCGCTGGCGGCGAGGGATGCGAGGATCGCAGAGCTGGAAGCGGAGGTTGCGGCGCTGAAGGGGGAGAAGACAGCGGGTGTAGCTCCGTAACCACTTCTTCTTTTACCCTCCCCTGGAGGGGGAGGGTCGATCGCGCGAAGCGCGAGCGGGGTGGGGTGATCTCTCAACACGGGCAGTCTACGACGCGGAGAGACCGTCACCCCACCCCGCTTCGCATTCCGCTCCGCTACATGCGAAGCGACCCTCCCCCTCCAGGGGAGGGTAGGCGACACTAAATCGCACTTTCGCCTTCGTGCTGGAAGCCGAGATAGCTTGCCGCGACCCGTTCGTTGGCGGCGATGTCGCTGGCCTTGCCGCTGAGCACGAACTCGCCGAGCTCCATGACGTAGGCGTGGTCCGCGATCTTCAGCGCGGCCTGTGCGTTCTGCTCGACCAGCAGCACGGAGACGCCGGCGGCGCGGAGCTCGGTGACGATACGGAAGATGTCGGCGACGATGATCGGGGCAAGGCCCAGGCTCGGCTCGTCCAGCATCAAGAGCTTCGGCTCGCCCATCAGCGCGCGGCCCATCGCGAGCATCTGCTGCTCGCCGCCGGAGAGCGTACCGGCGAGCTGCTTGCGCCGCTCCTTCAGCCGCGGAAACAGCGCATAGACCCGCTCCATCGAGGCTTTGGCCTTGCTGCGCTCGATCCGGAACGCGCCCAGCTCGAGATTGTCCTCGACATTCATGGTCACGAACAATTCGCGATGCTCGGGAACGAGACCGAGGCCCATCGCGACACGGTCCTCGATGTCGAGGCGGGCGAGATCCTGCCCGGCAAAGGCGACGCGGCCCTTCAGCGGCAGGATGCCCATGATGGCCGAGAGAAGCGTGGTCTTGCCGGCGCCGTTGGCGCCGACGATGGTGACGATCTCGTTGGCGCCCACTTCGAGCGAGACCGAACGCACCGCCTCGACCTTGCCATAGGCGACATGCGCGTCGGTGACGGACAACAGCGTGCTCATGCCGCCACTCCGAGATAGGCCTTGATCACTTCGGGATTGGTCTTGATCGTCGCCGGCGTGCCCTCCGCGATCTTGGTGCCGAAATCGAGCACCACGATGCGGTCGGCAAGGTTCATCACGAAGCCCATGTCGTGCTCGACCAAAAGGACGGACATGCCGCCGTCGCGCAGCTCGCGGAGCAGTGCGGCCAGCCGTTGCTTTTCCATGTGGCGCAGTCCGGCTGCCGGCTCGTCGAGCAGCAGCAGCATCGGATCGACGCAGAGCGCGCGGGCGATCTCGACGATGCGCTGCTGGCCGAGCGAGAGCGAGCCTGCCAGCTGGTGCATCTGCTCGGCGAGGCCGACGCGCTCGATCTGGCGGGCGGCCTCGGCGAGAAGCTTGGCCTCGTCAGCGCGGTCGAGCCGCAGCATCGAGGAGATCGGGCCGGAATGGCCGCGCAAATGTGCGCCGATCGCGACGTTCTCCAGCACGGTCATGTCGGGGACGAGCTTGACGTGCTGGAAGGTCCTGCTGATACCGAGCTTGACGATCCCCTGCGGCGGCGCGTTGTCGACCTTCCTGCCGAGCACCGAGATCGAGCCCGAGGTTGCCGACAGCACGCCGGTAATCAGGTTGAAGGTCGTGCTCTTGCCGGCGCCGTTCGGGCCGATCAGCGCGACGATCTCGCGGGCCTGCACGTCGAAGGACACGTTGTTCACCGCGACCACGCCGCCAAACTGCTTTCGCGCCTTCTCGACCTGAAGCAGGACGCCGGTCTCGGCGGGCGCGCGGGTGCGATGCTCCAGCTTCAGCGAGGTGTCCGGCTTCTTGCCGTCGGTGCGCTCGGGGAAGAACGACATCAGCCAGGGCCAGAGGCCGCCGGGCGCAAGCTGCAGCAGCGCCACCAGCATGATGCCGAACACGATGGTCTCGACCTGGCCGGAGCCGGGCAGGATCAACGGCAGATAGCTCTGCAGCACCTCTTTCAGGATCACGACGATCGCGGCGCCCAGCACGCCGCCCCAGACATAGCCGGCGCCGCCGACCACCGCGATGAAGAGATATTCGATGCCCATATGCGCGCCGAACGGCGTCGGGTTCACCGCGCGCTGGAGATGGGCGTAGAGCCACCCGGACAGGCCCGCGAGCACCGCGGCATGGATGAACACCAGCAGCTTTGCCCGCGGCGTGTGGACGCCGAACGCTTCGGCGGCGACATGGCCGCGGCGCAGCGCGCGGATGGCGCGGCCGGTGCGGGAGTCCAAAAGGTTCATCGTCAGCAGGGCCGAGAGGATCACGGCGACCCAGATCGCGTAATAGATCGAGCCGGGCGAGAGCATCTTGAAGGCACCGATCGACAGCGGCGGGATCGCCGAGATGCCGTCGTTGCGTCCCAGAAACTCCAGCTTGCTGAACAGGTAGAACAGCCCAAGCCCCCAGGCGAGCGTGCCGAGCGGCAGGTAATGCCCCGAGAGGCGCACGGTGATCAGCCCGAGCAGCACCGCGAGCGAGCCGCTGACCACGAGCGACAGCGGCAGCGTCAGCCAGGGCGACAGGCCATAGGCCGTCGTCAGCACGGCGGTGGTGTAGGCACCGAAACCGACGAACGCGGCCTGGCCGAACGAGGTGAGGCCGCCGACGCCGGTCAGCAGCACGAGGCCCATCGCGACCAGCGCGGCAAGGCCGATATTGTCGAGCAGCACGATCCAGAACGGGGGCACGCCCGGGATGAGCGGGATCGCCGCCATGAGAATCGCAAAGACGAGGATGGGAAACCGGCTCTGCATCGGGCTCAGTCCTTCTCTTCCTCGACCGCGGGCGCGGCGAGCGAGCGCAGCAGCAGCACGGGGATCAGCAGCATGAAGACGATCACCTCCTTGTAGTTGGAGGCATAGAAGGACGAGAACGCCTCGACGATGCCGACCACCAGCGCCGCGACGGCGGTGAGGGGATAGCTGACGAGGCCGCCGATGATCGCGGCAACGAAGCCCTTCAGCCCGATCAGGAAGCCGGAGTCGTAATACAGTGTCGTGATCGGCACGATCAGGATGCCCGAGAGTGCGCCGATCACGGAGGCCAGCAGGAAGGCGATCTGGCCCGACAGCGTCGTGCGGATGCCGGCAAGCCGCGCCCCGAGCCGGTTGACCGCAGTCGCGCGCAGCGCCTTGCCGTAGAGCGTCAGGCCGAAGAACAGCCAGAGCGCGACGATGAAGGCGATGGTGATGGCATAGACGGTGATGCTCTGGCCGGTGAAGCGCAATGCGCCGGCGGTGAAGGCGCCGGACAGCACGGCAGGCCCGCGCTGGCCTTCGGCTCCGAAGAACAACAGGCCGAGGCCCTGCAGCGCGAGATGGACGCCGACGGAGGCGATCAGCAGCACCAGCACCGAGGTGTGCGCCAGCGGCTGGAAGGCGATGCGGTAGAGATAGAGGCCGATCATCGCCACGATCACCAGCGACAGCGCGATGCAGACCGCGACCGGCGGTTTCTGCGCCGCGAGCGACAGGGTCAGCGCCAGCACGATCGCCGGCAGCACGACGTTGGCGATGAAGCTGCGAACGACCAGCCGCCCGTGCAGCGCCTTGCGCGCCACGAACAGGTCGAAGCCGAACGCGCCGATGCCGAGCGCCAGCGCCAGCTTTGCCGTGCCCGGCATCTGGCCGGCGGCCAGCGAGGCATAGGTCAGCGCGCCATAGGTGACGAATTCGCCCTGGGGAATGAGGATGACCCGGGTGACGGCGAACACCAGCACCAGCGCCAGGCCGAGCAGCGCATAGATCGCGCCATTGGTGATGCCGTCCTGCACCAGGAACAGCATGATGGTGGTATTCAAGACCGGACGCTCCCCCTAATCCGGACCGGTCCCCTCGATTGCGGTGGACGGTCCGTTCACAGCCATTGAAAAACGCAGGCGATATTTGGTATGGTCCATAACAATTATCAAATATAACTTCAAGGGTGGGAACGACCCGCCCCGGAATTTAGCGGGATTACGAGCACGAGGCGATGACCGTTTCCAAAACCGCTGAAAAGTCCTCCGACAAGCCGGCCGACCCGGCCAAGGGCCGCAAGGACGCAGGCGAGCCGCAGGCGGAGGCCCTCCAACTCGGCGAGCTTTCCGAGCAGCTGGGCTATGTCCTGAAACGTGCACAGCTCAAGGTGTTCGAGAATTTCCTGCGCTGCATGGCCTCGCTCCAGCTGACGCCGGCGCAGTTCTCGGTGCTGCTGCTGGTCGAGAAAAACCCCGGCCGTAACCAGACCGAGATCGCCTCCACGCTCGGCATCCTCAGGCCGAACTTCGTGGCCATGCTCGACAATCTGGAGAGCCGCGACCTCTGCGCGCGGATCCGCTCCACCAACGACCGGCGCTCGCACATCCTGGTCTTGACCGACAAGGGCAAGGCCGTGCTGGCGCGCGCCAAGAAGCTCGTCGCCACCAAGCACGAGGCCCGGCTGAACGACTTGCTCGGCCAGGCCAACCGCGAAGCCCTGATCGGGATGCTCGCGAAGATCGCCAACGAGTTTTGACTCTTACCCTCCAGGGGAGGGTAAGCGAACGTCAATCCACCAAAATCACCCTGATGTCGTTCACGTTGGTCAGCGTCGGTCCAGGCCGCAGCAGGTCGCCGGTCGCCTCGAAGAACGTGGTGGCGTCGTTGTTGTCGAGATAGGCCTGCGGCTCGAGCCCCAGCGCCTTCATCTTCGCGAACGTCGCCGCATCGATCAGCGCGCCGGCGGGGTCGGTCGGGTGGCCCGCGCCGCCATCGGCGCCGTCGGTGTCGCCGGCCAGCGCGGCGATGCCGGAAGTGTCCTTCAAGAGCGAGGCCAGCGCCAGCGCGTATTCCTGGTTCGGCCCGCCGCGCCCGTTGCCGCGCACGGTGACCGTGAGCTCGCCGCCGGAGAGAATCGCGACGCGCTTGCCCTGGCTGCGTGCCTGAAGCGCCAGCCTGGCGTGATCGGCGGCGACCTCGCGCGCCTCGCCTTCGAGATCGGCGCCGAGATCGATGGTCCCGTAGCCGGCCTCGCGCGCGAGCTTGACCGCAGCGTCCAGCGACTGCTTGGGCCGCGCGATCAGCTCGAACGAGGCGCGCGCAAAGGCGGCGTCGCCCGGCTTGCAGCTCTCGTTGTTGGGATCGTTGAGCGCGCGGCGTACCGCATCGTCGATGTCGAGCCTGTATTTCGCCACGATCGCGCGCGCATCCGCCAGCGTGGTCGGATCGGGCACGGTGGGGCCGGAGGCGATCGCGGACGGATCGTCATGCGGCACGTCAGAGATCGCGAGCGTCACGATCTCCGCGGCGTTGCTGCCGGCGCGGGCGAGACGGCCGCCCTTGATCCGCGACAGGTGCTTGCGCACGACGTTCATCTCGCCGATCGGCGCGCCCGAGCGCAGCAGCGCCTTGTTGACCGCCTGCTTCTGCGCGAAGCTGATGCCGTCCACCGGCGCGATCCAGTTGGCCGAGCCGCCGCCGGTGAGCAGCACCAGCAGCAGGTCGTCCGGCCCGGCCTCGCCCGCGAGCGCGAGCGTGTCGGCCGCGCCCTTCAGGCCCGCTTCGTCAGGCACGGGATGACCGGCCTCGACCAAGCGAATGCTGCGCGTCGGCACGCCGTAGCCGTGGCGCGTGGTGGCGATGCCGACGAGGCGCTCCGGCGCCAATCCCAGCGCATCGAGATAATGCCGCTCCGCGGCCGCAGCCATCGCGCCGGCGCCCTTGCCGGCCGCAAGGCAGATCACGCGCCCCCTGGGCGCAGGCCGCAGGTGAGGGGTCAGCACCACGCCCGGATGGGCGGCAGCAACGGCAGTGTCGTAGAGCGCGCGGAGCAGGGGACGTCGGTCGGTCATGGACAATGGCCTTGCGCAAACTGGACTGGCGGCGACGAGGTCGCCGCCATCTGCCTACCGCATCGTGTGCCGAAGCGTAAGCGCCTTCGCCGTCATTCGATTGTGCAATCGCGTGATCATAATTGCCACCCAAAGGAGAAGCCCCCTGCGCGATCAGCGCAGGGGGCTCGTCCTCCGCGCGTTGCAGTTTCTAGCCGCCGGCGTCGGCGCTGATCACCTCGCCGAACAGATCCCACTTGTCGCCCTTGAACTTCATCAGCTGCAGCGAGCTGATCGGCGCGAAGTCGTTCGGCCCGGTACTGATCTTGATGCCGGGCAGCAGCACTTCGGTGCGGAAGTCCTTCAGGCTCGCCGCCTGCTTCATGACGTTCTCGCGCGTGAGATTGTCACCGCACTTCTTCAGCACCTCGACCAGCGTCTGTGCGACGCCGTAGCCGACGATGGTGCCGCCGTCGAGCTTGTCGCCCTCGGGGAAGTACTTCGTCATGAATTCCAGGAACGCCTTCATGCCGGCGTCGTCCTTCCACTGCGGATCGGAGACGTCCTTCAGATAGGCGGCCGAGATGATGTCCTGCGAATTCTCGAAGCCGGCGGGCTTGATCACGCTGCCGACCGAGGCCGAGACGTTGTTGAGGAAGTGGGTCGGCTTCCAGCCGATCTCGGAAATCTTCTTGATCGCCTGCGCCGCGAACTTCGGCGTGGTGATGTTGATGAAGACGTCGGCGCCGGTGGCTTTCAGCTTGACGATGTGGTTGTCGATGGTCGGCTCCGACGTCTCGTAGCTTTCCTCCAGCACGATCATGCTCGCGGCCTTGGCCCCCAAGCCGTCCTTCAGGCCCTTCAGGTAATCCTTGCCGTAGTCGTCGTTCTGGTAGAGCACGCCGATCTTGGCGTTCGGCATAGCCTTGAGGATGTATTTCGCGTAGATCTGCGTCTCGCTCTGGTAGTTGGGTTGCCAGCCCATGGTCCACGGGAAGTTCTGCGGATCGTTCCACTTGGTGGCGCCGGTGGCGACGAACAGCTGCGGCACCTTCTTCGAGTTCATGTATTTCTGGATCGCGGAGTTCGGCGGCGTGCCGAGCGAGTTGAAGACGAGCAGCACCTCGTCGCTCTCGACCAGCTTGCGCGCCTGCTCCACCGTCTTCGGCGGCGAGTAGGCGTCGTCGTAGGAGACGAAATTGATCTTGCGGCCGTTGATGCCGCCCTCTTCGTTGATCTTCTTGAAATAGGCGGCTTCGGTGCGACCGATGATGCCGTAGGCGGAGGCCGGTCCGCTGTAGGGCATGATGTTGCCGATCTTGATCTCGGTGTCGGTCGCACCGGTATCGTATTTCTTCTGGGCCGTTGCGGTTGAGGCCGAGGCCGCGATGAGCGCGAGCGCCAATGATGCGGCCGCAAGCTTGCCGGTGACAGCAGGCATTCCAATCTCCCTGTTTTTTCTTTGTGTGTGCGTCCCTTTTCTTGTCTCGTTTTTCTTCGCGACGCGAGCGCAATTCAATACGATTTGCCCGAAAGCTTCAAGGAAAAGCCCCTGCGGCATGGCCGCAGGGGCTGCGTCTTTCGTCGGTTTGGCTACATCTTGAGCAACTGGTTGATGGTCAGCCGCCGACGTCGCCGCTCAGCACCTCGCCAAATGGCACCCAATGCTCGCCCTTGAACCGGATCAGCTGCAGTTGCGAGAGCGGCGCGAAATCGGTCGCCGAGGTGTTGACCTTGATGCCCGGCAACAGGCCCGCCGGCTCGAAGTCCTTGATGTTGGCGGCCTGCTTCATGATGTTCTCGCGGGTGAGATTGTCACCGCATGCCTTGAGCACGTGAACGAGGCCTTGGGCGACGATATAGCCGTACATCACCGAGGCGTCGGCGCGGTTGGCTTCCGGATAATACTTATCCAGAAATTCGTTCCAGGCGATCATCGCCTTGTCGTTTTTCCACTGCGCGTCGGTGGGATCCTTGAAATATTGCGACGAGATGATGTCCTGCGCGTTCTCGAAGCCGGCCGGCTTGATCACGCTGCCGATCGAGGCCGAGACGTTGTTGAGGAAGTGCAGCGGCTTCCAGCCGATCTCGGCGTTCTTCTTGATCGCCTGTGCGGCGAATTTCGGCGTCGTGATGTTGAAGAACACGTCGGCGTTGGTCGACTTCATCTTGACGATGTGGGAGTCTATGGTCGGCTCGGAGACTTCGTAGCTGTCCTCGATGACGATCATCGAGGCGGCCTTAGCGCCGAGCCCGTCCTTGAACCCCTTCAGATAGTCCTTGCCGTAATCGTCGTTCTGGTAGAGCACGGCGATCTTGGCGTTCGGATGGTTCTTCAGGATATACTTGGCGTAGATGATCGACTCGATCTGGTAGTTGGGTTGCCAGCCCATCGTCCACGGGAAGGTCTGCGGGTCGTTCCACTTCGTGGCGCCGGTGGCGACGAACAGCTGCGGAACCTTCTTCTGGTTCATGTACTTCTGGATCGCCGAGTTCGGCGGGGTGCCGAGCGAGTTGAAGATCAGCAGCACCTCGTCGCTCTCGACCAGCTTGCGCGCCTGCTCCACGGTCTTCGGCGGGGAATAGGCGTCGTCATAGGTGATGAAGTTGATCTTGCGGCCGTTGATGCCGCCTTCTGCGTTGATCTTGCGGAAATAGGCCTCTTCGGTCTTGCCGATCACGCCGTAGGCGGACGCGGGACCGCTATAGGGCATGATGTTGCCGATCTTGATCTCCGTGTCGGATGCGCCGGTGTCGTATTTCTTCTGCGCGAGCGCTGTCGTGGACAGCGTGGCGGCCAGCACGAGGGCAGCCGAGAAGGCCCCCAATCGCACATGCATTGCAGGCATTTTGATCTCCCTGGACAGGATTGAATGTGTCGTTTGTTCTTATTGGGAGCGATCGTTGCGCGTCGCTCCGTCACGCATTCAATACCTATCCACGGCCGTCAGCAAGAAGAACGCCTGCACGGGCCTCGCGCGGGCGGCGATCTCGTCGAAGGCTGTGCTGAATATTCCGGCGCGTGAGATTCTTTTTGCGGGGCAAACTCGCCGCTTGAGTTGCTTTACGGGAAAGCGGCTATTTTGAATTGCGTCGTTCAGTGGCTCATCTCGCTCGAGATGATGTCACCGAACAGCTCCCATTTCCTGCCCTTGAAGCGCATCATCTGCAGCTGCTCGATCGGGGCGAAATCGTCGGGCGCGGTGTTGATCTTGATGCCTGGCAGCAGCGTGTCGGGTGCGAAGTCCTTCAGGCTGGCGGCCTGCTTCATGACGTTCTCGCGGGTGAGATCGTCGCCGCACATCTGCAGCACCTTCACGATGGTCTGTGCGGCGGCATAGCCGTACACGACGCCGGCATCGAGCTTGTTGGCCTTGGGCTCGTATTGCGCGAGGAAACTGTAGAACTTCTTCATGCCGTCGTCGGCATTCCACTGCGGGTCGGAGCCGTCCTTGGTGTAGGTCGCCGACAGGATGCCTTGCGAGACTTCAATGCCCGCTGGCTCCAATACGCCGCTGACCGAAGCCGAGACATTGGAGATGATGTGCATCGGATGCCAGTTGATCTCCGCGGCTTTCTTGATTCCCTGCGCGGCGAATTTCTGGTTTGTGAGGCTGATGAAGATATCGGCGCCGGCCGCCTTCAGCTTCACGACTCGCTCGTCGATTGCGGGCTCGGAAGTGTCGTAGGCTTCCTCCCGCACGATCATCGAAGCCTTGGCGCCGAGGCCCTCCTTCAACCCGTTTAGATAATCCTTGCCGAAATCGTCGTTCTGGTAGAGCACGCCGATCTTTCCGTTTGGCTTCTCCTTCATGATGTATTTGGCATAGATCCGGGCCTCGCTGACGTAGCTCGGCTGCCAGCCCATGGTCCAGGGATATTGCTTGGGGTCGTTCCATTTCGAGGCGCCGCTCGCCACGAACAATTGCGGCACCTTCTTCTCGTTCATGTACTTGCGGATGGCGCTGTTGGTGGAAGTGCCGAGCGAGCCGAAGATCAGCAGCACGTTGTCGCTCTCGACCAGTTTTCGCGCCTGTTCCACCGTCTTTGGCGGCGAATAGCCGTCGTCATAGGAGATGAATCTGATCTTGCGGCCATTGATGCCGCCCTCGGCATTGATCTTGTTGAAGTAGGCTTCCTCGGTTCTGCCGATCGCGGCATAGCCGGAGGCCGGACCGCTGTAGGGCATGATGTTACCGATCTTGATCTCAGTATCGGACGCGCCGCTGTCGTATTTCTTCTGCGCCAGCGCCTCGCCGCTCATTGCAGTGCACAAGGCAAGCGCGGCCCAGAGCGGCGCAACCTGGGAACGAACGGCGGCCATTGTTCTCCTACCCCGGGATGGATCGATCGCATTGAACAAGATTGGCGCCTGTCGTCAACAAAAAGCCCCCGCGACTGTCCGCGGGGGCTCCTCGTCCTCGATCATCGCGTCACGCGTCACTCGGAGGCGACGTCACCGCTGATGATCTCGCCGAACAGTTCCCACTTCTCGCCCTTGAAGCGCATCATCTGCAGCTGCGCGATCGGAGCGAAGTCGGTGGCGCTGGTGTTGATCTTGACGCCGGGCAGCAGCGTATCCGGAGCAAAGTCCTTCAACGAGGCGGCCTGCTTCATGATGTTGGCGCGGGTGAGATCGTCACCGCACATCTCCAGCACCTTGGCCAGCGTCGAGGCGGCGCCATAGCCATAGACCATGCTGGTGTCCGACTTGTCGGCACCCGGCATGTACTTGTCGACGAACTCGTTCCACTTCTTCATGCCTGGGTCGTTGGCCCATTGCGGATCCGTGGAGTCCTTGGCGTAGGCAGCCGACAGCACGCCCTGCGCGTTCTCGAAGCCGGCCGGCTTCATCACGCTGCCGACCGAGATCGACACGTTGGTGAGGATCTGGAGCGGCTTCCAGCTGAGCTCGGCGGTCTTCTTGATGGTCTGGGCCGCGAACTTCGGCGTGGTGTAGATCAGCAGCACGTCGGGATTGGCGGCCTTGATCTTGACGATATGGCCGTCGATCGACGGCTCGGAGACCTCGTAGCTCTCCTCCATGACGATCATGGAGGAGGCCTTGGCGCCGAGGCCGTCCTTGGTGCCCTTGAGGTAGTCTTTGCCGAAATCGTCGTTCTGGTAGAGGATCGCGATCTTGGCGTCCGGCTTCTCCTTCATCAGCCACTTCGCGTAGATCTGCGCTTCGCTCTGGTAGGAGGGCTGCCAGCCCATGGTCCAGGGGAAGTTCTTCGGGTCGTTCCACTTGGTGGCGCCGGTCGCGACGAAGAGCTGCGGGATCTTCTTGGAGTTGAGGTACTTCTGGATCGCACTGTTCGAGGGCGTGCCGAGCGGGTTGAAAACGACCAGCACCTCGTCGCTCTCGACCAGCTTGCGAACCTGCTCGACGGCCTTTGGCGGCGAATAGCCGTCGTCATAGGTGACGAAGTTGATCTTGCGGCCGTTGATGCCGCCCTTGTCGTTGATCATCTTGAAATAGGCTTCTTCGGTCTTGCCGATGATGCCATAGGCCGACGCCGGACCGCTGTACGGCATGATGTTGCCGATCTTGATCTCGGTATCGGACGCGCCGGTGTCGTATTTCTTTTGGGCGAGTGCAGCGCCGGAGGTGAGAGTGATGGCCGCCGTTGCCGTGACCAGCGCGGCGGCTCGCAGTGTTCTTCCAAAATACAATTCAGTCTCCTTGGTTAATTCAACGGGTCTTCAGTTCTTTCTGAGCTTGCCGACGAGTTGCTGGCCCAGGATCGCGACCTGCCTTGCGCCATGCGGCACGAGGTAGATGACGAGGAACAGCAGCACGCCGAACACCGCGCCGGAGAGGCCCTTGGAGATGCTCTCCGCCATGTTCGGCACGAAGATGATGAAGGCCGCACCGACGAACGAGCCGGGTAGCCAGCCGACGCCGCCGACGACCATGCCGAGGAACAGCGAGATCGCGAGCGTGATGGTGTAGCTGTCGGGTGCGACGAACTGCACCGCGATGGCGCCGAGCGAGCCCGCAACGCCGGTGATGCCGGCGGACACGCCGAACGCCAGCGTCTTGTACAGCGCGACGTTGACACCCATGGAGGAGGCCGCGATCTCGTTGTCGCGGATCGCCATGAAGGCGCGGCCGGAGCGGGAACGCAACAGGTTCACCGAGAAGATGTAGATCGCGACCGTCACGGCGAGCGTGAAGTAGTACAGCCACATGTCCTGCGACATCGGCAAGCCGAACGGTGCGTCCGGCTTGGTGACGACGAGGCCCTGCACGCCGCCGGTCCAGTGCTCGAGGAAGTTCAGCTTGAGCAACTGCGGCATCGCGGTCGCGAGCGCAAAGGTCGCGAGCGCGAGATAGATGCCCGACAGCCGCAGCGCCGGCTTGCCGAACAGGTAACCGAATCCGAAGCAAATCACGGCGGAGATCGGAATGGTCAGCGCGTAGTTGACGTTGGCATGCTCCATCAGCACCGCAGACACATAGGCGCCGACGGCGTAGAACGCGCTCTGGCCGAGCGAGAACTGGCCGCTTCCGCCGGTCAGGATGTTCAGCGCCAGCACCGCGAGCCCGTAGATCAGGAGCATCGTCATCTGGAAGATGATGAAGTTCTTGACGAACATCGGCACGATCAACAGCGCCGCCAGCACCACCAGCGAGGTGCCGGTGCCCAGCGTCATGGCCCGCTTCGGAACCGCCTCGACCGCCTCGTGGCCCTCGGCGACGACTTCTTCTGCTGCGCTCATGATCAAACTCGCTTGACGATATGCCGGCCGAATAGACCAGCGGGTTTGACGACCAGGACGGAGATGATCAGCGCGAGCGCGATCGGGAGTTTCAGCTCATTGCCGACGCCGGGGATGTAGGTACCGGCGAGATTCTCGAACACGCCGACCAGGAAGCCGCCGACCACGGCGCCGAACGGGCTCGACAGCCCGCCGAGCACCGCCGCGGCGAAGCCGTAGATCAGCACGCCGCCCATCATGTTCGGCTCGAGGAATACGACGGGCGCGATCAGCATGCCGGCGATCGAGCCGATCGCGGTCGCCATGCCCCAGCCGAGCGCGATCATCCAGCTCGTGTTGATGCCGACGAGGCGGGCCGATTCCGGCACCGACGCTGCGGCTCGCATCGCAAGGCCGATGCGCGTGTACTGGAAGAAGAAATAGAGCGCGAGCAGCAGCGCCACGGTGACGCCGATCATGCCGGCCTGGTGCGTCGAGATCAGCTGGCTGCCGAGGAACGGTGCGGAGCCGAACGGGGTCGGATATTGCTTGATCGTGAAGTCCCAGATCAGGCCCGCCGAGGAGTTGATGATCGCAAACAGCGCGATGAAGCCGGCGACGTTGGTGAGCACCGGCGCCTTGACGAGCGGCTTGAACAGGATGCGCTCGATCGCGATGCCGGCGACGAAAGAAAATGCCAGCGTGATCAGGAAGGCAGCCCAATAAGACACGCCCCACTGCATCAGCTGCCATGAGATGAAGGTCGAGAACATCGCCATCTCGCCTTGCGCGAAGTTGAGATGGTCGATGGCCTGGTAGATCATGACCACGGCGAGCGCCATGCAGGCATAAATCGCCCCCGTGGCGATGCCGGCCAGGACCTGGTTGGTGAACAGCTCCATTGTGCCGGCTCCCTCAGTAACCCAGATAGGATTTGCGGATTTCTTCGTTGTTCGCGATGTCCTTGGCCTTGCCCGACATCACGATGCGCCCGGTCTCGATCACATAGGCCTGGTCGGCGAGCTCGAGCGCGAGCTGGGCGTTCTGCTCGACCACCAGGATCGAGACCTTGTCCTCGCGGTTGATCTTGCCGAGGATGCCGAACAGGTCGCGCACCACCAGCGGCGCGAGGCCGAAGGAGGGCTCGTCGAGCAGCATCAGCCGCGGCCGCAGCATCAGCGCGCGGGCGACCGCGAGCATCTGCTGCTCGCCGCCGGAGAGCGTGCCGGCCTGCTGGGTATGGCGCTGCTTCAACACCGGGAAATGTGCGTACATGCGCTCGATGTCGGAGACGATGCCGGCGCGGTCCTTGCGGGTGATGGCCCCGAGCTGGAGGTTCTCCTCCACCGTCATGTTGGTGAAGGTGCCGCGGCCCTGCGGCACGTGGGCGATGCCGAACCGCACGATGCTCTCGGTCGAACGGTTGTTCAGCGGCTTGCCTTCGAACTCGACGCCGCCGGTGGAGCGCACCATGTTGCAGATCGCGCGCAGTGTGGTGGTCTTGCCGGCGCCGTTGGCACCCAGCAGCGTCACGAGCGAGCCCTCGTTGAGCGAGAAGGACAGGCCATGGAGCGCCTGGACCTGGCCGTAATAAGCGCGCAGGTCCTTGACGTTGAGCAGTGGCGTCATTGATCCTTGCTCCCGAGATAGGCCTTGATGACGTCCGGGTCCGCCTGCACCTGGGCGGGCGTGCCTTCCGCGAGCTTCTTGCCGAAATTCAGCGCGACGACATGGTCGGCGATCGACATCACGAGGCCCATGTGATGCTCGACCAGGAGCACGGTCATATGGCGCTCGTCGCGGATTTTGCGGATGAGGTCGCCGAGCACATGAACTTCCTCGTGGTTGAGGCCGCCGGCGGGTTCGTCGAGCAGCAGGATCTTCGGATCGGCCGCCAGCGCACGCGCCAGCTCGACCCGCTTCTGCGTACCGAACGGTAGGCCGGACACGACGGTATGGGCGACGTCCTCGAGGTCGAGGTAAGCAAGGATCTCGTGCACCTTCTTGTTGATGCTTGTCTCGCTGCGCCGGACCCAGGCAAGCTTCAGGGAGTCGCTGATAATGTCGCTCGAGGTCTTCGAATGGGCGCCGACGCGGACGTTGTCCATCACCGAAAGGTTGGGAAACAGCGCCACGTTCTGGAAGGTGCGGCCGATGCCGATCTCGGCGATCCGGTGCGGCGGCCGCGTCAGGATGCTCACGCCGTCCATCAAGATGTCGCCGGACGACGGCTGATAGAGGCGCGAGAGGCAATTGAAGAGCGTGGTCTTGCCGGCGCCGTTCGGGCCGATCAAGCCGAGGATCTGGCCCTTGTGCATGTCGAAGGACACGCCGTTGAGCGCGACGATGCCGCCGAACACGACGCTGACGTCGCGAACCGCGAGCAGGGGCGATGTACCCTGCGCGAGCTGTGCCTGCGTCATCTCGTCTCGCTCACGTCGTTCAGTGAGCGATGGGGCGATGCGAGCCGCTCCCGATGATGACAAAGGCTATCTGAATCCCTCGGCCACACGCGCAACTTTTCCTCCTGATTTCAGCTTTTTGCTGCTGTCTTTTTTTGAATGCGGCATCAGACCCCCGAGCGCCGCTTCGATGTTCCTTACCATCGCTAAGAGACGCGGTCCAATGTCGTTGATCAAACGCTCTTCCGTGAAACGGAATGCGGGCGCGCCGCAATTGAATGCGTAAGGTCCGGTTCCGTCGTTGAGCTTGAGCGCGACGCCGGCCGCGCCGATGTCGTCGTGCCAATCGCCGACCGAAATCGCAAAGCCGTATTTCGCGACCGTCTCGCCGGAACGTTCCAAGCCCTCGCGCATCTTCGGCCAACGGCTGCCGTAATGTTCGCGCAGGATGCGCGACACTTCGGCGCGACCTTCGTCATCGAGTGCCCAGAAATAGGCGCGGCCCATCGCGCTGGTTGCAATCGGCACGCGCGAGCCGACGTCAAGTTGAACGCCGACGGTCTCGCTGCCGCGGCTCTGCCCGAAATAGATCATGCTGTGGCGGTCACGGCCGCCGACGGCGACGGCGCCGCCGGTCGCGCGCATCACCTCTTCGCGGAACGGCTCGGACAAATGCCGAACGCCCAGATTGGCCAGCGCCGCGTAGCCGAGCGACATCGCTGCCGGGGCGAGCTGGTACTTCTCGAAGCGGGGAACCGGCGTGAGATAACCGAGCTTGGTCAGCGTGTAGGTCAGCCGCGACACGGTGGGCTTGGGCAGATTGGTACGGGACGCAATCTCCTGATTGCCGAGCAGGCCGTCATTGGGGTGGAACGCGCGCAATACTTCCAGTCCGCGGGAAAGCGCGACGACGAAATTCCGATCGGTCGCGGTCTTCTTTCCTGTACGCTTCATCCCTGATCTGCTTCTTGCGCGGAGTCGTTGACAACGTCCGTGCTTCAAAATAACCCTGCCGTCAAGATGCGGAATTAAATTCCGCAATGCGAAATCGAAACAAAAGTAAATCCCCATCAAGGAGGGACACCGTGAGCGAAGTGGTCAAGCTTGAGCGTCATGACGAAGTCGGGATCGTCACGGTCAACAGCCCGCCGGTCAATGCGCTGAGTGCCGCAGTCCGAGGTGGGATCCTCGAGTGCATCAAGGCCGCGATCGCCGATCCCGCCATCAAGGGCATCGTGCTGACCTGCGCCGGTCGCACCTTCATTGCCGGTGCCGACATCACCGAGTTCGGCAAGCCGCCGAAGCCGCCCGCGCTCAACGACGTGCTGTCCGAGATCGAAAACTCGCCCAAGCCGGTCGTTGCCGCGATCCACGGCACCGCGCTCGGCGGCGGCCTCGAGGTCGCGCTGGCCTGCCATTTCCGCGTCGCGGTGAAAGAGGCCAAGCTCGGCCTGCCCGAGGTGAAGCTCGGACTTCTGCCCGGTGCCGGCGGCACCCAGCGCCTGCCCCGTGCGGTGGGCCCGGAGCTCGCCGTCAAGATGATCGTCGGCGGCGACCCGATCGGGGCTGCGGAAGCGCTGAGGAACGGCCTGATCGAGGAGATCGTCGAGGGCCCGGCCTCCGGTGGCGAAGCCTTCGTGCGCAAGCTGCTCGCGGAGAAGCGCCCGCTGCGTCGCCTGCGCGACGACGATTCCAAGCTCGCCGCCGCCAAGGCCGACCGCTCCATCTTCACCAATGCGGTCGCGGCCATGACCAAGAAGTCGCGCGGCCTCGAGGCGCCCTTCGCCGCCGCCGATGCCGTCGGCTACGCCATCGACCTGCCGTTCGACGAAGGCCTGAAGAAGGAGCGCGAGGGCTTCCTCAAGCTCGTCGCCAGCGACCAGTCCAAGGCGCAGCGCTACGCCTTCTTCGCCGAGCGCGAGGCCAACAAGATCGCCGGCGTGCCTGAAGGCACCAAGCCGCGGCCCGTGAACCGCGTCGCCATTCTCGGCGCCGGCACCATGGGCGGCGGCATCGCCATGTCCTTTGCCAATGCCGGCATTCCCGTCACCCTGATCGAGACTGGCGATGAGCAGCTCAAGCGCGGCATGGGCGTGATGCAGAAGAACTGGGAGGCGACCGCCGCGCGCGGCGGCATCCCGGCCGATGCGCCCGCCAAGCGCATGGCGCTGATCGACGGCAAGGTCGGCATCGAGAATGTTGGCGATGCCGACCTCGTCATCGAGGCCGTGTTCGAGACCATGGCGGTCAAGAAGGAGGTGTTCGGCAAGCTCGACCAGTACGCCAAGCCGGGCGCCGTGCTCGCCTCCAACACCTCCTATCTCAACATCGACGAGATCGCGAAGTCGACCAAGCGTCCGCAGGACGTGCTCGGCATGCACTTCTTCTCGCCGGCCAACGTCATGAAGCTGTGCGAGATCGTGCGTGCCGACAAGACCGCGCCGGATGCGCTGGTGACTGCGGTGACCATCGCGCGAAAAATCGCGAAGGTGCCGGCCGTGGTCGGCGTCTGCGACGGCTTCGTCGGCAACCGCATGTTGGCCCAGCGCGGCAAGCAGTCCGAGAAGCTGCTGTTCGAGGGCGCGCTGCCGCAGCAGGTCGATGCCGTCGTCACCAAGTTCGGCATGCCGATGGGCCCGTTCGCGATGAGCGATCTCGCCGGCCTCGACATCGGCTGGCGCTCGCGGAAAGATCGCGGCATCAAGTCGGAGATCGCGGACGCGCTGTGTGAGGCCGGCCGCTTCGGCCAGAAGACCGGCAAGGGCTATTACAAGTACGAGCAGGGTTCTCGTGCGCCGCTGCCCGACCCCGACGTCGAGAAGCTGATCGACGAGACCTTGCTGCGTCTCGGCCGCAAGAAGCGCGTCGTCAGCGACGAGGAGATCCTCGAGCGCATGATGTATCCGATGATCAACGAGGGCGCGAAGATCCTGGAAGAGGGTATCGCCGCGCGTCCCAGCGACATCGACGTGGTCTGGCTCTACGGCTATGGCTGGCCGATCTACCGTGGCGGCCCGATGTTCTGGGCCGACAGCGTCGGCCTCAAGCACATCGCCGATCGCCTGGCCTTCTACGCCAAGGAGACCAATGACCCCAGCCTCGAGCCCGCCCCGCTGCTGAAGAAGCTCGCCGCGGAGGGCAAGACGTTTGCGTCGCTGGCTGCGGAGTCGAAAGCAGCGTGATGGGAGCTTGCACTCTCGGTGTCATTCCGGGATGGCCCGCAGGGCCAGGCCCGGAATCCATCTCGCCTCTGAGTGCGCTGCCCGATGGATTCCGGGTTCGCCCTTCGGGCGCCCCGGAATGACGGTTTGTGCGGTTTAAGGATTCCATGACCCATCCCGGCGAACAGTTTTACCCCGAGGGCGTGCGGTGGGACGACACCATCGTCCAGGGCACGCTGCCGGACCTCCTCTCTAAGGCTGCCGCCGATTTCGGCACGCGCATCGCGCTGGAATTCCGCGACCGACCGATCAGCTACACCGAGCTCGCAAGCTTGGCCGATCGCGCAGCGGCGGCGTTCCTGCGCGCTGGCTGCGGTAAGGGCGCCTCGGTCGCGCTGTTCCTCGGCAACACGCCCGATCACCCCGTCAATTTCTTCGGCGCGCTGAAGACCGGCAGCCGCGTCGCGCATCTGTCGCCGCTCGACGGCGAGATTGCGCTGACGCACAAGATCACCGATTCCGGCTCGCGCCTGCTCGTCACCTCCAACCTCCGGGCCCTGCTGCCGACCGCCCTGAAATTCCTGGAGAAGGGACTGATCGACAAGCTCGTCGTCTGCGAGGACGATCATTGGGGCAAGGTCGGCACACCGCAGGCGGCGATCCCCGACGATCCCCGCATCGTCACCTTCAAGGCGTTCGTCGAGGGCGCCACAGCGCCCGCGCAATGGCCTGTCGTCGCGGCCGACGACGTCGCGCTGCTGCAATATACCGGCGGCACCACCGGCCTGCCCAAGGGCGCGATGCTCACCCACGGCAATCTCACCTCGGCGGTGTCGATCTACGACGTCTGGGGCAGGCCGGCCCGCGCCGCCCGGGGCGAGGCAATCGAGCGCGTGATCTGCGTGCTGCCGCTGTTCCACATCTACGCGCTCACCGTGGTGCTGCTGTCCTCGCTCCGCCGCGGCAATCTGATCTCGCTGCATCAGCGCTTCGACGTCGAAGCCGTGATGCGCGACATCGAGGTCAAGCGTGCGACGTATTTCCCCGGCGTGCCGACGATGTGGATCGCGATCGCCGCGTTGCCCGATCTCGACAAGCGCGACTTCTCCTCGCTCAATGCCATCGGCTCCGGCGGCGCGCCGCTGCCGGTGGAGATCGCGAGCTTCTTCGAGCGCAAGGTCGGCAAGAAGCTGAAGAGCGGCTGGGGCATGACCGAGACCTGCTCGCCCGGCACCGGCCATCCGCCCACGGGCCCGGAGAAGCCCGGCTCGATCGGCCTGATGCTGCCCGGCATCGAGCTCGACGTCGTCGCGCTGGACGATCCCAGGCGCGTGCTGCCGCCGGGCGAAATCGGCGAGATCCGCATCAAGGGCCCGAACGTCACCAAGGGCTACTGGAACAAGCCGGCGGGATCGACCGAGGCCTTCGTCGACGGCCGCTTCCTCACCGGCGACATCGGCTATGTCGATGCCGACGGCTATTTCTTCCTGGTCGACCGCAAGAAGGACATGATCATCTCCGGCGGCTTCAACGTCTATCCGCAGATGATCGAGCAGGCGATCTACACCATCCCGGGCGTGCACGAGGTGATCGTGCTCGGCATTCCCGACCCCTATCGCGGCGAGGCCGCAAAGGCCTTCATCAAGCTGAGGCCCGAGGCAAAGCCGTTCACGCTCGACGAGCTGCGCGCGCAGCTTGCCGGCAAGCTCGGCAAGCATGAGCTGCCGGCGGCTGTCGAGTTCGTCGATGACCTGCCGCGCACGCCGGTCGGGAAATTGTCGCGCCACGAACTGCGCCAGCAGCAGAAATCGTCTTCCGGGATTCGCGCTGCTGACGCCGCCGTAATGACGAAATGAAGTAACGTTTCACAGGAGGATCCAATGGATCTCGCATTCACGAAAGAAGAGCAGGCGTTTCGCGACGAAGTGCGGCAGTTCTTCCGCGACAACGTGCCGCCGGATACGCGGCGCAAGCTGGTCGAGGGCCGTCACCTCTCCAAGGACGAGATGGTGACGTGGTGGCGCATCCTCAACAAGAAGGGCTGGGGTGTCAGCCATTGGCCGAAGGAATATGGCGGCACCGGCTGGACCAGCGTGCAGCACTACATCTTCAACGAGGAGCTGCAGTCCTATCCGGCGCCGCAGCCGCTCGCCTTCGGCGTCAGCATGGTCGGCCCCGTCATCTACACCTTCGGCAACGAGGAGCAGAAGAAGAAGTACCTGCCGCGCATCGCCAATGTCGACGATTGGTGGTGCCAGGGCTTCTCCGAGCCCGGCTCCGGCTCCGACCTCGCCTCGCTCAAGACCAAGGCCGAGCGCCGTGGCGACAAATGGATCATCAACGGCCAGAAGACCTGGACCACGCTCGCCCAGCACGCCGACATGATCTTCTGCCTCTGCCGCACCGACAACAACGCCAAGAAGCAGATGGGCATCTCCTTCATCGTGTTCTCGATGAAGTCGAAGGGCGTCACCGTGCGCCCGATCCAGACCATCGATGGCGGCCGTGAGGTCAACGAGGTCTTCTTCGACGACGTCGAGGTTCCCTACGAGAACCTGATCGGCGAGGAGAACAAGGGTTGGGATTACGCCAAGTTCCTGCTCGGCAATGAGCGCACCGGCATCGCCCGCGTCGGCGTCTCCAAGGAGCGCATCCGCCGCATCAAGGATCTGGCGTCCAAGGTCGAATCCGCCGGCAAGCCGATCATCCAGGATCCCGCCTTCCGAGAGAAGCTGGCGGCCTGCGAGATCGAGCTGAAGGCGCTCGAGCTCACCCAGCTCCGCGTCGTCGCCGACGAAGGCAAGCACGGCAAGGGCAAGCCCAATCCGGCCTCGTCGGTGCTGAAGATCAAGGGCTCGGAGATCCAGCAGACCACCACCGAGCTTCTGATGGAAGTGATCGGCCCGTTCGCCGCGCCCTATGACGTGCATGGCGACGACGGCTCGAACGAAGCCATGGACTGGACCGCCCAGATCGCGCCGAGCTACTTCAACAACCGCAAGGTCTCGATCTACGGCGGCTCCAACGAGATCCAGCGCAACATCATCGCCAAGGCGGTGCTGGGGCTGTGACCATAGCCAGTCACCACACACTCGGCGTCATGGCCGGGCTTGACCCGGCCATCCACGCCTCGCGGCACGAAGAGCGTGGATGCCCGGCAAAAGGCCGGGCATGACGACATCAGATACCGGGAGAGTAGAGAAACATGGATTTTGATCTGAACGAGGAGCAGCGGCTTCTCAAGGAAAGCATCGACGGCCTCTTGACCGATTCCTACGATTTCGAGCAGCGCAAGAAGTACATGGCGGAGAAGGGCGGCTGGAGCAAAACGGTCTGGCTCAAGCTCGCCGAGCAGGGCCTGCTCGGTCTGCCCTTCAGCGAGGCCGATGGCGGCTTCGGCGGCGGCGGCGTCGAGACCATGATCGTGATGGAGGCGCTCGGCAAGGCGCTGGTGCTGGAGCCGTATCTCGCCACCGTCGTGATCGGCGGCGGCTTCCTGCGTCATGCCGGCACCGATGCGCAGAAGGCCGCGCACGTGCCCGGCATCATCGACGGCAGCAAGACGCTGGCCTTCGCCCAGCTCGAGAAGAACTCGCGCTACGATCTGTTCGACGTCACCACGACCGCGAAGAAGAAGGGTGATTCTTACGTGATCGACGGCGAAAAATTCGTCGTGCTCAACGGCGAGAACGCCGACACCCTGATCGTCACCGCGCGGACCAAGGGCGACCGCCGCGACAAGTCAGGCATCGGTGTGTTCCTGGTCCCGGCCAATGCCAAGGGCGTCGCCAAGAAGTCCTATCCGACCCAGGACGGCCTGCACGCCGCCGACATCACCTTCACCGGTGTCGAGGTCGGTCCCGACGCCGTGCTCGGCAATCCCGAGGATTCGCTCGCGCTGATCGAGCGCGTGGTGGACGAAGCCCGCGTCGCGCTCTGCGCCGAGGCGGTCGGCCTGATGGACGAATCGCTCAAGACCACGGTCGAGTACATCAAGACGCGCAAGCAGTTCGGCGTCGCGATCGGCTCGTTCCAGTCGCTGCAGCACCGCGCCTCCGACATGTTCGTCGCCACCGAGCAGGCGCGCTCGATGTCGATGTTCGCGACCATGGCGAACGACTTCGAGGACGCCAAGGAGCGCAGCAACGCGATCGCCGCGGCCAAGGTGCAGATCGGCAAGTCGCTGAAGTTCGTCGGCCAGCAGTCGATCCAGCTCCACGGCGGCATCGGCATGACCATGGAGGCCAAGATCGGCCACTACTTCAAGCGCCTCACCATGATCGAGAACACCTTTGGCGACACCGACTACCACCAGCGCCGCGTCGCGGACGCGGGCGGGTTGATCTGATCTGTCATCCCGGGGCGCGCGAAGCGCGAGCCCGGGATCTCTCTCCACATCGTCATTGCGAGCGAAGCGAAGCAATCCAGAATCTTTCCGTTGAGGCAGTCTGGATTGCTTCGTCGCTTCGCTCCTCGCAATGACGTAGGCCGTTGAATCAGCGGAGCAACACCCATGCAAAACACCCCGTTCGATCTCACTGGCAAAGTCGCCGTCGTCACCGGCTCCAGCCGCGGCATCGGCCGCTCCTCGGCCGAACTCCTGGCGAAACTCGGCGCCAAGGTCGTGGTCTCCTCCCGCAAGGCCGACGCGTGCAAGGAAGTCGCTGACGGAATCATTGCGGCCGGCGGTGACGCCACCGTCATCCCCTGCAACATCGCGCGCAAGAACGAGGTCGAGGCGCTGATCGCGGGCGCGACCAAGCATTACGGCAAGATCGACATCCTCGTCTGCAACGCCGCGGTGAACCCCTATTACGGCCCGCTGCTCGACATATCAGACGAAGCCTTCGACAAGATCATGGGCTCGAACGTCAAGAGCAACATCTGGCTCTCCGCGCTCGCGATCCCTCAGATGGCCGAGCGCGGCAAGGGCTCGGTGATCATCATCTCCTCGATCGGGGGCCTGCGCGGCTCCACCGTGATCGGCGCCTACGGCATCTCCAAGGCCGCCGATTTCGCGCTGTGCCGCTCGCTCGCCGGCGAATGGGGCCCGAAAGGCGTCCGCGTCAACTGCATCGCGCCCGGCCTCGTCAAGACCGACTTCGCCCGCGCCCTCTGGGAAGACGAAGCCAACCTGAAGCGCCGCACCGCCACCACGCCGCTCCGCCGCATCGGCGAACCCGACGAAATCGCCGGCGCCGTCGCCTACCTCGCCTCCGATGCCTCGAGCTTCATGACCGGCCAGACCATCGTCATCGACGGCGGCGTGACCACCGCGGCGGTGTAGCGTCACACCGCTTGCAATTGTAACGCGTGCACGCTTCACTTCACCCCTGGAGGGGGAGGGTCGATCGCGCGAAGCGCGAGCGGGGTGGGGTGAAGCCGCAACAATGGTCTCAACATCAATCCGACGCGCCGCCGCGAAGAGGCTGCGAGCCAACACCACGCCGCACGAGCGGGCTTTGTGGCGTGCTCTCAAAGACCTTCCGATGGACGGCTCGCACTTCCGCCGCCAAGCACCGATCGGCCCCTACGTGGTCGATTTCTTCCTGCCAGCCAAGCGCCTCATCATCGAGCTCGACGGCGGCCATCACAACGAAGACGGTGTGGCCAAACGAGATATCGAACGCCAACGCTGGCTCGAGAACGAAGGCTACCGCGTCATCCGGTTCTGGATTCGGCGCTCTCAAACGATCTGGCCGCGGTGATGGAGCGGATCTATGTTGAGCTCTATGGCTCGCGCGAGGCGGAAACCACGCACCTCGCTCACCGGCGCAAGCGAAAAACGCCAACGTAATCGAGAAGCGCCCTTTCTTACCCTCCCCTCCAGGGGAGGGTAAGAAGGCGCCGGCCGCGCACGCCTTGACCTCTGGCCGGCAATCCCGTCTTCTCTGCCTCAATCAACGTGCCCCCCGGGGAACAACGCCAAGGTAAGCCGCCATGTCTTTTGTCCTCGCCATCGACCAGGGCACCACCTCTTCGCGCGCGATCGTGTTTCGCGGCGATATTTCCATTGCGGCGAAGGCGCAGGCCGAATTTCCGCAGCATTTTCCGGCCTCCGGCTGGGTCGAGCACGAACCGGAGGACATCTGGACCTCGACCGTGATGGTCTGCCGCGAGGCGATCGAGCACGCCGGCATCAGCGCAAAGGATATCGCCGCGATCGGCATCACCAACCAGCGCGAGACCACGGTGGTGTGGGACCGTGCCACCGGCCAGGCCGTGCATCGCGCCATTGTCTGGCAGGACCGCCGCACCGCCGACATCTGCGCAAAATTGAAAGCAGACGGCCGCGAGCCGGTGATCTCGCAAAAGACCGGCCTGATCATCGATCCCTATTTTTCCGGAACCAAAGTCGCCTGGATCCTCGACCACGTTCCCGGCGCCCGGGCCCGCGCCGCGCGCGGCGAATTGATGTTCGGCACCATCGACTGCTATCTGCTGTGGCGCCTCACCGGCGGCAAGGTGCACGCCACCGACGCCACCAATGCCTCGCGCACGCTGCTGTTCAACATCCACACCGGCGATTGGGACAACGAGCTCCTGGAGATCATCGGCGTGCCGCGCTCGATGCTGCCCGAGGTGAAGGATTCCTCCGCCCGCTTCGGCGAGAGCACGCCCGATTTGTTCGGCGGCCCGATCGTCATTGCCGGCATCGCCGGCGACCAGCAGGCCGCTACCATCGGCCAGGCCTGCTTCCGCCCGGGCATGATGAAGTCGACCTACGGCACCGGTTGCTTCGCGCTGCTCAACACCGGCATGACGCCGGTCGTCTCCAAGAACAAGCTGCTAACCACCGTCGCCTATCAGCTCGAGGGCAAGCGCACCTACGCGCTGGAAGGCTCGATCTTCGTCGCCGGCTCCGCCGTGCAATGGCTGCGCGATGGCCTCGGCATCATCAAGCACGCCGCCGAGACCGGACCGCTTGCCGATCAATCGGACTCCATGCAGAGCGTCTATCTGGTCCCCGCCTTCGTCGGCATGGGCGCGCCTTACTGGAATCCGCGTGTCCGCGGCGCGCTGTTCGGCCTCACCCGCAACACCGGCCCCGCCGAGCTTGCCCATGCCGCGCTGGAAAGCGTCTGTTACCAGACCTTCGACCTCTGGGCCGCGATGCGCGCGGACTGGCCGAGCTCGGAAACCGCCAGCGTCGTGCTCCGAGTCGACGGCGGCATGACGGCGTCGGACTGGACCATGCAGCGCCTCGCCGATCTCCTGGACGCGCCGGTCGATCGCCCGGTGATCCAGGAGACCACGGCCCTCGGCGCCGCCTATCTCGCCGGCCTCCAGGCGGGCGTCTATCCCGAGCCGACCAAATTCGCCGACAATTGGCGCCTCGAGCATCGCTTCAAGCCCAGCATGAGCCAGGCCACGCGCCAGCGGAAACTCGCGGGCTGGGCGCGCGCGGTGAAGGGCGTGCTGGCGAGCGACGAGGGGGAGGGGTAGCACGGACTCCTAGCTCCAACCTCGCGAGGCGCATTCCACTGTCTCGACCGTCATTGCGAGGAGCTCTTGCGACGAAGCAATCCAGACTGCCTCTGCGGAAAGACTCTGGATTGCTTCGCTGCGCTCGCAATGACGGAGTGTGGCGCTGCCGTGGTGCCTCAAACGGCGCCGCCCGCTAGCCCACAACAAAAGAAGCAAGAAACATGATCGTCCCCGACGGCTATTCCGACGTCCCGAACGGCAAGATCGCCGCAATCGTCACCCATCTGGAGATGACCACTCGCCCCGCGCGCCGCGATGATCCGCCCGGCGCCTGGACCTTGCGCAAGGTCGATGCGCCCGCGCTTCCCTGGTACCGCGACCTCTTCCGCCGCGTCGGCGAAGACTGGCTGTGGTTCTCCCGCGCCCGCATGCGCGACGCCGAACTCGCCGCAATCATCCACGCGCCCGGCATCGAAGTCTACGCCCTCGCCCTCGACGGCCGCGACGAAGGCCTGCTCGAGCTCGACTTCCGCGAGGCCGGCCAGTGCGAGCTGACCTATTTCGGCGTCACCGCCGGCCTCATCGGCACCGGCGCCGCCCGTTTCCTGATGAACCGTGCTCTGGAGCGCGCTTGGTCACACGACGTCCGCCGTGTCCGGGTCCACACTTGCACCCTCGACCACCCCTCGGCCGTCGCCTTCTACCAGCGCTCCGGCTTCCGCCCCTTCCGCCGCCAGATCGAAGTGGCGGATGATCCGCGCCTTGACGGCACGGCACCGCGCGATGCGGCGAGACATGTGCCGATCATTGAATAACGCGCGGCCGCTCCCTCACCGTCATTGCGAGGAGCCCTTGCGACGAAGCAATCCAGAATGTCTGTATGGAGAGATTCTGGATTGCTTCGCTTCCCTCGCAAGGAAGGAGTGCTGCGCTGCTGTCAATCTTCCAATTAGCGGCCGTGGATGGGGTAACGGGCTGACCCATTCGGATTGGTGCGCTCCGGACTACTGGAATGCACGAACACTCGGCTCCGGAAGCTCATAAGGAGCGAGACGCCATAATCGCTCGGGGAGCGGCTGCACGGGAGGAGCCTGAAGCTCTCCGTAGCTGGAAAGCAGTGGGAGGCTAGGCATCCACCGATGGATGACGAACACCACGCGATATTGCTTGGCCGCAGGCAGCCTTTGCCTGTAGTCGGTCCTGATCTCCGTCTCGCCGTCTGCCGTCAGGAACATCTCGTTCCACGTCATCTCCGAGTGGTCCTTGGGGTTGGCCGGGTCAATCTGAGCGAAGTCATGGGGATTAAATCGTGGGTCCGGATTCTTCACCAGCACCTCGAGAACCGCGGCGTCGTCCATATAGAAGCGCAGCTCGCTTTCCAGATCCTGTCGCTCCTCAGGAGTCAACGGCACCATCTCGTCACCCCTGCCGCCGAGACGGAGGATATCCTTAACTTCTTCGCTGAAATTAGGCGGATCGTGCGAATCGATCAGCTCCCGGATGAAGCGGGCATAGGTGGCCTTGTCGGCGCTGAACGAGTAGACGCCCAAGATACTGAGCGATGGATTCTCGTCGGCATTCTTGTTGTTCTGGTCGAGCATGCTCAAAACACATCCTGCTTCCCTCGCGCCAGCGAAAACCCCCGCTGCATGGCGTTGAAGCACGTCAGCCCGGTCTGCTCCGACCGGCACGTAAGTCCCCCGCGCTGCCACACTTCGCCATAGGCCAGCACCGGCAGCGAGGGGTCCATCACGGTGTCGCCGGCGCAGATGCGGCCGGCAGCGCCCTTCGCGCTCATCTCGAAGGCGTGGCCCCAGTCGAGCTCGCAATCGGCCGGCCGGCGCGGGCGCGCGTCCATGTTCATGATGTCGCAGCGGAGCACGCCCTGACCGTTGTCGGTGAAGAACTGGCAGGCGATGTTCTTCGACGGCGTCAGAAAGCCGATCGGACGGTCCTGCGCGTGACCAGCGCCGATCATCGGCAGCAGGATGGAGAGCAGGATCAGCCCGCGCGGTCCCGTCATGTCATTTCCCGCTCAGCTGTCGAGATTCACCGCCGTCGTATTCGCCCCGCAGACAAGAATCGCGACGCGTTCGCCGGCCGAGGGACGATAGCGGCCGGAGAGCACCGCGGCAAAGGCAGCGGCGCCGCCGGGCTCAGCGACGAGGCGCAAGTGCGACCACAGCGCGGCCTGCGCCTGGCGGATCGCATCGTCGCTGACCAGGACGACACGCTCCACATGGGCCCGCGCGAGCGGAAACATCAGCTCGCCGACCCGGCGCGGCGCCAGGCTGTCGGCGGCGAGACCGCCGGCCGGCGCATCGACCGGCGCGCCCGCCTCGAACGCGGCGTGCAGCGTTGGCGATTGCTCCGGCTCGACCGCGACGATGCGCGTCCTGCCGGCGTACCACGCCGCAATGCCGCCGATCAGCCCGCCGCCGCCGACGGCCACCAGCAGCGTGTCGATGCCGGGAGCATCCTGCTCCAATTCCAATCCGACGCTGCCCTGGCCGAGCAGGGTTTCGGCCTGATCGAAGGCATGGACGGCCAGCGCGCCGGTCTGCGCGACATGCGCCTCGCTCGCGGCGAGCGCATCGGCGTAGCGGCTGCCTGCGATCACGAGCTTTGCGCCATAGTTCCTGATCCGCTCGGCCTTGGCCGGCGAGGTGATGTCGGGCACGAAGATCGTGGCGGGAACGCCGAGTCGCTGCGCCGCATAGGCGACCGCCGCGCCGTGATTGCCGCCGGATGCGGCGACGACACCTGACTGCGGCACCTGCCGCAGCAACAGATTGGCGAAGGCGCCGCGCGCCTTGAACGATCCGGAATGCTGCAGCATCTCGAGCTTGAACGTGACCGGCGCGGCCGGCAGGCCGAAATCGGCGAGGTCGGCCTGAAGCAGCGGCGTGCGCCTGATATGCGGACGGATGACCGGCTCGGTCGCCGCGATCCGCTCCCGTGTGATGGCCATTGTCGCTGTCATGATGCCGTCCAGGATAGCCCAAGTGAGAGTTGACATCAATTAGGTAATTAGCAAAATGGCTAAATGAAGTTTGCCCTCGCATTGCGCGCGCTCGCCAACGAACGCCGCCTGCAGATCCTGGAATGGCTGCGGGATCCGCGGCGGCATTTTCGCGAGCAGGAAGACGGCGATCTGGTCGAGGACGGCGTCTGCGGATTGCTGATCGCCGAGAAGCTCGGGGTCAGCGCGCCGACATTGAGCGAGCACATGCGGGTGCTGACAGCGGCCAAGCTGGTGCGTGCCAAGCGCATCAAGCAATGGACGATGTACAAGCGCAACGAGACCGCCATCGCCGCGATCAAGCGCTCGATCCAGGACGGCCTTTGAGCGCAATGCCATCGCGGGCGTCGTTGCGGCAGGCGCAATGCTCCCTTTCCGAGATTTTTGTTGCGCCGCGCCGGGCTGGTCGTGGAGACTGATCGGCCCTGCGGTGTTCAATGATCGAGAAGAGCGAGAACCATGTTCCTGATCGGCCAATATGATTCCCCCTTCGTCCGCCGCGTCGCGATTGCGCTCCGGCTTTACGGGCTGGCCTTCGAGCACAGGCCATGGTCGACCTTCGGCGATGCCGACAAGATTGCGCCGTACAATCCGCTCCGCCGCGTGCCGACCCTGGTGCTCGACGACGGCGAGGCGCTGATCGAGAGCATGATCATCCTCGATTATCTCGACGACCTCGTCGGGCCTGAGAAGGCCATGCTGCCACGCGGCGGCACCGACCGGCGCAGGCATTTGCGCATCTGCGCGCTCGCTTCCGGCCTCGGCGACAAGGCGGTGAGCCTGCTCTACGAACGCGTGCTGCGGAAGGAGCAGCTCGCGCTCTGGGTCGAGCGTTGCCAGGCGCAGATCGCGGACGTGCTGAACGTGCTCGAAGCCGAGCGCGCCAAGGTGGCGACACCATACTGGCTGGGCGACCGCATCGGCCACGCAGACGTTGCCGTCGCCTGCGTCGTCCGCTTCACCCGCGAAGCGCATCCGCAGCTGTTCGACGCCGCGCGCTATCCGGCGCTCGCGGCCCATAGCGAGCGTTGCGAGGCACTGGCCCCGTTCAAGGAGATCGCGCAGCCGCTATCCCCGCCGAAGGGATGAGCCCCTCCGTCATTCCGGGGCGCGCCTCTTGGCGCGAGCCCGGAATCCATCGTGCAGCGGATAACGTGGAGAAATGGATTCCGGGCTCGCGCTACGCGCGCCCCGGAATGACGGCGCTGGACTTGGCGAGCTTTGTCAGTCCGCCACAACAGTCCGATGTTGCAATACTACCCCTGTTTTGCCCGACGCCGCAACGAAAGTTCGCCAAAACAGAAATAACTCAGCTTTTTCAACCCCATCGCTACTGTGCATGGGGTTGTTTTCCAACTTTCGGTTTTGAACGCCCGCTTAACCCGCCCCCGCGCGCTTCTTCTGCCAGACCAAGTGCACCGCGCAGGTGCAGCCCGGCGGATGCGAGGCGAGGTCTTTCGGCATCTCGTCGTTCGCGGGCGTCGCCGCGAAGGCCTTGTCCTGCGAGGGGATGTAGTTCAGCACCGGCGCGAGCCAGCGCTCGGCTTCGGCAAGGCTCATGCCCTTGCGCGCGGCGTAGTCTTCGACCTGGTCGCGCTCGATCTTGCCGACGCCGAAATAATAGCTTTCGGGGTTTGCAAAATAGAGGCCGGAGACGGACGAGCCCGGCCACATCGCAAAGCTCTCGGTCAGCTTCACGCCGGCGGTGGCCTCCGCGTCGAGCAGCTCGAACAGCGTCGCCTTCTCGGTGTGATCGGGCTGCGCGGGATAGCCGGGCGCCGGGCGGATCCCAGAGTACTTCTCCAGGATCAGCTCCTCGTTGGAGAGCGCCTCATCCGGCGCATAGGCCCAGAACTCACGCCGCACGCGGGCGTGCATGCGCTCCGCAAACGCCTCGGCGAGACGGTCAGCCAGCGCCTTGCACAGGATCGAGGAGTAATCGTCGTTCGCCATCTTGAAGCGGTCGGCAACGGCATCCTCGCCGATCCCTGCGGTGACGACGAAGCCGCCGATATAATCGGGCACGCCGGCCGGCGCGATGAAGTCGGAGAGCGCAGCGTTGAAGCGGCCCTCGCGCTTCTCCAGCTGCTGGCGCAGCGTGTGCAGCGTCGCGATGCACTTGGTGCGGCTCTCGTCGGCATAGAGCACGATGTCGTCGCCTTGCGCGTTCGCCGGCCAGAAGCCGATCGTCGCGCGCGCCCGGAACCACTTCTCCTTGACGATCGTGTCGAGCATCTTGCGCGCATCGTCATAGAGCGAACGCGCGACCTCGCCGACCTTGGCGTCGTCGAGGATGGCGGGGAATCGTCCGGCGAGCTCCCAGGTCTGGAAGAACGGCGTCCAGTCGATGCAGTCGACGAGCTCGGCGAGATCGTAATCGTCGAAGCTCCTAATACCGAGGAAGGTCGGCTTCACCGGCTTGTTCGCGGCAAAGTCGACCGGCACGCGGTTGGCACGCGCGTCGGCCAGCTTCAGCCGCTTCTTGTCGGCCTGCGCGCGCAGATGCGCCTCCGAGATCTTGGCGTATTCGGCGCGCACCTCGGCGGCATAGGCCTCGCGCTTCTCCGGCGAGAGCAAGGCGGAGGCGACGCCGACAGCGCGGCTGGCGTCGTTGACATGCACGACGGGACCGGCGCGATAGCTCGGGTCGATCTTGACGGCCGTATGCACGCGGCTGGTGGTGGCGCCGCCGATCAGGAGCGGCAGCCTCAAGCCTTCGCGCTGCAATTCGCCGGCGAAGAACGCCATCTCGTCGAGCGAGGGCGTGATCAGGCCTGACAGCCCGACGATGTCGGCCTTCTCCGCCTTCACCGTCTCGACGATCTTGGCGGCCGGCACCATCACGCCGAGATCGATGACCTCGAAATTGTTGCACTGGAGCACGATGCCGACGATGTTCTTGCCGATGTCGTGGACGTCGCCCTTCACCGTCGCGAGCACGATCTTGCCGGCGGACGAGGAGCCCTCGGTGCCGATGCCGCTCGCAAGGTTGCGCGCCTTCTCCTCCTCCATGAACGGCATGAGGTAAGCGACAGCCTGCTTCATCACGCGCGCGGATTTCACCACCTGCGGCAGGAACATCTTGCCGTCGCCGAAGAGATCGCCGACCACGTTCATCCCGGCCATCAATGGTCCCTCGATGACGTCGAGCGGGCGCGAGGATTTCTTGCGGGCTTCTTCCGTGTCCTGCTCGATGAATTCGGTGATGCCATGCACCAGCGAATGCGACAGCCGCTTCTCCACCGGCCATTCGCGCCAGGCGAGATCGGCTTCCTTGCCTTCGGTCTTCTTGCCGCGGAACTTCTCCGCGAGCGCAAGCAGCCGCTCGGAGGCGCCCGCGTCGCGGTTGAGGACGACGTCCTCGCACACTTGCCGCAGCTCCGGATCGATGTCGTCATAGACGATCATCTGCCCGGCATTGACGATCCCCATATCCATGCCGGCCTTGATGGCGTGATACAGGAACACCGAGTGCATGGCTTCGCGCACCGGCTCGTTGCCGCGGAACGAGAACGACAGGTTGGAGACGCCGCCCGAGACATGCGCGCCCGGCAGGTTCTGCCGGATCCAGCGCGTCGCCTCGATGAAGTCGACGCCGTAATTGTTGTGCTCCTCGATGCCGGTCGCGATCGCGAAGATGTTCGGATCGAAGATGATGTCCTCAGGCGGGAAGCTGACCTTGTTGACCAGGATGTCGTAGGCGCGCTTGCAGATCTCGGTCTTGCGCGCGAACGTGTCGGCCTGGCCGACCTCGTCGAACGCCATGACGACGACGGCCGCGCCGTGGCGACGGGCGATCTGCGCCTCGTGGATGAACTTCTCCTCGCCTTCCTTCATCGAGATCGAGTTGACGACCGGCTTGCCCTGCACGCATTTCAGGCCGGCCTCGATCACCGAGAATTTCGAGGAATCGACCATCACCGGCACGCGCGCGATGTCGGGCTCGGCGGCGAGGAGATTGAGGAACGTCACCATCGCCGCTTCGGAATCGAGCAGGCCCTCGTCCATGTTGACGTCGATGATCTGGGCCCCGTTCTCGACCTGGTCGCGCGCGACCTGGAGCGCGGCGGTGTAATCGCCTGCCGTGATCAACTTGCGGAAGCGCGCCGAGCCCGTGACGTTGGTGCGTTCGCCGACATTGACGAAGGGGATCGCGTCGGTCAGCACGAACGGCTCGAGTCCGGAGAGCCGCAGGCGCGGGGTGATCTCCGGCACGATGCGCGGCTTGTGCGGCGCCACTGCGGCAGCAATCGCCGCGATATGGTCCGGCGTCGTGCCGCAGCAGCCGCCGACGATGTTGACGAGCCCGTCGCGCGCGAACTCGCCGATCAGCCGCGCCATGTATTCGGGCGTCTCGTCATACTGGCCGAACTCGTTCGGCAGGCCGGCATTGGGATAGGCGCAAACCAGCGTGTCGGCGACGCGGCCGATATCGGCGATATGCGCGCGCAGGTCTTCCGCGCCGAGCGCGCAGTTGAAGCCGATGGTAACGGGCTTGGCGTGCCGCACCGAATTCCAGAACGCTTCCGGCATCTGGCCCGACAGCAGGCGGCCGGATTTGTCGGTGATGGTGCCCGACACCATCACGGGCACGTCGATGCCGAGCTCTTCGGTGATCTCGGCGATCGCATAGAGCGCTCCCTTGGCGTTGAGCGTGTCGAAGATGGTCTCGACCAGCAGGAGATCGACGCCGCCGTCGATCAGGCCGCGGATCTGCTCGCCATAGGACTTGCGCAGATCGTCGAAGGTGACGGCGCGGTAACCGGGATTGGAAACATCGGGCGAGATCGAGGCCGTGCGGTTGGTGGGGCCGATGGCGCCGGCGACGAAGCGCGGCTTGCCGTCCTCGGCCGCGACGCGCCGTGCGGCGTTGCCGGCGAGGCGGGCGCCTTCACGCGCCATCTCGTAGACGATGTCGGTGAGGTCGTAATCGGCCTGCGCGATCGAGGTCGTCGAGAACGTGTTGGTCGCGACGATGTCGGCGCCGGCGCGCAAATAGGCGGCGTGGATGTCCTCGATCGCCTGCGGCTGGGTCAGGATCAACAAATCGTTGTTGCCGCGCAGGTCGCGATGGAAGTTCTTGAAGCGCTCGCCGCGGAAGGCTTTCTCGTCGAGCTGCAGATTCTGGATCATCGTGCCCATGGCGCCGTCGAGCACCAGGATGCGCTCGCGCGCGGCAGCGAGGAGGGCGGTTCGCTTGGGCGAAGTGGTCACGGTCATTTTCTCTTACGCCGCCTTCTGCGCGCTCTTGGCGCGAATGCCGAGCAAATGGCTGATCGCGAACACGAGATCGGCGCGGTTCATGGTGTAGAAATGGAAGGTGTCGACGCCGTGCTTGGCGAGCTTCTGCACCTGGCCGGCCGCAACGGTCGCGGCCACCAGCTTGCGCGTTTCGGCATCGTCATCGAGGCCCTCGAACTTCGCCGCGAACCAGTCCGGCACCGTGGTGCCGGCACGCGTCACGAAATTGCGCGCCTGCTTGAAATTGTGCATGGGCATGATGCCCGGCACTACGGGGATGTCGATGCCGCGCGCACGCACGCGGTCGAGATAGCGGAAGTAGAGATCGTTGTCGAAGAACACCTGCGTGATCGCGCGCGTCGCGCCCGCATCGACCTTGGCCTTGAGCGTGTCGATATCGGCATCGAAGTCGCGCGCTTCGGGGTGCTTCTCGGGGTAGGCGGAAACGGAGATTTCGATATCGCCGTGCCGCTTCTTGATCCCCGCCACGAGTTCGGCCGAGCTCTGATAACCCTCGGGATGGCTCGAATAGGGCGTGCCGATGCCACCGACGGGATCGCCGCGCAAGGCCACGATGTGGCGGACGCCGACCTCGTGATAGCGGTCGACGATCTCGTCGATTTCGCCGCGCGAAGCACCGACGCAGGTCAGATGCGCCGCCGGCAGCAGCGCGGTTTCTTTCAGGATGCGCGTGATCGTCGAATGGGTGCGCTCGCGGGTCGAGCCGCCGGCGCCATAGGTCACCGAGACGAACTTCGGCTCGAGCGGGGCCAGCCGGTTGATGGTCTCCCAGAGATTGCGCTCCATCTCTTCCGTCTTCGGCGGAAAGAACTCGAAGGAGATCGCGGGCCGCTTCAGCTGCCCGTCCTGCCGGTCGGCTCTCGCAGGCGTCGTCAGGTCAGTCATGGCGCCACTCACTCCAATGTCAGGCCGGCAATCGGGATCTAGCCTCGGAGAGCCAAAATACGGCAAAGGCCCTCTGGTCGACAGCCCATCATGCATGGGAAGTTGCCCATTCATGTGCAGTTTGTCGGGTAATTCTTGCGAATCATGTTTTGGGTGGGAAGCGCGCTGCATGGCATAATGCGTTGAATTTTCATATATTATCTCTCGTGAGCCATCTTTTATGGACCATTTTCTTGGTGGGCAGACCAGAATCGTCTGCAAAGTAGCGGCGGTTGTCCCAACTCCATTGGCTGGCGTGCCCGCCCGTCCGTACACGTCAGGCCTGCGCAGCCTGCCCATTGTCGCCGCGACCGCCTCCATTACGTTAAGCCGCCATGATCCCGCTCTCCGTCCTCGACCTCTCCGTCGTCACATCAGGCACCAAGCCCGCCGCGGCGCTGCGCAACAGCATCGATTTGGCGCGTCACGTCGATGGCCTCGGCTATGTCCGCTACTGGCTCGCCGAGCATCACAATCTCGCCTCCGTCGCGAGCCCCGCGCCCGACCTGATGATCGGGCAGATCGCGGCGGTGACGAAGCACCTCCGCGTCGGTTCCGGCGGGGTGATGCTGCCCAACCATGCGCCGCTGGTCGTCGCCGAGCGCTTCAAGATGCTGGAAGCACTGTTTCCCGGCCGGATCGATCTCGGTCTCGGCCGCGCCCCCGGCACCAATGGCGCCACGGCGTATGCGTTGCGGAGTCGGCTCGACCGCCGCGAGGGCGACGATTTCCTGGAACGGCTGCACGAGCTGATCCTGTGGGAGACCCGCGAATTCCCCGCAGGGCACCCCTATAACAACGTCGTCGCCATGCCCGACGACACCAGACTGCCGCCTATCTGGCTGCTCGGCTCCAGCGATTATTCCTCGGAATTGGCCGCCCAGGTCGGCATGGGCTTCGCTTTTGCCCATCATTTCGCGTCCCACGACGCGATCGATGCGATGGTGCATTACCGCAATCGCTTTCAGCCCTCGGCCTGGCGTGCGAGCCCACATGCCATTCTCGCGGTCGCCGTCATCGCGGCCGATACCGACGAGGAGGCCGAAAGGCTCGCCTCGTCCTTCGACCTCAACCGTCTTCGCCGCGACCGCGGTCAATATCTGCCGCTGCCGAGCGTCGAGGAGGCGATGGCCTATCCGTATTCGGACGCCGAGCGCACCTCGATCCTGCGTAACCGTTCGCGCCTGTTCGTCGGCAGTCCCGCGACGGTGCAGAAGAAGCTGCAGCCGCTAATCTACGCAAGCAAGCCGGACGAGCTGATGGTGATCACGGCGGTGTATGACCACGAGGCGCGAAAGAAGTCGTATTCGCTGCTGGCGGAGGCGTTCGGGCTGGCGCGAAGAGAAAACGCGTAACCGCTCTCGTGCCCGGACGCAGCGCAGCACCATGAGCGCGTTTACGCGCGTCTTCGACGCACTACGGTGATGCGCTGCTGAGCCGGGGCCCATCGCAGCCTCGAGTCTTGCCGCTCCTGGGTCCCGGCTCGCGCTTCGCACGTCCGGGACACGCCACTAATCCTGCGCCTCGCTGAACGTTGCGCGGAACGGATGGCCCGGATACACGCCGACGATGCGGAATTCGCGCGAGAAGAACTTCAGCTCCTCGATGGCGAAGGCGAGGCCCTTGTCATCGGGATGGCCGTCGACGTCGGCATAGAACTGCGTGGCGAAGAAATTGCCGTCGACCATGTAGCTCTCGAGCTTGGTCATGTTGACGCCGTTAGTGGCGAAGCCGCCGAGCGCCTTGTAGAGCGCCGCCGGCAAATTGCGCACCCGGAAAACAAAAGTCGTGACGAGCGGCCCGGTGCCTTGGGGCGCCCATTTCGGCTCGCGCGCCAGCACCACGAAGCGCGTGGTGTTGTGGGCCTCGTCCTCGATGTCCTCGGCGAGGATGTCGAGACCGTAGATCTTTGCAGCAAGGCGCGAGGCGATCGCGGCCACCGTCTTGTCCTGGCGCTCCGAGATGTCGCGGGCGCTGCCGGCGGTATCGGCATGCACGATCGGCTTGATGCCGAGCTTGCGGATGATGCGCCGGCACTGGCCGAGCGCATGCACATGGCTCTCGACGCTCTTGATGTCTTCGAGCTTGGTGCCCTTCACGGCCATCAGCTGATGCCGGACCGGCAGGAACCATTCGCCGACGATGAAGAGGCCGGACGCCGGCAGGAGGTGATGGATGTCGGCGACGCGGCCGGCGACCGAATTCTCGATCGGGATCATGCCGAGATCGGCCTCGCCCGACGAGATCGCCGACAGCGCATCTTCGAATGTGGCGCAGGGCATCGGTTCGGCGTCGGGATAGGCCTCGACGATGGCGATGTGGGAATTGGCGCCAGGCTCGCCCTGGAATGCGATCTTCATCTTGCTCATGCTCGGCCTTGTAGCAGCGGCTCAGGATTTGGAAAGGATGCTGCGCGCGGTCTCGAGGTCCGCCGGCGTATCGACCCCGCGGGGCACGGTGTCGACGATGGTGAAATCGATGCGCATTCCGGCCTCAAGCGCCCGGAGCTGCTCGAGCTTCTCCTGCAATTCCAGCGGAGACGGCGGAAGAGAGACGTAGCGCTCCAGCGCGGCGCGGCGAAAGGCATAGAGGCCGATATGGTGATAACGCGGTCCGTCGCCGGTCGGGGCGGTCGCGCGGGTGAAATAAAGTGCGCGCATCCGCCTGCCGCCAACCGAGGTTCCGATCGCCTTCACCACGCTTGGGGCGAGATCCTCTTCCTCGGTGTGGATCCGCGAGGCCAGCGTCGCGATGTCCACGGCCGGGTCTTGCAGCGGCGGCAGCACCTCGCGGATGTTGTCGATCGTGATGGTCGGGAAATCCCCCTGGACATTGACCACGATCTCGGCCTTGCCCTCGGGGTCCAGCTTCTGCATGGCCTCATGGATGCGGTCGGAGCCGGAGGGGTGGTCGCCGCGGGTCATCACGGCCTCGCCGCCATGGGCGGTCACGACCGCGGCGATCTCGTCGGTGTCGGTGGCCACCGCGACCCTGCCGATTGCCGCAGCCTCCGCACGGCGCAGCACATGCACGATCATCGGCAGTCCCGCGATATCGGCGAGCGGCTTGCGGGGCAGGCGGGTGGCGGCCATGCGGGCCGGGATCAGCACCAGGATGCGGGGGTCGATCATCGGGTTCAAAGGTCTGAGGTCAAGAGCCTGAAAACGGAGCGTTTTCCGCACCAGGAAATGGGGTGGGGACGGGCCTGAAGCCGGGTCGCTTATACGGGTTGCCAGACCCCGGGCAAACCGATATCTCAATGGCAAAACTCGGGGAAACAATAAGGAACGTTTGATTCTCTGAGGCTCGTCCTGCGGCCATCCGGGCCGCTGTTTCCTTCTTGCGGTGGGGCCTGGCCGGAAATGGACTCTTTCGAACTCAACAAGATTCTCGGCGCCGTGTTCGGCACCTGTCTCTTCCTGCTGGTGACGAGCTTCACCGCGAGTGCGCTGTTCTCCCCCAAGATGCCGGAAAAGCCGGGCTTCGAGATCGCGGTCAAGCAAGATGCCGGCTCCGGCAAGGAGGGCGCCGCTGCCGCCGCACCGTCCGAACCGATCGAAAAGCTGCTCCAAACCGCCTCCGTCGAGAAGGGCTCCGCGGCCGCCAAGAAGTGTGGCGCCTGCCATACCTTCGAGAAGGGCGGCCCGAACCGGGTCGGTCCGAACCTCTACGGAGTCGTTGGCGAGCCCAAGGGCCAGGGCCGTGGTGGCTTCAACTTCTCGGCTGCCATAAAGGCCAAGGGTGGCAACTGGAGCTTCGACGACCTCAACAAGTTCCTCGCCAATCCGAAGGGCTTCATTCCGGGCACCGCGATGGGCTTTGCCGGTGTTGCCAAGGATTCCGAGCGTGCCGATATCATCGCCTATCTGAATTCGCAGTCGGAGAAACCTCAGCCGCTGCCGACGGCATCAAAATAAGGTCCCAAGAACCGGCGCTCGAATACGGCCAGGCTGGAAAGTCTGGCCGTTTCCTTATCCGGGCCTCGCGGCGACGTTATCGGGGCGTTTGGCCGCATCCGATAGGCCGGCCGGGCTTCCAAGATGAGGAAAAAGCAACATATTCGGTCGAAACCTCGCCTATATTGGGAACTTAAAGGAGTAGCCTCCTTCAAGACAGGGATGTTGATTTGGCCATTACCCGACGCGATCTCCTGCTCACCGGCACTGCAGCCGCAGCGCTTCCAGTCCTTGGCTCCGTTGCGGGCGTTCCCGTCGGCGTGGCGCATGCGCAATCAGCAACTGAACTGACTTCCGGCGGGTTGCCTTGGCGCCACGCGCTGTCGCTGTTCGGAAAGGTCAAGTACCCCGCCGACTTCAAGCGCTTCGACTACGTCAATCCGGACGCCCCCAAAGGCGGTGTCGCGCGCCAGATCGCCGTCGGCACGTTCGACAATTTCAACATCGTCGTCTCGGGCGTGAAGGGCCAGGTCGCCGGCGCCGTCGCATTCATCTATGAATCGCTCCTGACGCAGTCGCTCGATGAGGTCTCGACCGAATACGGCGCGCTGGCCGAAGCGGTCAGCCATCCCGACGACTTTTCCTTCGTCACCTATCGCCTGCGCGCGCAGGCGAAATGGCATGACGGCAAGCCTGTTACGCCCGAGGACGTGATCTTCTCGCTCGATTCCTTCAAGAAGAACCACCCGATGTACTCGGCCTATTACAGCCATGTGGTGAAGGCCGAGAAGGTCGGCGAGCGTGACGTGAAGTTCGTGTTCGACGCACCCGGCAACCGCGAGCTGCCGCTGATCGTGGGACAGCTGATCGTCCTTCCGAAACATTGGTGGGAGGGGACGGACGCGCAGGGCCGCAAGCGCGATATCGCCACCACCACGCTGGAAGTGCCGCTCGGCTCGGGCCCCTACAAGGTCAAGGAATTCGTCGCAGGACGCTCGATCGCGCTGGAGCGCGTCAAGGACTATTGGGGCCGCGATCTTCCCATCAATGTGGGCCGCAACAATTTCGACGAGCTGCGCTACGAATATTTTCGCGATGGCACCGTTGCGATCGAGGCCTTCAAGGCCGACCAGGTCGACTGGCGCACCGAGAACAGCGCGAAGAGCTGGGCGACCGCCTACGATTTCCCGGCCGTGACCGAAAAGCGGGTGATCCTCGAGGAATTCGTCAATCGCAGCTCGGGCGTGATGCAGGCCTTCGTGCCGAACCTGCGCCGCGCCAAGTTCAGCGATCCGCGCGTGCGTCGTGCGCTCAACTACGCGTTCGACTTCGAGGAGATGAACAAGCAGATCTTCTACGGTCAGTACAAGCGCATCAGCAGCTATTTCGACGGCATCGAGGAGCTGATGGCAACGGGATTGCCGCAGGGTAAGGAGCTCGAAATTCTCGAGACCGTCCGCGCCCAGGTACCGCCCGAGGTCTTCACGACGCCCTACACCAATCCGGTCGGGGGTAGTCCGGAGGCGGTGCGCGACAATTTGCGTGAGGCGCTGCGCCTGTTCAAGGAAGCCGGCTACGAGGTGCGAGATCGCAAGCTGGTCGACGTCAAGACCGGTGCGCAGTTCTCGCTGGAATTGCTCAACTCGGATCCCAGCTTCGAACGAATTACGCTGTTCTACAAGCCGTCGCTGGAGCGGCTCGGCATTGCGGTGAGCGTTCGGACGGTCGATCCGACCCAGTATGAGAACAGGACGCGCGAGTGGGACTTCGACATCGTGACGAACTCCTGGGGCGAGTCGCAATCGCCGGGCAACGAGCAGCGCGAGTTCTGGTCCTCCAAATCGGCCGACATCGCCGGCTCGCGCAACATCGCCGGCATCAAGAATCCGGCCATCGACAAGCTGATCGAGCGGGTGATCTACGCCACTGATCGCGACGATCTCGTCGCGGCCACCAAGGCCCTCGACCGCGTGTTGCTGTGGAATCACTACGTCGTGCCGCAATGGACCTACAACAAGGTCCGCACCGCGCGCTGGGATCGCTTCGGCCGGCCGGCGGAATTGCCCAGGTATGGTCTGTCCGGCTTCCCGTTCATCTGGTGGTACGACGCAGACAAGGCGGCACGGATCGCAAAGAAATCGTGAAGGACAATCCCCGCATGACGCAGATGTCACGCCGCCATGTGCTGGTCCTGGGTGTTGGCGGCGCCCTCGGGGCGTCCGTCGGCGCGCCGCTGGCGCGCAGCGCGCGAGCATCGGAAGCGGCGACCGAGGCGCACGGCATGTCGGCATTCGGCGATCTCAAATATCCCGCCGACTTCCGTCATTTCGATTACGTCAATGTCGACGCGCCGAAAGGCGGCACGTTCTCGCTGATCCCGTCGGTGCGGGCCTACAATCAGTCCTACCAGACCTTCAACTCGCTCAACGCCTTCATCCTGAAAGGCGACGGCGCGCAAGGTATGGGTATGACGTTTTCGCCGCTGATGGTCCGGGCAGCTGACGAGCCTGACGCAATGTACGGGCTGGCGGCCAAATCCGTGCAGATATCGCCGGACAAGCTGGTCTACCGCTTCACGATGCGGCCCGAGGCGAAATTCCACGACGGGACCAGGCTCACAGCCCACGATGCGGCTTTTTCGCTGACGACGCTGAAGACCAAGGGGCATCCGTTGATCATCGTGCAGATGCGCGACATGGTCAGTGCGGAAGCCCTCGACGATGCGATGCTCGTCGTCACCTTCGCCAAGGGGCGCGCGCGCGACGTGCCGCTCTATGTCGCCAGCCTGCCGATCTTCTCGAAGGCGTACTACGCCTCCCGCCCGTTCGATGAATCGTCTCTGGACATTCCGCTCGGCTCGGGTCCGTACAAGGTCGGCAGGTTCGAGGTCAATCGCTACATCGAGTTCGAACGTGTGAAGGACTGGTGGGCCGCTGATCTACCGCCCTGCCGCGGCAGCTATAATTTCGATGTCGTCCGCTACGAGTTCTATCGCGACCGCGACGTCGCCTTCGAGGGCTTTACCGGCAAGAGCTATCTCTATCGCGAGGAGTTCACTTCGCGCATCTGGGCGACGCGCTATGACTTCCCCGCGGTGAAGGAAGGTCGGGTCAAGTTGGAGGTCGTGCCCGACGATACGCCCTCCGGCGCGCAAGGCTGGTTCATCAATACGCGGCGCGACAAATTCAAAGACCCCCGCGTGCGCGAGGCCCTGATCAACGCTTTCGATTTCGAATGGACCAACAAGACCATCATGTACGGCGCCTATGCCCGTACGGTGTCGCCGTTCCAGAACTCGGACCTGATGGCCGGCAATGCGCCGCCGTCGCCGGAAGAGCTGAAGCTGCTGGAGCCGTTCCGCGGCCAAATTCCCGACGAGGTGTTCGCGGCGCCGTTCACGCCGCCGGCCTCCGACGGCTCCGGACAGGATCGCAGCCTGCTCCGCAAGGCCCAGCAATTGCTGACGGAGGCCGGCGTGCCCATCAAGGACGGCAAGCGGGTGCTGCCGAACGGCGAATCGTTCAAGATCGAGTTCCTGCTGGATGAGCCCTCATTCCAGCCGCACCACGCGCCTTACATCAAGAATCTCGCGACGCTCGGCATCGAAGCGAGCGTGCGCCTCGTCGATGCCGTACAGCACAAGGCCCGGCAGGAAGATTTCGATTTCGACATGACCATCCAACGCTTCAGCATGTCGGCGACACCAGGCGATGCCATGCGCGCGTTCTTCTCCTCGCAGGTCGCAAACACCAAGGGCTCGTACAATCTCGCTGGGGTCGCCAGTCCGGCGATCGACGCCATGATCGAGAAGATCATGGCGGCCGACAGCCGCGAAGAGCTGACCGTCGCCTGCCGCGCCTTCGATCGCCTGTTCCGCGCCGGTCGCTATTGGGTGCCGCAATGGTACAACAAGACGCACCGGCTGGCCTATTGGGATCAGTTCGGCCATCCACCGAGGCTGCCGCGCTATGCCAACGGCGTCGGGGCGCCGGATATCTGGTGGTATGAACCGGCCAAGGCGGCCAAGCTCGAGCAGGCAAAATAGCCATGAGCGCCTATATCGCCCGCCGCCTGCTCCTGATGATCCCGACCCTGCTCGGGATCCTCTTCGTGTCCTTTGTCGTCGTGCAGTTCGCGCCGGGCGGCCCAGTCGAGCGCGTGATCGCGCAGCTCTCGGGCGCCGACACCGGCGGCACCTCGCGCATATCGGGCGGCAGCGATTTTGCGCAGCGCGCCCCGGGGCAGGTCGGTGCGGGCGGCGATTCCGTCAACTCGAAATATCGCGGCGCGCAGGGCCTCGACCCCGATTTCATCAAGAAGCTGGAAGTGCAGTTCGGATTCGACAAGCCGGCGCCGGAACGCTTCCTGCTGATGGTGTGGAATTTCGCCCGCTTCGATTTCGGCAAGAGCTATTTTCGCGACGTCAGCGTGCTGCAGCTGATCAAGGAAAAGCTGCCGGTCTCGATCTCGCTTGGCCTCTGGCTGACGCTTCTGACCTACCTGATCTCGATCCCGCTCGGCATTCGCAAGGCCGTGAATGACGGTGCGCGGTTCGACACCTGGACCTCGACGGTGCTCGTGCTCGGCTATGCCATCCCCGGCTTCCTGTTCGCGATCCTGCTGATCATCCTGTTTGCCGGCGGCTCCTTCTTCAACTGGTTCCCGCTGCGCGGACTGACCTCGGATGGCTGGTCGCAATTTCCTTGGTACTGGAAGATCATCGATTATTTCTGGCACCTGACGCTGCCGCTGATCGCCATGGGGTTGGGCGCGTTCACCACGATGACGTTTCTGACCAAGAACTCGTTTCTGGACGAGATTCGCAAGCAATACGTCATGACCGCGCGCGCCAAGGGCTGCAGCGAGAACCGGGTGCTCTATGGCCACGTCTTCCGGAACGCGATGCTGATCGTGATCGCCGGCTTCCCCGGCACTTTCATCCACGCCTTCTTTTCCGGCTCGCTGCTGATCGAGACCATCTTCTCGCTGGACGGGCTCGGACTGCTCAGCTTCGAGAGCGTGCTCAATCGCGACTATCCCGTGGTGTTCGGCACGCTCTACATCTTTTCGCTGGTCGGACTCGTGATCAACTTGATCTCCGACCTGACCTATATGTGGATCGACCCCCGGATCGATTTCGAGGCACGGGAGGTCTGATGACGATCACCGCGCCGACGCCGATCGAGACTACCGCGAAGTCGCCGCTTGGCGATGCCGTTCCTATCACGCGCAAAGCCTTCGTGCCTTCACCGCTCAACAAGCGGCGGTGGCAGAATTTCAAGGCTAACCGCCGCGGCTACTGGTCGTTCTGGATCTTCATCGGCCTGTTCGTGATTTCGCTGTTCGCCGAGCTGATTGCCAATGATCGGCCCTTCCTGATCAAATTCGATGGCCGTCTCTATTGGCCGGCTTTCGTCACCTATTCGGAGACGACCTTCGGCGGGGATTTCGAGACGGCGGCCGACTATCGTGACCCCTACTTGCAGAAGCTGATCAAGGAGAAGGGCGGCAGCATCGTCTGGCCGCTGATCCGTTACTCCTACGATACCCACAATCTCGATCTGCCGACGCCGGCGCCGTCGCCGCCGACCTGGATGCTGACGGAGAAGCAGTGCAAGCCGGTGGTGGAGAAGAAGGGACTGAAGAGCTGCCGCGATCTCGAATACAATTGGCTCGGTACCGACGATCAGGGGCGCGACGTGGTGGCGCGGCTGATCTACGGCTTCCGCATCTCGGTGCTGTTCGGTCTTTGCCTCACCATCGTTTCGTCCGTCATCGGCATCGCGGCGGGAGCGGTGCAGGGCTATTTCGGGGGCCGGGTCGATCTGATCTTCCAGCGCTTTATCGAGATCTGGACGGCGATTCCCTCGCTCTATCTTCTCCTGATCCTGTCCTCGGTGCTCGTGCCGGGCTTCTTCGTGCTGCTCGGAATCCTTCTGCTGTTCTCCTGGGTGTCGCTGGTCGGCCTCGTGCGCGCCGAGTTCCTGCGCGGGCGTAATTTCGAATACGTCCAGGCGGCACGTGCGCTCGGCGTCTCCAATCCCCTGATCATGTTCCGCCACCTGCTGCCGAACGCGATGGTCGCGACCATGACGTTCCTGCCGTTCATCGTTTCGAGCTCGGTGATGACGCTGACGGCGCTCGATTTCCTCGGCTTCGGCCTGCCACCGGGATCGCCCTCGCTCGGCGAATTGCTCTCGCAGGCCAAGGCCAATGTGCAGGCACCGTGGCTCGGCTTCTCCGGCTTCTTCTCGGTCGCGATCATGCTCTCGCTGTTGATCTTCATCGGTGAAGCCGTGCGCGACGCCTTCGATCCGCGCAAGACGTTCAGGTAAGGCCATGGATGCGATCAACCAGCCCCTGCTCGCCGTTCGCGACCTCTCGGTGGCCTTTCACCAGGGCGGCGCCACCACGCTCGCGGTCGACAAGGTCTCGTTCCAGATCAAGCGCGGCGAATGCGTGGCGCTGGTCGGCGAGTCCGGCTCCGGCAAGTCGGTCAGCGCACTCTCGATCCTGAAGCTGCTGCCGTATCCGAATGCCTCCCATCCGTCCGGCAGCATTCGCTTCAAGGGCCAGGAGTTGATCGACCAGTCCGAGCAGCAGATGCGGGAGATCAGGGGCAGCGACATCTCCATCATCTTCCAGGAGCCGATGACCTCGCTCAATCCGCTGCACACGATCGAGGCGCAGATCGGCGAGATCATCCAGCTGCACAATCCGACCAGCAATGCGCAGGCGCGCAAGCGGACGCTGGAGCTCTTGACCCAGGTCGGCATCCCCGATCCCGAGACGCGGTTGAACAGCTATCCGCACCAGCTCTCCGGCGGCCAGCGCCAGCGCGTAATGATCGCGATGGCGCTCGCCAACGAGCCGGACCTTCTGATCGCGGACGAGCCGACCACGGCGCTCGACGTCACGGTGCAGGCGCAGATCCTGGCGCTGCTCGCCGAGATCCGCGCGCGGCTCGGCATGAGCCTGCTGTTCATCACCCACGATCTCGGAATCGTGCGCCGCATCGCCGACATCGTCTGTGTCATGAAGGGCGGCCTGATCGTCGAGCAGGGTCCGGTCGAGCAGGTCTTCAAGGCCCCGAAACATCCCTATACACGTGACCTGCTCGCGGCGGAGCCCAAGCCCGATCCGGCGCCGCCGCAGCCGAATGCGCCGGTGGTGATGTCGGCCAATGATCTCAAGGTCTGGTTCCCGATCAAGCGCGGCCTGATGCGCAAGACGGTCGGTCACATCAAGGCGGTGGACGGTGTCAGCGTCGCCGTGCGCAAGGGCGAGACGCTCGGCGTCGTCGGCGAATCCGGCTCGGGCAAGACCACGCTGGGGCTGGCGCTGCTGCGGCTGATCTCCTCGAACGGGCGCATCGTGTTCTTAGGCAACGACATCCAGGGGCTGCGCTTCAAGGAGATGCGTCCCTTCCGGCGCGACATGCAGATCGTGTTTCAGGATCCGTTCGGCTCGCTCTCACCGCGCATGTCGGTCGCCGACATCATCGCCGAGGGCCTGTCCGTGCATCAGCCGGCGCTCTCGCGCGAGGAACGCGAGGCGCGCGTCGTTAAGGCACTCGAGGATGTCGGACTCAATCCGGAGACGCGCTTCCGCTATCCGCACGAATTCTCCGGCGGCCAGCGACAGCGCATCTCCATCGCGCGCGCGATCGTGCTGGAGCCTGATTTCGTCGTGCTGGACGAACCGACTAGCGCGCTCGACATGCTGTTCCAGGCGCAGATGGTCGATCTGTTGCGCGAGCTTCAGCGCAAGCGCGAGCTGACCTACATGTTCATTTCGCACGATTTGCGTGTCGTCGCCTCGCTCGCCAGCCACCTCATCGTGATGCGCGGCGGCAAGGTGGTCGAGGAAGGCCAGGCGGCCGAATTGTTCAGGAATCCGAAAACGGATTATACTCGAGCGCTGTTCGCGGCCGCGTTCCGGTTGGAGACGGCTGGGAACGGGGCGGTGGCGACGTAGCGCTCCGTCAGAGCCGCTTGATCGCGACGACCTCGCTGCCAGCCGCCTTGATCCGCGCGATCGCCGGCTCAATCGGCTCGATCACCGTTGCCATGTCATGCGCATTGGCGTGAACCATGGTGGTGGCGTCGCGCACGATGGCGACATGACCTTTCCAGAAGATCAGATCGCCCCGCTGCAAGCTGCTCCATTCATGCGGCTCCAGTGTGCGGCCGAGACCGGCGAGCTGCATGTCGCTGTCGCGCGGGCAGCCGATCCCGGCTGATGTCAGCGAGACCTGGACGAGGCCGGAGCAATCGATGCCAAAGCTGCTCTTGCCGCCCCACAGATAGGGCGTGCCGACGAAGCGCTCGGCCACCGCGACGAAATCCGGTTCGCGACGATCGAGCGGGATGAGATGCGTTCTCGGCAGATATCTGCCGTCGTGCGTCACGGCGAAGCTGCCGTCCTCGCGCGCCACGGCGAGCTTCGATCCCATCACGAGCGTGTCGGCCGGCGGCAGCTTGATCGAGGGGCCGGGGAACGCAAACGTCCGCAGTGCGCCGACCAAGTGCGTTGCGGCAGCCGACGGCTTTGCGAGCGCCGCATCCGGCAGCCAGCCGACATAGCCATCGTCATTGAGCTGGCCCCAGGCCCAACCCTCGCCGTTGCGGTCGTAGATGGTGACGCGTTCGCCGCGCAGCGCTTCGGTCATCAACGTCGCGTTCGAGGACGGCTGCTCGCGCATGGGCGCGATCGGCTCGACGACCTCGAACTCGTCACCCTCGACGAAGCGCTGCGCCTCGACCTTGCCTTCGAGATATTTGGCGGCAAGGTCGCCCCGCGCCGGCGTCAGCCTCGGGTCGTGTCCTGGATCAGGCATAGCGCTCGCTCAGCAGTGCGTAGATGGCGCGTGCGGCCTGGCATTCGCCGCCCTCGGGCCGCGCCGGCTTCGCCGACGGCGTCCAGCCATAGATGTCGACATGGAGCCAGCTCTTGGCGTGCTCGACGAAGCGTTGCAGGAACAGCGCGCAGGTGATCGAGCCGGCGAAACCGCCCGACGGTGCATTGGTGATGGTGGCGGTCTTGGAGTCCAGCCAGGCATCGTAAGGCGGCCACAGCGGCATGCGCCACAACGGATCGTTCTCCTTCATCGCGCAGCGCGCGACGTCGGCGGCCAGCGTCTCATCATGGGTGTAGAAGGGCGGCAGATCCGGCCCCAGCGCGACGCGGGCCGCACCGGTCAGCGTGCCCAGGTCGATCAGCAGATCAGGCTTCTCCTCGTCGGCCAGGGCCAGCGCGTCGGCGAGCACGAGGCGGCCCTCGGCGTCGGTGTTGCCGATCTCGACGGTGATCCCTTTGCGCGAGGTGAAGATGTCGAGCGGGCGGAAGGCATTGCCCGCGACAGCGTTCTCCACCGCCGGGATCAGCACGCGCAGCCGCACCTTCAGCTTTGCATCCATCACCATGCGCGCCAGCGCCAGCACGTTGGCGGCGCCGCCCATGTCCTTCTTCATGATCAGCATGCCGCTCGACGGCTTGAGGTCGAGGCCGCCGGTGTCGAAACACACGCCCTTGCCGACCAGCGTCACCTTGGGATGATCGGGATTGCCCCAGACGATGTCGATCAGCCGCGGCGCGCGGCTGGAGGCCATGCCGACGGCGTGGATCAGCGGAAAGTTCTTCGCCAGCTCTTCGCCGATGGTGCAGGAAAAGCTCGCGCCGAACTCGGCGGCGAGCGCTTGCGCGGCTGCGGCGAGCTCATCCGGGCCCATGTCGTTGGACGGCGTGTTGATGAGGTCGCGCGCGAGCATTGCCGCATCGGCAATCCGCTCGATCTCGGCCGCGTCGACACTGTCAGGCGGCACCAGCCGGATCTCGGGGCGATCTGCCTTGCGGTAGCGGGCAAACCGGTAGCAACCCAGTGCGAAGGCGAGCGCGGCGAGCCGCGCATCGTGCGGTGCATTGGCAAACCGATAGGTGCCGGGCGGCAAGAGGCCGGGCAGGGCGCCGGGCCGAAACAGGTCGCGCGATCTTGCATCCTCTTCCTCCAGCCCGAACAGTACCTGAGCAATGGTGCCGTCGGTCGCGGGCAGCGCCAGATAGCTGCCCGGCTTGGCGGCGAAGGCGCTGGCACGCGCGAACTGGCGTTGCGCCGGCGGCAGCGTCTCGGCGACCTGATCCCAGCTCGATTTGGTGACGAAGGTGATCGGGGTGGCGGCGGATGACGTCTCGAAGACAGAAGGCATTGGCGGGTCCGGATCGTCAGTTCAGGCGAGTCATGCGAACGGACGAGACTTCGCAGAGTTTGGCCGCCGCTGCAATCGGCTTTGCCGTCACCGTTCAGCGAGCCGCTACGCGCCGCAAGGTGGGCATGCGGTCCGATGCGCTCGACGAGATCTGCAAGCGGCTTACGATCGAGTATCGACCGGGCGCGACGAAACCGTCCGCGGACAAATCTCGTATCTCACGCCGAGAGCTGCCGTTCGCAACGCCACGGCCGCAGGGCTTTACTAGCGCTTCGGTTGTGGCATTATCGACGAACATTTTAGATTGTGTCGCTTGCTCTGCATGAACCCGAACGCAGACACGCGGCGGCATGGTGCCCGCCCAGGTTGGGTCGATACGGCTGAATCTGTTCGTCGAAGCATTTTTCTCATTGTTTAGGCGGCGCAGCATGTGCAGATGAGCGGCGCAAAATGGATAGATCGTTCGTTGTTGCGCAGATTTCCGACCTGCATCTGGATGGGTCGGGCCGGCTGCTTCCGGCCATCGAGACGCTCAGGGCCGCGATTTGCGAGAAGATGGCGGCTGCCGCGAATGTTCCCGATCGCATCCTGCTGATCACGGGCGATCTGGTGGACGACCCCACGCCGCGCGCGCTCGACGAGGCGCTCGCCGTCATCGCATCCTTCCGGCAGACAGGGCTGTTCACCGATATCCAGGCCGTGGCAGGCAATCACGACGTCAAGCGGCCGAGCCAGCGTGCGGGCCGTCACGACGCCTACGACTACCTGCACCTGCCGCGGACCGCGAAGAATGTCTATTACCGTCAGGCAGGCCTCGACCTGGTGCTGCTCGATTCCAATCGCGCCAACTTGAAGGCGCTCGCGAGCGGCAAGATCGACGAGAGCGCTTACAAGGCGATGGTCGCCGATTCCGCCCGGCTGAGCGCCGAGGTCGCGGGAAGCATCGGTTTGGCCGGGCGCGCCGACTACGCCGAGCCGGCGGAAAATCTGGTGCGTGTGCTGGCCCTGCACCATCACCCACTGCCGCAGGCCACCGGCGAAGGAAAGCGCTTTCTAGGCATGCCGGACGAGCCGCTGATGTATCTCGCCGCACCTGCGACCTTCCTCGAGGCCGCCACCTCGCTCAACGTCGATCTGGTTCTGCACGGTCATCGCCATGTCGAGGGGCTGACCCGCTATTCCATCCCCGATCCGCGTGCGACGTCGAGCGAGAGCGGTGAGGCGTTCTGGCGCACGATCTACGTGCTCTCCTGTCCGTCCTCGACCGGGCAAGCCGGCGACGATGCCGGTTTCAACCTCGTCCATTTCGGCCCCGCGTCCCATGCCGGCCGCAACGAGCACCGCTTCGCGATCAACCGCTATACGAGGCTCCGCAACGATGCGGCCTTCAGGCCGCTCGATTCCAACCTGCCGGGCGGCGTCATCAGGCTGCCGGCGGGGCGGGATTTTTCCCGCGATCCGGCCGTCCAGTCGGCGATCGAGGCGGCCTCGTCCCGCACACTGAAACGCGACCAGGTCGCGGCGATCGTCCGCCGGCTGTTCATGCGTGGCAGCTTTTACGATGAGGCGGAGCCGAACTGGGCGATAGCGCTCTACACCTACATGGTCTCGGCCCATGCCTGGGCGGAGCTCGAGCGTAAGGCCGCGAGATCCCGGCCGGGATTCGACAGCGACGCGCTCGCCGCGGTGAAAACGCTGCTCAACCGATTGATCGAGCAATCCGCTGACGTGCTCGGCATTGATCGCGCTCGGCTCGATGAGCTCTACGGGAAAGGCCTGATCAATTGTAACGACTTCCTGCGTCAGGTGCCGCGGCTGCCTTGTGATAGTGTCGACGTTCAGCGGCGGGGGCGGCAGCGGCTGCAATTGCTGCGGGAGCTGGATCAGCAGGTGCAGGCGCTCGGCCTCGATCTCGGCCTCGGCGGCAAAGCGCCGCCGCAACCATCGCCGGCGTGAGAGAAGCGCGTCTGAGCGCTGTTAACCGGCCGTTAGGGTTAACATTCTACTGCTGACACGTTCGGCTCGATCGAGCAGCTCGAGAGTCAAAGCGTCATGCGTCAACGGATCAGGCTTACCCGGCTACTTGCTTCGACGTCGCTGGTCGCGACGGTGGCGATGAGCCTCGGCGGCTGCACGGCGATGTCGAAACTCTCGGAGGTGACGGGCTCGGTCGGCCCCCGGGCGGACGCGGCCTCCGCCGATCGCGCGCCCACCGATCCGGCGCGTGCGGTCGAAGCCTATGGCGAGCGCTACCGCGCCAATCCCAAAGATGCCGACGCCGCGCTCGCCTATGGACAGGCCTTGCGCGCCAACGGCCAGCGCGCCCAGGCCGCCGCCGTGCTCGAGCAGGCGACCATCGCCAACCCCGGCAACAAGGCGCTGCTTGCCCAGTACGGCCGCGCACTCGCCGACAACGGCAATTTCCAGCAGGCCTTCGACGTGCTGTCGAAGGCGCATTCGCCCGACAATCCGGACTGGCGCCTGCTCTCGGTGCAGGGCACCGCGCTCGACCAGATGGGCCGTCATGAGGAGGCGCGATCCTATTACGCGAGCGCGCTCAAGATCGCACCGGGTGATCCCGGCGTGCTCTCCAACCTCGGCCTGTCCTACATGCTGTCGAAAGAGCTGCCGAAGGCGGAAGAGGCGCTGCGGCAGGCGCATGCCTCGCCGCGTGCCAGCGCCCGGGTCCGGCAGAATCTCGGCCTGGTCGTCGGCCTGCAGGGCCGCTTCGCGGAGGCGGAGACCATCGTCAAGGCGGACCTGCCGCCGGACCAGGCTGCGGCCAATGTCGCCTATCTCAAGGAGATGCTGAGCCGTAGCGAGGTCCCGCGCGGCGCGCCGAAGCGGATGCCGGTCGCTTCGCTGAGCCAGCCCGGCTGATCATCTGACTTCCTGGCCTTGGTGGCGGACCGTATGGTCCAGCCCGGCTCATTGCATCTCGGTGACCTTGATGGCGGTGGGTCCGAGAATGACCACGAACAGCACAGGCAGGAAGAACAGGATCATCGGCACCGTGAGCTTCGGCGGCAGCGCGGCCGCCTTCTTCTCGGCCTCGTTCATGCGCATGTCGCGATTTTCCTGCGCCATGACGCGCAGAGAATGGCCGAGCGGGGTGCCGTATCGTTCCGCCTGTTGCAGCGCCAGACACACCGACTTGACGCCCTCCAGCCCGGTGCGCCGTGCCAGGTTCTCATAGGCGACCTTACGATCCTGCAGGTAGGACAGCTCGGCCGTGGTCAGGGTGAACTCCTCCGACAGCGCGATTGACTGGCCCACGATTTCGGTCGCAACTTTCCGGAATGCCATCTCGACCGACATGCCGGATTCGATGCAGATCAGGAGCAAATCGAGTGCGTCGGGAAACGCACGCTTGATCGAGAGCTGGCGCTTGGAGATCGCATTTCTGAGGAACAGCATCGGCGCCTGGAGGCCGAGATAGGCGGCGCCGATACAGATGCCGATCTTGATCGGCAACGCCTGTTGCATGTTTCCAATCACGAACACGTAGAGGGCCGAGCCGATCAAGAACACGATCGGGGCGACCATGCGGGCAAACAGGAAGGTGATGTAGGGCGCCTGTCCGCGGTAACCTGCCATGATGAGCTTGTCCCGCGCAGCCTCCTGCGCGAGCCATTTGGTCAGGTTGAAGTCCTCGACCACCTTGGAGACGAGTTGCTTGGGCGTCTGGCGCAGCGAAACCTTCTCGCTCTTGTTGAGACGCTCACGCTCGCGCTGCCGGATGCGTTCACGCTCGCTCGCCACCGCCTTCATGCGCTTGGAGAGGCCCTCGCCGGCGAACAACGGCATCACCAGCGTATAGACGGTGGCGCTCGCGGCGATGGCCGCGAGCAGCATGGTCATGAAACGGACGTCGTGCAGTTTCGAGACGAGGAATTCGACCATGCGACACCGTCAGAAATCGAAGTTGATCATCTTCTTCATCACCAGGATGCCGATCGACATCCAGACGACGCAGCCGACCAGCATCAGCTGGCCGGTGGGATGAGTCCAAAGCACCGAGATGTATTGCGGCGTCGTGAGATAGACCAGGAACATCACGATCGGCGGCAGCGAGCCGATGATGCCGGCCGAGGCCTTGGCTTCCATCGACATCGCCTGGATCTTTTCCTTCATCTTCTTGCGGTCGCGCAGCACCTTGGAGAGGTTACCGAGCGCTTCGGAGAGGTTGCCGCCCGATTTCTGCTGGATCGACACCACGATGCCGAAGAAATTGGCTTCCGGCAGCGGCATGCGCTCGTAGAGCCGCGCGCAGGCCTCGCCCAGCGGCATGCCGATCGCCTGCGTCTCGATGATGGCCAGAAACTCGCTGCGCAGCGGCTCGGGCGAATCGGCGGCTACGACCTTGATCGATTCGAACAAGGGCAGGCCTGCCTTGATGCCGCGGACGATCACGTCGACCGCGTCGGGCAGTGCAGCCAGGAACTTGGTTTCGCGACGCTTCTTGAGGAAGCCGAGTGCCCAGCGCGGCAGGCCGAAGCCGCCGGCAAAGGCAAGACCGGCGGCGCCGATCAGGCCGCCGCCCGCGAACATGGCGGCCGCGAAAAAAACGCCGGCCACCACGGCGGACACGGTCCAGAACTTCTGCGGCGTCCAGTCGAGCCCGGCCTGCGACAGGCGGACGCTGAGCGGGGCGCTCTTCTCCTGGGCGCGCCGCGCCTCGAGGTCCTTCAGCGTGGACTCGACCTGCTCGCGGCGCGAGCGCTGGGTTTTCTCGGCTTGCCGGGCCGTGGGCGCTTCGGCGCGTGCGACCGAGGCACGGCGGCTTTCCGCCTTTCGCTCCCCAGACAGCACCGGATAGAGGAATACCCAGGCGATGCCACCGACTGCTGCGGTGGCGAGGAAGGCGAGGGCGAGGACCTGCATGTTCATGGCGCTGCCGATCTGCTCACGTCTTCGGCGCGACTTCCGCCGCGTCGAGTGCCGCGGCGAGGCGCTTCTCCTCGCCGTAATAACGGGCGCGTTCCCAGAACTTCGGACGGCCGATGCCGGTTGAGCGGTGCCGGCCGATGATCTTGCCGTTGGCGTCCTCGCCGACCATGTCGTAGAGGAAGATGTCCTGGGTGATGATGGTGTCGCCTTCCATGCCCATCACCTCCGTGATGTGGGTGATGCGGCGGGAGCCGTCGCGCAGGCGCGCGGCCTGGATTATGACGTCGATCGAGGCGCAGATCATCTCGCGAATTGTTCGCGACGGAAGGGAAAAGCCGCCCATCGTGATCATGGATTCGCAGCGCGACAGCGCCTCGCGCGGGTTGTTGGCGTGCAGCGTGCCCATCGAGCCGTCATGGCCGGTGTTCATGGCCTGCAGCAGGTCGAAGGCTTCGGGTCCGCGGACCTCGCCGACGATGATGCGTTCGGGACGCATACGCAGGCAGTTGCGCACCAGTTCGCGCATCGTGACCTGGCCCTCGCCCTCGATGTTGGGCGGGCGGGTTTCCAGCCGCACCACGTGAGGCTGTTGCAACTGGAGCTCGGCGGCGTCCTCGCAGGTGATGACGCGCTCGTCGTGCTCGATGTAGTTGGTGAGGCAGTTGAGCAGGGTGGTCTTGCCCGAGCCGGTACCGCCGGAAATCAGCACGTTGCAGCGGACGCGGCCGATGATCTGAAGGATCTCGGCGCCTTCCGGCGTGATCGCGCCGAACTTGACGAGCTGATCCAGCGTCAGCTTGTCTTTCTTGAATTTGCGGATGGTGAGCGCGGGGCCGTCGATCGACAGCGGCGGCACGATGGCGTTGACGCGAGAGCCGTCGGCGAGGCGCGCGTCGCAGATCGGCGACGATTCGTCGACGCGCCGGCCGACCTGGCTGACGATGCGCTGGCAGATGTTGAGAAGCTGCTGGTTGTCGCGGAAGCGGATGCCGGTACGCTGGATCTTGCCGCCGACCTCGATGTAGACGGTGTTGGCGCCATTGACCATGATGTCGGCGATGTCGTCGCGCGACAATAGCGGCTCGAGCGGGCCGTAACCGAGCACGTCGTTGCAGATGTCGTCGAGCAGCTCCTCCTGCTCGGCGATCGACATCACGATGTTCTTGATCGCGATGATCTCGTTGACGATGTCGCGGATTTCCTCGCGCGCGGACTCCGAATCGAGCTTGGCGAGCTGGGCGAGGTCGATGGCCTCGATCAGCGCGCCGAAGATGGTCGCCTTGACCTCGTAGTAATTGTCCGAACGCCGGCTCTCCATGGCCGGAGGCGGCGGAGCCTTGGCGGGCGCAAGCGGCGGCGAGGCGACGGCCGGCGGAGGCGGAGCGCGCGACACCGTCGACGCCTGAGCCGGGGCAGGCTCGAGCGACACGGCGCCGGGCTTGGGCGCCCGAAGGTCGGTGTCTGTTCCGCTACGCTTACCGAACACTTAACAACTCCATGCGGCGGCTTATCTTCCCCGCAACTTCTCAATCAGAGGTGAAAGCAGGGACGACTTTTGCTTCTTGGTCTCGCTACGGCCGGTCAGGCGCTGGGCGATCTGCAGGAACATCTCGATCGACCTGTGGTTGGCGGAGATCTCCGCAATCATCTGGCCGTTGTTGGCCGCCGAGCCGAAGATCTGCGGCTCGAACGGGATCGAGACGACCGGTTGGCTCTCGATCGCCTTGGCGAACTCCGCGGCGGCGATTTCGGGCCGTTTCGGCACGCCGACCTGGTTCAGGCAGTAGAGCGGCGGCCGGTCGTTGGGGCGGGCGGCCTTCAATAGATCGAACAGGTTCTTGGTATTGCGCAGATTGGCGAGGTCCGGGGCGGCCACGATCAGGATGTCGTCCGCCCCGATCAAGGCGCGCTTGGTCCAGCCCGACCATTGATGCGGAACGTCGAGCACGATGCAGGGCATGGTGGAGCGTAGCGTGTCGAATACGGCATCGAAAGCGTCAGTGCCGAAATCATAGACCCGGTCGAGCGTCGCAGGCGCCGCCAGCAGGCTGAGATGGTCGGTGCACTTCGACAGCAGGCGGTCGATGAAGGCGGTGTCGACGCGGTCGGGCGAGAACACCGCGTCGGCGATACCCTGCGGCGGATCCTGGTTGTAGTCGAGGCCGGCGGTGCCGAAGGCAAGGTCGAGATCGGCGACGACGGCGTCCATCGCGAGGTCGCGCGCGATCGCCCAGGCGACGTTGTGCGAGATGGTCGAAGCTCCGACGCCGCCCTTGGCTCCGACCACTGCGATGATGCGGCCGACTGCCTTGGCTTCGGGGGCCGAGAACAGGTTGCAGATCGAGCGTACGACGTCGATCGCGCCAACCGGCGCGAGCACGTAATCGCTGACGCCGCGGCGCACCAGCTCGCGATAGAGCGTGACGTCGTTGATGCGGCCGATCACCACCACGCGGGTCCCGGCATCGCAGACGGTGGCGAGCTGGTCGAGTCCGCCCAGCAGGTCGTTGCGGCCGTCGCTCTCGAGCACGATCACGTTCGGCGTGGGAGCCGAGCGGTAGGCTTCGATCGCGGCCGCCATGCCGCCCATCTGGATCTTCAGGTGAGCCTTGCCGAGACGGCGATCCTCGCCGGCCGACTGCACCGCGGCGGCCGTCTCCACGGTTTCGCAGAAGGCCTGAACCGAGACGCGCGGCGCAGGCGCAATATGCTCCTCGACCGGCGGAGGAGCTGCTGCCGGCTGCTCTTCGTGTGTCTGGCGCGCGTAACTGATCATTTGCCGGTGTCGCTGAGTTTGGCCCTGTCGGCCTCGGGATAGGTGGTCGCCGTCGTCGTTCCCTTGCGATACTTCTCGAACCCGGTGATGCGCCGCGGCGTGTATGACGGAGTTTCGGGCCGCGGCTGCTCAAGATCCGACGGATTGTCGACCATGGCCGCGAGGTTGCGCTGATAAGCGCAGCCGTAATTGTAATAGTCTTTGTTCTCGAACCAGCGCTTGTTCTTCATCGAGGGTCCGATGTCTTCCGGCCACAGGCCGCAGGGACCGGCGACTGCGGCAATCCTGGAATAGGTGAGCCGGATCGGGGGGAGGAAGCGCTTGTCTTGCGGCTGGTAGGGGTGAAGGCTGACGCCGCGCGGCGGAACGCCTGCCGCCGCCAGCATCGCCTGGATCTCACGCATCGTATCGGCGACCGGGCGAGCATTGGGCGTATTGGAAGGCACGTCGATGCGAATCGCGCCGGTGCCTTCTTGCAACCACGCCGATGCCACGCCCATCACGTCAGCGCGCTGGGCAGCGGTCAATCCCCCGCGGGCATGACCCACGAAGACGACGATCGAGCGATTCTGCTCCTCGACCGCGATCGGATGGCGCTGCTTGTAGTCGTCGGGAATGGACGCCGTGAGGACTTCGTCGTGCTGGCAGCCCCCGACCGCGAGCGCGAGGCCGATGAGCGCGCCACCGAGGCTGATGGCGCGCTTGCGAAGCTGGGGTGGTCTCGTGATCATCGTGAAATCCCCGTTCCGCCTCAGTCGGTAATGAAGCCGTAGGTGCCGCGGTAGTTCTTGGCCGGTTCGGTCCGGCCCGGCACGCCATAGATCCGATTGATATTACCGATCAGCTGCGCCTGCGGATCCGCAGGCGGGGCGAAGCCGTCATCCGGCCGCGACAGGTCCTTCGGCGCCACCGCGCGGACCACATAGGGCGTCACGATCACGACCAACTCGGTTGCATTGTTGACGAAGTCGCGGCTGCGGAACAGCGTGCCGAGGATCGGGAGCTGCATCAGCCCCGGCATTCCGTTGACAGCTTGCTTGGTCTGCTGCTGGATCAGGCCGGCCATCGCCATCGCGCCGCCGGACGGAATTTCCAGCGAAGTCTCTGCGCGGCGTGTTTTGATTGAGGGGACCGTCAGCGAGTTGACCGTGTTCGAGGTCACCGCCTGCGACAGCGTGATCGCATTCTCATTGGACAGTTCGGAGACCTCGGTCATCACCCGCAAGCTGATCTTGCCTTCGCTCAGGACCACAGGCGTAAAGTTGAGTGAGATGCCGAACTTCTTGAAGCTGATCTGAGTGGTACAGACGCGCGTGACGGGATCGCACGAATAACCTGCAGGCACCGGAAATTCGCCGCCGGCGAGGAAGGTGGCGGACTCTCCGGAGATCGCGGTCAGGTTCGGCTCGGCAAGCGTCCTGATCACGCCCGCGCTCTCCATCGCACGCAGGGTCGCCTGCACCGAAGGCGTCGCGCCGAAACTCGCAGTGAGATTGTTGCCATCCACCAGATTACGGCCGAGGGCCGTGAACGGGTTGGAGTTGCTGAAGCTCACCACCGAGGTGCCGTAGTTGAGGTTGGCGGTGAGGTCGATACCGAGCTGCTTGACGATCGTGCGCGCGACTTCGGCAACGGTCACCTTGAGCATGACTTGGTCGCGGCCGCGGACCACGATCGAGTTCACCACCTTGTCGACGCCGCCGGCCAGGCGCGCAGCGAGCTCGTTGGCCTGCTGCGCCTCCATAGGGTTGGCGGCCGTGCCGGACAGGACGATACCGTCGCCCAGGCCGTCGATCTGGATGTCCGAATTGGGCAGAACCTGCTTCAGCGCAGCCCGCACGCCGTTGAGGTCGCGCTTGACCGCGATGTCGTAGGCCGCAATCTGCTGCCCGGCGGAATCGAAGAACACGATATTGGTCTGGCCGACCGCGGCGCCGATGATATAGGCGCGCTGTGCGGAGCGGACCACCGCATTGGCGATCTTGGGATCGGCGACCAGCACGTCCTTGATGTCGCGCGGCAGGTCGATCACGACCGACTTGCCGATGCCGAGCGATAGGAAACGCGCGTTGATCTGGCCGTCCGCCGCGGCCTGCGGCACGGGGCGGTAATCGGCGGCGACCGCCGGGGCGATCGTCGGGCTGAGCGCCAGCGTGAGGGCGGCCGAAAACGACAGGGCGCGGACCAGTGAGGTCCGCATCGTCGCCGAATCTGCCCTGTATTTGATGTCGACTGTCTTCATCGTGCCTTAGCCGTCTGACTTGGAATGCCGTAGCGAATGATCGAGACACCCTCGCGCTTCTGCGCGGAGTCATCGAGCGTGATCTCGCTCATCTTGACGTCGACGATGCTGCGCAGCGCCAGCGACAGCGTGCCGCTCTGACGCGCCGCGGAGAGCGTTGCGGTCTGCGCGGGATTGAGCTCGAGGGTAACGGTCTTGCCGATCACCGCGTTCTGCCCGTCCTTCTCCTTGGGTGCCTGGTCGATGGCCAAGACCCGGATATTGGCCAGGATGATCTCGGAGGTGACGATGTCGGGAGCGCCGCTGCTCTGATCCGGGTTCTTCAGCCGGCGGGTGAGCAGGACGTCGACGCGGTCGTTGGGCAGGATGAAGCCGCCCGCGCCGGTCTCCGGCGAGATCTCGGTCGAGATCGCCCGCATGCCGGTGGGCAGGATTGCCGCCATGAAGCCGGAACCTTCGGCCTTGACCAGCTTCTGGTCGCGGATCGGCTCACCCTGGATGAAGGGCGCGCGCGCGATCGAGCCGGTCACCTGGGTCGCACCGTCGGGGCGCTCGTTGCGTCGGATGAAGGTGGCGCTGGCGGTCGCGGTCGGCCAGGTCTGCCATTGCACGTCTTCGGGCTTCACGGTCTGACCGAGGCCGATGTCGTTCTTGGCCACGAGGACGTCGACGGTCGGAAGCTGCGCGACCGGAACCGGAGGCGGCGCAGAATTGTCGGAGCCGCTCGCCAGGTACGCGGCGACGCCGCCGGCGCAGATGGCGACCGTCAGGACGACAATGCGTGCCCTATTCATACGCTTCAACTTTCCAACAATACGCCGCGACGCTGCCGCCGCCGTGATCGGCAGTTGACCAGCTATTCGTCAAAGCATGGTTAATGAGGCGTATCTAAATCGCCTTAACGCCGGGTTTACCCGGAGCGTTCAGCGCAGCGCGAGGCGAGCGAGGTCGATCGCCTTCACCCATTCGGTCTCCGGGTAGACCATCAGCGCGCTCAGCGCGAGCGCGATGCCGTAGGGAATGCCGGTCTCCTTGGCGTGCAGCCGTGCGAGCCAGGCCTGTCCTGCCAGCCCGTAAGGCAGCGGCCACTGCCGGAACTGCAGCAGGAGCAGCGTCAGCGCGCCGCCGAACAGCGAGGCGTAGAGCAGGAAGTTCATCAGATGGGGGAAGCCGAACCAGAGCGCGACGGAGGCCGCGACCTTGGCGTCGCCGCCGCCCACCCAGCCCATGGCGAAGCAGGTGAAGGCCACGACCAGAACGAGCGCACCGGCGCCGACATGACTCAGCATCTCGTAAGGTGCCATGCCCCCGGCGAGGGCGAGCGCGAAGAAGCCCGCCACCAGCGCCAGCGATACGCGGTTCGAGATCGTCATCGTGAAGAGATCGCTCGCGGCGGCGAACGCCATCAGGGCCGGGAAGAGCAGAAGGCGCGCAAGGTCGAGAATCATGGGCTGCGTCTTGAGGCCTGGGTTTGTCGCGGGAGCTGCTTCGGGCGATGCTAGCGCGCGATGCTAAACAAACCGACAACGGCGGCACGGGCGCGCCCGGGCCTCGGCCGACGAACGCGCTTTCACCAGAAGCTGGCAATACGTGCGGCGAGCGCGACCGTCGCAACCAGCAGCGCAAGGCAGATCCAATAGACCGGCGAGCCGGCCTGCGCCGCTTCCGCCTCGTGCGCCGCGACTGCGGCATCGGTTCTGAACTCGTGCAACGCCACTGGAACTCGCCGTCTTCAGAAAAACAAACGCCCCGGAGGTCCGGGGCTTTTGCCGTCGTTCGTGGACCCGCTTACTTCAGCGAGGTGCTGATCGAGCTGAACTTGGCGTTCAGCGTGGTGCCGAGATTGTTGACGACGGTGATGATGGCCAGCGCGATGCCGGCGGCGATCAGGCCGTATTCGATGGCGGTGGCGCCGGATTCATCCTTCGCGAAACGCGCAATCAAGTTCTTCATGAACAAAACTCCGTCTGGGTGGGGACCGCCTCGTTCGGCGCTGTCGTTGACGCGACGACCATGAGAGCCGAGCTCTTTCGGGAGAGTTAATTCGATCGGGTAATCCCACGTCCGGCGCGATGCTTTTGCCCAGAGTGAATTTCACCTTAAGACGGCACCTGCAAATTCGCTTCTGTTCCGGATGCGCCGACAACGCGACGCGCGCTTCACCCTCCCTTAAATTTCGCGGAGTAGGCCTTAAGCTACAGCGGAATTCGCGGAGAGAGGCGACGATGTCGAGCCTGCCCATGCAAGTTGCCTTGATGCTCGGCGAGACCATCGTCAAGGTGATCCCGGTCACCTTGGTGCTCGCGGCGGTCTTCACCGTGCTGGAGCATTTCTGGGCCTGCAATCCCGGCGCGCCGTGGTGGCGCAAGCGGGAGATCGTCACCGACATCTGCTACTGGTTCTTCGTTCCGGTGTTCGCCCGCACCATGCGGATCGGGCTGCTGGTCGTCGGCGCCAGCGTCGTCTTCAACATCCACGACGCCGACGAGCTCATCGCCTTTTACGACAATGGCCACGGTCCGCTGGCGCAGCTGCCGCTGTGGCTGCAGGCCCTGCTGTTCCTGGTGCTGTCCGATTTCATGCTGTACTGGCTGCACCGGCTTTTCCACGACGGCGGCTTCTGGAAATATCACGCCATCCATCATTCGTCGGAGGAGATCGGCTGGATCTCCGCGGCGCGCTTCCATCCGGTCAATCTCTTGCTCGGGACGATCAGCGTCGACGTCGTGCTGCTGATGGCAGGCATCTCCCCGAACGTCATGGTCTGGGTCGGCCCCTTCACCACCTTCCACTCGGCCTTCGTGCACGCCAACCTGAACTGGACTTTCGGACCGTTCAAATACGTCCTGGCGACGCCGGTCTTCCATCGCTGGCACCACACCTCGCTCGAAGAGGGCGGCGACACCAATTTCGCCGGAACGTTCCCGATCTGGGACGTGCTGTTCGGCACCTTCCGCATGCCGGAGGGCAGGCTGCCGCAGGATTACGGCAAGGACGAAGCGGCCATGCCCAAGGAGATCGGGGGCCAGCTCGCCTATCCGTTCCGGCACTAAAGCATGATCCGGAAAAGTGCGAAGCGGTTTTCCGGAAAGATCATGCGTAAACAACAACCTAAATCGCGATGACGATTCATCCAAAACTCATCGCGCTTTAGGGGCGAGCCCGCAAATGTCCGTCCGTTCAAACAATACTCGGCGAGTTTGCGGAACGTTCACGAATTAAAGGCAGGTTAGCCGGGTCGGGCACCGGCTCCGCTGTATTCGGTCGCTTCTGCCGGTCTGTGACGTCCCGGGGGTAAGAGTATGCGTAAAGAAATGCTGCGCCGTCATGTGCGCGTCTGTGTACTGGTTGCCGCTGCGGTGCTGGCCTCGCCGGCCGCCGGCCTCGCCGAGCCTGCCGCCGATACCATCGCCGTCAATGTCGACCAGGCCAAGCTGGTGCGGCTGCCCGGCAAGGTGGCGACCATCGTGGTCGGCAATCCCCTGATCGCCGACGTCACGCTCCAGCCCGGCGGCATGATCGTCGTGACCGGAAAGGGCTACGGGGCCACCAACTTCATCGCGCTCGACCGCGGCGGCGAGATTCTGGTGGACCGCCAGATCCAGGTCGAAGGTCCGAGCGACCGGCTCGTCACCGTCTATCGCGGGGTCGAGCGGGAGTCCTACAGCTGCGTGCCGCTTTGCCAGCGCCGCGTGACGCTCGGCGACAGCGACACCTATTTCAACAACGCGATGAGCCAGGCCGGTACGCTGAGCAGCAGCGCCAGCGGAGGTGCGGGTGCCGGCGCGGCTGCCAAGCCAAACTAGCCGACCGGCGGGCCTCGATCCTGCCAAGCCGCTCTATTCGAGGGCGGCACCTCGTTGCATGCCGTGCTTCCTCCCGCTTGCGGGCGCGCCTGGTTAACACGGTGTTAACGGCGCGGACCGCCGGAAGCGGATCGTCTGAAACACTTAGACAATCAGTTTCCGCTATTGAACGGGCAGATGATCGCCAGTCGCTGGGGAATTTGACGAGATGCCATCGCCTGCACCTACGAGGTTCACGCTCCGGAAAGCGCTGCTCCGGTTTCGCGGCAACCGCCGCGGCTCCGCAGCCGTCGAATTTGCGCTGGTCGCACCGATGTTCTTCGCGCTGCTGTTCGCGATCCTCGAGACGGCTCTCATGTTCTTCTCCAGCCAGGTGCTCGAGACCATCGCGCAGGACTCCGCGCGTGCGATTCTAACCGGCCAGGCTCAGGCACAGGGCGGCTCGGTGGCGGCCTGCCAGTCCGCGCCCAACACCGTCGCTGCATGCGATCAGACGACGTTCAAGACCTTCGTCTGCAGCAAGATTCCGGCGCTGTTCGATTGCAGCAAGCTGTACGTCGACGTCGTCAGCACCAGCTCGTTCGGGACGCTCAGCCTCACCAATTTCGGCAATTCCTGCACCTTCAATCCCTCCGGGATGCAGTACAGTGCCGGAACCTCCGGCCAGGTCGTCGTGGTGCGCCTGTTCTATCAATGGCCGCTCATCGTCACGGGCCTCGGCTACAACGCGGGATGCAGCAACAAGCGGCTGATGGTGGCGACGGTGGCTTTCAAGAACGAACCCTTCTGAGGCAGATGGATCTGGGCGGACCGATGCGGGCGATTGCGAACATCTGGAGGAATGCACGCGGCTCCGTGCGCGGCTTCGTCGCCGACAAGCGCGCGCTGGCGGCGACCGAATTCGCGATCATCGTCCCGCTGATGCTGGTGATGTTCTTCGGCACCGTCGAATTTTCGTCCGCCGTGGCGATCGACCGCAAAATCACGTTGATCGCGCGGACATTATCCGATTTGACCTCGCAGTCGACGACGCTCAACGATGCCGGCATGAAGGATACGTTCACGGCAAGCATCTCCGTCGTCATGCCTTACGACGCTGCGCTCGTGAAGGGCACGATCTCCCAGATCTACATCGACGCCAACAGCATCGCCAAGGTCCAGTGGAGCAGGGCCGGCACGATTGCGAGCGGCGCGACGCAAGCCACGCTTGCGACCTCGGCTCGGAACGCCGGCGACACGGTCACGACGATGATTCCCCCGGCACTCTTGATTCCGTCGAGCTATCTCATCCTGAGCGAAGCCAACTACACTTACACGCCGACTATCGGCTACGTGTTGAAGTCGAGCGTAACCCTGAGCGATCTCTCCTACACGCGGCCGCGTCAGGTCACCTGCGTGCCCTACAACAACGTGCCATCGACGTGTTGAGATTCGTCAGCCGTCGGTGACATGAAAAAAAGGCCGTGCGTCTCGCACGGCCTTTTTGCTTTGGCTCGCTGATCGGGCCGGCGCCCGGCGGGCTCAGCTCGCAGCGCGCAGGTTGTCCGCCGCCGACTTGCCGGAACGGCGGTCGGCCACGATCTCATAGGAGATCTTCTGGCCCTCGCGGAGCGAGCCGAGGCCGGCGCGCTCCACGGCGCTGATGTGAACGAACACGTCCTGGCCGCCATCGTCGGGCTGAATGAAGCCATAGCCCTTGGTTGCGTTAAACCACTTCACGGTTCCCATGCTCACGGGGGTAGTCCCTCTCAGATAACACTATGTCGGAGCCCGCTCGCGCGGGCAGGGTTAGATCGAATTTCTGGAAGGGTCGTCAGCGTGTCTGAACCGGCTGTACCGGTGGATGCCAATGTCGTCCGGCCGAAAATCGATTAATTCATTTTATCGGAAGCAACGGTTCGAAACAATCCGGACACGCACGATTTTTTGATCCGCCGTGATGTCAACGGCGGATCAATCTACAGATCGGAATTCGAACCCGCGCCGCAGCCGACTAGCGGCGGCGGAATTGGCCGCCGCGCTGTCCGGGACGGGGCGGTCCGCCCGGCGTGCTGGGACGTTCGTCCTTGTGGCGGAAAATCAGCCGGCCCTTCTCGAGGTCATAGGGCGACATCTCCACCGTCACACGGTCGCCCGCGAGCGTCTTGATGCGGTTCTTCTTCATCTTGCCGGCGGTATAGGCAACGATCTCGTGTCCGGCGTCGAGCTGCACGCGGTAGCGGGCATCGGGGAGGATTTCGGTGACCAGTCCTTCGAACTGGATCAGCTCTTCCTTAGCCATTGATATCTCCAGGTCGTGGACGGCTAGTGCGAATAGGGTTTGCGGTTCGGTTGGCTGTTTGGCCGACTCTGGCGGCGCAAAAAGGCAACGCCTTGTATCCCATCAGGGGTCCCGGCGCTATGCGCGGAACGCTGTTCCGGACGGTCGACAGGCGCTGAATGCATCTTACCACCGGAGCGGCGGCGGCGAGAACCCTTGGAGGCATTCGGGCCACTGCCGGGCCGTCCGTCGGCATGCCTTGCCTCGGCGTGGCGTCCCTCACCGTGCCTGCCGTCGCCTTGCTTGCCCGCACTATGGTGGCGCCCGTCGGCATGCCGTTCGTCGGCGCGACGTCCGTCACCGTGCCGTGCGCCTTGCGGGCGCTGGCCCGGACGACCGCCCGGCCGGCCCTGTCGTTGCTGCGACGGGCCGGGACCGGGATCGCGGCGGCCGGCGTCGGTGCGGTGGTCCTCCCGCGGCAGGGCGACGCGAATCAGCCGCTCGATGTCGCGCAGATAGCCGAGCTCCTCGCCGCCCGCGACCAGCGAGATTGCGGTGCCGTCGGCTCCGGCGCGCGCGGTGCGGCCGATGCGGTGGACGTAGGTCTCCGGCACGTTCGGCAGGTCGAAATTGATGACGTGGCTGATGCCGTCGACGTCGATGCCGCGGGCGGCGATGTCGGTGGCGACCAGGGTGCGGATCTCGCCCGAGCGGAACTGGGCGAGCGTGCGCTCGCGATGATTCTGCGACTTGTTGCCGTGGATGGCGTTGGCGGCGATGCCGGCCTTGGCCAGCGTCTTCACCACCTTGTCGGCGCCGTGCTTGGTGCGGGTGAAGACCAGCGCGCGGTTGATCGCCTCGTCCTGCAGCAGCTTGGTCAGGAAGGCGGGCTTGGCCGCGAAGTCGACCTGCAGGATGCGCTGGTTGATCCGCTCGGCGGTCGAGGACACCGGGGTTACCGCGACACGGGCGGGGTCGCGCAACATGGAATCGGCGAGTTCGGCGATGTCCTTCGGCATGGTGGCCGAGAAGAACAGCGTCTGCCGCTTGATCGGCAGCTTGGCGACGATTTTGCGGATGTCGTTGATGAAGCCCATGTCGAGCATGCGATCGGCTTCGTCGAGCACGAGGAACTCGACGTTTGAAAGCTTCAAGCCGTTGCTCTGCACGAGGTCGAGCAGGCGGCCGGGGGTGGCGACCAGCACGTCGACGCCCTGCATCAGCGCACGGACCTGGCGGCCCATCGGCACGCCGCCGATCGCGAGCGTCGAGGACAGGCGGATGTGGCGGCCGTAGGCGTTGAAGCTGTCAAGGATCTGGCCGGACAGCTCGCGGGTCGGCGACAGCACCAGCACGCGGGCGGTCTTGGGCTGCGGCTTGATGCGGTTCTCAAGCAGACGATGCAGGATCGGCAGCGCGAAGGACGCGGTCTTGCCTGTACCGGTCTGGGCAATGCCGACGACGTCGCGGCCGGTCAGTGCCAGCGGGATGGTTTGGGCCTGGATCGGGGTTGGGGTGACGTAATTCTCTTCACGAAGAGCGCGCGCGATGGGTTCGGCGAGGCCGAAGTCCTGAAACGAAGTCAAAAGAGGGGTTCTTTCCATGTCAAAAGCGAACGCCCGGCGCATCAGCGCGGCGCGCGCAAAAGGGTGTCGAGAAGACACCTGCGTGTTTGGGGTGTCGGATGGCTTGGATGATATGGGGCAAGCCAGAGGCCCGTAGAGGGCTTAAGAACACGCGGCTCGCTACGACCCCTTGATTCGCAAGAGGTCTCGGACGCTCATATGGAACATCGAGGGGGCGCTTTCAAGGCACTTGCCTCCGAAACAGCGGGTGCGGTGCAAAAATACTGCTGCCAGAAATTTAGCCAACATTGGCGATTTGCTTAGAAAGTAGTCTGACTGCCGCTTTCGCATACATTTATGTTGCCTATGATTTAGGCTGCAAGACTGCGGAGAAACTTCGATTTCTGCCAATTAGCTTTGCAAATTCAATCAGTTGATGGGTGCCCAGCCCATGGCATGGTTCTTGCGATTCCATTAACCGCAGGCGGCCGTGGGGCCGTTTCGCAGCGTTTTTCACGTCTGCGTCAGGGAGATGAGGCACTCATGTTTAACAAATCCACTCACGATATAGCGGCGTCATTTAGCCGCCGCGGCGTGCTCGCTGCGACCGCCGGACTGATGCTCGGTCTGGCTTCATTGACTGGCGCAAAGGCCGCCGACGACACCATCAAGGTGGGTGTACTCCACTCCCTGTCCGGCACCATGGCAATCAGCGAAACCACGCTGAAAGACACCATCCTCTTCCTGATCGACGAACAGAACAAGAAGGGCGGCGTGCTCGGCAAGAAGCTGGAAGCCGTCGTCGTCGATCCCGCATCGAACTGGCCGCTGTTCGCCGAAAAGGCGCGCGAGCTGATCACCAAGAACAAGGTCTCGGTCGTGTTCGGCTGCTGGACCTCGGTGTCGCGTAAGTCGGTGCTCCCGGTGTTCAAGGAGCTCAACAGCATCCTGTTCTACCCCGTGCAATACGAGGGTGAGGAGAGCGAGCGTAACGTGTTCTACACGGGGGCTGCGCCGAACCAGCAGGCGATCCCTGCCGTCGACTACCTCATGAAGGACGAGAAGGTGAAGCGCTGGGTGCTCGCGGGCACCGACTACGTCTATCCGCGCACCACCAACAAGATCCTCGAGGCCTATCTGAAGTCCAAGGGCGTCGCCCAGGAAGACATCATGATCAACTACACGCCGTTCGGTCATTCCGACTGGCAGACGATCGTGGCAGACATCAAGAAGTTCGGCTCGGCCGGCAAGAAGACCGCGGTGGTCTCGACCATCAACGGCGACGCCAACGTTCCCTTCTACAAGGAGCTCGGCAACCAGGGCATCAAGGCCAAGGACATCCCGGTGGTGGCGTTCTCGGTGGGTGAGGAAGAGCTCGCCGGCATCGACACCAAGCCGCTGGTCGGCCACCTCGCCGCCTGGAACTACTTCCAGTCGATCAAGTCGCCGGAGAACGAGAAGTTCATCAAGGCGTGGCAGGCCTACACCAAGAATCCGAAGCGCGTGACCAACGATCCGATGGAAGCGCACGTGATCGGCTTCGACATGTGGGTCAAGGCGGTCGAGAAGGTGAAGTCGACCGATCCCGACAAGGTCATCGACGCTCTCCCGGGCATCGAAGCCAAGAACCTGACCGGCGGCACCTCCAAGATGCTCCCGAACCACCATATCACCAAGCCGGTGTTCATCGGCGAGATCAAGGGCAACGGCCAGTTCGACGTGGTCTGGAAGACCCCGAGCCTCGTCCCCGGCGACGCCTGGTCGAAGGAGCTCGACGGCTCCAAGGACCTGATCGGCGACTGGGTCGGCAAGAAGTGCGGCAACTTCAACACCAAGTCCAACAAGTGCCTCGGCTCGGGCTCCTGATCCCGATCTGACGCTCCATTGCAAGACCGGAGAGGGCGGCGATCCCGCCGCCTTCTCCACTCATTTCTGCCGGGGTCATTCACAGTGCCAGCCCATTTGTCTGCTCGTCTCTGTTCGCTTGCACTCTCGTTGTTTCTGATTGCGTTCGCGCTGCCGGCCTTCGCCGGTCCTTTCGAGGATGCGGTCGCCAAATTCGCCAACGATGATTTTTCCGACACGGAAGAGGCGATCGGTGTGATCGCGGGCAGCGGCAGCAAGCTGGCTTTTCCGATCATCAATGCGCTTCAGGACGGTCGCCTCATGGCCGATCCCGACAGCAAGAAGGTGTACGTCACTGATGGAGACGGCAAGTCGATCGACGCTGCGACCGGCGAGGCCGTTGCCAGCGTTCCCGACAGTGCGAGCGCGGTTCGCCTCAACAACCGCCTGCGCCGCAGCGTCGATGCCGCGCTCGGCAGCCTGACGCTGCAGTCTCCGGACGTCGGCACGCGCCTGCAGGCCGCGCAGTCCGTCTTCAAGTCGCACGAGGAGACCGCGCTCGAGGCGGTCGATGCCGCGCTTGCCAAGGAAGCCAACAAATCCGTCAAGGTGGCGCTCGCTGAGGCCCGCGCCGCGATCCTACTGTTCAAGTCCGACGCCACCGAGGTCGAGAAGCTCGAAGCGGTCGCGACCCTCAAGGCGCGGGGCGACCAGGATGCGCTGGCGCTGCTCACCGGCATGGGCGACCAGCCGGCCTCGGTCACCAAGGCCGCCGCGAGCGCGATCGGCTCGATCCAGAATTCGCTCGCGGTCTGGTCGATGGTGCAGAATGCCTGGTACGGCCTCTCGCTCGGCTCGGTGCTGCTGCTCGCCGCGATCGGGCTCGCCATCACATTCGGCGTGATGGGCGTCATCAACATGGCGCACGGCGAGATGGTGATGATCGGAGCCTACACCACCTTCGTGGTGCAGGAGGTGATCCGCACCCGCTATCCCGGCCTGTTCGACTATTCGCTCTTGATCGCCGTGCCGCTTGCCTTCCTCGTCGCCGGCGCGATCGGGGTGCTGATCGAGCGCAGCATCATCCGCTTCCTCTACGGCCGCCCGCTCGAGACGCTGCTCGCGACCTGGGGCCTCTCGCTGGTGCTGCAGCAGGCGGTGCGCACCATGTTCGGCCCGACCAACCGCGAGGTCGGCAACCCCTCCTGGATGAGCGGCGCGTTCGAGCTCGGCCAGATCACCATCACCTATAACCGGCTCTGGATCCTTCTCTTCACGCTCGCCGTGTTCGCGATCCTGCTCGCGATGCTGCGCTACACCGCGCTGGGCCTCGAAATGCGCGCGGTGACGCAGAACCGCCGCATGGCGGCTTCCATGGGCATCGCCACCTCGCGCGTCGACGCGCTGACCTTCGGCCTCGGTTCGGGCATTGCCGGCATCGCCGGCGTGGCGCTGTCGCAGATCGACAATGTCAGCCCCAATCTCGGCCAGAGCTACATCATCGACAGCTTCATGGTCGTGGTGTTCGGCGGGGTCGGCAATCTCTGGGGCACGCTGGTCGGCGCCTTCACGCTCGGCATCGCCAACAAGTTCCTGGAGCCGGTCGCCGGTGCCGTGCTCGGCAAGATCGCGATCCTGGTTCTCATCATCCTGTTCATTCAAAAGCGGCCGCGCGGCCTGTTCGCGCTCAAGGGCCGTGCGGTGGAAGCATGACCCCTCACATGCTGACGCGATCGCTGGACCGCAGCGCGGCGATCTTTCTCGCAATCGTCGCCGCCTGCGGCATCCTCATCCCGCTCTCCAACCTGCTGCTGCCCGCGGGCTCGTTCCTGCAGGTGCCGACCTATCTCGTCGCGCTCTGGGGCAAGTATGTCTGCTACGCCATCCTGGCGCTGTCGATCGACCTGATCTGGGGCTATTGCGGCATCCTCTCGCTCGGCCACGGCGCCTTCTTCGCGCTCGGCGGCTACGCCATGGGCATGTACCTGATGCGGCAGATCGGCACCCGCGGCGTCTACGGCAATCCGATCCTGCCGGATTTCATGGTGTTCCTGAACTGGGAGAAGCTGCCCTGGTACTGGTACGGCTTCGACATGTTCTGGTTCGCCGCGCTGATGGTGCTGGTCGTGCCCGGCTTGCTCGCCTTCTGCTTCGGCTGGCTCGCCTTCCGCTCCCGTGTCACCGGCGTTTATCTGTCGATCATCACGCAGGCGATGACCTACGCGCTGCTGCTCGCCTTCTTCCGCAACGACTTTGGTTTTGGCGGCAATAACGGCCTGACCGACTTCAAGGATATCCTGGGCTTCAACGTGCAGGCGGAGGGGACGCGCGCCGCGCTGTTCGCGCTGAGCTGCCTGGCGCTGATCATCGGCTTCCTGATCTGCCGCGCCATCGTCTCCTCCAAGCTCGGCATGGTCTTGATTGCCGTGCGCGACGCGGAATCGCGCACGCGCTTCCTTGGCTACCGCGTCGAATCCTACAAGCTGTTCGTGTTCACGGTGTCGGCCTGCATGGCCGGCGTCGCCGGCGCGCTCTACGTGCCGCAGGTCGGCATCATCAATCCGAGCGAATTCGCACCGGGCAATTCGATCGAGGCGGTGATCTGGGTCGCGGTCGGCGGCCGCGGCACGCTGGTCGGCGCGGCGCTCGGCGCCGTCGTCGTCAACTACGCCAAGACGTTCTTCACCTCGGGCGTGCTCGCGCCGTACTGGCTGTTCATGCTGGGCGCATTGTTCATCCTGGTGACGCTGCTGCTGCCCAAGGGCATCGTCGGCACCTTCAATGCCTGGTGGTATCAGTCGAAGGAAAAACGCACCCCCGCGACCTCCGTGAGCGCTGCGGCCGAAGACGGCGTCACCGAACCCAAGATGGCGGAGTAAGCGGTCATGAACGTCATGGACACCCGCGCGACCTCCGCGATGCTCTATCTGGACGGCGTGCACGTCTCCTTCGACGGTTTCCACGCCATCAACAATCTATCGCTGACGCTCGAGCCCGGCGAGATGCGCGCCATCATCGGCCCGAACGGCGCCGGCAAGACCACGATGATGGACATCATCACCGGCAAGACCAAGCCGGATGAAGGCACCGTGCTGTTCGACGGCGTCACCGACCTGACGCGGCTCGACGAGACCCGCATCGCCGAGCTCGGCATCGGCCGCAAATTCCAGAAGCCGACCGTGTTCGAGAGCCAGACCGTGCAGGACAACCTCCTGCTGGCGCTCAATGTCGACCATTCGGTCCGCGGCACGCTGTTCTGGCGCGGCAGCAAGGCGGAGTCCGAGCGTATCGACAAGGTGCTGGAGACGATCCGCCTCACCGAGGCTCGCAATCGTCTCGCCGGCAGCCTCAGCCACGGCCAGAAGCAATGGCTGGAGATCGGCATGCTGCTGGCGCAGGATCCGAAACTGCTGCTGGTCGACGAGCCCGTCGCGGGAATGACCGACGTCGAGACGCATCTCACCGCCGAGCTGCTGAAGGAAATCAACAAGACCCACACCGTCATGGTGGTCGAGCACGACATGACCTTCGTGCGCGAGCTCGGCGTCAAAGTCACCTGCCTGCACGAAGGCACGGTGCTCGCGGAAGGGACCATCGACCAGGTCTCGTCCAACGAGAGGGTCATCGAAGTGTATTTGGGAAGGTAGCGAATGGCGAATAGGGAATGGCGAATGGACTGGCCGCTTCTCCTATTCGCTACTCGCCATTCGCTATTCGCCCGCAAAGGTGTTTCCGATGCTTGAAGTGAAAGACATCAACCTGTTTTACGGTGCTGCCCAGGCGCTGCGCGGCGTCTCGATCTCGGCCAAGCCCGGCAAGGTCACCTGCGTGCTCGGGCGCAACGGCGTCGGCAAGACCTCGCTGCTGCGCGCGATGGTCGGGCAATATCCGATCTCCTCGGGCGCAATCGTGTTCGACGGCAGCGATATCACCGGCCTCAGGCCGTACGAGCGGGCGCGCAAGGGCATCGGCTTCGTACCGCAGGGCCGCGAGATCTTCCCGCTGCTGACAGTCGAGGAGAACCTCAAGACCGGCTTCGGCCCGCTCAAGCGCGAGGACAAGCACATTCCGGACGACGTGTTCTCGCTGTTTCCGGTGCTGCAATCCATGCTCGGCCGGCGCGGCGGCGACCTCTCCGGCGGCCAGCAGCAGCAGCTCGCGATCGGCCGCGCGCTGGTGATGCGGCCAAAACTGCTTTTGCTCGACGAGCCCACCGAAGGCATCCAACCCTCGATCATCAAGGATATCGGCCGCGCCATTTCCTATTTGCGCAATCTCGGCAACATCGCCATCGTGCTGGTCGAACAATATCTCGACTTTGCCTGCGAACTCGGCGACAGTTTCGCGGTGATGGATCGCGGCGCGGTGAAGTTCACCTGCGACCGCTCCAATCTCGATCCGGCCGAGATCAGCCGCCAGATGGCGCTGTAGGCCATTCTGCCGCGACCGGCTGGGGGAGGCGGATGCGCAGCGAATTGTCGGCCACGTCCACGCTGTTCGAGGCCAACCGCGCCCGTGGCGCGGTGCGCTTCGACGTGCATGCGCGCGACGGCGTGACGCGTCGCGGCGCCTTGCATGAATCCGGTTCGCTCCGCGTCCGCTTTCCCTCGCCGGAAGATCAGGGTCTGTCCGGCGTGTTCGTCAACACGGCCGGTGGGGTCGCCGGCGGGGACAGTTTTGATATCAACATCGCGGCGGCGGATGGCGCGCGGCTGACACTGACCACAGCGGCCGCCGAAAAGGTCTATCGCACACCCGGAGCGGCAGCGCAGCTCAACATCGCCCTGAAGGTCGGCGCGGGCGCGCATCTTGCCTGGCTGCCCCAGGAGACGATTTTGTTCGACCGTGCCCGCGTCCAGCGCCGCTTCGATATCGATCTCGACGAGGCGGCCTCGCTCCTGCTGTGCGAGATCGTCGTGTTCGGCCGCACCGCCATGGGCGAGCGGATGCAGCAGGGCGAGTTCGTCGACCGCTGGCGGCTACGCCGCGGCGGGCGGCTGGTGTTCGCCGAGACGGTCCGGCTCGACGGCGATATCGGTGCCAAGCTTGCACGGCCCGCGGTCGCTAAAGGTGGCTCGGCGATCGGCACAGCCCTGATCGTGCCCGGCGACGAGGCTCTGGTCGAGCGTATCCGGGAGGCGTCGGAATCGTTCTCCGGCGAGGTCGGAATCTCGGCCTGGAATGGCTTTGCAATGGCGCGGTTCTGTGCCCAAGATGCGGCGCGCTTGCGCGCCGACATGATGACGGTGCTGGCGCGCACCGGTGCGGCCCTGCCGCGGCTCTGGCTGAACTAGACTGGTTGAATTGACGTGTTGAACGGAAGAGATGTCGCATGAATCTGTCTCCCCGCGAAAAGGACAAGCTTCTGATCTCGATGGCCGCGATCGTGGCCCGCCGCCGGCTGGACCGCGGCGTCAAGCTCAACCATCCCGAGGCGATCGCGATCATCTCCGATTTCATTCTGGAAGGCGCGCGCGACGGCCGCACCGTCGCCGAACTGATGCAGTCAGGCGCGCAGGTGCTGACCCGCGACCAGGTGATGCCGGGCATTCCCGAGATGATCCACGACATCCAGGTCGAGGCAACTTTTCCTGACGGCACCAAGCTCGTCACCGTGCACGAGCCGATCCGTTGAAGCGCGAGATTGTATCAACATCGTCATGCCCGGGCTTGTCCCGGGCATCCACGACTATCAAACCAGACGCCAACACGTGGATGGCCGGGACAAGCCCGGCCATGACGCAGCGGAGCAAGACGAGGTAGCACATGATCCCCGGCGAACTCTTCATCCAGGACGGCGAGATCGAGCTCAACGCCGGCCGCAAGACCGTGACGCTGACGGTCGCCAATACCGGCGACCGCCCGATCCAGGTTGGCTCGCACTACCATTTCTTCGAGACCAACCCCGCGCTGAAGTTCGACCGCAAGAAGGCGCGCGGCATGCGCCTCGACATCGCCGCCGGCACCGCCGTCCGCTTCGAACCCGGCCAGACCCGCGACGTCCAGCTCGTCGCCATGGCCGGCAAGAAGACGATCTACGGCTTCCGCGGCGATGTGATGGGGAAGCTGTGACCTCCGCAGGAACGAGCACGCCGCGGCATGGTTGAGGCGGAAACGGAGGTATTTCCATGCTCTCACCAATCCGCCTCGTCTCGGAAGCTGCCGAGCTCGCCGCGCAGCGCCATAACGGCATGGCGCGCAAGGGCCGCGGCAATGAGCCCTATATTAATCATCTCGCAGAGGTCGCGAATCTGCTCGCGACTGCGACCGACGGCGCCGATGCCGAGCTGGTCGCGGCCGGCTGGCTGCACGACACGATCGAGGACACCGACACCACGCGCGAGGAACTCGCGCAGAGATTTTCCGATCGGGTCGCGTCCCTCGTTGCCGAGTGCACCGATGACATGAGCTTGCCGAAAGCGAAGCGGCGGCAGAAGCAGATCGAGGACGCGCCCCACAAGTCGCCGGGCGCCAAGCTGATCAAGATCGCCGACAAGATCAGCAATACGGGCGCGCGCATTCAAACCGATCCGAGTGCTGGGGAGCGCGAAGATCTCGCCGACTATATCGCCTGGGCCACGAAGGTCGTGGCTGGGTGCCGCGGCGGCAATGCGTGGCTCGACGAAAAATTCGATGATGCCGTGAAAGCAGCAAAGGCCTTGCTGTGACCAACCAGACATTCAATCGCAAACGGGGCTTGTGATGTCCGTCAAGATGAAGCGTTCCGTCTATGCCGACATGTTCGGTCCGACCACCGGCGACAAGGTGCGGCTGGCCGACACCGACCTCATCATCGAGGTCGAGAAGGATTTCACCACCTATGGCGAGGAGGTGAAGTTCGGCGGCGGCAAGGTGATCCGCGACGGCATGGGCCAGTCGCAGGTCACGAACAGGCAGGGCGCGGCCGATACGGTCATCACCAATGCGTTGATCGTGGACCATTGGGGCATCGTGAAGGCCGACGTCGCCATCAAGGACGGCATGATCGCTGGCATCGGCAAGGCCGGCAATCCCGATATCCAGCCGGGCGTCACCATCATCATCGGTCCCGGCACCGACGTGATCGCGGGTGAGGGCAAGATCCTCACCGCCGGCGGCTTCGACAGCCACATCCATTTCATCTGCCCGCAGCAGATCGAGCACGCGCTGATGTCAGGTGTCACCTCGATGCTGGGCGGCGGCACCGGTCCCTCGCATGGCACCTTCGCCACCACCTGCACGCCCGGTCCCTGGCACATCGCGCGGATGATCCAGTCGTTCGACGCCTTCCCGGTCAATCTCGGCATTTCCGGCAAGGGCAACGCGTCGCGCCCCGCCGCGCTGGTCGAGATGATCAGGGCCGGCGCCTGTGCGCTGAAGCTGCACGAGGACTGGGGCACCACGCCGGCCGCGATCGACAATTGCCTGTCGGTGGCCGACGATCACGACATCCAGGTGATGATCCACACCGACACGCTGAACGAATCCGGCTTCGTTGAGGACACGATCAAGGCCTTCAAGGGCCGCACCATCCACGCCTTCCACACCGAAGGCGCCGGCGGCGGCCATGCCCCTGATATCATCAAGGTGGCCGGGCTGAAGAACGTGCTGCCGTCGTCGACCAACCCGACGCGGCCCTTCACCCGCAACACCATCGACGAGCATCTGGACATGCTGATGGTGTGCCACCATCTCGATCCCTCCATCGCCGAAGATCTGGCGTTCGCCGAGAGCCGCATCCGCAAGGAGACGATCGCGGCCGAAGACATCCTGCACGACCTCGGCGCGCTCTCGATGATGTCCTCGGACTCGCAGGCCATGGGCCGCCTCGGCGAGGTCATCATCCGGACCTGGCAGACCGCCGACAAGATGAAGAAGCAGCGCGGCTCGCTGCCGCAGGACAAGGGCAAGGACAACGACAATTTCCGCGTCAAGCGCTACATCGCCAAGTACACGATCAATCCGGCGATCGCGCATGGCGTGTCGAAGCTGATCGGCTCAGTCGAGAAGGGCAAGCTTGCCGATCTCGTGCTGTGGTCGCCGGCCTTCTTCGGCGTCAAGCCGGATTGCATCGTCAAGGGCGGCACGATCGTCGCGGCGCCCATGGGCGATCCCAACGCCTCGATCCCGACGCCGCAGCCGGTGCATTACCAGCCGATGTTCGGCGCGTTCGGCAAGGCGCGTACGGCATCCTCGGTGGTGTTCACCTCCAAGGCCGCGGTCACCGGTGGCCTCGCGCGAAAGCTCGGCATCGAGAAGAAGCTCTATGCGGTCCAGAACACCCGCGGCAAGATCTCCAAGAAGAGCATGATCCACAACGACGCGACGCCCAATATCGAGGTCGATCCGGAGACCTATGAAGTGCGCGCCGATGGCGAGTTGCTCACCTGTGCGCCGGCCGAAGTGCTCCCGATGGCGCAGCGATATTTCATGTACTGAAATAGCGCCTCGACGCATGTCCCCGGCGGTGTCCGGGGACGGCTTTTGCGGTTTTGCGTTCGGTCCCGCCTGGTCTAATGTCCCGCCCGGTATCGTAACCCTCAGAAGAAAAGCCGGGAGGATTTCTCGTGATCTACGTCGTTGCCACCCTGACCATCAAGCCCGAGACGCGCGCCGAATTCATTGCAGCCGCCACCGCCTGCATCAAGGAGACGCGGAAAGAGCCCGGCAATATCGCCTATGACCTGCATGAGAGCGTCACCGACCCTGCCAAGATGGTGTTCGTCGAGCAGTGGGAGAATATGGAAGCGCTGGGGCCGCATCGCGCTGCCGAGCACATGAAGACGTTCGGCCGCGTTGCGGTGAAATGCTTCACGGCGCCGCCGAAGATCGAATACATCACGCCCGAGAAGGTCGAGACACGGTAAAGAGGTAAGACGCATGATCCGGGCGACGCAGGTCAGGGGACAGCACCGTTTCACGGAAGCACCAGTGGACACGGTTGTGCTCGATTTCGACGACCGGCACCGCCGCCGCATGACGATGACCGGAACGCGTGGTCTCGAATTCCTGCTCGACCTGGAACATGCCGTCGCGCTGCGCGGCGGCGATGCGCTGGTGCTGGAGGACGGAAGGCTGATCGAGGTGGTCGCGGCGCCCGAGCCGCTGCTCGAAATCCGCGGCCGCGATCCGCACCACCTCGTGCGCGTCGGCTGGCATCTCGGCAACCGTCATCTGCCGACCCAGATCATGGCCAAGGCCCTGCGCATTCGCCGCGATCACGTCATCGAGGCGATGGTGAAGGGCCTTGGCGCGCGTGTGATCGAGATCGAGGCGCCGTTCGATCCCGAAGGCGGCGCCTACGCCGATGCCGGCCACGCGCATGGACACGACCATGCGCATCACGATCACGGCCATCATCACCATGACCATGGTCACCACCATGATCATGGCTCGCATGACCATGGCCACGAGCACCACCATCACCACGACGAGCATTGCGATCATCCCGATCATCACCACGGCCACAAGCATGCTCATGACCACAAATGAGCCGGTCGGCGCCGGTGATCTTGCCGAGGGCGAGGCGGCGGCGCTGTACCGGCTGATGACCTGGCTGTCGCCGGCGTTCCCGGTCGGCGGCTTCTCCTATTCCAGCGGCATCGAATGGGCGGTCGAGGCGGGCGACGTCACCGACACGACGACGCTGGCGGATTGGCTCGATGCGATGCTCGGCGACGGCTCCGGCTTCTGTGACGCCACGTTTCTGGTCCACGCCTATCGCGCCACGGAATCGGGCGAGACGGCCGCATTGAACGAGATCGCCGAGCTCGCGAGCGCCTTCGTGCCGTCGCGCGAGCGGCAGCTGGAGACGACCTCGCAGGGTCGCGCCTTCATCGACATCTCGCGCGCCGCGTGGGATGCCGACGGACTGGACGCGACGGTCGCGGCATGCAGCGCGCCATTGGTCTATCCAGTCGCGGTCGGTGTGGTTGCCGCGATGCACGCCGTGCCGTTGGCGCCGACGCTGCACGCCTTCCTGCATGCGCTGGTCTCGAACTGGATTTCCGCCGCCAGCCGGCTCATTCCGCTCGGCCAGACCGATAGCCAGCGTGTGCTGGTGAAGCTGGAAGCCGCCGTCGCCGCCACCGCCAATCGCGCGCTGAATGCAACCCTGGACGATCTCGGCAGCGCGACGTTCCGCGCCGATCTCGCCAGCCTGCGGCACGAGACGCAGTATACCCGCTTGTTTCGGTCGTGAGCGGTGCGGCCGTCAAGTCATCAGGAGAGAACAAGTCACATGGCGAAATCTCACGGTCCCCTGCGTGTCGGTGTCGGCGGTCCGGTCGGATCGGGCAAGACCGCGCTGATGGACCTGCTCTGCAAGACCATGCGCGAGCGCTATGACATTGCGGCGATCACCAACGACATCTACACCAAATGGGATGCGGAGTTCCTGGTGCGTTCGGGATCGCTGACGCCGGATCGCATCGCCGGCGTCGAGACCGGCGGCTGTCCGCATACGGCGATCCGCGAGGATGCCTCGATGAATCTCGCTGCGGTCGCGGACATGCGCGCCAAGTTTCCCGGACTTGACCTCGTGCTGATCGAATCCGGCGGCGACAATCTCGCTGCCACTTTTTCCCCGGAGCTGGCCGACCTCACCATCTACGTCATCGACGTCGCCGCCGGCGACAAGATCCCGTCCAAGGGCGGCCCGGGCATCACCCGGTCCGACCTCCTGGTCATCAACAAGACCGACCTTGCGCCCCATGTCGGGGCGTCCCTGGAGAAGATGGAGACGGACGCCAGGCGCATGCGCGGCGAGCGTCCCTTCGTCATGACCAACCTCAAGAAGAGCGAGGGGCTCGACCGAATCGTCGGCTTCATTGAGGCCAAAGGCGGCCTGAAACGGACGGGCTGACCGGACGCGACCAGTTGGCGCAGGCGTTTTTCGCCGTTAACGCCTGGGCCGTGCCGCAACCGCGGAACAAATTTCGGACACGGCGATTAACTACCTCCGGCGCCCGGGGCGAATTCATCCCGGCCAGACCATCGGCCGGACGGATTAAGCTTTCCAGGCGACCCAAGTTGCGTACTGATGCCTCCTCCTTCATTATCTCCGCCACTGGGATTTACCCTGCTTCGGCCTCTGGCCGTTCGAGCGGCGTTCATGTGCTCCGTGTTCATTGCCGACTTCCTGCTTTCGCCTGAGTAATCGCGTGGTCAGGCTGGGTTTCATCATCGGCTTCATCGCTCTGCTCGGGGCCTTGCTCTCCGGGCTTGCGGCTTATCGCGTCCACGACCAGGAGCTGGCGCTGGACCGGATCGCGCTGGCGCGTGCGATCGACGTGCATGCGAGCCTGGTTCAGGACCGCCTGACCGAGCGGGAGCTGCTCGCGCGTGTCGCCTCGGGCCTGTTCCGCGCGCCGTCGGTGATCAAGCCGAACATGCTGGAGCCGCTGCGCTCGGCGATCTACGCCTTCAAGACCGACTTTGTGGTGGCCGGCTGGATCGCCCGGCTGAAGCCGAACGAGCTTGCGGCCGCGCAAGCCGCCATCGCCAGCGCCGGCTTCCCGAATCCGCAGATCCGCTCGTTTGACGACAAGCCGATCAATCCTGCCGATGTCACCCAGCCGATCGACGTGCTGTTGGATCTCGAGCCGCGCAGCAACGAGACCACGGCCTTGCCCGGCCGCAGCTACGATCAGGATCCGGTTCGCAGCGCGATGCTCACGCGGGCGCGCGCCCAAAAGAGGTCAGTTGCCTCCGACCCGGTGCCGTTGATCCGCGGAAACGGTCCGATCGGCATCATCGTGGCCGCGCCAGTCGTTCCCGAGGGTGCGACGGAGCCGGCCGGCTTCGTCACATTTTCCTACGAGCTCGCCTCGCTGATGCTGGCCAATGACGACATGTCGCTGTTCGCGGTGGCGCTCAGGGATCCGCGCAAGGATGGCGGCGAGCTGATCGCCAATGATCAGGGCGTGGTCTCGACGCGGATCGCGGCGGCGGACGGGGCGCCGTCGGCGACGCGCACGGTGAGCTTCGGTGGCCGCGATTGGCAGCTCGGCTATTACGCGAAGACCAATTCGGTGCGCCGCGCCGAGCAGACCGCCATCATCGTAGCGGCGATCGGTTTTGCCATCACCGCAATGGTGTGCGGCCTGTTCGGTTACGTCGCCTACAACAATCTGCGGCTCAGCCGGGAGATCCAGGTCAGGATCGGCTTCGAGCGGCGGTTGACCGCGGTGATCGACGAGCTCAACCACCGCGTCAAGAACATCCTGGCGGTGATCCAGTCGATCGTGACGCGCACCTTGCGTCACGGCTCGGACATCGACATCGCGCGCGAGCTCCTGATCGGGCGCATCCACGCCATGTCCAATGTGGTGTCGCTGCTCAGCGAGAGCCAGTGGCAGGGTGTCAAGTTGAAGGGCCTGTTCGAGGCGCGCGCGATTCCGCATGCCGATCGCATCGCCGTCACCGGCCCCGACATCGCGGTCAGCGCGCGTGCCGCACAAAGCCTGTCGCTGCTGTTCTTCGAGCTCGCCTCGCATTCCGACGAGGGCCTGTCGCTGGTCGGCAAGCATCCGCACATCACCGCGAACTGGACGGTGACCGGCGAGGAGGGCGATGAGGTCTTCCATTTCCGCTGGGAGGAGTTCAACACCAGCGAGGCGACGCGCCGGCCCGATTCCGATTTCGGCCTGATCTTGCTCGACCGTGTCGCGCCCGAGGCGCTGGGGGGGACCGCCAAGCGCTTCTTCACCGACGTCTCCTACGTCTATGAATTGACCGCGCCGATGGAGACGGTGGTCGACATGACCGAGCGCGACCGCACGGATAAAATCTCGGCGCCGGTCAGGCCGGTGCGAAGCTAGCCCTTCGGCCGTAACACCAGATCGACGAGGCTGCGCGCGTAGCCGGGTGTGATCGGCGCGATGCCGAAGATATAGCGGTAGAACAGGCTGCCATAGATCGCGTCGTATAGATTCTCGGGGGGACCCTCGGCCTGAATGCTGCCGTCCTTCTGGCCGGCGGCGATCATGTCCACCAGCGCGTCGCGGCGGAATTGCAGGTACCGGGCGTAGAACAGCTCGGCCGACCCGGTCTTGGAGATGCATTCGGAGACGACGGCGAGCTGGACCTTGCCGAACTTGCCCTGCAGCGCCTCGGCATAGGCAGCGGCGTGGCGCCGCGCGCGCGCCGCGGGCGTGCCGGCGCTCGCGGGCGGCAGCGGCAGCATCTGCGACGCATGGTGGAGGAAGGCGTCGATCAATAGCGCTTCCCGCGACGGCCACCATTTGTAGATCGTCATCTTGGACACGCTGGAGTGCCGTGCGATCGCATCGATGGTGGTGGCGGCAAGGCCGGTGGCCGCCATCAGCGCATAGGCACTTTCGAGGATGGCGTTGGTGGTCTCGATCGACCTTGGCCGGCCGCGCCGGGGCGCGCGCTCCGCCTCTTCACGCCCGTCTTTCGCCATCGCCACGCCCGGTCTCCTCACGCAGGGTCCCGGCATAGCGCAGGGGCGGCATTCGGCCTAGCAGAATCGCACGATTTCGTCGCGAGAAGCGATCAGCTCCGAGCCTGCTGCCGCAGGGCTGCCGGCAGATCCTGCCGTTTCGACCAGGCGATGTAGTAGGCGAGCCCGGTCATCGCCGCGAAGCCGGTGATGCTCACCGCCACCTGCATCACCACCAGGTTCGGCCCGGTGATTAGGATGAGGTGGCCAGCGAAGGATAGGAACACGGCGACGCAGAATACCGCGAGCCATTCCTCACCACATGCGATCACCGCTTGCAGCGGTTTCCATCTCAGGCCGGGGTGATCCGCCGGAATGAGATGGGTGGCAATGAACGCGAGGGCGAGGAAGTGGACCACCCGATAGGGAGCGAGGTTTTCCTTGTCGGTCGGAGCGATGCTGTTGAGGAGTAGATCGGGCAGGTAAGCGGACAGCGCCGGCGAATGGCGCATCAAGGTGACGGCCATCGCGAAGACCAGGTAGGCGCCGGCGAGGATCCGCAGCCAGGACATGCCATGCAGCGCACGGCCCGGCGCCCCCGTCACGGCGAACCAGCCGCCCAGCACCATCAGCATCTGCCAGCACAGCGGATTGAAGGTCCATTCTCCGTCGGGATAGATCCGAAAATTCCAGTCGAACCAGCGTGCGGCGAGATACAGCGCGACCGATGCTGCCAGCGTCAGGTTCGGTCCTCGCAGCAGGCCCCACAGCACCAACGGAAACAACGCCATCAGCGGGACCATCAGCTGCAGCAGGTCGAGGTTCAGCGGCTCTTCCTGGAGCACGAGACCGCGGACAAGGATGCGCAGCGGGTGCTCGAGAATTCCGGAGATGTTGTATTGGTGGATGATCTCCGGCGCCATCGATTGCCTGGCGACATAGGCGATGGCATCGATATAGATCACGAACAGCACGACATAGGCGGCATAGAGCCGCCAGACCCGGCGAAAGATGCGCGTCGCCGCGACCAGGTAGCCGCGTTCCAGCGCCATCCTGCCATGGATGATGGCAACCCCATACCCTACCACGAACACGAACAGGTCCGCCGCGCCGCTGAAGCCGAAATTGCGCAGCGTCAGCAGGTTGACGACGTTGTTGGGAATATGGTCGACGAATATGGACCAATTGGCGATGCCGAGCGTCAGATAGAGCCTGGCATCATGCTGGAATGCGGCGAGGTTCGCCTTGACGGACGGTTTCATTGAGCAAAATAGCTTTGGGAATCAGGATGATGCTTTTAACGGCAACCGCCTGCTCGTCCGAGTAGCGTTTGCGTGAGCGGGGAAGAACCGCGCCAAACGGCGTCAAATGTGCCGCTTGCTCGATGAAATGCAGATAGATGCGCTCGCAGTAATTATAATGCCGGACCTTTACTCGGCAGGTTCGGCCGACACCTCGTCGGACACGCCGGCGCGGCTCGCCAGGATGCCAAGGGCGACGCCCCCGATCGCCAGAATCGGCAGCAGCCGCTTGACGCCGATGGCACGAACGATTTGGAGCCCGGTGGCGAGGAGCATCGGGTCTGCAAGCATGCTCTGCGCGGCCGATTTCGCGGCGCGCTCGGCCGCGATCTGGGCGCGCTTCTGCACCTCGCGCTTGTAGCTCCAATAGGAGCCTGCCGCGGCCAAGGTCAACAGAAAGAAGATGCCGGCGCCGGCAAGACAAGCCTGCACCGGGCCATATTTCTGCAGCACCCAAATGAAGACGGCGGCACAGAGGAAGCCTGTGGTCACGAGCAGCGCGAAGGCAGCGCCCGCGGCAAGGGAGGTCAGCCGAACCGTCGTGCCGGTTGATGCGCTGATGCCGTCGATGATGCGCTGAAACATGGCGTTGCTCCTCAATCCCCGCCAGCCGAATGGTCACGAGCCGGCAGCGGCGGCGTGCCGCCGCCGTATCAAATGGGCGTCGACATCCTTAGCGACGCCAGGCGACGCCGATCAGGAAGCCGATGCCGAGCGCCAGCCCGACGGTCGCCAGCGGCCGCTGCGTGATCGCCTCTTCCAGCGTCTCCTCGATCGAGCCGTAGGCGTCATGTGCAGCTTCCATCATCGCGCTGCCGCGCTCGGACATGTCGTCCATCGCGGAGTCCATGTTCTCGCGCGCCTGGCGATAGCCGCGGCGAGCCTGCTTGCTGGTGGAGTTTGCGAAAGTATTGAGCGCGTCGGTGATCTGGTCGGTGAGGGCGGCGATATCGCTTTTCACGGCTGCTACATCCTTTTCGAGGCGGTCTCGGGTGGCTTTGTCGGTCCAGTCTCTCATCCCGGCTTCGGCATTGGGCGTGGACATCGGGAGCTCCGAACTGTTGACGGCTGAGATGGGCGGAGAACGTTTCGTCGCCGGGTAAGTTCCGTTCGCTGAAACCGGTCAGGCTTGCGGCAGCTGCGGCGAATTCTCCGGCAGCAGGTGGTCCTTCAGGATCAGCGCGACGATCAGGAGCGGCGACGACAGGAACGCGCCCATCGGCCCCCACAGCCAGGTCCAGAACGCGAGCGCGAGCAGCACGGCGAGCGCGTTCAGGGCGAGCCGCCGCCCGATGATCGTCGGCGTGATGAAGTGACCCTCGAGAAAGGTGAGGCCACCGAAGGCGAGCGCGGCCATCAGGCCGCCGCCGAGGGTCGGGAAGGCGATCAGCCCGACCACGACCAGCACCACGAACATCGCCACGGGCCCGATGATCGGGATGAAGTTGAGCGTGGCCGCCAGTGCGCCGAGCCCGGCCGGATTGGGCATTCCGGTGAGCGCGCAGATCAGGCCGGTGGCGACGCCGACGCCGACATTGATGAGGGTGACGGTCAGCAGATAATTGCCGAGATGGACCTCGATCTCGTTGAGGATCCGGAGCGTGCGCAGCCGCGCGTCGTGATCGCTGAAGGTCATGATCATGGCCCGCCGCAGGTCGCGCCAGCTTGCGATGAACAGGATCAGGGTGACGAAAAACAGCAGGAATTCGGTAAAGGTCGGTGACAGGAATTCCAGCGTCGGCTGCACCCACTCGATCTTGGGCATGTGGAGGCTCGGCAATCCCTCCGAGCCGCCGAGCATGGCTTGCAGCTCCCGCCAGAGCGCAAGCGGCCGGTCGAATACGTGCAGCTTGTCCTTCAATTGCGCGCCGAACTCCGGCAGGCGCGTGCTCCACGCCATGACTGGCGAAGCGATCAACGCGACGGCGAAAGCGACCACCGCGCTCACCGCGACCACGATCAGCACGGCGCCGACGCTGCGTGGGACCTTGCTTCGCTCCAGGAAGGTGGCCGCCGGAGACAGCATGGTCCCGATGACGAACGCCATAACGACCGGCAGGAAGAACGCCCGGCCGACATAGAGCACGGCGACGATGGCGATCAGCAACAGGCCGGCCAGCGCGAACGCGACGAATTCAGTGCGGCGGATAACCGGCGGCAGCTCGACATGGCTCTCGGGAAGCGGATCGCCTTCGCTGTTGCCGGAAATCAAACGTTCACTGGGTAGGACGCGCACAATCTCTCTCCCGCACGGAATCCGTGATCCGCGCGCCCATTGATGACCTGACTAATGCTTGGGCGGCGGGCTGGTTCCATCGCGGCCTCGTGAACAGGTGCTCGCTTGACTGTGACGTCGCTGCCGCACGCTGCGCCGGAACTTCGATCGACCCGGCGGAGTTTGTTGAGGCAGCGCATCACCTGATGCACATCCAACGGGGCAGCTCATGACAAAGTTGTTTGCAGTCCGTCGCAGCTTCTCGCCGCGCGCCGTCGGCGCGTTCGCCTTCGCAACCGCTCTTCTCGCAGTGCCGGTGGGCACCGCGAGCGCGCAAACCTTCGGCTATGCGCCGATGCAGCGGGTGTACCCGCAGGACCTTTACTCGCAGGGCCAATACTTGCAGGATCAAGGCTATTCGCAGGCTGACATCAACGAGGCGCCGCAGGTCGCCGATGAGGATGCCCAATTGCCCGACCGGCTGCGCAGGCAGATCGTCGGCTTCGACCGGAGCGAGCCGGCCGGTACCATCGTCATCGATACCAACAGCACCTATCTCTATTACGTGCTCGGAGGCGGCCGCGCGATCCGCTACGGCGTCGGCGTCGGCCGCGAGGGCTTTACCTGGTCGGGCGTGCAAAGCGTCAGCCGCAAGGCCGAGTGGCCGGACTGGCATCCGCCGGCCGAGATGATCGCGCGCCAGCCCTATCTGCCGCGCTTCGTCGCCGGCGGGCCCGGCAACCCGCTCGGTGCGCGCGCGATGTATCTCGGCTCGAGCCAATACCGCATCCACGGCACCAACGATCCCTCCACCATCGGCAAGTTCGTCTCGTCCGGCTGCATCCGCATGACCAACGAGGACGTCATGGATCTGTACAGCCGCGTCAATGTCGGAGCCAAGGTCGTGGTGCTGCCGAAGAACGTGCCGCTAATGGCGAAGGGAGGTGATCCCGTGCGCAAGCGTCCGGCCGTGACGACGCTGCCTTCGGGTCGGCAGGCGCTGAACATGACCACGTCGGCCGTGAATTAGTCTGCGAGGTCCTATGGCGAGACGGCTGATTGACAAACTGGCGGGCGGAGCGGCGATTGTCGTCGTCGTCTCCAGCGGGCTGGCGATGGCGCCGTCGGCGCATGCGCAGGATTTCTTCTCGGGCCTGTTCGGCGGCTTTCGGATGCGGCCGCCGCCGGAAATCCGGATGCCTTTCCCCACCGGCGATATGCCGCGCTATGAGGCGCCACGCCAGCGCGCGTCCTACGGCGGCGGCACCGCCTATTGCGTGCGCAGCTGCGACGGTCGCTACTTCCCGGCACAAGGCAATGATGCGGAGAGCAAGGCGCAATCTTGCAAGAGTTTCTGCCCTGCCTCGGAAACCTCGCTGGTCTACGGCGGCAACATCGACGATGCCACGACGGAGAAGGGAAAATCCTATTCGGATCTGCCCAACGCATACCGCTATCGCAATGAGATCGTCGCGGGTTGCACCTGCAACGGCAAGGACCCGGTGGGGCTCGCATCCGTCAAGGTCGAGGACGATCCGACCCTGCGCAAGGGGGATATCGTCGCCGGCGCCAATGGTTTAGTGGTCGCCAGCCGCAATGCCAACGACCGCCGCGGCGTTGCGATGAATTTCTCGCCGCTGCCGGATTCAGTGCGCGCGAGATTCCGCCAGGTCCCCGTGGTGGCGAAAGAGTAGGGAGCGCCGCATCTGTCGGCCTCCGAACCTTGTCGGACGGCAAATGCCGGATTGGCCTGCCGCGGAGGCCTCATGAGATCGCGCGGCAGGGTTTCCGAGATGGAACCGGCTTGGGTGCAGCGCGTTAGAACAGCGTAGCAATTGCCTGAAGGGGGCCTCGCGATGCTGGTCGGCGTACTCGTCACCTTTCTCGTCGTCATTCTTGTACTTTATCTCATCAACATGCTGCCAATGGACGGCCGCGCCAAGCAGATCGCGCGCGTCATCGTCATCATCATCGGCATTGTTTCGCTGCTGAAATACCTGGCGGTGTTCTAGCAATCGCAGCCCGGACAAGCGAAGCGGTATCCGGGCCGCAACGAAGGTCCCGGATCGCACTTCACGCCATCCGGGGCTACACCTCAAATCAAAATCATCGGCATTGTTTCGCTGCTGAAATACCTGGCGGTGTTCTAGCAATCGCAGCCCGGACAAGCGAAGCGGTATCCGGGCCGCAACGAAGGTCCCGGATCGCACTTCACGCCATCCGGGGCTACACCTCAAATCAAAAGCCCCGGCTTTCGCCGGGGCTTCGTTCGTGCTGCTTCAGTGCAGCGACTTCAGCCAGTCGTCGACATCCTGACGGACCTGGTCCTTGGCCTTGCCGTAACGCTCCTGCAACCGGCCCTCAAGCTGCTCGCGGCGGCCCTCGATCAGTTGGAGGTCGTCGTCAGTGAGCTTGCCCCATTTCTCCTTGGCCGATCCCTTGAACTGCTTCCAGTTTCCTTCGATCCGATTCCAGTCCATGACCATCTCCCGTTGGTTGATGGCCCGACAACGCAAGGCGCACGCAGCCTGTTCCGTGACACAGCGGGACGTTTCGCCCAACAAAAAGCCCCGGGTTCGGCCGGGGCTTTCGATGTTCCCGTGACTTTGCTCAGCCGAGCGCGCTTATCCAAGCGCCTCTCTATCCAAGAGCCTCTTTATGCAAGAGCCTTGGCCTCGCGGCGGCGCGCGGTGAGGATATATTCGGTGTAGCCGTTCGGCTGCTCGCGCCCCTTGAAGATGAGGTCGCAGGCGGCCTTGAAGGCGACGCCGTCAAAGGCGGGTGCCATCGGCTTATAGATGGGATCACCCGCGTTCTGCTTGTCGACGACGACGGCCATGCGCTTGAGCGATTCCATCACCTGCGCCTCGGTGATGACGCCCTGATGCAGCCAGTTGGCAAGGTGCTGGCTGGAAATGCGCAAGGTGGCGCGGTCTTCCATCAGGCCGACATCGTGAATGTCGGGCACCTTGGAGCAGCCGACGCCCTGGTCGATCCAGCGCACGACATAGCCCAGAATGCCCTGGCAATTGTTGTCGATCTCCTGCCTGACGTCATCGGGCGCCCAGTTCGACTTCGACACCGGAATGGTGAGGATGTCGGACAGTTTTGAGCGCGGTCCGCCCTTGGCGAGCTCCTCTTGGCGCGCGATCACGTTGACCTGGTGGTAGTGCAGCGCGTGCAGCGTCGCCGCGGTCGGCGAGGGCACCCAGGCGGTGGTGGCGCCGGCCTGCGGATGGCCGAGCTTCTGCACTAGCATGTCCGCCATCTTGTCGGGGGCGGCCCACATGCCCTTGCCGATCTGGGCGTGGCCGGGCAGGCCACAGGTCAGGCCCATGTCGACGTTCCAGTCCTCATAGGCCTTGATCCAGGCCTGCGCCTTCATCTCATTCTTGCGGATCATCGGGCCCGCTTCCATCGAGGTGTGGATCTCGTCGCCGGTGCGGTCGAGGAAGCCGGTGTTGATGAACATGATGCGCTTGGAGGCGCGCTGGATGCAGGCCTTGAGGTTGACGGTGGTGCGTCGCTCCTCGTCCATGATGCCGACCTTGAGCGTGTTCTCGGGCAGGCCGAGCATCTTCTCGACGCGGTCGAAGATCTCGCAGGTCAGCGACACCTCGTCCGGGCCGTGCATCTTCGGCTTGACGATGTAGGCAGAACCGGTGCGGCTGTTCTTGACCTTGGAATGGCCCTTGAGGTCGTGGATCGCGAGCAGGCCCGAGACGGCGGCGTCCAACAGGCCTTCCGGAACCTCTTCGCCCTTCTCGTCGAGCACGGCGTCGGTGAACATGTGGTGACCGCAATTGCGCATCAACAGCAGGCTGCGGCCGTGCAACTTGAGCTCGCCCTTGCCGTCCGGCGTCTTGTAGAGGCGGTCGGAATTGAGCGAACGCGTCAGCGTCTTGCCGCCCTTCTCGAAATCGGCCGACAACGTGCCGTTCATCAGGCCGAGCGTGTTGCGGTAGACCAGCACCTTGTCCTCGGCATCGACCGCGGCGACCGAGTCTTCCATGTCCAGAATGGTGGAGACCGCGGCCTCCATGATCATGTCGGCGACGCCGGCCGGATCGTCCTTGCCGATCGCGCTGCTGCGGTCGATCTTGACCTCGATATGCAGGCCGTTGTTGACGAGCAGCACGGCGCTCGGCGCGGCTGGATCACCCTGGAAGCCCGCGAACTGCGCGGCATTCTTCAGCGCGGTGGCGTTGCCGCTCTTCAGCTTCACCGCGAGCTGGCTCGCGACGACGCTATAGCCGGTCACGTCGGTGTGGCTGCCGGTCGCGAGCGGCACGGCGTTATCGAGGAACGCCTTGGCCTTGGCGATCACCTTGTCGCCGCGCGCCTTGTTGTAGCCCTTGCCGCTCTCGGACGGATCATGCGGAATCGCATCGGTACCGTAGAAGGCGTCATAGAGCGAACCCCAGCGCGCATTCGCCGCGTTCAGCGCGTAGCGCGCATTGGTGAGCGGCACGACGAGCTGCGGGCCGCAGATCTTGCCGATCTCCTCGTCGACATTGGCGGTCTCGACCTTCTGCGTCGCCGGCTCCGGGACGAGATAGCCGATCTCCTTTAGGAAGGCGGTATAGGCATCGAGGTCGAACGCCTTGCCTTTATTGGCGCGGTGCCAGTCGTCGATCTTGGCCTGCAGATTGTCGCGGAATGCGAGCAGCTCACGGTTCTTCGGCCCGAGCTCCTTAATGATGGCGGCGAGCCCAGCCCAGAACGCATCCGGCGCGATCCCGGTTTTCGGGGCCGCTTCCTTGGCGATGAAGTCAAACAGAACAGGGGCGATCTTCAATCCGTGGGCGTCGACGCGTTTCATGATGGGCTTTCTTGTTGGAAATGGCTGTTTTTGGCTGCTTTTGACCCGACAGCAGCAAAATGCGCCCGCGCGGGGCAGCTTTCCGGACCTATTAGCCCCAAAAAAGAGGCCGTGAGAAGACCCCCGGGGGCTTGTCAAAATGTCAAGGAGAGGGGAAGGCCCCACGCACCGGTGTCATTCCCCGCGACCCGGCTACGCTAAGGCTTCGCCGAGGTTGAGGTCTAGGGGCGCCGAAGCTTTAGCGAAGGCGGCAAGCGGGGAATCCAGTACGCTGCGGCTTCTACGCTGTCTCTGGAATACTGGGTCGCCCGGCCGAGCCGGGCGACGACTAGGGCGGCCTCAAATATTCGCAGCGAGGTCCACGAGCTCGTCGAACAGCACGCCTGATGCCTTCAGCATCTGCTCGATCTCGTCGGCCGCTTCCGCAACCGTTCGCTTCGACGTATCGATCACGAGCTCGGCGGCCTCAGGCTTCTCGTAGTCGTTGCCAATGCCGGTGAACGAGGCGAGTGCGCCGGCGCGGGCTTTCTTGTAATGGCCCTTGGGATCGCGCTCCTCGCACACCTCGGCGGGCGTCGCGACATGGATCTCGCGAAACACGGTGTCGGCGATGCGACGCGCGGCGGCGCGATCTTCGCGCGCGGGCGAGACCGCCGCGACGATGGCGATGTGGCCGTTGCGGGCGAGATGCGTCGCGACCTCGGCGAGGCGGCGGATGTTCTCGCTGCGATCAGTGGCGGAGAAGCCGAGATCGCTGTTGAGCCCGGCGCGCAGCGTGTCGCCATCGAGCAGGATCGGCGAGCCGCCATTGGTGAACAGGCGCCGCTCCAGCGCCCGCGCCAGCGTCGACTTGCCGGAGGCCGGCAGGCCGGTGAGCCAGACCACGGCGCCATTGTGGCGGTAGCGGGCCGAGCGCTCATCGCTACGCAGCGCCGATTCCACCGGCACGATGTCGACAGGCACGGCACGCTGACCGGCATCGACTGACAGCACCAGGCCACCGCCGGCGATGCGCCCGGACACCTCGATCACGAGGCGGCCGGTGCGCGGATTTTCGGTGTAGGGATCGGTCGCGATCGGATTGGACAGGGAGATGTCGATCTCGCCGACATGGTTGCGGCCGATCGCCTTGTTCTCGCTGCTCGAGAGCTCGCCGGGATCGACCGCCTTCTCGATGGCGACCACGGTGGCGCGGCTTTCCTTTGGCCCCGACCGCACCAAAAGCTGGTCGCCCTTGGCGAGCGGCTTGTCGTGCAGCCAGAAGATCCGCGCGCGCAGCCGCCGCGTTTCGCGCGGGGCGGCGCCCGCATGCGCGATGATGTCGCCGCGCTCGACGAACAATTCACGGTCGAGCGTGATGCCGACCGAGCGGCCCGCGCCCTGCCGTCCCGCCACCGGCGTTATCGGCCAGCTCTCGACCGTCTTGATCTTGGCGATCTTGCCGGCCGGCATGATCACGATCTCGTCGCCGGCAATCAGGCTGCCGGATTCAATGCGGCCGGCGACGATACGGCGGTCGTCGAACTTGTAGATCGCCTGCACCGGCAGCCGCAGCGCCAGCGCTTCCAGGGGACGCGCCGGCTCGAGGTGATCAAGCGCCTCGACCACGGTCGGTCCCTTGTACCAAGAGATGCGGTCGGTGCGCTCGGCGACGCCATCGCCGTCCCGCGCGGAAATCGGGATCACGGCCGTGGGCGTCACGCCGAGGCCGTTCAGATGCGCGGAGATCTCGTCGCTGATGTCCTTGAAGCGTGCGGCGGAGAAATCGACGCGGTCCATCTTGTTGACGACGACCGCGACCTGCTTCACCCCGAGCAGATGCAGGAGATAGCCGTGCCGCCTGGTCTGGTCGCGCACTCCCTCCAGCGCGTCGATGATCAGCACCGCACCGTCGGCCTGCGAGGCGCCGGTGATCATGTTGCGGAGGAATTCGGCGTGACCGGGCGCATCGATCAGCACGATGTCGCGCGAATTGGTGCGGAAGCGGATTTGGGTGGTGTCGATGGTGATGCCCTGGTCGCGCTCGGTCTGCAGCGCGTCGAGCAGGAACGACCATTCGAACGGCATGCCGCGCCGCGCGCTGACGGCCTTGAGCATTTCGAGCTTGCCCTCGGGCAGGCTGCCGGTTTCGTGCAGGAGGCGGCCGACCAGGGTCGACTTGCCGTGGTCAACATGGCCGACGATGACGATGCGGACCTGGGGACGCGTGGTGCCGTTCGGCGTGCCGGGCGAGGCTGACGTGACGATCATGTTCATGGCCGCGTCCTTGATCAGAGATAGCCGGCGACGCGAAGGCGCTCGAAGGCGTCCTCGGTCTCGTGGTCGAGTGCGCGGCCCGAGCGCTCCGGCACTTTGGTCTGCTCGAGCTCGATCAGGATCTCGTCGATGCTCGCAGCGTTCGAGGCAACCGGATTGGTGATGTCCTGGTCACCCAGCGAGCGATAACGCTTGCCGTCCTTGGCGAGGTACAGCGGAATGATCGGGATGTTCTCGCGCTTGGTGTAGGCCCAGATGTCGGCCTCGGTCCAATGCAGGATCGGATGGACGCGCAAATGCGCGCCTTGCGGCGGCGAGGCGTTGAAATGATCCCAGAACTCCGGCGGCTGGTCGCGCACGTCCCAATTGCCCTCCAAGCCGCGCGGCGAGAACACCCGCTCCTTGGCGCGCGTTGCTTCCTCGTCGCGGCGGATACCGGCGATCAGGCCGTCGAAGCCATACTTGGCGAGCGCCATCTTGAGGCCCTCGGTCTTGCGCGCGGCGGACCGGGCGGCCGGTGGCAACGTTGGGTCGACGGCATCGATCGGCGGGCAGGGCTCGACGCGTAGATCGAGATCCCATTCCTTGCCGTAATGATCGCGGAAGCGATACATCTCCGGAAACTTCTTGCCAGTATCGACGTGAAGGGCCGGGAACGGCATCTTGCCGAAGAAGGCTTTCCGCGCCAGCCAGATCATGACGTTGGAGTCCTTGCCGAGCGACCACAACAGGGCAATCTTCTTCAGCCGGGCAAAGGCCTCACGGAAGATGTAGATGCTCTGCGCTTCGAGCTGGTCGAGATGGTCCATGCTCGGGGCAAGTTCGGCAGAAAATTCTTGCGCGCGCACGCGCTCAGCTAGCGCCGGATTGCTCAGTCGATCAGCAGCGGAATCGTCCTTGAGAAGATGCATCTCTGCCACTTTGCGTTTGGAGGCGAAAATTCTATAGTTGCGGTGCGGAAGAGAAGAAAAAATTTTCTCTTTGCGCGCTCGAAACGAGACATATATAGAAAATAATTCCAGTCAACCCCGTTTGTGGGGAAGCGAGTATCACATGCGGTTCTTGCCGGTGTTTCTCGATCTCAAGGCCGGCCCGGTGGTCCTCATCGGGGCGGGCGAGCTTCTGCGCGCCAAGCTGCGCGTGCTCGCCGCTGCCGGCGCGCGCCTGCGCGTGCATGCGATCGATGGCAATCATGACCTTGGCCTGGGCTCCGAAGATTTGGCGCGCATCGAGATCACGGCGAGCGATCCGCTCACGGCGGATCTTTCCGGCGTCATCGCCGTCGTCTGCGCGGGCGCAGGCGATGTCGGTGTCGCCATGTCGGCTCGCGCCAAGGCGGCTGGCCTGCCCGTCAACGTCATGGACGACCTCGAGCATTCCAGCTTCATCTTTCCGGCCATCGTCGATCGCGGCGATGTCGTGGTCGCCGTCGGCACCGGCGGCACCTCTCCAGTGGTGGCGCGGCGCGTGCGCGAGAAGATCGAGGCGCTGCTGCCGGCGCGCATTGGCGAACTCGCCGAGTTCATCGGCACCTTCCGCAAGTCGATCAACGAGCGCATCGCCGAGTTTCCGCTGCGCCGCCGCTTCTGGGAGCGCGTCATCGACGGTCCGATCGGCGCCGCCGTGCTCGCCGGCCGCAACAGCGAAGCCGATGCATCGCTCAAGGCGATTGCCGATCCCACCGCATTCGCGCGCGCCGACAAGCCGGAAGGCTCCGTCGCACTGGTCGGCGCCGGCCCCGGCGATCCCGATCTGCTCACCATCAAGGCGCTGCGCGCGCTGCAGGACGCCGACATCGTCTTCCATGACGAGCTGGTCTCGCCCGAGATTCTCGACCGCATTCGCCGCGACACTGCGCGCGTTCCGGTCGGCCGCCGCGTCGGCAAGCCCGGCATCGGCCAGGACGCCATCAACGAGCGCATGATCGAGGCCGCGCAATCGGGCCAACGCGTCGTGCGGCTGAAGGGCGGCGATCCCTTCGTGTTCGGCCGCGGCGGCGAAGAGGTGGAAGCGCTGCGCGCCGCCGGCATCGCCTATTCGATCATTCCCGGCATCACCGCAGGGCTCGGCGCCGCCGCCGATTTCGAGGTGCCGCTCACTTATCGTCACGAAGCGACCCGCATCACCTTCCTCACCGCACACAAGGCCCGCGATGCCGAGAACGTGGATTGGTCGACGCTGACCGACACGAGGATGACGGTCGTGGTCTACATGGGCATGACCGCAGCGCCCGCCGTGCGCGCAGGCTTGTTCGCGGCCGGCCGCTCGCCGGAGACGCCGGTCGGCGTGTTCGCCCGCGTCACGCGGCCGGATGCGCAAGGCGCAATTGGCACGCTGCGCGATCTGCCGGAACTGGTGCGGCGGATCCATGGCGGTCCCGCCATCCTCATCATCGGCGACGTCGTCCGGCATGCCGGCTCGCTTCGCCGCCAGACACCCAAACAAATCATCTCTGACCTATTGGATGCAGCCGAATGACCTCTCCGCTCGAACAAAAGAAGATTCGTATCGCCGGCCCCTCGGTCGTGACCGCCAACCGTACCTGGGACGGCATCGTGGTCTACCGCACCGCCGCCAAGAGCTGGTCCGCCGAGCTGTCGGAAGCCGCGATCGTGCGCAACTCCGACGAGGCCAAGGCGTTGCTTGCGGAAGCCGTGGCCGATGACGTCGGCGCCATCGGCCCCTATATCGCGCCGGTGCAGATCGGCGACGATGGCAAGGTCCAGCCCGGCAATCTGCGCGAGCAGATTCGCCGCACCGGCGTCACCATCGGACAGCCGGCCCAGGTTTAAGGCACCCACTTATGTATGCTTACGACGAAATCGACCGCACGCTCGTCAACGAGCGCGTCTCGGAGTTCCGCGACCAGGTGAAGCGGCGCCTGTCCGGCGAGCTCACCGAGGACGAGTTCAAAATTCTGCGGCTGCAGAACGGCGTCTATCTGCAGCTGCACGCTTATATGTTCCGCGTCGCGATCCCCTATGGCACGCTGGCGACGAACCAGATGCGGGCGCTCGCCCATGTCGCGCGCAAATACGATCGCGGCTACGGCCACTTCACCACGCGGCAGAATATCCAGTTCAACTGGATCAAGCTTGCCGAACTCCCGGATGCACTCGAAGACCTCGCCAAGGTCGGCATCCACGCGATGCAGACCTCCGGCAACAACATGCGCAACGTCACCTCGGATCAGTGGGCCGGCGTCGCGCCGGGCGAGATCGAGGACCCCCGCATCTGGTCGGAGCTGATCCGCCAGCACACCACGCTGCATCCGGAATTCTCGTTCCTGCCGCGCAAGTTCAAGATCGCGATCACCGCCTCGGACCACGACCGCGCCGCGATCAAGATCCATGACATCGGCCTGCGTTTGATCAAGAACGAGAAGGGCGAGACCGGTTTCGAGGTGCTGGTCGGCGGCGGTCTCGGCCGCACGCCGTTCATCGCCAAGACCATCAAGCACTTCGTGCACGGCCGCGACATCCTCAGCTACATCGAGGCGATCTTACGCGTCTACAATCAGTACGGCCGCCGGGACAACATCTACAAGGCGCGCATCAAGATCCTGGTCCACGAGCTCGGCATCGAGAAATTCTCGCGCGAGGTCGAGGACGAGTGGCAGCACATTCGCAACTCCTCGCTCCAGATCGACGACGAGGTGATCGAGGACATCCGCTCGCGCTTCACCTATCCTGCCTACGAGAAGCTGCCGCACATGCCGGACGAGCTGCGGCAGGCCGCGGCCGACCCCGATTTCGAGGCATGGCGCAAGAACTCGGTGGCCCCGCACAAGGTGCAGGGTTACTCCATCGTCACGATCTCGCTGAAGCCGGCCGGCGGGCCTCCGGGCGATGCCACCGCCGAGCAGATGGACGCGCTGGCAGATCTTGCCGACAAATATTCCTTCGGCGAGATCCGCGTCGGCCATGAGCAGAACCTGGCGCTGCCGCACGTCGCCAAGCGCGACCTGCCGGCGCTGTGGAAGGCGCTCGACAAGCTCGGGCTGGCGACGCCCAACGTCAACCTGATCACCGACATCATCGCTTGCCCCGGGCTCGATTATTGCTCGCTGGCGAATGCGCGCTCGATCCCGATCGCGCAGGAGCTGACGCGGCGCTTCGCCAATCACGAGCTCGCCAACCTGATCGGCCGCCTGCACATCAACATCTCCGGCTGCATCAATGCCTGCGGCCATCACCATGTCGGCCATATCGGCATTCTCGGCGTCGAGAAGAACGGCGAGGAGGTCTACCAGATCACCATCGGCGGCCGTGCCGACGAGAACGCCGCGCTCGGCACCCTGATCGGTCCCGGCGTCAAGTTCGACGAGGTCGCCGACGTGGTCGAGGACATCGTGGAAGCCTATCTGGCGCTGCGCGAGCGGCCTGAAGAGCTGTTCATGGACACGGTGAAGCGCCTCGGCGTCGAACCCTTCAAGGAGCGCGTCTATGCCACTCGTTAATGGCGGAAAGATCACGGACGACAGCTTCGTCAAGCTCGCCGTCGACACGCCGCTGCCCGAGGGCGGCGACATCCTGGTGCCCGCCGAGCGCTTCCTCGGCGAGGCCGAGGGCTTGCTCAAGCGCGCCGGAAAGGTCGGCGTGATCTGGCCCAACAATCGCGACATCGCCGAACTCGTGCCGTATCTCGGCCAGATCGCCGCCGTCGCGCTGGTGTTCCCGACCTTCCGTGACGGGCGCGCCTACAGTCAGGCGCGGCTGCTGCGCGAACGTTACAATTATCGCGGCGAATTGCGCGCGACCGGTCAGGTGCTGCGCGACCAGTTCGTGTTCATGCTGCGCGCCGGCTTCGATGCCTTCGAGGTCAAGAAGCAGGCCGACGCGGAGGCCTTCATGCAGACCGCCAAGCGCTATTCGGTGTTCTACCAGCCGACCGGCGATGGCCGCATCACCGCGCTGCACCGGCGCATGCAGCTGCGCCATTCCGAAGGGGTCGGCACGTGAACGCGATCGCGCCTCAGGTTTCGCCCGTGTCTGCGCTACCTTCGGCGGACGAGCTCGATCGCGCCTTGCGCGATGCCTCGCCCGCGGAGGTCATTGCCGCGGCGCTGAAGACGGTCGGGCGCGAGAAGCTTGCGCTGGTGTCGTCCTTCGGCACGGAATCGGCGACGCTGTTGAAGGTCATGTCGGATGTCGATCCCGCAATCCCCGTGATCTTTCTCGACACCGGCTGGTTGTTCGAGGAGACGCTGGCCTATCGCGATACGCTCATTGCGACGCTGGGCCTGAAGGATGTCCGCTCGATCAAGCCGGCCGAGGAGACGCTGTTGCGCGAAGATCCCGACCGCGACCTCTGGTTCTCCGATCCCGACGCCTGCTGCCGGATCCGCAAGGTCGAGCCGCTGGCGCGTGCGCTGAAGCCGTTCGACGCTTGGCTCAACGGCCGCAAGCGCTTTCAGGGCAATGCGCGCGCCGACATTCCGGTCGTCGAGGACGACGGCGCGCGGCTGAAGTTCAATCCCTTCGCCAACGTCTCGCGCGAGGAGATCGAGGCGATCTTCACCCGCGCCAAATTGCCGCGGCACCCTCTGGTTGTGTCAGGATTCCTGTCGGTTGGGTGCATGCCTTGCACCAGCAGAACGACTGAAGGTGAGGATGCACGCGCCGGCCGGTGGCGCGGCCGGGCCAAGACAGAATGCGGCATCCATACGATGAAGACTTCGTAGCACAGTCACGCTGCGAGCTAGCGAACAAGAAAATCGGGTTCCGTTGACACAAGAGCGTTTCGCCAGGAGTTATGCCTGCCGTCGACGACGCAGATGTCGTCGAGGTGAATGGAGATGGACATGATGCGCCGTATCGTTCCGCTCGCCGCAGGATTGCTCGCGACGGGGCTCTGGGCAGGCTCGGCTCTGGCCGCCGACATCAATTTGCTGAACGTGTCGTACGATCCGACGCGCGAGCTCTATGTCGAGTTCAACAAGGCGTTCGCGAGCGCCTACCAGAAGGAAACCGGCAAGAGCGTCGAGATCAAGCAGTCGCACGGCGGCAGCGGCTCGCAAGCACGCGCGGTGATCGACGGCTTGCAGGCCGATGTGGTGACGCTTGCGCTCGCCTATGACATCGACGCCATCGCGAACAAGCGCCTTACCGCGGCGGATTGGCAGAAGCGGCTGCCGCAGAATTCATCACCCTATACCTCGACCATCGTTTTCCTGGTGCGCAAGGGCAATCCCAAGGGCATCAAGGACTGGGACGATCTGATCAAGCCGGGCGTCGCCGTCATCACGCCGAACCCGAAGACGTCGGGCGGCGCGCGCTGGAATTATCTGGCCGCCTGGGGCTTTGCGCAGAAGAAATACGGTTCGACCGACAAGGCCAAGGACTTCGTCGGGAAGCTCTTCCAGCAGGTGCCGGTGCTCGATACCGGCGCCCGGGGCGCCACTGTGACCTTTGTCGAGCGCGGCGTCGGTGACGTGCTGCTCGCGTGGGAGAACGAGGCGTTCCTGGCCCTGAAGGAATTCGGTGCGAACAAGTTCGAGATCGTTGCACCGCCGCAGTCGATCCTCGCCGAGCCGCCGGTCGCGATCGTGGACAAGGTTGCCGACAAAAAGGGCACCCGCAATGCGGCTGACGCCTACCTTCAATACTGGTACACCAAGGAAGGGCAGGAGATCGCCGCGCGCAATTTCTACCGTCCGCGCGATGCCGAGACCGCCAAAAAGTATGAAAATTCCTTCGCCAAGGTCGAGCTGTTCACGATCGACGACGTCTTCGGCGGCTGGACCAAGGCACAGAAGGAACATTTTGCAGACGGCGGCGTTTTCGATCAGATTTACAAGAACTGATCGGGCGCTGTCGTAGGGGGCTTTAGCAGGGGGCCTGGTGAGCGCACTCGCAGCACGACGCCGGACATTGCCGGGCTTCGGTCTCACCATGGGACTGACGCTTTCCTGGCTGTCCGTGATCATCCTGATTCCACTCGCCGGCCTGTTCCTGAGATCGCTCGAGCTCAGCCCCGAGCAGTTCTGGAACATCCTCTCCAGCCGCCGCACCCTGAACGCGCTCCGCGTCTCGTTCGGCCTCGCCTTTGCGGCGGCTTGCGTCAATCTGGTGATGGGCAGCATCATCGTCTGGGCGCTGGTCCGCTACCGCTTCCCCGGCCGCCGCATTTTCGATGCCATCGTCGACGTGCCGTTTGCGCTGCCGACGGCGGTGGCCGGCGTCGCGCTGACGGCGCTGTTCGCCGAGAAGGGCTGGTTGGGTGCGCCGCTCGCCGCGCTCGGCCTCAAGGTGGCGTTCACGCCGGTCGGCATCTTCGTCGCCATGATCTTCATCGGCATTCCCTTCGTTGTCCGCACCGTGCAGCCGGTGCTGCAAGATCTCGACCCTGAAATCGAGGAGGCCGCGGGCAGCCTGGGGGCCAGCCGCTTGCAGACCATCGTTCGCGTGATCCTGCCTTCGCTCGCGCCGGCGCTGCTCACGGGCCTCGCGCTCGCCTTCGCCCGCGCGGTCGGTGAATACGGCTCGGTGATCTTCATCGCCGGCAATCTGCCCAACGTCTCCGAGATCGCGCCGCTCTTGATCGTGATACGCCTGTCCGAATTCCGTTACGCCGATGCGACCGCGATTGCGGTGGTCATGCTGGTCGTCTCCTTCGTCATCATCTTCGCGGTCAATCGGCTCCAGCGCTGGGCGCAGAGCCGGATCCCGGCGCGCTGAGGGCGGACCATGACGATGCAGATCGCAGATTCCGTGTCGCTCTCGGCCTCCGACTCGCAGGCACGCGCGCACGCGGCGGCGGCGCGGAACAATTTGCGCACAGAGCCGCGCGCCGTCCGCATCGTCATCATCACGCTGGCGTTGCTGTTTCTCACCGTCTTCGTCGTGCTGCCGCTGGTCGTCGTGTTCGCGCAGGCATTTTCGCGCGGCATCCTCGCCTATTTCGCCGCGCTCGCCGAGCCGGAGGCGATGGCGGCGATCAAGCTGACATTGATCGTCGCGGCGATCTCGGTCGGGCTCAATCTGGTGTTCGGCCTCGTCGCCGCCTGGGCGATTGCAAAATTCGAGTTTCCGGGCAAGACCTTCCTGATCACGCTGATCGACCTGCCGTTCTCGGTCAGCCCGGTGATCTCGGGCCTCGTCTTCGTGCTATTGTTCGGCGCGCAAGGTTATTTCGGCAGCTGGCTGCGCGAGCACGACATCCAGATCCTGTTCGCGGTCCCCGGCATCGCGCTCGCCACCACCTTCGTAACCTTCCCCTTCGTGGCGCGCGCGCTGATCCCCCTGATGCAGGAGCAGGGCACGCAGGAGGAGGAGGCCGCGATCTCGCTCGGCGCCTCCGGCCTGCAGACCTTCTTCCGCGTCACCCTGCCCAACATCAAATGGGGTGTGCTCTACGGCGTCCTGCTCTGCAACGCGCGCGCGATGGGCGAGTTCGGTGCGGTCTCCGTCGTCTCCGGCCACATCCGCGGCGAGACCAACACCATGCCGCTCTTGGTCGAGATCCTCTACAACGAATACCAGTTCGTCGCCGCTTTCGCGATCGCCTCGCTGCTCGCAATGCTGGCGCTGATCACGCTGATCGCAAAAACCGTTCTCGAACGTCATCTCGACGAAGGACAAGACGCCAGTGACCATTGAAGTCAAGAATCTCGTCAAGAAATTCGGCAGTTTTGCAGCCCTCGACGGCGTCGATCTCAAGGTCAATGACGGTGAGCTGCTGGCGCTGCTCGGCCCGTCCGGCTCCGGCAAGACTACCTTGCTGCGGATCATCGCCGGCCTCGACTGGCCGGACTCAGGCGAAGTCTCCTTCAACGGTGAGGACGCGCTGGCGCAAGGAGCCCGCGAGCGCCACGTCGGCTTCGTGTTCCAGCATTATGCGCTGTTCCGCCACATGACGGTGTTCGAGAACGTTGCCTTTGGCCTCCGCGTGCAGCCGCGCGCGGTCCGAAAGGATGAGGCTGCGATCCGCTCGCGCGTCAAGGAGCTGCTCGATCTGGTGCAGCTCGACTGGCTCGCCGACCGCTATCCGAGCCAGCTCTCCGGCGGCCAGCGTCAGCGCATCGCGCTCGCCCGTGCGCTTGCGATCGAGCCGCGCATTCTGCTGCTCGATGAACCCTTCGGCGCGCTCGACGCCAAGGTGCGCAAGGAGCTGCGCAAATGGCTGCGCTCGCTGCATCACGAGATCCACGTCACCTCGATCTTCGTCACGCACGACCAGGAGGAGGCGCTGGAAGTCGCCAACCGCGTCGTGGTGATGGACAAGGGACGGATCGAGCAGATCGGCTCGCCCGACGATGTCTACGACAATCCGGCGACGGCGTTCGTGCACGGCTTCATCGGCGAATCCATCGTGCTGCCGATCCAGATCGGCGATGGTGCGATCCGGCTCGGCGACCGGCAGCTCGATCTGGCGGCCGATGGGCTTGCGCCTGGCGCGTCGAAGCTGTTCGTGCGGCGACATGACATGCTGGTCGGCCCGCCCGGCAGCGGCGCCTTCGAGGGCGCGGTCCAGCACGTCCGTAATTTCGGCCCGGTGCAGCGGGCGGAAGTAGCCCTGTCCGGCGGCGAGACCATCGAGATCGACGCCCCCCGCGACAAGGAACTGCGTGCCGGCGACACGATCGGCCTCAATCCGCGCCGCTACCGAATTTTTGCGGGCTAGGCCCGCCGTCATTCCGCCCCCGGAATGACGGCTCAAATTCTCTTCAAAATTCACCTTTCAGCCATTGTTGGTATGCAACAACAGCCCCTCATTTGGGGGCCCCGATTCATGCGCGCTGCGGCCGCAATTCTCATCATGTTGCTGCTTGCCGGCTGTGCCGGCAACGAAGCTCCGGTCCAGCAGCCGTCGATGTATGCCGACATGGCGGTCCCGGGCTCCAAGCTCGACGTCCAGGCAGCTGCGATCATGATCTCGCAATACCGCCAGAACAACGGGCTCGGTACGGTCGTGGTGGACCCGGATTTGACTCGGCTCGCCGAATCCCAATCGGGCGCCATGGCGGCGGCCAACAAGATGGACCACGACGTCCGCGCGCCGCTCGCCAAGCGTCTGGCCTCTGGCGGTTATCCCGCCACCGTGGCGGTCGAGAACATCTCGGCCGGCTATCATACGCTGGCGGAAGCGTTTTCCGGCTGGCGCGACTCGCCTCCGCACCGCGCCAACATGCTCAAGAGCGGTGTCACAAAATTAGGCATCGCGGCGAGCTATGCTCCAGGCACCAAATACAAGGTGTTCTGGACCATGATCCTGGCCTCCACCGAGCCTCGATAAGCCAGACTTGATCCCGGGGATGCATTGACGTCGCGGCGGAGTGTCGCCACGGTGGCCAGCCTTTTGCTATTGTTCCCGCATGACCGATCATAGTCCGGAAACCGCAACAATCCCCACGAATGCGCAGCGCGTGCTGGTCCTCCAGGGCGGCGGCGCGCTCGGCTCGTACCAGGCGGGCGCCTTCCAGGCGCTGTGCGGCTACGGCTTCGATCCGGAATGGGTCGCCGGCATCTCGATCGGCGCGGTCAATGCCGCGATCATCGCCGGCAACGAGGGGCACACCCGCGTCGAGCGGCTCAAGGAATTCTGGGAAATGGTGTCGGCCCCGGTGCCGTGGAAGCCGGTCGGCAAGAGCGACCGCAGCCGCGAGCTGTTCAATTCCACCAGTGCCGCGCTGATTGCGACGTTCGGCGTGCCCGGCTTCTTCACGCCACGCATTCCGCCGGCGCCGCTGTGGCCGCCGGGGCATCCCGAGGCCGAAAGCTATTACGATACCTCGCCGCTGAAGAAGACGCTGGAACGTCTCGTCGATTTCGACCGCATCAACGATCTGAAGACACGCCTGTCGGTCGGCGCGGTCGGCGTCACCTCGGGCAATTTCAGATATTTCGACAATTACGCGTTCAAGAAGCTCGGCAAGAAGATCGGCCCCGAGCACATCATGGCCTCCGGCGCGCTGCCGCCGGGCTTTCCCTCCGTCGTCATCGACGGCGAGCATTATTGGGACGGCGGCATCGCCTCCAACACTCCGCTCGACTACGTGCTCGATGCCGAGGTCGAACGCGACATGCTGATCTTTCAGGTCGATTTGTTTTCCGCGCGGGGCGACCTGCCGAACTCGCTGCTGGAGGCGGCCGAGCGCGAGAAGGACATCCGCTATTCCAGCCGCACGCGGATGAACACCGACAAGAACAAGCAGCTGCACAACGCCCGCAGGGCCGTGCGCGATCTGATCGGCAAATTGCCGGACTATCTCAAGAATGATCCTTCCGTCGAATTCCTGGCGAAAGTGTCGCGCGAAAGCACCGTCACCGTGGTGCACCTGATCTATCGCAGCAAGAACTACGAATCCTCGTCCAAGGATTACGATTTCTCGCACATTGCCATGGTCGAGCATTGGGAAGCCGGCGTGCGCGACGTGCATCTGTCGATGCGCCACAAGGACTGGCTGGAGCGGCCGCAGTCCGGCGAGACCATGGTGACCTACGATCTCACGGGGGACGTCACCGCGCCCCCGGCAAAAAGGAGCGAATAGAATGGGTACTCTGTCAGGCAAGAACGCCGTCGTGACCGGATCGACCAGCGGCATCGGGCTCGCTTACGCGCGCGCCTTCGCCGGCGCCGGTGCCAACGTCGTCATCAACGGTTTCGGCTCGCCGGAGGACATCGAGAAGGAGCGCGCCAAGATCGAATCCGATTTCGGCGTCAAGGCGGTCTACTCGCCCGCCGACATGACCAAGCCCGCCGAGGTCGCCGGCATGATCGCGCTCGGCGAGAAGACGTTCGGCTCGGTCGACATCCTCGTCAACAATGCCGGCATCCAGTTCGTCTCGCCGATCGAGGAATTCCCGCCGGAGAAATGGGACCAGATCATCGCGATCAATCTGTCCTCGGCCTTCCACGCCATCCGCGCCGCGGTGCCCGGCATGAAGAAGAAGGGCTGGGGCCGCATCATCAACACGGCGTCGGCGCACTCGCTGGTGGCCTCGCCATTCAAGTCGGCCTACGTCTCGGCCAAGCACGGCATCGCCGGCCTCACCAAGACCGTGGCGCTGGAAGTCGCGACCCACAAGATCACCTGCAACTGCATCAGCCCCGGCTACGTCTGGACCCCGCTGGTCGAGAAGCAGATCCCCGACACGATGAAGGCGCGCAATCTTACGCGCGAGCAGGTCATCAACGACGTGCTGCTCGATGCGCAGCCGACCAAGGAGTTCGTCACCTCCGAGCAGGTCGCCGCGCTCGCACTGTTCCTGTGCAGCGACGACGCCGCCCAGATCACCGGTACCAACCTCTCGATCGACGGCGGCTGGACCGCGGAGTAAGAGGCGATGCCGTAGGGTGGGCAAAGGCGCGTCAGCGCCGTGCCCACCAATTTTCCGCTGCTCGCGACCAGCGTCAGCGGCACTGGGTGTCTCACCTCTTCCCGCGCCTTCTGCGAACCAGCCGTTCTCAGGTCCGAGGCGAACCATATTGGCTTTCCGGCTCGTTCAGTCCGGCAAGGGGCCGCCGCGACGTGTGGCGGATATGGACGATATGAACGAACTCGCCACTGACACGGTAAAATATCCGAAATGGATAGCGGACGACCGTTACCACGCGGACTTGGGAACGTTGTGTGACCCGTGGCGATGAGAAAGGCGCACCCCGGACGCGCTCGATAACATCCGCAAATCTTCGTCCTATGGCATCGGCGATCGCTGGGCTGGCGTTGCTGGCATAATAGGTTGCAATGTTTTCGAGGTCAGCAAGCGCCTCTCGGGACCAGACGACCTTCATCCGCGCCTGAATTTCGCGAAGACTTCTGCGACCTCGGCATCCGTAGCGAACTCGCCGCGATCTATGGAGGCTAACGCAGCGTCGATACTTCGCAGCTCTTCCTGCGTCGCAACATACTCGCCGCCGAGCAGTTCGCTCTCGATTTCGCTGGCAATCGCAACCAGCTCGTTCTGGGCCTCTTCGGGCCAAGTCTGGGCACGTTCCAGAATATCTCGCAGATCGCTTGCAGCCATACCCAACTATATCAGGTGCCGAAGAGCTTTCCAATCATCTCAAGCTGATGGCTAACGTCCGAACGCCAGCACGTGCAGCCCGAGCCGCTGCCGCACGATCCAGAACAGCAGCACCGTCTCGAAGGTGAGGGAGATCGAGGTCGCGGCCGCCGCGCCATGGCCGCCGTAGCGCGGGACCAGCGCGATGCAGAGCACTAGGTTCATCACGAAGGCCAGCGCATAGGCGAGCGCGCAGATCTTCTGCTGGCCGAGCATGTTGAGCAGGCGCTCCACCGGGCCGATCGCGGCGCGCACCACGAGGCCGATCGCGGCCACAAACATGATGTCGTAGCCGATCACGAATTGTGGTCCGAACAGCCAGAGCAGCGGCTTGCCGAGCGCGAGCAGCACGATGGTCGCGGCCAGCGACGGCCAGAACGTCCAGGTGATGGCATGCGCGACGTAGGCCGACAGGCGCGCCTTGTCGCCGCTGGCATAGTATTCGGCGAAGCGGTGTGCCGTCGTGGCTGACATCGCGTAGTGGATGAACGAGACCAGCGCCAGCGTCTTCACCACGGCGAAATAGACGCCGACCTCGTCCGAGGGACGGAATTGCTGCAGCACCAGCACGTCGGTGTAGGACAGGAGCAGGTAGAAGCTCTCGACCAGCAGGATCGGTAGCGAGACGGCGAGCCAGCCCTTGACGTCATAGGCCTTCGGTCCCGGTGTGATGTGATCGGCGAGCTTGCGGTTCAGCACCACCATCTGCCCGGCCATTGCGATCCATACCGCGCAAAGGCTTGCCACCATCGCGGCGACCGCGCCGAGGTGATAGCCGAGCAGGAAGGCGAGCGCCGTGATGCCGATGATCAGCGCCTGACGGATGATGAATTGCGGCATCAGGCCGAGTTGCATCCAGTCGTGCGAGCGCGCGATGCCGTCCTGGGTGTTCGCGACCACGAAAGCGGGCAGCGTCATGCAGCCGATATAGAGCGGCAGCACCTCGGCCGGATCGATCCAGGGCGACAGCAATTTGACGATGCCGGCAAGGCCGAGCGACGTCAGCGTGGACACGGCAAAGGTCAGCCAGCGGCTGCCGGACAGGAAGCCGCGCAGCAGGGCCTGCGCGCCGCTGGCGCGGTACTCCGGAATGATCTTCTGTGCGGAGGCCGAGATGCCGAAATCCATCATGCTGCCGAGCAGCAGCACCCAGGTCCAGACATAGACATAGATGCCGTAATCGGACGTCCCCATCCAGCGCGCCAGCAGCACCTGCGACACGTAAGCGAGGCCGGCGCTGATGACGCGGATGATGAAGATGGTGCTGGCGAGCCGCCGCGTCAGCGACGCCTCGCTCGATCCGCCCGCGAGCTTGGCGCGCAGCCGCGCGACCAACCCGGCCGGTCCGGTCGTTGCGGGTGGTGCATCCATCACGGCCAATCGAAGAATCCCCAGCGACCTGCAGCAGGTGAGGAACTAGCAACCATTCGTTAAGATTCGGTTGGGCAGCTATTCAATGCTCGGTGTCGTCCCGGACAAGCGCGCCTCAAGCGCGCGCCGATCCGGGACCCATAACCCCAGGGAGAAGTGGCAGCGTGAGCTGGCAAGTCCGAGTCTTCGCCAAACCACTCCCTGTGGTTATGGGTCCCGGGCTCGCGCTTCGCGCGTCCCGGGACCACAGCTGAACGTGGAACGGCAGCAGTGCAACTCACTCGCGCCGTCCGGCCTCACTCCAAATTCGTGTTGAACTCGTACGCCTTCTCCGGCCCGACCAGCGTGAACTTCAGCGCGGCGCCCTCGGGCTTGGCGCCCGGCGGCAATCCGCCGAGCTCGAACGAGAAGCGCACGACTCCCGGCGCGCCGTGCTGCACCGGCGCCGGAATCGGCAGCGCCCAATCGGGTGTCGGGCCTTCCACGAACAGATTGACGTTGCTTCTGTCCGGCGCCACCACGTCGACCACCACGTTCTTGGGCCCGTCACGCTTGACGTCACGAATGGTGAGCGGATTGGGATCGCCGATATTGGCGGGCTTCGGCACGGTGTCGAGCGCGGCACGCAAGTTCGCATCCTCGGTCGAGGCGACGCTGTTGAAACCCAGCTCGGCGCTGGCCTCCACGGGAATGCAGAGCTTCTCGCAGACCGCGTAGTTGATCTCGGCGCGCAAGGTCACCGGCTTGTCCGCAGCCTTGGCGACGATGCGCAGGGGCAGCACCACCTGGTCGCGATAGCCGATCGAATGGCCGCCCGCGCCGTCGTCGAACTTCAGCGGTGCCGGCCACATCACCGTCACCGCTTCGACATTGTCGGACTTGGAGAAGTCGAACCGGGGTGGAACGCCGGAATCGCCAGGCGACCGCCAATAGGTCTTCCAGCCGGGCTGCAGCTGGAAGGCGATACCGCCGAGCAGCACCGCGCCGCTGCGCGATCCCGCGAGTAACCGCACCGCGGAATGTCCATCGCGCTGCCAGGGCGAGGCGTCATCGGCACGGGCCGCGAGGGCCAACGACGAAGCGAGCAGGGTTGTCGCGACGCCAATCGCCGCACGCAGGGGAACAATGCTGGACATGGCACGTCTTTACAGGGTCGCCCAGGGCCAAACCATTGAATTGCTTGTGATGGATGCACTCGAATCAAGTCGCCGCAAGCCTTGATTTGACAGCCGCCCGGCCCGACATCAGGATAGGAATTGAAACCGGAGTGCTCGAGCGATGGCTCCCACAGGCAAGAGGACGGGCGAAAGCACCCGCAGCTCGGGCGCCGCGCTGCCCAGTTCCGGCGGCTATCTCGACGGCCGGCTCCTGATCGCAATGCCCGTGATGGGCGATTCCCGCTTCGAGCGCTCGGTGATCTATCTCTGCGCCCATTCGGCGGAGGGGGCGATGGGCATCATCGTGAACCATCCCGCCGGCAGCATCGACTTCCCCGAGCTCTTGCAGCAGCTCGGCATCATCAAGAAGGGCGAGCACATCAAGCTGCCGGAGAACGCCGAAAGCATGAAGGTGCTGCGGGGCGGGCCGGTCGACACCGGGCGCGGCTTCGTACTGCATTCCAGCGACTTCTACATCGAGAACGCCACGCTGCGGATCGATGACGGCGTCTGCCTGACCGCGACGGTCGACATTCTGCGCGCCATCGCCAACGGCTCCGGCCCCAAGCACGCCATCCTCGCGCTCGGCTATGCCGGCTGGGCGCCGGGCCAGCTCGAGACGGAGATCCAGAGCAACGGCTGGCTGCATTGCGACGCGGACGCGGATCTGATTTTCGGCGACGACGTCGACGACAAGTACAACCGTGCTTTGCAGAAGATCGGCATCGACCCCGGCATGCTCTCGAACGAGGCCGGGCACGCGTAGGGGGTGTGGCATCCTTCCGATGTCGTACATCCTCTCCGCTGTCATGCCCCGGCTTGACCGGGGCATCCAGTACGCCGCAGCCTATCGTTTCGATCACGACCATCACGGAATACTGGATCGCCCGGTCAAGCCGGGCGATGACACCATTTGCTGAGCGGAGCTGTGCGGCGCCTACTCCGCGGCCTGCTGCTGCACCGTCGGCTCCGTCCCCGCCACCGTCGCGCGGCGCATGTCGCGGGGCTGGGACTGGTCGTAGCGGCGGACGCGGTGCATGGTCTGGCGGTTGTCCCACATCACGAGGTCATGCAGCTTCCATTTGTGCACGTAGACGAACTCGGGTTGCGTGGCGTGCTCGTTCAGATCGCGCAGCAGCAGCCGCCCCTCGGGCACGCTCATGCCGACGACCTTGCCGGCATGCGATGACAGATACAGCGACTTGCGGCGATGCACGGGGTGCGTGCGCACCAGCCGTTGCAGCACCGGCTTGAACATCTCCTTCTCTTCGTCGGTGTATTCGGTGAAGCCGAGCGATCCCCGCGAATACATCAGCGAATGCTCGCAGACGAGATCCTCGATCTCCGCCTTGGTCTCATCGTCGAGCGCGTCATAGGCCGCGCGCATGTCGGCGAACTCGGTGTTGCCGCCCTTCGGGTTCACCACCCGCGCCGACAGCAGCGAGAACTTTGCGGGGATAGGCCGGAACGAGCTGTCCGAGTGCCACAGGCAATTGCCGAGGTTGAACAGATTGGCACGGCTGTCCTTGGGCAGCGGCTTGCCGTCCTTGCCGAGATTGGAGACGTCGTTCAGACCCGAGGTGAGGCGGTACTCGTCCGCCTTGGTGATGTTGCCGCCGCGCACCTCCTCCCGCTGGCCGAAATTCAGCGCGAACGCCATCTGCTGCTCGTCGGTGATGTCCTGATCGTGGAAGACGAGCACCGCGTATTTGTCCATGGCAGCCTCGATCTCGCGCGCCTGATCCGGCGTGAGCGCCTTGCGCAAGTCGAGGCCGGACACCTCGCCGACGAAATGTTTCTGAAGCTGCCGGATGGCGATGGTCATTGCGTTCCTCCCGCATCTACGAGCGGTTTCCCGCTCTGTTTGTGGAAAAAATGACTCCCGCATCCGGCGATGTCAACGCGCCGCGCGCATGCCTCTCACGCGTTCCGCGCCATCAGCCCGCCATCGACCGGGATCACCGCGCCGGTGAGGAAGGACGCCGCCGGCAGGCACAGGCTCAGCGTCATATGCGCGACCTCTTCAGGGTCGCCATAACGGCCGAGTGCGGTGCGGCGCTTGGCGTAGATGGTCTTGTGCTCCTCCGGGATGCGGTCGGTGATTCCCGTGCGGATCGGTCCGGGGCAGATGCAGTTGACGGTGATGCCCTCGCGGCCGAGCTCCACCGCCAGCGAGCGGGTGAGGCTCACGACGCCGCCCTTCGCGGCCGAATACGGGCTGTGCAATGCGGTGGCGCCGAGCGCCTCGGTCGAGGCGATGTTGACGATGCGCGGGCTCTTCGACTTGCGTAAGTAGGGCAGCGCGGCGCGGATGATGCGTGGGTGCGCCGTCAGCATCACGGCGATGCCCTTCGCCCAGGCATCCTCAAAGCCCTCATCGTCGATCGCGACGCGCAACGAGATGCCGGCATTGTTGACGACGATGTCGAGGCCGCCGAAATGCGCGGCGACGTCGCCGACCACGCGCTTGATCTCGCCGCCGTCGGCGACGTCGAGCTTCCACGCCCTTGCCGCGCCACCGCTTGCCGCAATCTCCCTGGCGACGTCCTGCGCGCCTTGCTCGTCGAAATCCGTGACGGCGACGTTCGCACCTTCGTTTCCGAACACACGCGCAGTGGCGCGCCCCATGCCGCTGGCTGCGCCAGTGACGAGTACGGTGAGTCCCTTAACGGACCGGCTGAGCTCCCTGACGTCGGACATGCTGTTCCCTCGCGCCGAGCTGGTTCTTGTTGTGATTGACAAGGCTGGCATCGATCCGCAGACAGGTCAAACAAGCAGAAAACAAAAGGGGAGGCCGACAATGGCAAACGAGCTCGATTTCTCAGGCAAGCAGGTGCTGGTGGTCGGCGGTTCCAGCGGCATCGGCAACGGCATCGCGCAGGCCTTTCGCGCCAAGGGCGCAGCTGTTGCCGTCTGCGGCACGCGTGCTCGCGCAACGGAATATTCAGCCGACGAAGGCTCCGATCTCGAAGGTCTTGCTTACGCGCAGCTCGACGTCAGCAATCCCAATGCCATCGAAGCATTCAGGCCGCCGTTCGACCGTCTCGACATCCTGGTGCTCGCGCAGGGCGCGGTGATCTACCGCCGCGGCGAATTCGAGATGGCGGGTTTCCGCAAGGTCGTCGAGGTCAATCTGATGAGCCTGATGGCCTGCGCGACGCGCTTTCATTCCATGTTGCAGGACGCGAAGGGCGCGCTGATCATCGTGTCCTCGACCGCGGCCTATCATTCCACCATGGGCAATCCGGCCTACAACGCCTCGAAGACCGGTGCGGTCGGATTGACGCGCACGCTGGGCGAGGCCTGGGCCGAGGACGGCATCCGCGTCAACGGCATCGCGCCAGGGCTCGTCGACACCAAGATGACGAAGGTGACGACCGACAATCCGAAGCGGCTCGAAGGCGCGCTCGCACGCATCCCGCTGCGGCGATTGGGCACGCCGGCCGACATGGCGGGCGCAGCGTTGTTCCTGGCCTCGCCGCTGTCGTCCTACATCATCGGCCAGACGCTGGTCGTCGATGGCGGCCTGATTCTATAGGAGAGCCTAAGGAACCGCGCTGCGTCTGATCGGTTACTTCGGCTGACCACCGAGGAGGATTATCATGGACACGGATCGGATTGTTGGATCGGCGAAGGAATATGCCGGACGCGCGGAAGGCGCGATCGGAGACATGGCAGGCGATGCCAAGACGCAGGCGTCGGGCAAGGCGCGGGAAGCCGCGGGCACGGTGCAGAATCTCTACGGCCAGGCCAAGGATGCCGTGCGCGACGCCACGGACACCGCCGCGGGCTATGCCAAGGACGCCTACGAGAACAGTGGTGAGACTTTCCGCGACGGCTCGAAGGCCATTGCGCAGAAGGTGCAGGACAATCCGCTCGGCGCGCTGCTGGTTGCCGGCGGCATCGGCTTCGCGCTGGCGCTGCTGATGTCGCGTCCCGCCCGCCGCCCGCCGTCACGCTGGCGCTATTAGGGCTAGTTGCCGAACGCCTGTCACGCGTGCCCCGGCTCAGCGATGCAGCGTGAGACGCTGCATCGCTGAGCCGGGGCCATCTTTTCTGAATGCCGCACGAATTGGGTCCCGGCTCTGCGCCGCATCACCAGAAGGTGCTGCGTCGCGTCTGGGACACGAGATCTTACGCTTACCGGAACATCTCGGCGGAACGGCCGACGTTAGCCGGCGGACGCGGGATCCCAGGATTGAGATTCGGATTGCGCGGCCCGGGCGGCGGCGCAATTTGGCGCGGCGGCGGGGGCTGCGGCGAGCCGAAGCCGAAGAAATCACGGAATGTGGGCGTTGCCTGGGCCGGCAGTTGCGGGGCGACCTGCGGCTTCTTCGGCGCGAGCTTTGGCGGCGCGATTGCAGCGGCCGCGCCCGGTGCGCCCTGAGCCGCCCCGCCGTCCGGCGTCGTTGCCGCCATCGGCGTATCGCCCTTGGCCTGCTCGCGGCCGACTTCCCGGCGAGGCCAGGCATAATCGTCGGCGCGGCCGGCAGGAGCTGCCAGCGGCTCACCCTTCACCATCGTCTTGGCGGCGAGCGCATCGACGGCGGCGGGACGCGTGCCCGGTCCGCCCAGCAATTGATCGGTCGAGATCGAGGCTGCAACCAGCGGCACGATCGGCCCGGCCAGCGGCCGCGGCGCAGGCTTGCCCGGCTCGGCGCTGGTGTCGGGCGTCGCGGGCTCGCTCGGCAGCGCGATCGGGCCGGAGCGTCCGGCAAGCAGGCGCGTGATCTCGCGCTCGACATAATGCGCGAGCTTGCGCGCGCCAGCCTTGGTGAAATAGATGCCGTCGGAGCTGCGCAGCTGGCGGATCTGGCCTTCGAAGTCCGGGCCCTTCTGCAGGAAGCGGCCGGCTTCGTCGACGAAGCCGTCCCAGACGTCGACATAGGTGATGCCGGCCTTGGCCGCGCCTTCACGGTACAGCGAATCCAGGAACAGCGTGTCCGCGGTGCCCTTCGGTCCGCGGACCGCGGGCAGGCCGACCCAGAGCACCGGCACGCCCTTGGTTTTGAGGACGGCCGCGAGCTCCTCGATCTTCTTGCCGTAGAGCTCGACCCAGCGCTCGTCACGGAATTCGTAGAGGCCGTTGGGGTTGCGCGCGGTCTTTTCCGGCGCAGCCGCCGGCGTGTCGGCATTGTCGGCGTCGTCCTGCGGCAGATCGGCATCGGCAGGCTTGTCGTCCGGCTTGGCGGCGCTGTCGCCGGGCTTGGCGTCGCTGGGCTTGCCTTGCGGCTTTGCGCGCGCACCCTTGTCGTTCTTCTTATCTCTGTCCTTCTCCGCGGCCGGCTTGTCGGGTTTGTCGGCGGCCGGCTCGCGGATCGCGACGCGGTCGTTGAGGCCGAGCATGACGACGATCACGTCGGGCTTTTCGGTCTCGAGAATGCCCTTGGCCGCCGCGGTCCAGTCCGCGGGCTCGCCCTTGGGCTGGTACCTGATCAGGCCGGACGTGGTCTTGTGCTTGCGGATCACGCCCATGTCGGGCTGCTCGGCGTAGGCGTCTTCTAGGCCATAGGCGAGCCAGTCGGCCATGGCATCGCCGATCACCAGCACGTTCTTCTCGGGAATCGTGTCGCGCTTGGCCGGTGCCGGCGCGCGCGAAAAATCCTGGCGCGGCGCCTGCGGCGGCGGCTGGAATGGTGCGAAGAAGTCGCCGCCGAACCAGCCGCCACCTCCGCCGCCCCGTGGTGGCGGTGGTGGGGCCGAACGCTGCGGCGGACCGCCGAAGCCGGGGAAGTTGAAGAACTGCGCCGAAGCGGGTGCCGCCACCGACACCAGGATCGCAAGCGCCGTCCCCAGCGCGATCAACGGGCCGGTCTCGGTCAGCGCCTTGAACAGGGACTTCTTCGACATGCGATCTCGGGCACGCGCAATGGGGGATCGAAGTTAGCTCAATATAATAACGGAATCAGGCGCCAAACGGGCAAATTCCATCTCAGATTCTTGTCCATAGACCGGGGAACACCAGTCCCGGTCAAGGCTATCAGCCAAAATCCCCCTTCAAGATTACTTCAGGCGCGATTTTACCGCCCGCGCAGCCGGTCCAGCACGTCGGAGGAGGCAAAACCGTCGGCGGGGACCCCGATCGAGGCCTGGAAATTACGCAGGGCCTCCCTGGTCAGGCCGCCGAATTGGCCGTCCGGGGTGCCCTTGTAGTAGCCGCGCTGAGCCAGCAGCTGCTGCAGCTCCAGCCGTTCGGTACGGGACAGCTCGCGCTCCTGCCGCGGCCAAGGCTGCACGAAAGGCTGTCCCCCGCGCAGCCGGTCGGCGAAATGGCCGATCGCCAGCGCATAAGCCTCGGCCGGGTTGTACTTCATGATGACGCGGTAATTCTGCAGCATCAAAAAGCCCGGTCCCTGCGCGCCGGCGGGTGCCAGCAGGTAAGCCTTGTCCGCAGGATGCGGGAAGGCCTGGTTGTTCGGACGCTTGAGCCCGAGCTTCTCCCAATGCGCGATCGGCATCGCCTTGGCACGGTCGGCCAGCATGTAGTTGAAGCCTTGCGGCACCACGACCTCGTAGCCCCAGGTCTGGCCGGGCTGCCAGCCGTCCTTCTTCAGATTGTTGGCGGTCGACGCGATCAGGTCGGTCGGATTGTCGACGACGTCGCGCCGGCCGTCGCCGTCGCCGTCCACCGCGAAGCGCTTGAACGCGGTCGGCATGAACTGGGTCGGGCCGAAGGCGCCGGCCCAGGAGCCGCGCAGCTGCTCCGGACGCAAATCGCCGCGGTTGAGGATCTCCAGCGCGGAGAGGAATTCGTCCTTGAAATAGGCTTGGCGGCGGCCGATGCAGGCGAGCGTCGCGGTCGATTGCAGCACGCTGCGATCGCCGATCTGCGTCGAGTAATTGGACTCGATGCCCCAGATCGAGGCGATGATGTAGCGGTCGACACCGGTGGCCTTTTCGGTGGCGTCGAACTGCGTCTTGTATTTGGCGAGGACCTCGCGGCCCTTGGCGAGGCGGTTGTCGTTCACCAGGATGTCGAGATAGGCCCAGATCGACTTGGTGAATTCCGGCTGCGAATCCATGAGGTCCATGATGCGCAGGTCGGGCGAGAGTCCGGCGGTGAAGCGCTGAAAGTTCTCCTGCGTAACGCCGCGTCGTGCGGCATCGGGCCACATCGCAGCGACGCAATTGTCGAAATTGCCGGCAGCCTCGCGGATCGCGGCGGCCGTCATCAAGGGATGGCCGGAGGCGCCATCCTCGCCGCTCCACGGCAATGGACCCGTCGGCGCGCCGCTCGGGCCAGGTGTGGGTTGCGCCGGTGCCGGGTTCGATCCCGAGAAGATGCCGCCGAACAGGTTGGACAGGCCGTTCTGCGCCTGGGCGTGCGCGCCAGCCGGCAGCAGCAAAGCGGCCGCAACGATTGCTCCGCCAGCCCGTCTCGCCAGTCCTGCCATTGATCGCATCATATTCCACCCGTCGGCCTAAAAACCCGCCACAGGAGGCCTGGTTAGCGTTGCCAATAGCTTAACAAAGGTGAAATTTTGGTGGCGGCCTTTTTCTTAACTCCGTCGGGGCGAGGCCCCACATCCGCCTTTGTTGGCGGCTGCAAACAGGCTAGCAAGGATGCCATTGCTCCCGTCCCATGTGCCCCCAAGGTATTCGATCGATCCCATGAAGATTCGCAAAGCCGTATTCCCCGTCGCCGGCCTCGGCACCCGCGTTCTGCCTGCCACCAAGGCGATGCCGAAGGAAATGCTGACCATCGTCGACAAGCCGCTGATCCAATACGTCTATGACGAGGCGAAGGAAGCCGGCATCGAGCACTTCGTCTTCGTCACCGGCCGCAACAAGGCTGTCATCGAGGATCATTTCGACCGGATGTTCGAGCTCGACGCGACGCTTGCCGCGCGCGGCAAGAAAGCGGAGCAGGACATCCTGGCGCAGAACCAGCCCGAAGCCGGCGCGGTCAGCTTCACCCGCCAGCAGGCGCCGCTCGGCCTCGGCCACGCGGTCTGGTGCGCGCGCGACATCGTCGGCAACGAGCCGTTCGCCGTCGTGCTGCCGGACGAACTCGTGCTCAACACGCCCGGCTGCCTGAAGCAGATGATCGAGATGGCGTCCTCGCTCGGCGAGAAATCCAACCTGATCGCGGTCGAGGCGGTGCCCGATCACCTGACCCATCAATACGGCATCTGCGGCGTCGGCAAGCGCAACGGCAAGATGTTCGAGGTCGATGGCATGGTCGAGAAGCCGGCCAAGGGCACCGCGCCCTCCAACCTTTCGATCACCGGCCGCTACATCCTGCAGCCCGAGATCTTCAAGATCCTGGAGACCCAGGAGCGCGGCGCCGGCGGCGAGATCCAGCTCACCGACGCCATGATCGGGCTTGCCAAGACGCAGAAATTCTACGGCGTCGAATTCGAAGGCGAGCGCCATGATTGCGGCTCCAAGCCCGGCTTCCTGCGCGCCAACATCGCCTATGGCTTGAAGCGCCCGGAATTGCGCGACGGCCTGGTCGCGGAGATGAAGAAGTATCTGGGGCAGTAGCGGGCCGCTCGTCATTGCGAGCGAAGCGAAGCAATCCAGAATCCTTCCGCTGAGGAAGTCTGGATTGTTTCGTCGCAAGAGCTCCTCGCAATGACGACGGGGAGAGACCGCCTCACGCCACCAGCGACAGCTGCGGCAGGCTCGCCACCACCGACTGGTTGCGCCCGCCGGCCTTGGCGGCGTAGAGCGCCTTGTCGGCGGCGGCAACCAGCATCGGCCAATCCATGCCGGCATCCGGGACCAGGCTGGCGATGCCGCAGGACACCGTCGACATCGCTTGCTCGTCGGACCAGCCCTGCACCTTGCGGCGGATCGTCTCCGCCACCTTGAAGGCCTCGGCGGAGGAGGTGTTCGGCAGCAGCACGGCGAATTCCTCGCCGCCATAGCGCGCCGCGCAATCGCCGGCGCGGCTCACCGAATCGGAAATGCAGATGGCGATGCCGACCAGCACCTGATCGCCGGCCTGATGGCCGAACGTGTCGTTGTAGGCCTTGAAGTGATCGGTATCGATCATGAGCAGCGCGATCGGCGCCTTCTGGCGCATGGCGCGTCGCCATTCGACGTCGATGACGGAATCGAACTTGCGGCGGTTTTTCAGGCCCGTGAGCGCGTCGGTCGTCGCCAACTCCTCGAGCTTGCGCTCGGCCTCGGCGCGCCGGCCGATCTCGCGCGCGAGCACGAGGGTCGATCCCAGCACGAACAGGATGAGCGCCAGCACCACGGTGCCGATGCGGAGCGCCTCCCTTTGCCAGAGTGCGAACACCGCGGCCAAAGGCTTGCCGGCGACCACGAACAGCGGACCATTGTTCTTGCTGCGGACATAGAGCCGCGGCGTTGCATCGACCGGGCCCTGTCCCGAATAGGCGGCGCCGACCCTGAGATTGTCGGCCTTCCAGTTCTGACGGTCGTTCAGGTTCGTGCCGATGATGTCGAGATCGAACGGTCGCCGCATGATGATGGTGCGGTCGCGCTTGAGCACGGTGATGGTGTCCTCAGGGTCGAGGGTGAGCCGATCGAACAGCTCGTGGAAATAGCTGAAGCGGATCGAGCCGGCGACGACGCCCATGAAGCCGCCGTCAGCGTCACTGATGCGCCGGCTCAGCACGATCGAGTAGGCGCCGCGAAACAGCATGGGACGGCTGATGAACAGGCCTGCGCCGGGACTGTCCCGGTGAACCCTGAAATAATCCTCCTCACTGCGGTCCTCGGGCAGGGGATCGAGCGTGGAGGCATCGATGGTCAGCCGGCCCTCGGCGTCGAACACCTGGATGGCGCCGAAATGCTTGGCGGTGGTCGCGTGGTCGAACAGGATCAGGTGACGGATCGTCTTTGAGACCGTCGCCAGCTCGGGCAGCAGCATGTTGCTGGCGACCGCCTTCAGCGACAAATCGTAGATCTCGACGTTGCGGCTGACGTCGGACTCGATCGTGGTCGCGAGGTTCTCCAGCGTCTGGCGGGCGAGTGCCTCCTCGCCGCGGCGCATGTCGAGCATGACGTTGACGCAAATGGCGGAAAAGCCGATCACCGTCACCACGGACGAGATGATCAGCAGCTTCGCCGAAATCCGCAACGGCCGGCGGGCCGCAACGTCGCGCCATCCAGAGAACATTGTTCGCTCCTGTCCATAGTGGATGCGCCCGAAAGCTTGCGTAGTGTTTAAGCCGCGACGGCGCTGCCGCAATGAGTTAAGAATCGGTTTATGCGGCTGACGGTTTTGAGCAACCTGACATCGCCCCTGACGAGAGGACGAGTGTGAACGACTACGACGCGTTGCGCGATTATCTGCTGCGGCAGAAGCAGGAGGAGCTCGTGCTGAGCTTCGAGCAGATCGAGGAGATCATCGGCGCGGCGCTGCCGCGCGCGGCCCAGCGCGCCTCATGGTGGGACAGCCTGCGCAGCCCCGACATCCAGATGCCGCAACGCGAAGCCTGCCTCGCCGCCGGCTTCGTGGCAACGCGCATGCCGGACGGCCAGAGCGTACGGTTCAGGAAGCAGAAGGGCGAGCGGCGGCGATAGTATCGTAGGGCACGCCGTCCACTCTCCCCCTCCAGGGCAGGGCGATCGCATATGACTTGTCGCGGCGCCGGTGCGCACGCCTCGTCCTTCGAGACGGCGCTTACGCGCCTCCTCAGGATGAGGCTAATCTACCGTCAGTGCTCGTTGAAACTGTTGCCGCGAACTCCGCCCTCATCCTGAGGGCCCGCCAACGGCGGGCGTCTCGAAGGATGGCCACAGGCGAGTTCGCCTATATGCGATCGCCCTGCCCTCCAAGAGAGGGTAAGAGAGCCTAGCTCGCCGCTTCCAGCCGCACTTCCGTGAGCAGCCGCATCGCCGCGTCCGCGTCCATCGGCTCGCCGAAGGCAAAACCTTGCGCGTATTCGCAGCCCATCTGGTAGAGCTCGACGGCGTCCGAATCGGTCTCGGCGCCTTCGGCGACGACGTCCATGCCGAGATCGTGGGCGAGCGCGATGATCGACTTCAGGATCACGGGGCGGGTGCCGCGGCTGGTGGTGCGCACGAACGACTGGTCGATCTTGATGGTGTCGAACGGGAAGCGCTGCAGATAGGCCAGCGAGGAGTGGCCGGTGCCGAAATCGTCGAGCGACAGCCCGGTGCCGAGCTCGCGGATCCGGGTCAGCATCTGGGCCGCGTGCTCCGGATTCTCCATCACCAGCGATTCCGTCAGCTCGAGCTTGAGCGTGCCGCGCGCCACCGAGGAGCGCGACAGCACGGTACGGACATCGTGGATCAAATCGTGGCGCAGCAGCTGCCGCGAGGAGACGTTGACGGAAGCGAAGATCGGCTCGCGCGAGCGCATCGCCCGCTGCCACACCGAAAGCTGCTTGGCGGTCTGGTCGAGCACGAACATGCCGAGGTCGACGATCAACCCGGTCTCTTCGGCGATGGTGATGAACTCCGAGGGCGCCATGCGTCCGAGCTTCGGGTGGTCCCAGCGCGCCAGGGCCTCGAAGCCGGCGATGGAGCGATCCTCCAGCCGCACGATCGGCTGGTACAGGATCGTGATCTCCTGGCGCTCGATGGCGCGGCGCAATTCGCTCTCCAAGGTCAGGCGGTCGGTCTTGCGCGCCCGCATCGCCGGCTTGTAGACGTCGATGCGGTCGCCGCCGATCCGCTTGGAGTGATACATCGCCAGCTCGGCGTCCTTGATGATCTCGTCCGTGAGCTGGGTTTGCGGATCGGACAGCGCGAGGCCAATCGACGCGGTGAGGAAGATCTCGCGGTCGTTGAAGGCGATCGGCGCGCGGATGGTCTTGCGGATGGTCTCGGCGAAAGCGGTGATGCGGGCCGGGTCCTGCTCCGACAGCAGGATCAGGCCGAACTGGTCGCCGGCCATCCGCGCCAGCGTGTCCTGCGGCTTCAGGATGCGGGTGAGGCGGCGCGCCAGCGTGAGCAGGATGGAATCTCCGACCGCGATCCCGACGGAATCGTTGACCTGCTTGAAGCGGTCGAGGTCGATCACCATCAGCGTCGGCCGCAGCGTCGGCATGGTCTTGGCGAAATGCGCGACCGCGCCCAGCCGGTCCATGAACAGTTTTCGGTTGGGCAGGCCGGTGAGATTGTCATGCACGGAATCGTGCAGTAGGCGCTCCTCGGCGTTGCGCAGCTCGGTGACGTCGGTCAGCGTGCCCACCACGCGCGAGACCTCGCCGTCCGAGCCGACCACCGGGCGCGCCTTGAGCGCGAACCACATGAAGTGGCCGTCCGGCGTGCGCAGACGGAAATCCTGCACCAGGCGGCCGCGGCGCTGGTCGAGCACGCTGTCGAGCGCGGCGCGGAAACGGTCCTGGTCGAGCGGATGCAGCACCTCTAGCCAGGACGCCGCCGGGCCTTCCAGCGTGCCGCGCTTCAGCCCGAGCAGGGCTTCGGTCTCCGGGCTGGTGAACACCTTGTCGGCGGAGACGTCCCAGTCCCAGATCAGGTCGCCGGAGCCGGCCAGCGCCAAAGCGCGCCGCTCGATGTCGGAGACGACGCCCGTGCTGGCACCGCCGCCGGCAAAGGCGTGCTGCATCACCGTGAAGCCGATCAGCATCACGATCAGCACGAGGCCGCCGAGCAGGGCAGGGCCGACGATGTCGTTGGTGACCGAGCCCGCCACCGTCATGCCGGCCGCGACCACCCAGACCACCAGGAGGAACCAGGTCGGGATCAAGAGCACGGCGCGGTCGAAGCCGTGGGTGGAGAGATAGACGATCAGCGCGAAGCCGGCGAAGGCGATCAGCACCAGCGAGATGCGTGCGATGCCGGAGGCCACCGCCGGGTCGAACAGCGCGAGCGCGACCAGCGAGCCGAGGAACGCGAGCCAGCCGACCGTGATGTGCGAATAGCGCACGTGCCAGCGGCTGAGATTGAGATAGGCGAACAGGAACACCAGGAGTGTCGCCGCCAGGATCGCCTCGCCCGCCGCGCGCCAGATGCGCTCGGCGTTGTTCGACATGTCGAGCACCTTGCCCCAGAAGCCGAAATCGACGCCGATATAGACCAGCACCGCCCAGGCCAGCGCCGCCGCGGCCGGGAACATGATGCTGCCCTTCACCACGAACAGGATGGTCAGCACCAGCGCGAGCAACCCGGAGATGCCGATCACGATGCCCTGGTACAGCGTGAAGGAGTTGACCTTGTCCTTGTAGGCTTCCGGCTCCCACAGATAGAGCTGCGGCAGCTTGTCGGTGCGCAGCTCCGCAACGAAGGTGACGACGGCGCCGGGGTCGAGCGTGATGCGGAACACGTCCGCGGTGGCGCTTTCCTGCCGTTCCGGGCGGTCGCCGATCGAGGGCGTGATGGTCGCGATGCGTGACAGGCCGAGGTCGGGCCAGAGCAATCCCGAGGAGACGATGCGGTAATGCGGAGCGACGATCAGGCGGTCGAGCTGGTCGTCGGTGTTGTTGGCGAGCGCGAACACCACCCAGTTCTGTCCGCCCTCGCGGGCGCGCACCTCGATGCGGCGGACGATGCCGTCGGTGCCGGGTGCGGTGGAGACCTGGATGCGATCGGCATCGCTGCGCTGATGCTCGAGCACGCCGGTGAGGTCGATCGCGGGCGCGTCGCTACGGACGCTGACGGCGTCGAGCGCGCGCGCGGGATACGCGGCGACAAGAATCATGAGGCCCAGCGCGATGGGCGCGAGGCACCTGATCAGACGCAAGGTCAGTTCTCCGCGTTCGACGCAAACTCGTCAGTGCAAGGCAAATCTAGAAGGCGATTCAGACCGGACCGATGCGGTTCGGTGCGTCGCGATAGATGCCACGAAAGCGAGGAAAATCAAAGGGTTTCCGGCTTGCCCTGTGGGCCAGCGGCCTAGGCCTCCAACACAATTTTGCCAATATGTGCGCTCGTTTCCATGCGCCGGTGGGCGTCTGCCGCCTTTTCCAGCGGGAAAGTGCTGTCCATCACCGGCTTGACGCGGCCTTCGCGCAAAAGCGGCATCACTTTCTGCTCGATCGCGGCCACCATCGCCGCCTTGTCCGCATTACTACGGGGGCGCAAGGTCGAGCCGGTATGGGTCAGGCGCTTGACCATCACCTTGGCGATGTTGACGCTGACCTTGGGGCCGTTGAGGGTCGCGATCTGGACGATGCGGCCGTCGACCGCGGCGGCATCATAGTTGCGATCGACATATTCTCCGGCGACCATGTCGAGGATCAGGTTGACGCCAACGTTGTTGGTCTCCGCCTTCACCACGGCGACGAAATCTTCGGTCTTGTAGTTGATGGCGCGGTCGGCCCCCAGTTTGAGGCAGGCGTCGATCTTGTCCTGCGATCCCACGGTGACGAACACTTTCGCACCGAAGGCTTTGGCGAGCTGAATGGCCATGGTGCCGATGCCGGACGAGCCGCCATGGATCAGCAGCGTCTCGCCGGCCTTGAGGCCGCCGCGCTCGAACACATTGTGCCAGACCGTCATCAGTGTTTCCGGCAGCGCGCCGGCTTCCTTCATCGACAGCGCCGGCGGCACACTCATCGCCTGGGCGTCCTGGGCGATGCAGTACTGCGCATAGCCGCCGCCGGCGACCAGCGACATCACCTTGTCGCCGACCTTGTGCCGCTTGGCGTTGCTGCCGACCGCGACGACTTCGCCTGATATCTCGAGGCCGGGCAGGTCGCTGGCGCCGGGCGGCGGCGGATAGGCGCCGGAGCGCTGCGCCACGTCGGGCCGGTTGACGCCGGCAGCTTCGACCTTCACCAGGATCTCGTCGGGCCCGGGCTGCGGAACACTGCGTTGCTCCGGCACCAGCACCTCCGGCCCGCCGGGCTTGGAGATGGCGACCACGGTCATTTGCGCGGGCAGCTTGTCCATGATGTGTCCTTGAGCAAAAGTGCGGGAGGAAACGAGGCCCTTGCTTAGCCAGCGCGGTGCAGGCTGGCAACCGCCTCAGCGATGTGGTCCGACCCGCGGACGGAGAGGAGGAACGACGATGCCGATCGAAGACGACGACCGCCCGCGCAAGAAGATCAGTCATGAAATTGGGCAGGACCTCTCACTTTTGTCAGTGGAGGAACTGACCGAGCGCGTGGCGCTGCTCAAGACCGAGATCGCAAGACTGGAAGAAGCCGCCGCCAAAAAGCGCGCCTCGCGCGATGCGGCGAACAGTATTTTCAAGTCGTAGCAGTCGCCACACAGCCACTGTCGTCCCGGACGCGTGGGCCGGACTTTCTCCGTCTCGTCATTCCGGGGCGGCGCGTCAGCGCCGAGCCCGGAAATCCATAATCACAGGCTCTGCAAAAGGGCGCGCTAAGAGAGCCGGGCCGTTCCATCCGCTCGTGGTTATGGATTCCGGGCTCGCGACTTCGTCGCGCCCCGGAATGACGACGGAGACGTCTGTTCCCGCAGCACACTCGGCCACTGGCTCACATGACTAATGAACTCTGAAAAAATTAGCTCGTTTACTTCAGATTAAGCTTTCGGGTTTATGACTGGAACTGTCCTCGTTTGGACACCGAGTGGCTCCTGTCCACTCTGTTTGACGCCTCCCTGTTATCAACTTTCAAAGCCGCCGGTCTCCGGCGGCTCTTTTTTGCGTTCACTTGACCGGTTTGGGCCTCTCATCCCGGTTGCATTTGAAAGGATTGACCCGCGGAAACCATATCCGCGCTTGTCACTGGACTCCGCGTCCCGCCCGCGCAATGATTTGTTCATCATAAGCCGGCGCCAAAGCCGGGCAGTCAAACAGTTGCGTAAGAGGCGTTAACCATGGAACGTTTGCAGGCCGACGGCGCGCTCGTTCAGCTCAGTGAGCGATTCACCAATTCTGCGGCGTTCGGCAATTTGTTCCGTGAGGGGATGGACCTCGTCGAGGAGACCGCCGCCTATCTCGACGGCGCCGGCCGCGTCGAGGCCAAGGCGCTCGACCGCGCCGTCAGCCTCACCTATGCGACCGAGAGCATGCGCCTCACGACGCGCCTGATGCAGCTCGCCTCCTGGCTGCTGCTGCACCGCGCGGTCAAGGAAGGCGAGATGACGCTGAGCCAGGCCAATCGCGAGAAGACCAAGGTCAAGCTCACCGCCGCCGATCCCGGTCCCGCCGACACGATCGAGAAGCTGCCCGCGCAGCTTCAGGACCTGATCCATCGCTCGATGAGCCTGCAGACGCGCGTCCGCCGCCTCGACAGCACGATCCACACCCCGCCGGCCGAGCAGGCCACGATCGGCAACCCGCTGGTGCCGCATCTCAACGCGCTGAAGGCCGCGTTCGAGCGGTAGGGTCTATCAACAGTTCAAATCGTCATTCCGGGACGCGCCTCTTGGCGCGGGCCCGGAATCCATACTCCCGATCGTGGTTATAGATTCTCAGATGCGCAATTGCGCATCGTAGCTCGCGACTTCGTCGCGCCCCGGAATGACAGCCCCAAAACAAAAACGCCCCCGGTCTCCCGGGGGCGTTTTCGTCTCCAGCCTTGCGGCCGGCTCAATCCTTCTTGAGGAAGCCCGAAAACTTCTTCTGGAAGCGCGAGACGCGGCCGCCGCGGTCCATGATCTGGGCGGAGCCGCCGGTCCAGGCCGGGTGCGACTTCGGATCGATGTCGAGGTTCAGCGTGTCGCCTTCCTTGCCCCAGGTCGAGCGGGTCAGGTACTCGGTTCCGTCGGTCATGACGACCTTAATCGTATGATAATTCGGGTGAATTTCGGCTTTCATGGCAATTCCTCGGCGCTCCGGCGCCTTCTTGGGTGGCTCGCGAATGACGGATTTGGGCGGCTCTATACCTCACGAAACCCCGCAAAACAAGCCATGCCGGCGCGCTGGACCGGGTTTGCCCCTAAGGGACTTCCCGGATTTGCCACTACTTCTGCACCGGCCTATTGGGAGCAGATCAATGCAACGGGTCGGATCTCATGAGCGCAGTGGAACGGCTGGATGACCACGATGTCGAACGGCCCGCAATGAACGCCGCAGACACTCCCTCAATCGAGGCCGAGCTGATCGAAGCGCCGGCCAAGGGCCGCGCCAAGTTGCGGCCGCTGCTCGCGCTCGCGCCTTATGTGATCCGCTATCGCGGCCGGGCGGCGCTGGCCTTCGTCGCACTCACGATCGCGGCGTTGACCACGCTGCTGGTGCCGGTCGCGGTGCGCCGGATGATCGATTTCGGCCTGACGCCCGAGGGCATCGAGCTGATCAACAGCTACTTCTCGGTCATGCTCGCGGTCGTCGCCGTGCTCGCGATCGCCAGCGCCGCGCGCTACTACCTCGTGATGACGATCGGCGAACGCATCGTCGCCGATCTCCGGCGCGACGTCTTCGCCCATCTCTTGTCGCTCTCTCCCGCCTTCTTCGATTCCGCCCGCAGCGGCGAATTGATCTCGCGCCTCACTGCCGACACCACCCAGCTGAAATCGGCCGTCGGCGCCTCCGTCTCGATCGCGCTGCGCAATCTGATGATGTTCCTCGGCGCGACGGCGATGATGGTGATCACGAGCCCGAAGCTGTCGGGCTTCGTGCTGCTGGCCATCCCTTTGATCGTGCTGCCGCTGGTGGCGTTCGGGCGCTGGGTGCGGCGCCTGTCGCGTAATGCGCAGGATACGCTCGCCGATGCCTCCGCCTATGCGGGCGAATTGGTCGGCGCGATCCGCACCGTGCAGGCCTATACCAGCGAGCAATTTGCCGAGAAGCGTTTCGGCGGCGAGGTCGAGCAGGCCTATGAAGCCGCGCGCACCTCGACCCAGGCCCGCGCCGTGCTCACGGCGATCATCATCTTCATCGTGTTCGCAAGCGTGGTCGCGATCCTCTGGATCGGCTCGCATGACGTGCTCACCGGCGCGATCACGCCGGGCCGGCTCGGCCAGTTCGTGCTGTATGCGGTGTTCGCCGCGGCGGGCCTCGGCCAGCTCAGCGAGGTCTGGGGCGAGGTCTCGGCGGCATCGGGCGCGGCCGAGCGTCTGTTCGAGATCCTCCACGTCAAGCGCGAGATCACCGCGCCTGCGGCGCCGCTTTCGCTGCCGGTGCCGGCGCGCGGCGAGGTCGGCTTCGATCGGGTGAGCTTCGCCTATCCGGCGCGGTCCGACGTCAAGGTGCTCGATGCGGTGTCGTTCACCGTGCGCCCCGGCGAGAAGGTCGCGATCGTCGGTCCCTCCGGCGCCGGCAAGAGCACCATCTTTCATCTGCTGCTGCGCTTCTACGATCCGCGCAGCGGGACGATCTCGCTCGACGGCGTGCCGGTCAAGTCCGCCGCCCCGGGCGATTTCCGCGCGCGCATCGCATTGGTGCCACAGGAATCGGTGGTGTTCGCCGCGAGCGCCCGCGAGAACATCCGCTTCGGCCGGCCCGATGCGACCGATGCCGAGGTCGAGCGCGCTGCCGAGCTCGCCCATGCCGCCGAATTCATCCGCCGCCTGCCCGAAGGTTTCGAGACCGCGCTCGGCGAGCGCGGCGTGACACTGTCCGGCGGCCAGCGCCAGCGCATCGCGATCGCACGCGCCATCCTGCGCGACGCGCCGTTGTTGCTGCTGGACGAAGCCACCTCGGCACTCGACGCCGAAAGCGAGACGCTGGTGCAGACCGCGCTGGAAGAGCTGATGCGCCACCGCACCACGCTCGTCATCGCCCACCGCCTCGCCACCGTGCTCTCCTGCGATCGCATCCTGGTGATGGACCAGGGCCGGATCGTCGAGCAGGGCACGCATGCCGAGCTCGTCGCGGCGAACGGGCTCTATGCGCGGCTGGCGCGGCTGCAATTCGAGGGCGCGTGAGGGGCAGAGCGGCGTGAGGTCCTCGATTGCCGTCCCAATCACGGTGTCATTCCCCGCGAAGGCGGGGAATCCAGTACGCCGCGGCGTCTCGGTTCGATCACTGCCGTCTCTGGAATACTGGATTACCCGCCTTCGCGGGTGATGACAGCTCAGTTTGCGTTTGGCGATTACGCCCGCCACACCATCTTCAACACCGGCCGCCCCGAGGTGGGGTTCACATCGTCGCCCGCGTGGGCGAAGCCGTTGCGCTCGTAGAAGCGGATCGCGCGGGCATTGTCCTTGTTGACGAGCAGCGTGACGCCCGAGGGCGACACGCGCTTGGCCTCGTCCACCAGCAGCCTTGCCGCGTCGGAGCCCCAATGCGCGGGATCGACGACGAGCTGGTCGAGATAGCCTTCGCCGTCGATGGTGACGAAACCGACCAGCGCGCCGTCCTGCTCCGCCACCACGATCTGGGCCTTCGGCACCAGATCCCTCAGCCAGCGCTCGCGCCACCATTCGAGCCGTGCGGCGAAGTCGATCTGCGGATAGGCCTGCTGCCAGGTGCGATGCCAGAGATCGATCGCGACGGCTTCGTCTTCGGGTCGGTAAGGGCGGAGGTGGAGGGGGCTCATTTTACGAAAGTCGTCATGCCCGGGCTTGTCCCGGGCATCCACGCCTTTCTGTCGCGGCGGGCCAAAGATCGTGGATGGCCGGGACAAGCCCGGCCATGACGTTGAGGTCGTGTGTCCCTCACCACTACCGCTCCGTCAGCTTCAGCTCGATGCGGCGGTTGCGCTTGTAGGCCTCTTCTGTGTTGCCGGTATCGAGCGGCTGGAATTCGCCGAAGCCGGCCGCGACGAGGCGCTGGGCGGGCACGCCGAGCGAGACCAGATATTGCACCACCGAGATCGAGCGCGCTGCGGACAGGTCCCAGTTCGACTTGAAGTTCGCGCCGCTCACCGGCCGCAAATCGGTATGGCCGTCGACGCGCAGCACCCAGGGGATGTCGCTCGGGATCTTCTTGTCGAGCTCGATCAGCGCCGCTGCCAAGGTGTCGAGCTCGGCGCGGCCCTCGGGCAGCAGCACCGCTTGTCCCGTGTCGAAGAACACTTCGGACTGAAACACGAAGCGGTCGCCGACGATCCGGATGTCGGGGCGGTTGCCGAGGATGGCGCGCAGGCGGCCGAAGAATTCCGAGCGGTAGCGCGACAATTCCTGCACGCGCTGCGCCAGGGCGACGTTGAGGCGAGAGCCGAGGTCGGCGATGCGGTTTTGCGATTCCTTGTCGCGCTTCTCGGAGGCATCGAGCGCCTCCTCCAGCGCCGCCAATTGCCGGCGCAGCGCGCTGATCTGCTGGTTCAGCACCTCGATCTGCGCCAGCGCCCGCGCCGAGACCGCCTTCTCGGAGTCCAGCGCCTTGCCGAGCTCGGCGGTCTTGCCTTGCGCGTCGTTGCCGGCGGCAGCCAAGCCGTCATAGAGGCCCTTGATGCGGTCGCGCTCGGATTCGGCCGAGGCGAGCCCGGCTTTCAGCGACGAGACCTGGTCGTCGAGCGTGAGCTTGCCGAGCTTCTCCAGCGACAACAGCTCGTTGAGCTGGGCGATCTTGGCGTTGAGCTGCTCCAGCGCCTTGTCCTTGCCGGTGACCTCCTGCGACAGGAAGAACTGCACCACGAGGAACACCGACAGCAGGAACACGATCGACAGCACCAGCGTCGACAGCGCGTCGACGAAGCCGGGCCAGTAGTTGAGACCGCCTTCGCTGCGGCGGGCGCGGGCAAGGGCCATTTAGTTCTCCGCTTCTGCTCTCGTGTCCCGGACGCGGTGCAGCGTGCAACGCTGCTGCGCAGAGCCGGGACCCATTCCTCGTTTCTCTGGGCCCCGGCTCAGCAGCGCATCACTACGTGCTGCGCTGCGTCCGGGGCACGATGGTTCGGCGAGCCCTCAACTCTTCTCGGGCTGGCGCGCGATCCGCTCCAGCAGGCGGCGGATCTCGCGATTCTGCTCGCCCTGGCCGTCGGCCCATTCGCGGATCATCTGCTGCTCGGTGCGCATGTGCGAGACCAGCGCCTGGATGGCTTCGGCAAGGCTCGCCATCGCCGCGGTGGTGCCGCGGCCGGCGCTGCCTTCCTCGAGCACGGACCGCAGCCGTTCGACCGCGGCCTGAAGCTCGCCGCTGGCGACGCCGCCGCCGGTCGCGACAGGCGCCTCGCCGTTGCCATACTCGCGCACTGTGGTGGCGAGCCAGTCCTCGAGATCGGTGTAGAAGCGGTTCTGCGCCTGGCTCGATTGCAGATCGAGGAAGCCGAGGATCAGCGAGCCGGCAAGGCCGAACAGCGAGCTGGAGAAGGAGATGCCCATGCCGCCGAGCGGGGCGGCGAGGCCTTCCTTCAGCGTGTCGAACAGCGCCCCGGAATCGCTCCCGACCTTGAGCCCGTCGATCACCTTGCCCACCGAGCCCACCGTCTCGATCAGGCCCCAGAAGGTGCCGAGCAGGCCGAGGAAGACCAAGAGGCCGGTCATGTAGCGGGAGATGTCGCGGGCCTCGTCCAGGCGGGTCGCGATCGAATCGAGCAGGTGCCGCATCGTGGTCTGGGTGATGGTCATCCGCCCCGAACGCTCCCCGCCGAGGATCGCAGCCATCGGCGCCAGCAGCTTGGGGTGGCGGGCCGGCGCCAGGCCGGGATCGGCGACGCGGAAATTGTTGACCCAGGAGACTTCGGGATAGAGCCGGATGACCTGGCGGAAGGCCAGGATGATGCCGATGAACAGCACCCCCCCGATCAGGGCGTTGAGCCCGGGATTGGCGAAGAAGGCCTGGACGATCTGCTTGTAGAGCACCACGCTCACCAGCGTGCACAGCACCAGGAAGACCAGCATCCGCACCAGGAAGACGCTGGGCGAGGACAGTTTGGTGTACTCGATGTCCATGGTGGATCGGGAAGTGCCAGACCGCATGCCGGTATCATCCGTTACGTAAAGCTTGCTTGCGGCGCGCACTATGGCACAGCGCCGGCCCAAAAAAAGCGCCGGATGCGCCGATTTCGGGGACAGCTCGGGAACCCGGACCGGAAGCGGCGCTTTGATAGCCAAGTCTCTGCAGAAGTTCGCCATTCGGGGGGCGCATGAGCGTCGTTTCCGCGATCATCGGGACTGCCGAGCGCGTGCCGCTGCCGGACGTGGTGGTCCGCGCCGCGATCCAGCGCCTGTGCTCCCGCATGGCGACGCGCCTGTCCGGGCTCGGCCCCGGCGACGATGCCGCCTTCGCTGGGCGGATGATGCTACGGCCGATCGCCGAGGGCGCGGCAGCGGGCCATGACGAGGTGCCCGCGGCCTTCTTCGCCGACTTGCTCGGCCCCAAACGTAAATTCTCCTCCTGCTTCTACAAGACCGACGCGACCACCTTGCGGGAGGCGGAGGAGGAGGCGCTGCGCCAGACCGTCGAGCATGCCGGCCTGGCCGACGGCCAGGCCATCCTGGAGCTTGGCTGTGGCTGGGGCTCGCTGGCGCTGTGGGTGGCACGGCAGTTTCCGCACGCGACGGTGACGGCGGTCGCGGCCTCACAGGCTCAGCGTGCTTATGTCGAGGAGGAGGCGCGGCGGCGCGGACTGCTGAATCTGCGCGTGGTCACGGCCGACATGAACGTGTTCGCGCCCGAGGGCCAGTTCGACCGGATCGTCTCGGTCGAGATGTTCGAGCGGATGAGCAACTGGCGCAAGCTGATGACACGCGCGCGGTCATGGCTCGCGCCGGAGGGGCGGTTCTTCATGCACGTCGTCACCCACCGGTCCGGCTCGCATCTGCCTGACCCGGCCGATCGCGACGACTGGATCGCGCAATACGTCTACACGGGCGGGCTGATGCCGAGCCATCACCTCGTCAGGCAGTTCGACGATATCTTTGCCATCGAGAAGGAATGGTGCTGGAGCGGCACGCACTACCAGCGCACCGCCGACGACTGGCTGGCCAATTTCGATGCGCATCGCGACCCCATCGAAGTCTCCTTGCGCAGGGTCCACGGCGAGGAGACCGCTCTCTGGATGCGCCGCTGGCGCTGGTTCCTGCTCGGGACCTCGGGCCTGTTCGGTCACGCCGACGGAACGGAATGGGGCGTCAGCCATTACCGGATGAAGGCCGCCGAGTAATTGCGATGTTCGGCCGCACACGCGGCGGTGGAACTTAGATTCACAATCAAGTTACACCGCAAAAGATCTCTGATTTCAACAGGATAAGCTGTGTGACAATGAGCCGCCCGCGCCATGCGTTGCATCGCAGCAGATGCATTCTATCTTGGCGGCATCAGCCGCGTGCAAAAGGTCCAGAACGGGCTTCGCGCGAGCATGATCAGTTTCAACAATCGGGGCATCCCACTTCATGTTTGGAATTCGAGCGCGATCGGCATGCGTTGCAATGATGCTCGCGGCCCTTGCGCCGCTGCTGGGTGCTTGCGAGGAATCCAGTTCCGCGGTGTCCGCCGCCCAGGCGCCTGCCCCTGACGTCAGCATCGTTATCGTCAAGCCGCAGCCGCGCGCCGTAGTGCGCGAGCTGCCGGGCCGCATCGCCCCGACCCGGGTCTCCGACGTGCGGCCGCGCGTGTCCGGCATCGTGGTCGAGCGCCTGTTCCGCCAGGGCAGCGAGGTCAGGGCCGGCGATCCGCTCTACCGCATCGATCCGCGCCCGTTCGAGGTCGAGGTCATGGCCAACGAGGCCGCGCTGGCCAAGGCCGAAGCGGCATTGGCGCAGGCCAAGCAGCAGGCGCATCGTATCGCCACCTTGACCAGGGATCGCGCCGCCCCCGAAGCCGAGAACGAGAAGGCGATTGCGGCCGAACGCCAGGCCCATGCCGAGGTCGAGGGCCGCAAGGCCGAGCTCGCGCGGGCCAGGCTTAATCTCGACTACGCCACCGTGCGTGCGCCGATCGACGGCGTGGTCGGCGCGGCCCTCGTCAGCGAGGGCGCGCTCGCCGTGCAGAACGAGACCAATCTCGCCACCATCCAGCAGCTCGATCCGATCTATGCCGACTTCACCCAGTCGGTGACCGAGCTCAACCAGCTCCGCCGCGCCTTCGAGACCGGCGACCTCGATCGCATCGCCGCCGATGCCGCCAAGGTGCGCCTCGTGCTCGACGACAACACCATCTATTCGCTCGACGGCAAGCTGCTGTTCTCCGACGCCAAGGTCGACGCCCACACCGGGCAGGTGACGTTGCGCGGCGAGTTCCCCAATCCCAAGCGCGAGCTGCTCCCGGGCATGTATGTCCGGGTCCGCATCGACCAGGGTCTCGATTCCGACGCGATCGCGGTGCCGCAGCAGGCGATCCAGCGCAATGGCGGCGGCGGCAGCGAGGTGTTCGTCGTCAAGGACGACAATCACATCGCGGTGCAGCCGGTGCGCACCGGCTCGGTGCAGGACGGCCTCTGGTTCATCACCGAAGGCCTGAAGTCCGGCGACAAGGTCGTGGTCGAAGGCTTCCAGAAATTCGCGGCCGGCGACAAGGTCAAGCCGCAATCCTGGTCGGAGGCGGAAGCGACCGCAGACAACCGGCACGCTCAGCAGCTCACGCGGTAACGCTCCGCGCAGCAAGTGTCGTCCTTAACCTGAGGAGCCCGCTGCAAGCGGGCGTCTCGAAGGATGGCCGCGGGAGAGAGCCGGGCCTTCATGGTTCTCGCGGCGATGCGCGGCATCGTCCGGAGCGCGCGTTCCGCGCTCCTCACCATGAGGGTCTAACCGAACAACGAGGATAAAACGGCCAATGCCGAGTTTCTTCATCGACAGGCCGATCTTCGCCTGGGTGGTCGCGCTGTTCATCTGCTTGATCGGCGCGATCGCGGTGCCGCTGCTGCCGATCGCGCAATATCCGATCATCGCGCCGCCCTCGATCTCGGTCTCGACCAGCTATCCCGGCGCCTCGCCGGAAAACCTCTACAACAGCGTCACGCGGCTGATCGAGGAGGAGCTCAACGGCGCCGCCAACATCCTCAATTTCGAATCGACCAGCGACTCGCTCGGCCAGGTCGAGATCATCGCCAACTTCCAGCCGGGCACCGACACCAGTGCCGCCTCGGTCGAGGTCCAGAACCGCATCAAGCGCGTCGAGGCGCGCCTGCCGCGCGCGGTGATGCAGCAGGGCATCCTGATCGAGGAGGCCTCGAGCGCAGTGCTGCAGATCATCACGCTGAACTCGACCGACGGCAGCCTGGATGAAGTCGGCCTCGGCGACTTCATGATCCGCAACGTGCTCGGCGAGATCCGCCGCATTCCCGGCGTCGGCCGCGCCACACTGTACTCGACCGAGCGCTCGCTTCGTGTCTGGGTCGATCCGGCCAAGCTGGTCGGCTATGGCCTGACCGCCGACGACGTCAACAAGGCCATCACCGCGCAGAACGCGCAGGTCGCTTCCGGCAGCATCGGCGCCGAGCCGTCGACCTCGAACCAGCGCACCTCTGCGCTGGTGCTGGTCAAGGGCCAGCTCTCCTCGCCGGACGAGTTCGGCGCCATCATCCTGCGTGCCAATGCCGACGGTTCGACCGTGCGCCTGCGCGATGTCGCGCGCGTCGAGGTCGGCGGCCTCAGCTACCAGTTCAACACGCGCCTCGACGGCAAGCCGACGGCGGGCCTGTCGGTCCTGATGTCGCCGACCGGCAATGCGCTGGCGACCGCCAGCGCGGTCGAAGCCAAGATGAAGGAGCTGTCGCGCTTCTTCCCGGCCAACATCACCTACGAGATCCCCTACAACATCACGCCTGTGGTCGAGGCCTCGATCGAGAAGGTGCTGACGACGCTGGTCGAAGCCGTGGTGCTGGTGTTCGTGGTGATGTTCTTGTTCCTGCAGAACATCCGCTACACCATCATTCCGACCATCGTGGTCCCGGTGGCGTTGCTGGGCGCCTGCTCCACGCTGCTGCTCGCCGGCTATTCCATCAACATGCTCTCGATGTTCGGCATGGTCCTCGCGGTCGGCATCCTCGTCGACGACGCCATCGTCGTGGTCGAGAACGTCGAGCGCATCATGGCCGAGGAAGGCCTGCCGCCGAAGGAAGCGACGCGGAAAGCCATGTCGCAGATCACCGGCGCCATCATCGGCATCACGCTGGTGCTGATGGCGGTGTTCGTGCCGATGGCGTTCTTCCCGGGCTCGGTCGGCATCATCTATCGCCAGTTCTCCGTCACCATGGTCGCCGCGATCGGCTTCTCCGCCTTCCTGGCGCTGTCGTTGACGCCGGCGCTGTGCGCGACGCTGTTGAAGCCTGTGGCAAAGGGGCACGGTCATTCGACCAACTTCGTGTTCGGCTGGTTCAACCGCATGCTCGAAGGCGTCAAGGAACGCTATTCGCGCACCGTCGGCTTTTCGCTGAATCGCACCGGCCGCTTGATGCTGGTCTATGCCGCGCTGCTGGTCGGCCTGTCCTGGGCCTTCGTCAACCTGCCCGGCGGCTTCCTGCCCGTCGACGACCAGGGCTTCATCACCACGGACGTGCAGACGCCGTCGGATTCGTCCTATGCCCGCACCGAGGCCGTGATCGAGAAGGTCGAAAAATATCTCGCCGCGCGGCCGGGCGTCGACAACGTCACCTTCCTCACCGGCTTCAGCTTCTCCGGCCAGGGCATGAACACCGCCCAGGCCTTCATCACGCTGAAGGACTGGTCGGAGCGCGGGCCGAAGGACTCCGCTGCCGCGATCGTCAACGACGTCAACCGCGACCTGGGCTCGTCGATCCGCGACGCAAAAATCTCGGCGCTGCAGCCGCCGCCGATCGACAATCTCGGCAACTCCTCCGGCTTCTCGTTCCGCCTCCAGGATCGCGGCCAGAAGGGCTATCAGCAATTGATGCGCGCCGCCGACCAGCTGATCGCGGAGGCCAATGCCAGCCCGGTGCTGCAGAAGGTCTATATCGAAGGCCTGCCCGAGGCGGGCGTGGTCAATCTCATGATCGACCGCGAGAAGGCCGGCGCGTTCGGCGTCACCTTCGAGGACATCAACAACACCATCTCGACCAATCTCGGCTCGAACTACATCAACGACTTCCCGAACCGCGGCCGCATGCAGCGCGTCGTGGTGCAGGCGGACGCGCGCGACCGCATGCGGGCCGAGGACATCCTCAACTACAACGTCAAGAACAGCCGCGGCCAGCTGGTGCCGCTCTCGTCCTTCACCACGATCGAATGGGCGCGCGGCCCGACGCAGATCGCCGGCTTCAACTATTATCCGGCGGTACGCATCTCCGGCGAGGCCAGGCCCGGCTTCACCTCGGGCGATGCGATCGCCGAGATGGAGCGGCTCGCCGACCGGTTGCCGCGCGGCTTCGGCTATGAATGGACCGGACAGTCGCTGCAGGAAAAGCTGTCGGGCTCGCAGGCGCCGTTCCTGCTCGCCCTGTCGGTGTTCGTGGTATTCCTGTGCCTCGCCGCGCTCTACGAGAGCTGGACCATTCCGCTCGCGGTGCTGCTCACCGTGCCGCTCGGCATCGTCGGTGCGGTCACTGCCGCCATGCTGCGCGGCCTGCCCAACGACGTCTACTTCACGGTCGGCCTGATCACGATCATCGGCCTCGCCGCAAAGGACGCGATCCTGATCATCGAGTTCGCGAAAGACCTGCGGAAAGAAGGCAAGCCGCTGGTCGAAGCCACCATCGAAGCCTGCCGCCTGCGCTTCCGCCCGATTTTGATGACCGGCCTTGCCTTCATCTGTGGCGTGCTGCCGATGGCCATCGCCCACGGCGCCGGCGGCGCCAGCCAGCAGGCGCTCGGCAGCGTGGTGATGGGCGGCATGATCGCCGTGGTGATCCTGGCGCTGTTGATGGTGCCGGTGTTCTTCGTCTCGGTGCAGCGCGTGCTGGCGGGGGATCGCGAGCCGGCGCCGGCGCGGGACGCTGAAGCGCACGGCCGGCCGGCGCGGGCGCACACCGGCCACTGACGCTTCTCTCTGTCCTTCCGGGGCGTGCGAAGCACGAGCCCGGAATCCATCGGGCCGCGTTCACGGTCGATGAATGGATTCCGGGCTCGCGCCAAGAGGCGCGCCCCGGAATGACGGGGAATGTGGAGTGCGAGCTTCCGCCTTACGCCGGCTTCCGCAAAATCTTCACCAGCTCCCCGTGCACATACTCGTTGCCGCACACCACATGCCCGGTGATCAGCGGATCCCCCGGGGTCGCGATATCGCTCACCGTGCCGCCGGCTTCCTTCACCATGATCTGCCCGGCCGCGATGTCCCAGGGCGACAAATTCCGCTCCCAATACCCGTCGAGCCGGCCGGCCGCGACGAAGGCGAGATCGAGCGAGGCGGCGCCGAAACGGCGCAAGCCGGCGACGCGGTCCTGGATCGCGGTCATCTCGCGGCGGAATTCCTCGTGGTCGCCGCGGCCGATATGGGGCAGGCCGCAGGCCACCACGCATTCGCTCAGCTGGCGGCGGCCGGCGACGCGCAGGCGCTGGTCGTTGAGGAAGGCGCCCTTGCCGCGCTCGGCGATGTAGAGCTCGTCATTGGCGGGATTGTAGATCACGCCCGCGATCACGGTGCCCTCGCGCGCGAGCCCGATCGAGATCGCAAATTGCGGGATGCCGTGCAGGAAGTTGGTGGTGCCGTCCAAGGGATCGACGATCCAGGTGTGGCTCTTGTCGGTGCCCTCGCGGGTGCCGCCCTCTTCGCCGATGAAGCCGTAGCCGGGCCGGGCCTTGGCGAGGTCCTGGTAGAGGATCTCCTCGGCGCGCTTGTCGGCGAGCGAGACGAAATTGGCGGGACCCTTCAGCGAGACCTGGAGATGCTCGATCTCGCCGAGATCGCGCTTGAGGCTGCGGCCGGCGCGGCGCGCTGCCTTGACCATGACGTTGATAGTGGCGGAATACAGCATATGCTTCTGGTCTTGATCGGGGGGAGGGGCGCGGAAACGCGCCTGTTTGGGGGATTGGGTGCCCCGTGAGGGGCCCCGCGTCAAGTCATTTGGACCCGAGCCACTTCCTGGCGGCGGCCTCGGCCTTGGCGCGCTCATCCGCCGGCAGATCGGAAAGCTGCTTGTCGAGCTCGGGGTCGCCCTTGCCGGCCGTCTTGGCCACCAGGTGCCATTTGAAGCCTTCGATCTTGTCCACGGGCGTGCCGACGCCGTTGATCAGCACCCAGGCCAGCCGGTTCTGCGCGATCGCGCTGCCCTGGCGGGAGGCCTTGCGAAGCAGGGCGACAGCCGCCGGCTGGTTCTTCGGCGTGCCGGTGCCGTTGAACATCGCGATGGCATATTCGACCTCGGCATCGACATTGTCGGCGATCGCGGCGGCCTGGAGCAGCCGCACCGCGCGTTCGGGGTCCTTCGGCACACCGGTGCCTTCCTTGTAGAAGGTCGCGAGCGCGTATTGCGCTTCGGGCAGGCCTGCATCGGCGGCCTGGCGCAGCAGTTCCGCCGAACGCCGGACGTCCTGCGGCAGCGTCTGGCCGTCCAGGTAGAGCAGAGCGAGGTTGTAGGCCGCCTTGGGCTCGCCGAGCTTGGCAGCCGAGGCCATCAGCCTGACCGCCTCGTTTTTGTCGACCGGGCCGCCGCGGCCGGAGATGCGCAGCATGGCGAGCGCGAACATCGCCTCGCGATCGCCGGCATCGGCGGCGCGCTTGTACCATTCGGCCGCCTTGGCGTAATCGCGCCGGATGCCCATGGCGTTGGAATAGAGCTCGCCGAGCATGGTCATCGCCTTGGCATCGCCGGCTTGCGCGCGCACGGTGGCGAGCTCGAACGCGGTCTTGTACTGGCCGCGCTGATAGGCGCCAAACACGAGGTCGACGTTGGGATCGTCGGACGGCGGCGCGGGGATCACGGTTGCCGGCTTGGGCGAAGCGGACGGCTTGGGAGATGCCGTAGGCTTCGGCGCCGGCGCCGCCTCCTTCTTCTTGGCAGGTGCGGGCGGCTTTGGCTTCTGCTTCTCTGCCGGTGCGCTCGGCGTCGTCGCCGGCGGGGTGATCTGCAGCTGCGCGGCCGCGGGCACTGTCAGCAGCAGCGTGGCCAGCATGGTGATGCACGGGAGCTTCATGTCGGGCGCTGGCCGTGCTCCTGGCCCGCAGGATCTTGGCCGGCCAGCGCCGTCGCATGGGCCTTCTTGATCGCGGCATCGACCTCGATCAGTGCGGCCTTGGGCCCGCGCGGATCGGCCCAGATGAAGTCGCCGACCAGCACGAAATCGGCGCCGCTGGCGGCGAAATCGTAAGCCTCGTCCAGCGCGGTGGCAAAGCCGACGCAGGGCGGCTCGAACAGCTCGGCCCACCAGTCCAGCCGCTCGGCGATCGCCTGCGACGACGGCCGCTGGCCTTTCGCATCGGGCTCGCCAAACAGCACGTAATCCGCGCCCATCTCGCCCGCATCCATGGAATGGTGCCGCGTCGTCAGCCCGCCGACACCGGCGATGCGATCTGGCTTGAGCGACGGCAGCGCCTCCTTCAGCGCGGCGATGCCGGGCAGGTGCGCGCCGTCGGCGCCGCCGCGCGCGACGATATCAGGATGGCCGTCGACGAGGAGTGCCGCGCCCGCCTTCTGCACCGGCGGCGCCAATGCCTTGACGCGCGAGATCATGCCGCGCTGATCGGTCTCCTTCAGCCGCAGCAGCACGGCGGCAATGTCGGCGGACGCGATCAGCCCCGGCAGCTCGGCGACCAGCGTCGCGGGATCATCGACGACGGGCGTCGCGAGATAGAGACGCGGCGCCGGGCGCGGCGGAGGCGGTTTGTTCGACAAGGTCTAGGCTGCCTTCTGTTCCAAGCTGCTTTGCCATTCGCCCTTGGAGGCGAGGCCGTTCATGCGGGCGCGATGACTGAAGGCGCGCTGGCCGGCCGCGACGTTCTCAGGCTTGCCCGACCAGGCCTTCTGCGGCGCGGCCTGCAGCGCGCGGCCGTAGGAGAAGGTCAGGCCCCAGGGCAGCGGCCCGAGCTTGTGCATGGCGTTGAGATGCGCGGTCGCCTCTTCGTCCGACTGGCCGCCGGACAGGAAGGCGATGCCGGGCACGGCCGCCGGCACGCAGGCCTTCAGCAGCCGTATCGTCTTCTCCGCGACCTCCTCGACTGAGCCCTGCTTCGGACATTTCTTGCCTGATATCGCCATGTTCGGCTTCAGCACCATGCCTTCCAGCGCCACGCGCTGCACGCGCAGTTCCTGGAAGGTCTTGTTGAGCACGCGGCTCGTTACCTCGTAGCAGCGCTCGATGTCGTGGTCGCCGTCCATCAGCACCTCCGGCTCGACGATCGGCACGATCTGCGCGGCCTGGCACAGCGCGGCGTAGCGCGCCAGCACGTGGGCATTGACGCTGATCGCCGTCATCGAGGGAATGCCGCTGCCGATGTCGATCACCGCGCGCCATTTGGCAAAGCGCGCGCCGCGCTCGTAATATTTCTTCAACCGCTCGGCGAGCCTGTCGAGCCCGACCGTGACGAGCTCTCCGGGACACATCGGCAAGGCCTGCGTGCCTTCGTCGACCTTGATGCCGGGAATGGCGCCGGCCTGCTCGATCAGCTTGACCAGCGGCGTGCCGTCCTTGGCATTCTGCCAGATCGTCTCGTCATAGAGGATCACGCCGGAGATGTACTGGCTCATGGCGTCCTTGGCGCGGAACAGCATCTCGCGATAGTCGCGGCGGTTCTCCTCGGTCGATTCCACGCCGATGGCGTCAAAACGCTTCTTGATGGTGCCGGAGGATTCATCGGCGGCAAGGATGCCCTTGCCCGGCGCGACCATGGCGGTCGCGATCTTGTTGAGCTCAGTCAGATTCATCGAGAGGTCCTCCCAAAACGATTCTGCCCTTGCCCGTGAAAATAGACCGTTCTCGGGCAATTGCCGAGTTATCGTTCGTCGCAGGGGGTCGGGGAGGTCTGTTGGGTAAAATGGCTGGCCGGGCTGGGCGGACCTTCACCTCGCCCCCGCTTGCGGGGAGAGGTCGGATTTTACGCAACGCGTAAAATCCGGGTGAGGGGGTACAGGTCTGTCGATAGGGCACAACTCGCGGAGAGAGCCCTTCACCCCGACCCTCTCCCCGTAAGAACGGGGAGAGGGAGGAGAGATCACGCAACCTCGCGATCGCTTACGCGACGCGGGGATCGCTTACGCCACCTTCGGATCCAGCTCGCCCTTGGCGTAGCGCTTGGCCATCTCGGCGGTGGTCAGCACCTTCTTGATCTTGGAGGCCTGGCCTGCGGTGTTGAACTCCTGCAGGCGCTGCTTGCACAGCTTGGTCATGGCTTCCATCGCCGGCTTCAGGTACTTGCGCGGATCGAACTCTTCCGGGTTGTCCTTGAGAACTTTCCGGATCTGGCCGGTCATCGCCATGCGGTTGTCGGTGTCGATGTTGATCTTGCGCACGCCGTTCTTGATGCCGCGTTGGATCTCGGCCACCGGCACGCCCCAGGTCGGCTTCATCTTGCCGCCATAGGCATTGATGATGTCTTGCAGGTCCTGCGGCACCGAGGAGGAGCCGTGCATGACGAGATGCGTGTTCGGCAGCTTGCGGTGGATCTCCTCGATCACGTTCATGGCGAGGATGTCGCCGTCGGGCTTGCGGGTGAATTTGTAAGCGCCGTGAGACGTCCCCATCGCGATCGCGAGCGCGTCGACCTTGGTCTCCTGCACGAACTTCACGGCTTCGTCCGGATTGGTCAGGAGCTGGTCGTGGCTGAGCTTGCCTTCGGCGCCGTGGCCGTCTTCCTTGTCGCCCATGCCTGTCTCGAGCGAGCCGAGCACCCCGAGCTCGCCTTCCACCGAGATGCCGCCGAGATGGGCCATGTCGGTCACGGTCTTGGTGACCCCGACATTGTAGCCCCAGTCGCCGGGGGTCTTGCCGTCGGCCTTGAGCGAGCCGTCCATCATCACCGAGGTGAAGCCGGCTTGGATCGCGGTCATGCAGGTCGCCGGCTCGTTGCCGTGGTCGAGATGCACGCAGACCGGAATGTGCGGATAGATCTCGGTCACCGCGTCCATCATGTGCTTGAGCATGACGTCGTTGGCGTAGGAGCGCGCGCCGCGCGAGGCCTGAATGATGACGGGCGCGTCGACCTGGTTGGCCGCGTCCATGATGGCCAGCGCCTGCTCCATGTTGTTGATGTTGAAGGCCGGTACGCCGTAATCGTTCTCCGCCGCGTGGTCGAGCAATTGACGTAACGTGATCCGAGCCATCTGTCTTTGTCTCCCGTTGGGGCCTCAAAGGCCGCTTGATTACTTGCTACGCAGAACTTCAACGCCGGGCAGGGGCTTGCCTTCCATCCATTCAAGGAACGCGCCACCGGCCGTCGACACATAGGTGAAGTCACCGGCCACATGGGCCTGGTTGAGCGCTGCGACGGTGTCGCCGCCGCCCGCGATCGAGATCAGCTTCTTGGCCTTGGTGCGCTCGGCGGCGTGCTTGGCGGCCGCGACCGTGCCGCGGTCGAACGGCTGCATCTCGAAAGCGCCCAGGGGGCCGTTCCAGACCAGCGTCGCCGCATCGTCGATCGCGGCATGGACGCGCGCGATCGATTGCGGACCGACGTCGAGGATCATGCCGTCGGCCGGGATCGCATCGAGCCCATAGGCGTGCGACGGCGCGTTGGCGGCGAAGTGATAGGCAACGGTGGCATCGACCGGGAGGATGATGGCGCAATTGGCGGCTTCAGCCTTCTCCATGATGCGCAGCGCGGTGGCGGCGAGATCCTTCTCGGCCAGCGACTTGCCGACCGCAACGCCCTGCGCGTGCAGGAAGGTGTTGGCCATGCCGCCGCCGATCACGAGCGCGTCGACCTTGGTGACGAGGTTTTCCAGCAGGTCGATCTTGGTCGAGACCTTGGCGCCGCCGATGATGGCGATGACGGGCTTGCTCGGCGAGCCCAGCGCCTTCTCCAGCGCGTCCAGCTCGGCCTGCATGGTGCGGCCGGCATAGGCCGGCAGCTTGTGGCCGAGGCCTTCGGTCGAGGCGTGGGCGCGGTGCGCGGCCGAGAACGCGTCATTGACCCAGATGTCGCCGAGCTTCGCGAGTTCCGCGACGAAGGCGGGATCGTTCTTTTCTTCCTCTTTGTGGAAGCGGGTGTTTTCCAGGCACAGGATGTCGCCATCCTTCAAGCCGGCGACGGCCTTGGCCGCGGGCTCGCCGATGCAATCCTCGGCAAACGCGACGGGCTTCTTCACCACCTTCGCCAGCGCCTCCGCGACGGGCCTCAGCGAGTCCTTGGCATCGCGTCCCTTCGGGCGGCCGAAATGCGCGAGCAGGATGACCTTGCCGCCCTTGTCGGCGAGCTCGGTGATGGTCGGTGCAACGCGCTCGAGCCGGGTGGCGTCGGTGACGCGCCCGCTCTCCATGGGCACGTTGAGGTCGACGCGCAGCAGCACGCGCTTGCCCTTCACGTCGACGTCGTCGAGGGTGCGGAATTTGTTCGTCATCTCACGCTTCCTTGTCCCGGGCGCGCTGCGGCGCAGGGCGCCGCTGCGCTGAACCGGGACCCACGTCACGGCGAGCCCCGCGGTTAAGATGGGTCCCGGCCCTGCGGAGCAGCGCAAGCGCGCTGCACCGCGTCCGGGACACGAGACTCTGGTCAGATCACCTTCGCCATCGCAACGGCGGTGTCCGCCATGCGGTTCGAGAAGCCCCACTCGTTGTCGTACCAGGACATCACGCGCACCAGCGTGCCGTTCTGCACCTTGGTCTGGTCCTCGTGGAAGGTCGAGGAGTGCGGGTCGTGGTTGAAGTCGATCGAAACGTTGGGCGCGCTCGTGTAGCCGAGGATGCCCTTGAGCTGCTGCTCGCTGGCGCGTTTCATCGCCGCGTTGACTTCCTTGGCGTCGGTTGCGCGCTTGGCGACGATCTTGAGGTCGACGACCGAGACGTTCGGGGTCGGCACGCGGATCGCGACGCCGTCGAGCTTGCCTTTCAGCTCGGGCAGCACGAGGCCGATCGCCTTCGCAGCGCCGGTCGAGGTCGGAATCATCGACATCGCCGCGGCGCGGCCGCGGTACAGATCCTTGTGCAACGTGTCCAGCGTCGGCTGGTCGCCGGTATAGGCGTGGATCGTGGTCATGAAGCCGGTCTCGATGCCGACGAGATCGTTCAGCACCTTGGCGACCGGGGCGAGGCAGTTGGTGGTGCAGCTGCCGTTGGAGACGACGAGGTGGTCCTTGGTCAGCGTGTCGTGGTTGACGCCGTAAACGATGGTGGCGTCGGCGCCGTCGGCGGGCGCGGAGACCAGCACGCGCTTGGCGCCGGCCGTCAGGTGCGCGCTAGCCTTGTCCTTCGAGGTGAAGATGCCGGTGCATTCCAGCGCGATGTCGACGCCGAGATCCTTCCAGGGCAGCTTCGAGGGATCGCGCTCGGCGGTCACCTTAATCTTGCCGTTGCCGAGGTTGATGGAGTCGCCGTCGACGGTGACGGTGCCGGGAAAGCGGCCGTGGACGCTGTCGAAGCGGAGGAGATGGGCGTTGGTCTCGACCGGGCCGAGGTCGTTGATGCCGACGACCTCGATATCCTTGCGGCCTGACTCGGCGATAGCCCGCAGGACGTTGCGGCCGATGCGGCCAAAACCGTTAATTCCGACGCGGACTGCCATGTTTCGTCTCCTTCAATGACCGTTGTCATCCCGCACAACGCGCGGATAGCGCGCCTGCGAGGTTTTTTAGGGGCGGGCGCCCGGTTCGGCCGGGCGGTGCTTGATCATATGGGAGATTAGGTAGTCCTTTTTTGCGGCAAGCTCAACTCTCAGGAAACGCGCTTCAGCACAGCGTTAACCGCGGCCTCGGCGGTAATGCCGAAATGCTTGTAAAGCTCCTTGGCAGGGCCGCTTTCGCCGAACGAATGCATGCCGATGAATTCGCCATCCTGGCCGATCACGGCATCCCAGCCCCAGCGCACGGCGGCCTCGATCGCGATCTTCACCGGCGCGTTGCCGATGATGGCGGCGCGCTTGGCCTCTGGTTGCGCTAGCAACAGCTCAAGCGAGGGAACGGAGACAACGCGCGAGGCGACGCCGCGTTCCGCGAGCTGCTTCTGGGCCGCGACCGCGATCTCGACCTCAGAGCCGGAGGCGAACAGCGTCGCCTTGGCCTCGCCCTGGGCGGCGACCAGCTCATAGGCACCGGCCGCGCAGGGATTGTCGTTGGGTGCCGTGGTCCGCAGCTGCGGCAGGTTCTGGCGCGTCAGTGCCAGCACGGTCGGGCCATCGACGCGGTTGAGCGCGAGCTCCCAGCACTCGGCGACCTCGATGGCATCGCAGGGACGGAATACGCGCATGTTGGGAATGGCACGAAGCGCGGCGAGATGCTCGACCGGCTGATGGGTCGGGCCGTCTTCGCCGAGGCCGATGGAATCGTGGGTCATCACGTAGACGACGCCGGCGCCCATCAGCGCGGCAAGGCGCATCGCCGGACGCGCATAATCGGTGAACACGAGGAAGGTCGCGCCATTCGGCGCAAAGCCGCCGTGCAGGAAAATGCCGTTCATCGCGGCGGCCATGCCGTGCTCGCGGATGCCGTAATGGATGAAGCGGCCCTTCGGCGTCTTGGCCGAGAAGGCGGTCGCCGACTTCGCCTTGTTGTTGTTGGAGCCGGTGAGGTCGGCCGAGCCTGCCAAAAATTCCATCGGCATTGCGGCTGCGATCGCCTCGATCGCCGCCTCCGAGGATTTGCGCGTGGCAGCCGTCAGCGGCTTCTCCAGCAGCTCCTTCTTGTGCGCCTTCAGCGCCTTTGCCAGCGAAGCCGGACGCTCATGGCGCAGGCGGCGCTCGAACTCGGCGCGCTTGCGGCTGCCGAGCTCACCGAGCCGGGCTTCCCATTCCTGGCGTGCCGCGGCGCCCCGGCTGCCGGCAGCGCGCCAGGCCTTCAGCGCGTCGTCGGCGACCGCGAACGGCTCGAGCGAAATGCCGAGATTTTCCTTGGCAGCCTTGAGCTCGTCGGCGCCGAGTGCTTCGCCGTGCACTTTCGAGGTGCCTTGCTTGTGCGGCGCGCCGAAGCCGATCGTGGTGCGGCAGGCGATCAGCGTCGGCTTATTGGATTTCTTCGCGCGCGTGATCGCATCGGCGATCGCGGCCTGGTCGTGGCCGTCGATCTTTTCGGCGGCCCAGCCCGCCGACTTGAAGCGCTTCACCTGGTCGACGGAATCGGAGATCGAGGTCGGGCCGTCGATCGAGATGCCGTTGTCGTCGTAGAGCACGATCAGCTTGTTGAGCTTCCAGTGCCCGGCCATCGCGATCGCTTCCTGCGACACGCCTTCCATCAGGTCGCCGTCGGAGGCGAGCACATAGGTGTGGTGGTCGACGATCTTCTTGCCGAATTCGGCGGCGAGCATCTTTTCGGCCAGCGCCATGCCGACCGCAGTCGAGATGCCCTGGCCGAGCGGGCCGGTGGTGGTCTCGATGCCCTTGGTACGGAAGTTCTCGGGGTGGCCGGGGGTCAGCGAGTCGACCTGGCGGAACTGCTTGATCTGGTCCAGCGTCATTTCGTCATTGCCGGTCAGATACAGCAGCGAATAGAGCAGCATCGAGCCGTGGCCGGCCGAGAGCACGAAGCGGTCGCGGTCCGGCCAGGCGGGCGCGGCGGCATCGAATTTCAGGAACTGCGTGAACAGCACGGTGGCGATGTCGGCGGCGCCCATCGGCAGGCCGGGATGCCCCGATTTCGCCTTCTCGACAGCGTCCATCGCAAGGCCGCGGATCGCGTTGGCCATACGGGTGTGATCGACCTGCGTCATGTCTGAAATCCGTCTGAAATGAAGCGCTTGGCGATGGTTGCCCGCGCGGGGAGAAGCCTGGCGGCCACTGAAGGTTGGCGCTGGGATAGCACCTCGGTTCCGGGAGTCCAAGGCAATCGAACGCCGGTTTGGCCGCAAAAGTTGCCTGTGTGGACATCGGTTTTCCGCTGGGATCGCGCTAGGCGGAAGCGACGGATCGGCACGTCGTCCCGATTGATCGGTGCATAGTTTTGCGGCGGCGTTGCGCTCGGCTAGCTTGCTTTGTAAATTTCTGCTTCTAACCGCTTGCCGAACCGAGTCTTTTGCCGGACGGCAAGCTCCAGGGAAAGGCCACTGGGCAAAGGCCGCCAGGTTCCGCCGCTGACTGCATGAACGATCGCGTATCCAACAGTTCCGCCATGACGGAGTCGTCCGCCGTCGAGATCGAGATTGCGACCCGCAGACTCATGGCGGCGCTCGACGCGCTTGAAAGTGCGGTGGAGCGGCGGCGCGACGCCGATCGCGACGAGAACGAGCTTGCGGCGCGAATCCAGGCGCTCGGCGCGGATCGCTCGCGTCTTGCCGACGAACTCGACGGCGCGCTGGTGAAGGCACGCAAGCTCGAGCGCACCAATCGCGAGATCTCCGACCGGCTGGATTCCGCGATCGTCACGATACGCTCGGTGCTCGATACCGGAGAGGACGGATGAGCCACATCAACGTCACCATCAACGGCCGGCAATATCGCATGGCCTGCGAGGAGGGCCAGGAGGTGCGGCTGCTCAAGCTCGCCGAGACGCTGGAGACGCGCATCCAGTCGCTGCGCGGAAAGTTCGGCGAGATCGGCGATGCGCGCCTCACCGTCATGGCTGCGCTCACCGTGTGCGATGAGCTGATCGACACCAGCAACCGCGTCCGCGCCCTGGAGCAGGAATTGATCGAGCTCAGGGATTTCCGCAACGCCGCCGTCGAGCGCGCCCGCATGACGCAGACCGCCGTGGTGAATGCGCTCAACGCCGCCGCCGAACGCATCGAGAAATCGACCCAGGTCCTGAACCGCACCGTCGGCAATGGGATCGCGATCGGCTGAAGCTCGATAGTAGCCACGCGGCCAGTGCGCTCCCTCCCCCGCTTGCGGGGGAGGGTTGGGGAGAGGGTGTCTCCGCTGGGCGAGAATCCCCAAGAGGTGAGAGCCCTCTCCCCAACCCTCTCCCGCAGGCGGGAGAGGGAGTTCACCTCCGTCGTGGCTCGCCGCCCGCTTCACTACACCGAAGCTCGGCACTCTCGCCGCACTGGCGATTCGTCAGTATCGTTGTTACATTGCCTCCGCGAGGCTGCGACGTGCGTCAGGAGCCATATATCCCCGGGGCCTTATCGATCCTTTAGGGAACTGTCCCTGGCCGGGCCCGTGGGCTCGGACATATGGTGCCCACCTACTTTCGTAGGGAACTCCGGGATCGAGTGCTTCAACGGCGTTCGCGGCTTCGCACTTTTGTTTGCTTGCAGTTATGTTTGCTTGCAGTGCGTTCTTGTCGAGTGGGGTCTACGACAAACCGGCAGTGTCATGCCCCGCCTAGTGCGCAATTGCGCACGGGGGGCGGGGCATCCAGTACGCCGCGGCGTCGAGGTTTTTGCACTAGCGTCTCTGGAATACTGGATCACCCGCCCCAGTGCGCAGGGCGCACAAGGCGGGTGATGACAGCGGAGCAAAGACTTCGCCTTCGGGGGAAAACGCACATGCCCAACTCCAAAGCCGAACTCCGTGCCAAGGCCCTCGCAAAGCGCGACGCGCTCAGTGAGAAGAAACGCATCGCGGCCGCCGCAAAGCTCGCCAAGCGCGGGCTGCCGTTCAAGCTGCTGTCCGGCAGCATCGTCTCCGGCTACTCGCCGATCCGCAGCGAGATCGATCCGATGCCGCTGCTTGCGAGGCTCGCGGAAGAGGGCGCCAGGCTGGCGCTGCCTTGCGTCACCGCGCGCGGGCAGTCGCTGATCTTCCGCATCTTCCATCCGAACGACCGCCTGATGCTCGGCCCGCTCGGCATTCCCGAACCTTCACCTGCTGCGGCCGAAGTCATTCCCGACATCATGCTGACGCCGCTCGCCGCCTTCGACCGCCTCGGCCATCGCATCGGCTATGGCGCCGGGCATTACGATTTCACCTTCGCGCATTTGCGCAAAACCAAGCAGATCGTCGGCATCGGGCTCGCATTCGCCGTGCAGGAGATCGAGGCGGTTCCGGCACTATCCCACGACGTGGCGCTGGATTATGTGCTAACGGAATCGGACGTGTTCGATTTCCGGAGTTCTGAAGTTGCGCATTCTGTTCGTGGGTGATGTCGTCGGCCGTAGCGGGCGCGAGGCGATTGCCGAATATCTGCCCGGCATGGTCAAGGACTGGTCGCTCGATCTCGTCGTCGTCAACGGCGAGAATTCGGCCGGCGGTTTCGGCATCACGGAAGCGATCTACCAGGAGTTTCTCGAGGCCGGCGCCGATGCGGTGACGCTCGGCAATCACTCCTGGGACCAGCGCGAGGCCCTCGTCTTCATCGAGCGCGCCGACCGCCTGGTGCGTCCCGCCAATTATCCGCGCGGCACGCCCGGCCGCGGCGCCGCCTTGGTGGAGACCAAGAATGGCAAGCACGCGCTCGTCGTCAACGCGCTGGGCCGCGTCTTCATGACCCCGTTCGACGATCCCTTCGCCGCGCTCGAGCGCGAGCTAGGAGCCTGTCCGCTCGGCGTTGCCGCCGACGCCATCGTCGTCGACTTCCATTGCGAGGCGTCAAGCGAGAAGCAGGGCATCGGCTTCTTCTGCGACGGCCGCGCCAGCCTCGTCGTCGGCACGCACACCCATGTGCCGACCGCCGACCACCAGATCCTCACCGGCGGCACCGCCTACATGACCGACGCCGGCATGACCGGCGATTACGATTCCATCATCGGCATGCAAAAGGAAGAGCCGCTGCGCCGGTTCACATCGGGGATTCCGTCGGGCCGTTTCGAGCCGGCCGCGGGCGCCGCGACGCTCAGCGGCGTTGCGGTGGAGACGGATGACGCGACGGGCCTCGCGCTCCGCATCGCGCCGGTGCGCATGGGCGGAAGGCTGGAGCCGACGACGCCGAAATTCTGGTTGAGCTGAAGCGCGAAGCCAAATCACCCGGTGTCGTCCCCGGACGATTATATCAACTTTGCCCTCAGCCGCGGACATTGGCGGGCAACCAAGGGACGTCCGCCTTGGGCCAACAGCCGACTTGCGTCGGCATTGAAAGTTGGACATTGCCACCGTGAGCCGAGGCGGGTCATGACTTTATGAGTTCGCCCGCGCAGCCGCTCTTACGAGCCGGACGAAATTGGCGACGACGGCAGACGAGTCGTTTCGTCGCGAGACTAGACTCAATGTTGACTTGGGGGCATTCGGCCCCTTGAGCGACTTATAGGTAACGCCATGCATGTTGATGCGTTGGATAGAGCTCGGAACGAAGAAGACTCCAAGCCCCGCGGCGACAAGGTTCAACGCGGACGCCAGGCGTGGAGATTCCTGTCCAAATCTGGGGCTAAAGCCTGCAGCGCGGCAGGCAATGATTGTGGCAGCGTATAAACCGAAGCCGTCCTTGCGCCCATACACGATGAAGGTCTCTCTTGCGAGAGCCTTCACCGGAATTGCTGAGTCCCGGTCCCGAGTGAGCGGGTGCTCCGATGGCAGCGCGACAACCAACGGATCGTCCAACAAAGAGAAGCTAACCAGTCCCTCGGCGCGGGGAGTCCATAGGAAGGCGACGTCGATGCGCTGGGCGCGCACCAAGTCAAGCAGCTCGCTACTGAGGCGCTCCTCCAGCGTGACATTCACATTTGGAAAATCGCGGAGGAATGCATGAATGACCTGAGGCACGAATGGAACGAAGGGTCCCGTTGGGGTAACGCCTACGCAGATGCGGCCTCTCTCGCCCCGAGCCGTGCTCCTTGTGGTCTCGACAGCTTTGTCAACGCTGGCGAGCACCTGAGTTGCCTCATGATAAAAGGCCAGACCCGCCTCCGTCAGTTCGACGCCACGCGGTTTGCGGATGAACAACCGGGCTTCGAGGTCCCGCTCGATAGTCCTAATCAATCGGCTGAGCGGCGGCTGTTGGATGCCGAGCCTGTCCGCAGCCCGCGTGATATGCCCCTCCTCCGCAACCGCGATGAAATAGCGAAGCTGGCGCAAATCCATGCCATACCCCGGCAGGTATGAGGTTCGATCCTTTCATATCATATCTAGAAAGGCGTGCCGCGGGTAGGGTTTAATAATGGAAGTCGTAAGCTAGGAGGATTCCCATGAACCGCCTGCTGGCGCTCTTTTTCGCAAGCCTCACCCTCGTTCCCGGAGTGGCCGGGGCCGACTATCCGTCGAAAGCAATTTCGCTCATCGTGCCCTATGCGGCCGGCGGATCGAACGACACCTTGTCGCGCATTCTCGCGGAGCACATGTCAAAAACGCTCGGCCGCCCCATAATTGTCGACAACGAGCCCGGTGCTGCAGGCACGACGGCGACGACGCGTGCTGCCCGTGCGGCTCCGGACGGATATACGATCATCATGGGCAACATGGGGACGCACGGCGCCGCCCCCGCACAGTATCCCGACCTAAAATACGATCCAATTAAGGACTTCGCGCCCGTCGGTCTCGCTGCCGAAGTACCTGCTGTCATCGTCACGCGAAAGGACTTCCCGGCGAACAGCCTCGCTGAGTTCATCGACTATCTCAGGACGAACCGCGACAAGGTCAGTGAAGCTCATGTCGGTGTCGGGGCTCCTACCCACCTTTTCTGCACGATGCTGCAATCAATCATTGGTGTTCAAACAGCGCGCGTGCCATATCGCGGCGGCGCACCTGCGATGAACGACCTGATGGGTGGCCAAGTCGATTTCAGCTGTATTTCGCTGAGTGGCGCCATCTCTCAGATTCAAAGCGGAACCCTGAAAGCAATCGCGATCGCGAGCCCGCACCGCGCTGACATCATCCCTAACATTCCGACCACCGTGGAAAGTGGCCTCCCCCAATTCGTCGTCTCGACCTGGAACGCGATTTTCGCGCCCAAGAGTTTGACACCTGAAATACAGGCCAAGCTAAGCCACGCCTTGAACAAAGCACTGGACGACGAAGCGACGCGTAAGCGACTTGTCGAGATGGGATTTGTCATCCCCGATGCCACGCGGCGGACACCCGAGGCTCTACGCGAATTAGTCGCAAGCGAGGTGCCGCGCTGGGGCAAAGTCGCGACCTCATCACTGGGAAAAAATTAGAGAGCGAGTTCAAGCCCCAACCAGCAACATCTGCTAAGGGGGTCATTTGCAGTCGTTCCCAGCCGGGCAAGCCACGTCTGCTCGTCCTTTGGAAACAGGCATCCCGAATTATGAGTGTCCGCCTTGGCCCGCAATTGCGAACGAGGGGCCAGAACCATGACTCCGAGCGCGAGCGCGCAGTTGTTTTGCGAAGCTTGTCACTCCGCGTTTTCGCCAAACCAATGCTGCGGCGCATGGGTCTTGGATCTGTGCTTCGCTTGTCCGTGGCAATGGCGGAGATCGGCGCGCGCAATCACGCGTCAATCTCAGGTGATCGCGCCCCGCGCCGCGACTGGCCAAAGTGCCTCCACGCGGGCATCCGGCGTGTTGAAGCCGCGCACGCCGACATACCAGTCGTAGAGATTGACGGTTGGGTCGCAATGGCCGGGGATCAGCGTCACCTTGTCGCCGATCGCCAGTCGCGACGAAGCGCTGTCGAAATCGAGCAGGCCATGCTCGTCGGAGGGCCGATGATAGCGCAGGTCGGGCCGGCCGAGCACGACCGGAAATCCGCTGTCGTTCGACAGGGCCTTGTGGCCCGCATCGATGACGGCGCGTTCGCCGGCGCCGGTGCTCATCACGGTCGCGATCACGAACAGCGCATGCTCGAACGGATTGGCGTTGCGCGTCCCGTCGGCGAGGTTCTTGGCGTAGTCGGCGTCCATGAAGATATAGGAGCCCGCCTGCAATTCGTTCCAGATGCCGCTCGCGCCTTCGAGCTCGAACGTGCCGGTTCCTGCACCTCCAATCGTCCGGCACTGAAAGCCCGCGTCCTTGAGCACGCGCAATGTTTCCGAGGTCGCATCGGCGGCGCTCGCGATGGCAGCGCGCCGCTCCTCCGGCGTGCGCAAATGCTGGGCAGAGCCGTGATAGGCCTGCAAGCCGCCGAACGACAGGAAGCGCGAACCCGCCACCTGCCGCGCCAGGGTGGCCGCCGCCGGCCCCGGCCTGACGCCGCAGCGACCGGCACCGACGTCGATTTCGACCAGGACTTCGATTTGCGATCCTGCCCGCTCCGCGGCGTGCGACAGTTGCTCGACCATGATCGCATCGTCCACGCAAACGCTGATGCGTGCGTGGCGCGCGAGGCCTGCGAGACGTTCCAGCTTCCGCGGGCCCACCACCTCATTGCTGACGAGCACGTCGCTCACCCCACCCGCAACCAGGATCTCGGCCTCGGCGACCTTCTGGCAGCACATGCCGATTGCGCCGCGCGCGATCTGCTTGGCCGCAATGATCGGCGACTTGTGGGTCTTCGCATGCGGACGCAGGCGAACGCCGAGCTTGCCGACCCGTGCCGCCATCGTATCGAGATTGCGCTCGAAGGCGTCGAGGTCGATGATCAGCGCCGGTGTGTCAATCTCGGAAAACGGCGCGCCGATTTGGGCAGGTGGACAGGACATCAAAAAACCAGCTTGCTGTGTTCGGGTTCGAATGCGCGGCGGCACTTCTACGGCAACGTCGGCCGCCGCACCAGTGCAGGCGCGGGGCGAACCGAATGCCTTCCAATTTTCGGAATATTAGCATTCTACCCCTGTTTTGCCCGACGGGTCAACGCGCGCAACGGCCTGCCGGCGCAAGCCATTGATTTCGCACACCCCGGCTACTGTGCATGGGGTTGTTTTCGAGTTTTTGTTTTGAAGATGCCGGAGCGTCCTCGTCAGCCCTGGCGAAAGCCCATCCGGAAAGCGCCCCAGTGCTTGCCGCGGATCATGATCGGCGAGGACAGGTCCTTCATCAGCACGAACTGCCCGCCGCCCATGTCGCGGCGGTAGGTCTGCAGCAGGAAGGGTTTTGTATTGGCCGCCACCTTCTTCACCGCGCGGTCGGTGAACAGGCGGCGGTTGCGGCAATTGGCGTTGTTCCAGACCGGGTCCTTGCCCTGCGGCAGGCGGTAGTTCGGATTGTGGGTCGGAAGGTAGCCGCCCCGCGCCCAGGCGACGCAGAACACGATGCGCGGATCGGAGTTCTGGATCGGGTCCTGGATCGCGGGCAGCACGCGGTCGGTGAACGCGACGTAGTTGGTCAGGTACTGCTTCGGATCGGTGCCTGATATCTCGCGGTAGGTCTCGTCCATGAGCTGGTCGAGCGTGATCTCGCCGCGGTCGATCGCGGCTTCGAACTCCGCCGAGATCCGCTTCGCGGTGTCGACGACGATGCGGATCAGCGGCGCGTCCGACGTCTCCACGCCGCTGTCGGCGATCAGCGCGATCAGGCCTTCCGAGGTGTCGAGCAGCTTCGCCACCCGATCGTCGGCGCTCCTGAGGTCGCGCGAGGAGAGGTCTACGCCCTTGGCGAGCTCGTTGAGCTCGCTGATCACGGTGTCGCAGTGGCCGAGGTTGGAGGTCGCCGCGCGGGCGACGCCGTCGATCTCGGCTTCGACCGAGGCGAAGCCCTGCTGGACCCGCGAGATGATGCCGGAGATCGCTTGCGCGCCTTCGCCGGCGGTCTTGGCGCGCTGCGAGGCGTCGCTGCTCTCGCCGATCAGGCCTTCGATCTGGCCGTCGAGATCGCGCACCGTGTCGGAGATCTCGTGCGTCGCCTGGCGGGTGGCTTCGGCGAGGCTCTTGACCTCGCTCGCGACCTCCGCGAAGCCGCGGCCGGAGGTGCCGGCGCGCGCCGCCTCGATGGTGGCGTTGAGCGCGAGCAGATTGGTCTGCTTGGCGATCGCCTCGATCGAGCCGGAGACCTTCGCCACCTGCGCCAGCGCCGCGCCGACGGCGGACAGGCGCGCCTCGATCCGCTCCACCGCGGCGACGAGTTCGGAGATGTGGCTGACCGCGGTGTCGACGGCGCCGCGCGACTGCGCGATCTCGCCGACCGCGGCCGACGTCGTGGTTTGCACCGCCTGCGAGGATTTGGCGATGTCGTGGTTGGCCGAGACCATCGTCTCGGCCGTCTTCTGCAGATGGTGAAACCGTTCCGACTGGCTCGCGACGCGGTTTGCGACGTCCTGGACGTTGCCGGCGATATCGGCGAGCTCGACGCCAAGACCGCCGATGCGGTCGGCGAGCTGGTCGATCAAGCGCTCGGCGAGCGTCCGGTTGGAGGCAGTGTCCAATACGGCAAGTTGTGCAAAGGACATGTACGGGCTCTCTCCAGTCGGAGCCGTTGATCGGCTCCTCGGCGGCATTCCGATTCCAGGTCCGACCTTAGAGGATGATTCGCGCCCGGCGTCTTGCCCAGGAGTGCACGGGGCGCGCTACAGCTTGTAGGCCGTGCGGAAGCCGCCCCAGTGCCGGCCCTGCACGCGGATCGGGACGTCGATCTCGCGCATCATCACCGTGTTCCCGTTGCCCATGTCGCGTGCATAGCTCTGGACCAGGTACGATCGCAGGTTGCGTGCGGCAGCTAACCCCGCCGGATCGTTGAAGATGCGCCGGTTGCGGCTGTTGGCCGTGTTCCAGGCGACGTCGCCCGGCCGCTGCGGATGCGAATAGATCTTGTTGTGCACCGGCAAAAAGCCGTTGCGGTCGACCATGGCGCAGAACGCCATCCGCGACTCCCGCGCCAGAAAGGCTTCCTGGAACGGCGGCAGGGCGCGATCGGCCCAGTCGAGATATTTGGTGCGGTATTGCTGCGGATTGGTGCCGGCGATTTCCAAATAGTCCGTGTCGAAGAGGTCGTCGAGCTTGACCTCGCCGCGCGCAACCGCCTGCTCGAATATCTGCGTCAGCGCATTGCCGGCTTCCATGGCACGGGTGACGAACTCGGTGTTCTCCTCATGGATCGACCAGAGCTTGTCCTCGATCTTCTCGCTGAGCGCGGCGCTGACGCCGACGAATTGCGCGCGGGCGCCGGCCTTGGATTGCTCGAGCACGCGCAGGCGGCAGGCGCCGATGTCCTCCAGGCTGCCTTCGATCGTAGACTGCGCGGCGAGCCGGCTTGCGTCCGCGCCGCCGATCAGCACGCCCTCCATCGCGATTTCATAGACCGGCATCACGCCGCGCGCGGTCTCGAATTTGAGGTGGCAGGGCAGCCGCTCGGTCTTGCGGCGGTCGTCGTGCTCGCTCTGGCGCAGCAGCACCGCGCAACGCGATTTCAGCTTCCGGGCGAAGGTGGTGACGGCCTTGCCGGCGCTGGCGACGCTCTCGCCATGGGACTCGGCCGCTTTGGTCGCCGCGTCGATCTCGGCCGCGCTCTCGCCGACCGAGATGATGAACTCCGAGGCGCTGGCGGCATTGCCGGAGACTTCGCTGGTCGTGGCATTCTGCTCGGCGACCGCGCCGTTGACGGTGTCGAACACCGGGCGGATCGCCTCGATCGCTTGCGAGATGCGGTGCACGGCGTCAGCCGAGCCGGCGGCGTCGCGCTGCAATGCGTCGATCTTCTTCGTGATTTCCTCGGTCGCACTCTGGGTCTGCACCGCGAGCGCCTTGACCTCGGTGGCGACGACTGCAAAGCCTTTTCCGGCGGCGCCCGCGCGCGCGGCCTCGATCGTCGAGTTGAGCGCGAGCAGCGTGGTCTGCCGCGCGATCTGCGCGATCAGATTGACGACGTTGCCGATCGCGGCGGAGGATTCGCGCAGGCGGTCGACATTGGCGCGGGCTTCCTGGGCGGCGGCGCTGGCCTCGTCGGCGAGCTTGCCGGCTTCCCGGACCTGCGCGCCGATCCCTTGCGCGGACTGGGTGAACTTGTCGGCGGCATGGGCGAAGGTGGAGGCGGTGGATTGCGCCGCGTTGGTCCGGCCGGTCAGGGCGTCGGTGCGGTCGCGAATGGCGGCGAGGGTCGCCGCGGTCGCCTCGGCGCCGCCAGCCACCGAATTGGCGGCGCGCTCGAGCTGGCGGATCATGGCGCCGAGCTCGAGTTCCAGCAATTCCAGGATTTCCCGGGCCGAATCACTTTCGGCGGTCGGGGCGGGTGCGGCAGGGGCTGCCGGCTGCGCAGCCTCCGGGGCTGCCGCAGGCGCGGCCGTGTCCGGCAGACGCTTCCGAAATAGTCCGAACGCCATCGGGTCTCTCTTGTCGGGGGACGGTCGGGCGCTATTTTCGCAGTCCGGAATGAAATCAGGGTTAACGGTGCCCATCTGGGCAGGGGCCGTTACGGCAGTTACCTTTACAGGGCTACCTCAGGATAAGCCCGAGCCCTTTGATTCCGGTGGGTGGGCGGCCTATAAGGCCGCGCTTCCCGCATTTACCTTGACGCACGCTTCCATCAAGAGACCACGCATGGCCGGACATTCCCAATTCAAGAACATCATGCACCGTAAGGGGCGGCAGGATGCCCAGAAGTCGAAACTGTTCGGCAAGCTGGCGCGGGAAATCACCGTCGCCGCCAAGCTGGGCACCCCCGACCCCGCCATGAACCCGCGCCTGCGCGCCGCCGTGATCGCTGCGCGCCAGGAGAACATGCCGAAGGACAATATCGAGCGCGCCATCAAGAAGGCGCTTGGCAGCGACGGCGAGAATTATGACGAGATCCGCTACGAGGGCTACGGCCCCGGCGGGGTCGCCGTCATCGTCGAGGCGCTGACCGACAATCGCAACCGCGCCGCCTCCGACATCCGCTCCTTCTTCACCAAGTCCGGCGGCAATCTCGGCGAAACCGGCTCGGTCTCCTTCATGTTCGACCGCACCGGCATCATCGAGTACGACCGCAGCGTCGCCTCGGACGATGCGGTGCTGGATGCCGCGATCGAGGCCGGCGCCGACGATGTGGTCTCTGGCGAGAACGGTCACGAGATCTACGCTTCGACGGAAAGCTATCGCGATGTCGCCAAGGCGCTGGAAGCCAAGTTCGGCGAGCCGCGCAAGGCCGCGCTGATCTGGAAGCCGCAGAACACGGTTGCGGTCGACGACGAGACCGGCGAGAAGCTCCTGAAGCTGATGGACCTGCTCAACGAGCACGACGACGTGCAGAACGTCTACGCCAATTTCGAGGTGTCGGACGCGCTTGTTGCGAAGATGGGCGGGTAGGGCTCGACGGCCCTACTTCCCCTGTTACTTCCGTTCTGTTTCTGTTTCCTCCAGGGCAGCCAGCCGCTATCACTGGCGCATGACTGCGCTCCCGATTCGTGGCCCCGTTCGCATCATCGGCATCGACCCCGGCCTGCGCCGCACCGGCTGGGGCGTGATCGAGGCCGAGGGCAATCGCTTGGTCTACGTCGCCTGCGGCTCGGTGGAACCGCCCGACGATTTGCCGCTGTCGAGCCGGCTGCTCGCTATCCATGAAGGGCTCGCTTCCGTCTTGTCCAATCACCGGCCGGTGGAAGCTGCGGTCGAGCAGACCTTCGTCAACAAGGACGGCGTCGCGACGCTGAAGCTCGGCCAAGCCCGCGGCGTTGCCATGCTGGCGCCCGCAATGTTCGGCATCTCTGTCGCCGAATACGCGCCGAACCAGGTCAAGAAGACCGTGGTCGGCGCCGGCCACGCCGACAAGCAACAGATCGCGATGATGCTGAAAATCTTGCTGCCGAAGGCCGAGCCGCCGTCCGCGGACGCAGCCGACGCGCTCGCCATCGCCATCACCCACGCCCATCATCGCCAGAGCACCGCTCTCAGGCTGAAGGTGGTGGGGATATGATTGGTCGTCACGCGTTCTCGCCGTCATGCCCGGGCTTGTCCCGGGCATCCACGTTCTTTCTTGTCGGCGTTGAAGGCGTGGATGGCCGGGTCAGGCCCGGCCATGACGATGGAGAAGACTCTGCCGCGAATGAGGTCTTGATATGATCGGCAAGCTCAAGGGCTTGATCGATTCCTACGGCGAGGATTTCGTCATCCTCGACGTCGGCGGCGTCGGCTATCAGGTACATTGCTCCTCGCGCACCCTGCAGCATCTGCCTTCGCCGGGCGAGGCCGCCGTGCTGTCGATCGAGACTTATGTCCGCGAGGACCAGATCAAGCTGTTCGGCTTCCGCACCGATCAGGAGCGCGAATGGTTTCGCCTGCTCCAGACCGTGCAGGGCGTCGGCGCCAAGGTCGCGCTGGCCGTGCTCGGCACGCTGTCGCCAGCCGATCTCGCCAATGCGATTGCGCTGCGCGACAAGGCCGCGGTGGCGCGCACGCCGGGCGTCGGCCCCAAGGTCGCCGAGCGGATCGTCACCGAATTGAAGGACAAGGCGCCGGCCTTCGCCAGTGTCGATCCCGCCGTCGTGCATCTTGCCGGCGCCGTCGACGACCAGCGCGCGCCGCGCCCCGTCGCGGATGCGATCTCCGCCCTGGTCAATCTCGGCTACGGCCAGCCGCAGGCCGCCGCCGCGATTGCCTCGGCCTCGCGCAGTGCGGGTGAGGGCGCCGAGACGGCGCAGCTGATCCGGCTCGGGTTGAAGGAGCTCGCGAAGTGAGCGATCCCAAGGCCAGCCGCATGGTCTCGCCCGAGCGGCGCAGCGATGATGTCGGCGACACCGCGCTGCGGCCGCAATCGCTGTCCGACTTCGTCGGCCAGGCGCAGGCGCGCAAGAATCTCTCGATCTTCATCGAGGCGGCGCGCAAGCGCGGCGAGGCGCTGGATCACGTGCTGTTCGTCGGCCCGCCCGGCCTCGGCAAGACTACGCTGGCGCAAATCGTCGCAAAGGAGCTCGGCGTCGGCTTCCGCGCCACCTCGGGGCCTGTCATTGCCAAGGCCGGCGACCTCGCTGCGCTGCTGACCAATCTCGAAGAGCGCGACGTGCTCTTCATCGACGAGATCCATCGCCTCAGCCCCGCGGTGGAAGAGGTGCTCTATCCCGCGATGGAGGATTTTCAGCTCGACCTCATCATCGGCGAAGGACCGGCGGCGCGCTCGGTGAAGATCGAGCTGTCGAAATTCACCCTGGTGGGCGCCACCACGCGCGCCGGCCTTCTCACCAATCCCTTGCGCGACCGCTTTGGCATTCCGGTCCGGCTCAACTTCTACACGATCGAGGAGTTGGAGAGCATCGTCAGCCGCGGCGCGCGCGTGCTCAACGTCGGCATGAGCGCGGACGGCGCCAACGAGATCGCGCGCCGCGCCCGCGGCACCCCGCGCATCGCCGGCCGCCTGCTCCGCCGCGTGCGCGATTTCGCGTCCGCGGCCGATGCCGACAAGATCGACCGCAAGATTGCCGACCACGCGCTGAGCGCGCTCGAGGTCGATGCCGCGGGGCTGGACGCCATGGATCGACGCTATCTTTCGACCATCGCGCTCAACTATGGCGGCGGCCCGGTCGGCGTCGAGACCATGGCTGCGGCCTTGTCGGAGCCGCGCGATGCCATCGAGGACATCATCGAGCCCTATCTGATCCAGTGCGGCTATCTACAGCGCACGCCGCGCGGCCGCCTGCTGACCTCGCACGCCTTCCGCCATCTCGGCCTCGCCGAGCCCTCGCGCGATGCGGCGGCGCAGTTCGGCCTGTTCGGCACGGATGACAGCGACGAGTGATCTGCTGAACCGCGCCGTTCCGGCTTTGATGAATTTCCGTTAACCTCGTGCAGACGATCTGCACGAAAGCATCCCAATTCCGCTCCAATCGGATATCATCAAGACGCCGCATCATCATCGGGCTTCCATGATCACGCGTCGTCACCTCATCCGTTCCATCGGCGGCCTGTCCGCCCTCGGCGTCTCGACCGCCGCCTATGGCGTCGGTGTCGAGCCGGTGCTGCGCCTCCGCGTCACGCGCTATCATCCGATGCCGCGGCAGTGGCCGGCGGATTTTCCGCTGAAGATTGCCGCCATCGCCGACATCCATGCCTGCGACCCCTGGATGTCGCTGGAGCGCATCGAGGGCATCGTCGACCGGACCAATGCTCTCAACGCCGATCTCATCGTGCTGCTCGGCGACTACGTAGCCGGCCTTCACCACGTCACGCGCTTCATTCCGTCGAGCGAATGGGCAAGGGTGCTGGCGCGCCTGAAGGCGCCCCTCGGCGTCCATGCCGTCATGGGCAACCACGATTATTGGGATGACAGAACAGTGCAGCGGGCAGGGCACGGACCGACCATCGCACATCGGGCGCTGGAGGCGGCCGGCATCCCCGTTTACGAGAATGATGCCGTCCGCCTCACCAAGGACGGCCGTCCGTTCTGGCTTGCCGGCCTCGGCGATCAGCTCGCCTTCCTGCCGGCGCGGCGCTTCCGGAGCATGGCGCACTTCGGTGCCGACGATCTCAATGCTACGCTGGCGAAGATCACCGACGATGCGCCCGTCATCCTGCTCGCGCACGAGCCCAATATCGCACCGCTCGTGCCCGCGCGCGTCGCACTGCAATTGTCCGGCCATACCCATGGCGGCCAGGTCCGCCTGCTCGGCTGGTCGCCGGCCGTCGCGCCCAAGAACGGCCTGCGGCTCGCCTATGGCCATTTCCGTCTGAAATGCGATCTCATCGTCTCCGGCGGCCTCGGTTGCAGCATCATGCCGCTCCGCTTCGGCGTGCCGCCCGAGATCGTCGAGGTGACGCTGGGAAGGTCAGGGCTGGTTGTGTCCTAACACGCTTGCGCGTCCGGCTGTTTTTGCGCACAACGATCCGGTTACCGACCAGTGAAGAGGCTCGCGACGTGACAGCTCATCTCGACGGCGAGATCCGCGACGGCCGCCACCACATGCAGGTCCGCGTCTATTACGAGGACACGGATTTTTCCGGCATCGTCTATCATGCCAATTACCTGCGCTACATGGAGCGCGGACGCACCAATCATCTCAGGCTGATGGGCGCCGAGCAGCAGGTGCTGTTCGAGCAGGCCGAGACGGACGGCGTCGGCTTTGCCTTCGTGGTGCGCTCGATGCATCTGGACTTCCTGAAGCCCGCGCGAATGGACGACGTGCTCGACGTCGTGACCTGGCCGGTCGCGGTGAAGGGGGCATCCATCATGCTGGCGCAGGAGGTGCGGCGCGGTGGTGACGTGCTGGTGAAAGCCGAGGTCCGCGTTGCCTTCATCAGCGGCGGCCGCGCCCAGCCGATCCCGAAATCGATCCGCCAATTGATGAAGGCCGATCTGGTTTCGTGATCGCTCGATAGTGGATGGCCTATCGACTCCGCTGATTGCGACGATACATTCGCGGTCCCGATCAACCGATGAGGCCATCATGTCGCGCCCGCCACTTCCACCCTTCACCCGCGAGACCGCCGCGCAAAAGGCCCGCATGGCCGAGGACGCCTGGAATTCACGCGATCCGGTGCGCGTCTCGCTCGCCTATACCGAGGACAGCCGCTGGCGCAACCGTTCGGAAGTGTTTCAGGGCCGCGAGGCCATCGTCGCCTTCCTCACCCGCAAATGGGAGAAGGAGCAGGATTACCGCCTGATCAAGGACCTCTGGGCCTTCGACGGCAACCGGATCGCGGTGCGCTTCCAGTACGAATGGCACGATGCAAGCGGCCAGTGGTACCGCTCCTACGGCAACGAGCAATGGGAGTTCGACGAGCACGGCCTGATGAAGCGGCGCGAGGCCTCGATCAACGACATCGCCCTTGCGGAGAAGGATCGCCGGTTTCACTGGGCGGCGCCGGGCCCGCGACCGGCCGATGTGCCGGGATTGGGAAGCGATCCGTTCTGAACCGCTTCCTCTCCCTCTCCTCGTTCTTACGGGGAGAGGGGTGGGGTGAGGGGCTGTCTCAGCAAACTCGATGGCAGACGGACTGGCGGAGAGTCCCCCCTCACCCGGATTGCGCAGACGATGCTTCGCATCGCCGCGCGCAATCCGACCTCTCCCCGCAAGCGGGGCGAGGTGAACTCACCGTTTCGTCAGGAATCTTGTAATCGCCCCGCCGAGCTTCGCATTATCCATCGGCTCCGCCAGCGACGCCCTCGCGGTGGCGACGACTTCATCAGGTGCCTTGCCGTCGCGCAGATCGCAGCACACTTGCGCAAACCCGACATCGAATTCCGGATGCGGCTGCACTGTCAGCGTCGCGCCATTGGCATAGAGCAGGCCGGCATGCGGGGTGAATTCGGAGGAGAGGATCGTCAGCGCATCGTTTGGCGGCTCGATCACCTGGTCCTGATGCGAGGCGGCGATCGCAACCGCTTCACCGTCGATGACGCCGTTTTCCGGCAGCACCTGATAGACATGCCGGCCGATGCCCCAGCCATGCTCCGATTTGCGCACGGTGCCGCCGAGCGCCTGCGCGATCAGCTGGTGGCCGAAGCAGACACCGACCATCGGTGTCTTGTTGGCGTAAGCCGTCCGCACGAAATCTTCCAGCGGCGCGATCCAGTCGAGCCCGTCATAGACCCCGGCCGCCGCGCCGGTGATCAGGACGGCCTCGAGCTTGCTCGGATCGGGAAGTGCATCGCCGTTGGGGATGCTGACGACCTCGATCGTCGCGGCCGGCTCCTCGGCGCGGATCATGCGCGCGAACATGTCCGGAAATGAACCGTGACGCTCGCGGTATTTTTGCGGCACCTCTCCGGTCTCGATGATGGTGATGCGTGCCATGGGCCTCCCGGTCAAAAGGTTGCGAAGCTCAGCCGCTTTCTGCCCCATGTTGCTGGTGCGGCGCTGTGCGCTCGAGCAGAGCGCTCTCCTTGCGGATCTCGTTGAGAAAGGCCTTGGCCAGACGCGACAGCGGCTCGGCTTCAGACCATAACATATAGGCGACCGCCTGCGTCGTCGGCGTGAACGGACGGACGACGAGGCCGCTGCCGCCGTTCTGCCGCGGCGAGAAGGGATCGACCACCGCCGCGCCGACGCCGGCGGCGGCCAGCACGCAGGCCGTGTTGCAGTAGCGCACCTCGACCGTCGGCCGGAACGGCGCACCGGCACGGGCAAAGCTGTCGCGCACGGCTTCGCCCAGCCGCGTGCCGCGTTCGAGCCCGATGAAGGGCAGGCCGGAGAGATCAGCGGCCGAGATCACCGGTCGTTCCGCGAGCGGATGCTGTGGCGGCAGCACGCAGACCATCTCGCCGGTGTGCACCACCTCATGCGCGATGCCGGGATGATGCGTGAGGCCGAGCGCGAAGCCGAGCTCGGCGACGCGGCTCAGCACACCCTCGATGATGCCCTCATAGCGCCGTACGTCGAAGAACACCCGCGTCTCCGGGCGGCGGCGCAGGAAGCCCGACAGCGCGGACGGAATGATGCTGTAGGCGAGCGGCGGCGTCGCCACGATGGCGAGATGCCCGGCGCGGTTCTCGCGCAAATCGCGCATGCGGTTCTCGAGCTTGGCGTGCAGCGCAAAGATCGCCTCGCTCTCCTTGTAGAGCGCCATCGCTTCGGCGGTTGGAAACAGCCGGTTGTTGACGCGCTCGAACAGCGCAAAGCCCGCCTGCGCCTCCATCGTCTTCAGCGCGTTGCTGACCGCCGGCTGCGACAGCGCCAGCTCGTCCGCCGCCGCCACCGTGGTGCGGTGGCGGATCACGGCGCGAAGGATCTCGAGCTGACGCAGGTTCATATCACTGCCGATTATAGTCAGGGCCAAAACATCATAGCAACGCGAATTGATTTTGCAGCAGCGCTTGCCCGTAATGGCAGCGGATTTGCGCGTCGCATCAAAGGGTTCGTTCGCCCATTGAGGCGGCAACGCGCACAGATTGGAGGCAAACTTGGTTCGTGTCCTTCGCGCCGCCGCGGCTCAGATGGGGCCGACGCAAAAAGCCGATACGCGCGAGCATACGTTGTCGCGGATGCTCGACATGCTGGAGGAGGCGGCCGGTCGGGGTGCGAGCCTCGTGGTGTTTCCGGAGCTCGCCTTCACCACCTTCTTCCCGCGCTGGCTGCTCGAAGGCGAGGCCCTCGACCGGTATTTCGAGCGCAGCATGCCGAACCCCGCGGTGGCGAAGCTGTTCGATCGCGCACGTGCGCTCCGCGTCGGCTTTTACGTCGGCTATGCCGAGCTGACGGCGGAGGGGCGGCGCTACAATTGCGCCATCCTGGTCGATCGCGACGGCGAGGTTCTCGGCCGCTATCGCAAGGTGCATCTGCCGGGCTCGGTCGAGCCGCGTCCGGGCGCGCGCTACCAGCAACTCGAGAAGCGCTACTTCGAATATGGCGACCTCGGCTTTCCCGCCTTCCGCGCCGGCTCGTCCTGGGCCCATGCCATCATGGGCATGATGATCTGCAATGATCGTCGCTGGCCGGAATCCTGGCGCGTGCTCGGTCTGCAAGGCGTCGAGCTCGTCTGCATCGGCTACAATTCGGCGGCCTACGATCCCAACGGCGGCACGACCGAAGACGGAGCCTTGCGCACCTTCCACTCGACGCTGGTGACGCAGGCCAACGCCTACATGAACGCGACCTGGGCGATTTCGGTGGCGAAGGCGGGCGAGGAGGACGGCTCCGGCCTGATCGGCGGCTCCTGCATCGTCGATCCCAACGGCCGCATCGTCGCGCAGGCGCAGACGCTGGCCGACGAGGTGATCGTCGCCGACATCGATCTCGACCTCTGCCGCCAGGGCAAGGACAAGATGTTCAACTTCGCCGCCCATCGGCGGCCCGAGCAATACAGGGTGATCACCGAGCGTGCCGGCATCATCGAGCCGGCCGTTCTCGACGCAGATTGACCAACGGCCGGTCGCGGCGTTGGCAAAAGGAGCTGACATGACACGCCTCTCGTATTTGCTTGCCTGCGCGGCGCTGGCCGCGGTGACGTCGGCGCGAGGCGCCGAGCTCCCGGCGGAGATCAAGCAGGCCGGCACGCTGAAGCTGACAGTCAACTCCACCTACGCGCCGATGGAATATCGCGATCCCGCAACCAACGAGCTGGTCGGGCTCGACATCGATCTGGCGAAAGAGCTCGCCAAGCGGCTTGGCGACCTCAAGATCGTCTGGAGCGAGACGCCGTTCGCCGAGTTGATCCCCTCGCTCCAGACCAAGCGAGCCGACTTCATTATTTCCGGCATCTCCGATCGTGCCTCGCGGCGCGAGACCGCCGACTTCGTCGATTACCTCGCAACCGGCCCGCAGTTCTTCGTGATGGCGGAGAGCGCGGCCAAGGACGCCCCCGATCTCTGCGGCAAAAAGGTCGGCACCACCCGCAGCACCAGCTTCCCGGTCGAGATCGAGAAGTGGAGCAAGCAAAATTGCGAGCCGGCCGGCAAGCCCGCGATCCAGTACGTTCCGGGCGAGAATTCCATCGACGTCCGCAACCAGCTCAAGCAGGGCCGCATCGACGCCGCCGTGCAGGGCAGCGAGACGTTGCCTTATGCGCAGCAACAGGAGCCCGGCAAGTATCGCATCGTCGGCGAGCCCTTTGCCAGGGGCTATCAGGGCATCATGTTCCGCAAGGACGATGCGGTCTTGCGCGAGGTCGTGACGGAGAAGCTCGCGGCGATGATCGCTGACGGCTCGTACAAGGCCATTCTCGACAAATGGGGCTTGGGGACCAATGCAGTCGCCCAGCCCATGCTGAACGCGGCGCCGCAATGAAGCAGGCGCCGGCACTCGCGCAAGGATTTCCCGATCTGTCGGGCATGCGGATCGCGCGCGAACCGCACTGGTTTCGCTGGATCAGCGCGGCCCTGATCGTCCTCGTGCTGGCGGCGATCGCGCGCGCCTTTGCGAACGGCCAGATCGAATGGTCCTATGTCAGCCGCTTCCTGACCGCAAAGGTCATCCTCGAAGGCATCGTCAACACCATGGTAATGGCGGTGCTGGCGATGATGCTCGGCATCTTCCTCGGCATCGTCGTCGCGATCATGCGGCTGTCGCCCAATCCGGTGCTGAAGTCGGTCGCCGCCGGCTACACCTGGCTGTTCCGCGGAACGCCACTGATCCTGCAGCTGCTGCTGTGGTTCAACCTCGCGCTGGTGTTCCCGACCATCGGTATCCCCGGCCTGTGGTCCGCGCGCGCCGTCGACGTCATGACGCCGTTCCTTGCCGCGCTGCTCGGGCTCGGCATCAACCAGGGCGCCTACACCTCCGAAGTCATGCGCGCCGGCATGCTGTCGGTCGATATCGGGCAATATGAGGCGGCGCAGGCCATCGGCATGGGACGGCTGCGCGCGCTGCGCCGGATCGTGCTGCCGCAGGCGATGCGCGTGGTGATCCCGCCGCTCGGCAACGAGTTCATCGGCATGGTGAAGGCGACCTCGCTCGCCAGCGTGATCCAGTATCCGGAGCTGCTGCACAATGCCGAGAACATCTACTACGCCAACTCCCGCGTCATCGAGCTCCTGATCGTCGCCGGGCTCTGGTACCTGCTCGCGGTTTCGATCCTGACCCCGCTCCAGATGTTGCTCGAACGCCGCTTTGCGCGCGGCACATTGCGGCTGGCGCGATGACAAAACCGCTCGTCGCGATCCGCTCCGTAGCCAAGAACTTTGGAGAGTTTCAGGCTCTCAACAACGTCTCGCTCGACGTCTGGCCCGGCGAGGTGATGTGCCTGATCGGCGCCTCCGGCTCCGGCAAGACGACGCTGCTCCGCTGCATCAATCAGCTTGCCACGATCGATGCCGGGGGCATCTGGCTCGACGGCGAGCTGCTCGGCGTGCGCGAGCAAGGCGGAAAACTCCATCGCCTCAGCGAGCGCGAGATCGGGCGGCAGCGGCTCAAGACCGGCATGGTGTTCCAGCGCTTCAACCTGTTTCCGCACAAGACCGCGCTGGAGAACATCACGGAAGGTCCGATCCAGGTTCAGGGGCGCAAGCCGGACGAGGTGCGCGCCGAGGCGATCGAACTGCTTCGTCGCGTCGGGCTGGCGGCCAAGGCGGATTCCTATCCGGCGCAGCTCTCCGGCGGCCAGCAGCAGCGTGTCGCGATCGCGCGGGCGCTCGCCATGAAGCCGATGCTGATGCTGTTCGACGAGCCCACCAGCGCGCTCGATCCCGAGCTCGTCGGCGAGGTGCTCGCGGTGATGAAGGAACTGGCGCGAAGCGGCATGTCCATGATGGTGGTGACGCACGAGCTCGGCTTCGCCCGCGAGGTCGCCGACCGCGTCGTCTACATGGATCAGGGCGCGATCGTCGAGCAGGGCCGCGCCTCCGACGTGTTGGGCGCGCCGCGCGAGGAGCGCACCAAGGCATTTCTATCGGCAGTGATCTGACATTGGGGGTATGTGATGAAGAGACTTTTGCTTGCGGCGGCGTTCCTGGGCGTCATGAGCGCGTCGGCAATGGCGGCCGAATTGCCGCCTGAAATCGCAAAGCGCGGCAGCATCAAAGTGGCGGTCGTGCCGAATTATCCGCCGATGGAGTTCCGCGATCCCGCCACCAACGCGCTCTCCGGCTTCGACGTCGATCTCGGTGAAGCCATCGGCCGCAAGCTCGGCGTCAAGATCGAATGGACCGAGACCAGTTTTGCCGAGTTCATGCCCTCGATCTCGACCGGGCGGGTGGATGCCATCCTGTCCGGCTTCACCGACTATGCGAGCCGGCACGAGGTCGCGACCTTCGTCGATTATTTGCGCAGCGGCCCGCAGTTCTTCGTGCAGGCGTCGCGCAAGCCGGAATTCAGGGGTGCGACGTCACTGTGCGGCAAGAAGGTCGGCTCCAGCCGCCGCACGATGTTCCCGGCCCAGATCACCGCGTGGAGCGAGAAGAACTGCGGCAGCAATCCGATCCAGGTCGTCGGCACCGACGGCTCGGCCGACGCGCGCACCCAGCTGAGGCAAGGCCGCATCGATGCCGCTGCCCAGGGCAACGAGACGCTGCCCTACATCATGGACCTCGAGCCCAACACCTATGCGACCGTGGGCGAGCCCATCGCACAGCAATTCACCGGCATTGCTCTGCCGGTGAAGGAGAAGGCATTGCAGCAGGCAATGCTGGAAGCCGTCGACGCACTGATCGCGGACGGCACCTACAAGACGCTGCTGGCGAAGTGGAATTGAGCGACAACGCAATCGAGAAGGCGACCATCAATGCTGGACAGTAAGGCACTCCAGAGCATTCCGCTCGTTCCGGCCAACACCGCGGATCCCGCGCCCGAATATCCCTGGCCGAAGCCGTACACATCCGCGATGTTCCTGTCGTTCGACGTGGACGCCGAGAGTGCCTGGACCAGCAAGGACGCGGCGCATGCGCAGCGGCTCATCACCATGAGCTATGGCGGCTACGAGGCGCGCGTCGGCACGCCGAAGCTGCTGGAGCTGCTCGGCCAGCTCGATCTCAAGGCGACGTTCTTCGTCACGGGGTGGTCGGTCGACGCGCATCCGGCGATGGCGGAATCCATCTTGAAGGCCGGTCACGAGATCGGACATCACGGCTATCACCATCTGCTGCCGGATCCCGGCGATCCCTGGATCGAGGAGGAGCTGGAGCGCGGTTTCGAGGCTTTGAAGCGCCGGCTCGGCGTCAAGCCGACCGGCTATCGCGCGCCCTATGGCGAGTTCACGGAGGAACTGCGCGTCGCGCTGGTGCGGCACGGTATCGTCTATACGTCCTCGTTCCGCGACGACGTCAGGCCCTATCGCCATCGTCTCGCCGACGGCAGGCCCGGCACGATCGAGCTGCCGGTCACCGCGAGCTATGACGACTGGATGCACGGCCTGTCCGCGCGCTTCAGTCCGCGCTCGATTTTCCCGAAGGAGCACGTGCTCTCGATGTGGAAGGACGAGCTGGACGAAGTCCGCGACTGGGGCGCGATGGTGACGACCGTGCTGCATCCGCAATGCAGCGGCCGCCCGATGCGGCTGCGTCTGCTGCGCGAGTTCCTGAGCTACGCAAAGTCGTGCCCGGATGTCTGGATCACCACCGGCGAGAACATCGCGGAAAACTTCCTGCGCCACGAAGCCGGTCACCGCTGATGTCCATCTCCCGCCGTTCGCTCCTCAAGGCCGGCGCGGCGCTGCCGGCGCTGTCGCTGCCGGGCATCGTCCGCGCTGAATCGCAATCCACGCTGCGCTTCATTCCCGTCATCGATCTCGCCTTCGTCGATCCCATCTATTCGACGGCACAGGTGTCGCGAAACCACGGCTTCATGGTTTACGATACGCTGTACGGCATGAGCTCCTCGCTCCAGGTCTCGCCGCAGATGCTGTCGGGCCAGGCCATCTCCGCCGACCAGCTGCAGTGGGACCTCACGCTTCGTGATGGTCTGTTCTGGCACGACGGCGAACGCGTGCTGGCGCGCGATTGCGTCGCCAGCATCCGCCGCTGGGCCGCGCGCGACGGCTTTGGCGGCGAGCTGATGGAGGCGACCGCCGAGCTCACCGCTGCCGACGACCGCACCATCCGCTTTCGTCTGAAGCGTCCTTTTCCGCTGCTGCCGCAGGCGCTCGGCAAGGCCGCGATCAACGCTTGCTTCATGATGCCGGAGCGGCTGGCGAGCCAGGATCCGTTCAAGCCGCTCACCGATGTCATTGGCAGCGGCCCGTTCCGCTATCTCGCCGACGAGCGCGTACAGGGCGCGCGCAACGCCTATGCCAAATTCGAGCGCTACCAGCCGCGCACCGACGGCAAGCCGGATTGGACCGCGGGGCCGAAGATCGTGCACTACGATCGCGTGGTCTGGACCACTACGCCCGATGCCGGCACCGGCGTCGCCGCGCTGCAGACCGGCGAGCAGGACTGGCAGGAGACCACGCCGCACGATCTCTTGCCAGTGATCAAGGCGGCCGGCGATATCGAGACGCGCATCCTCGATCCCAGAGGCTACGCCTGCATGCTGCGCCTCAACCACCTGCAGCCGCTGTTCGACAATCCCGCCATCCGCCGCGCGCTCCTGGGTGCGATCGATCAGTCCGCGTTCATGACCGCTGTCGCCGGCACCGATCCGGCGTTCCAGGTCTCGCCGGTCGGCTATTTCGCACCCGGCACCCCGATGGCAAATGAGGTCGGCCTCGACGTGTTCCGCGGCCCGCGCGACTACGCCAAGGTCAAGGCTGACCTCAAGGCCGCCGGCTATAACGGCGAGAAGATCGTGCTGCTGGTCCCCACCAATTCGCTGGCGCAAAAGCCGCTTGGCGAGATCGCGGTGGACTCGTTGCGCAAGGCCGGCATGAACGTCGAATATGCCGGCCTCGATTTCGCCGTGGTGCTGCAGCGCCAGCTGAAGAAGGATCCGCTTCCGCAGGGCGGCTGGAGCGCCGCGGTCGGCAACTGGCAGGGCATCGACTGGCTCAACCCGGCCGGCAACACCAACATCCGCGGTGAAGGCAAGGTCGCCGGCTGGTACGCGAGCACGAAGATGGGCGAGTTGCGCAGCCAGTGGCTGGCGGCCTCCGAGCTCGCCGAACAGCAGCGCATCTGCCGCGAAGTCCAGAGGGTGGCGTTCGAGGAAATCCCCTATATTCCGATCGGCCTCTACAAGCAGCCGACGGCCTATCGCAAGGCCATCACCGGCATTCTCGACGGCACCGCCGTGTTCTGGAACGTGCGCCCCGCATGAGCACCACAGCAATCTTCGGCAGCTATGTGCTGTCACGCAAAGACGGCGCGCAGGATGTCTTGCGCGACCACTGGGTTCTCGTCCAAGGCAAGAAGATTGCAGCGATCACGCGCGACAAGCCGCGCGCCGATCAGGTCTATGATCGCCCAGGCCGCTTCGTCCTGCCGGGCCTGCTCAACCTGCACAATCATTGCTTCTCGGAAGCAGTGGCGCGCAGCCACACCGAGGACGGCAACGGCCGCAAGAACAACCAGAGCATCGTCTACACGGTGCTGCTGCCGCTGACCAAGCGCGGCGCCGATATCCTCTCCGCAGAAGAGCGGCTTGCGGTGGCGCGGCTCGGCATCCTCCAGCTGCTCAAGGGCGGCGCCACCACGGTGATGGAGCCGTTCCGCAACTCGATCCCCGAGATGTTCGACGCGGCGGAGGAGATGGGCATCCGCTTCTACGGAGCGCCCTATCTGTTCTCGACCTCCGACGCCAAGGCCGGGCCTGACGGTGTGGTCCAATATTCCGGCGATGACGGCGCTGCTGATATGGCGACGTGGGACGCGCTCTATCAGCGCTGGAATAGTCGCGGCGACGGCCGCATCAAGCTCGCCATGAGCCCGCATGCGACCGACACCTGCGGCCCCGATCTGCTGAAGGCCTGCGCCAGCCGGGCGCGCGAGCTCGGCGTTCCCATCACGACGCACATGGCGCAGAGCCGCGCCGAGGTCGAGACCATCGCCAAGCGCTATGGCGGCCGCACCCCGGCGCAATATCTCGATTGGCTCGGCCTGCTCGCGCCCGATCTGATGGCGGCGCATTGCATGTTCTCGAGCGACGACGATCTCAGGCTGATGGCCGCGCGCGGCATGACCGTCTTGAACTGCCCGCGCGTGTTCGCGCGTGCCGGCATCACCGCGCCGTTCAGCCGCTTCGCCGCGCACGGCGTGCGCACCGTGGTCGGCACCGACGGCTACAACATGGACCTGCTCGGCGAGCTCAATGCGGCGTCGCTGATCTCCAAGATCATTTCGGCGCGCCCTGACGTCGCGAACTCACCCGAGCTGATCGAGGCGAACACGAGGGTCGCCGCCGACGTCATCAAGCGGCCCGATCTCGGCCGCATCGAGCCGGGCGCGACCGCCGATCTCACTATCGTCGATCTCACCCATCCGCATCTGCAGCCGCTGTTCGACCCGCGCCGCGCGCTGATCGCACTCGCCAACCGCGCCAATATCGATCAGGTCATGGTCGACGGCCGGGTCCTGGTCGATGAGGGGCGCTATCTCGGCGCGGATGAAGCTGCGATCATTGCGGCGGGCACCGCCGCGATCGGCAAGATCTGGGATCTGCCGGAGGCGCAGGCGGCGTTCAGTGGTTGAGCGCTACTGGCGCCACGAAGACGGTGCGCTCCCTCTCCCGCTTGCGGGAGAGGTGGCAGCGAGCATGGAGCTGCACTGTTCGAACCGAAGCCCTAATCCTCGAACTCCACCAGCGCCTTGCGCATGGTCTCGACCAGGTCCAGCGCCACCGGTGATGGACTGCGCTGCGCCGGAAAGACCGCGGAGAATTCGAAGTCGATGCGCGGCAGGAAGCGGCGCACGACGACGCCGCGCGTTGCAAATTCCTGCGCCGTGAAGGGATCGCAGATCGCGACGCCAAGGCCCGACGACACCATGCCGCACATGATCTCCGACAGCGTGGTCTCGACGCGCAGCACGCGGCGGACATCGTGGCGGTGGAAGACCTGGTCGACGAGATGCCGGCTCGAGGATCCCGCCGACAGCGAGATGAAGGTCTCGCCCTCGAAATCGCGCGGCTCCAGCACTTCCTTCTCCGCGAGGCGATGACCGGTCGGCAGCACTGCGACGCGCGCTGGCGCCGGCAGTCTCTGGCTCGGCAGACCGGAATGCGCGATCGGCACCTCGGCAAAGCCGACGTCACATTGATTGTTCAGCACCCAGTCGACCACGATCGGCGAGATGACACCGAAGAAGGCCAGGTTGAGGTTGGGCCGCTCCTTCAGGAAGTGACCGGTGAGCCGCGGCAGATAGCCGTTCGACAGCGCCGGCAGTGCTGCGATGCGTAGCGAGCCCGTGCGGCGTCCGCGGATTTCTTCCGCCGCCGCCGTGATGCGTTCAAGGCCGACGAAGGAACGCTCGACCTCGGTGTAGAGCGCCATCGCCGCGGCGGTCGGCACCAGACCGGTGCCGCGCCGCTCGAACAGCTCCATTTTGAGCAGGGCCTGGAGGTCGCGCAGCAAGCGGCTGACGGCCGGCTGCGTCACCTTCATCAGCGCCGCCGCCTCGGTCACGCTGCCAGTCAGCATCGTCGCGCGGAAGGCCTCCACCTGCCGCGAATTGATCCGCGCCATCCCCAGTCCCATCCATAACATTTCGGCATGCAGAGGGTGCCATTATTCATTGGACGATGGAAGCTTGGGTCTGCGATCTTTTTCATCAGGACTGGAGACAGCCCGCTTTTTCGGCAGATTGGAGGGGTTCAAACCTCCAGATCGCGCCAAAACCCACCGAATGGGGGCCGGAGCCCTGATCGGAGAGGGATTCGCGCGGAAGGGAATGCGGCAACGCGCTTCAGCCAAGCGAGACTCGTCGGCACGTCACCTCATTCCGGTATTGGAGATCGGTCCACATGAAGACTTTTCGCCTTCTGACCGCGGTCAGCATCGCAGCGCTCATTGCCGCTCCCTCGGCCGCCTCGGCCCAGCAAAAGACGCTCTACGTCGCCGGCTATGGCGGCTCGTTCGAGAAGACCATCCGCGACGAGGTGATCCCGGCCTTCGAGAAGGAGAACGGCGTCAAGGTCGAATACGTCGCTGGCAACTCCACCGACACGCTGGCCAAGCTCCAGGCCCAGAAGGGCAACCAGCAGATCGACGTTGCCATCGTCGACGACGGCCCGATGTACCAGGCCATCCAGCTCGGCTTCTGCGGCAAGCTCGACGGCCTGCCCGCCGATCTCTACGACACCGCGCGCTTCAAGGACGATCGCGCCGTCGCGATCGGCATCGTCGCTACCGGCCTGATGTACAACACCAAGGTGTTCAAGGAGAAAGGCTGGGCGCCGCCGACCTCGTGGAACGATCTGAAGGACACGAAATACGCAAAACAGCTCGTGATCCCGCCGATCAACAACACCTATGGCCTCGAAGCGCTGGTGATGCTGTCGAAGATGAACGGCGGCGGCGAGACCAACGTCGAGTCCGGCTTCAAGATCTTCAAGGAGCAGATCAATCCGAACGTGCTGGCCTATGAGCCGTCGCCGGGCAAGATGACCGAGCTGTTCCAGTCCGGCCAGGCCGTGATCGCGGTGTGGGGCACCGGCCGCGTGCAGAGCTTCGCCAATACCGGCTTCCCTGTCGACTTCGTCTATCCCAAGGAAGGCGCAGCGACGCTGCTGACCACGGCGTGTCCGATCAACAAGCCCAATGCTTCGCCGCTCGCTGCGAGCTTCGTCAAGATGCTGCTCGATCCGAAAACCCAGCTCGTGATGCTGAAGGATTACGGCTACGGCCCGGTGCTGAAATCGCTGGTGATCCCGCCCGAGCTCGGCAAGATGGCGCCGATCGGCGAGCGCGCGGCCAAGCTCTACAATCCGGACTGGACCGTCATCAACGAGAAGCGCGAGGAGTGGACCAAGCGCTGGAATCGCGAGGTCGAACGCTGATCGGTCGCCGCGGAGACAGCGTCATGGCCTATCTCGAGCTCGATCGGGTCGCAAAGCAGTTCGGCACGCAGACCGTGGTCGATGACTTCAGCCTGTCGGTGGGAAAGGGGGAGTTCATCTCCTTCCTCGGCCCGTCCGGCTGCGGCAAGACCACGACGCTGCAGATGATCGCGGGCTTCCTCGATCCGACACGCGGCGCGATCCGGCTCGAGGGCAAGGACCTGACCGCGATCCATCCGGCCAAGCGCGGCCTCGGCATCGTGTTCCAGAGCTACGCGCTGTTTCCGCACATGACCGCGGCGGAGAACGTCGCCTTCGGCCTGGAGATGCGTGGCGTGCCGCGCGCTGAAAGGTCCGAACGCGTCCGCGCCGCACTCGCGATGGTGGGCCTCGCCGGATACGAGGACCGTCACCCCCGCCGCATGTCCGGCGGCCAGCAGCAGCGCGTGGCGCTGGCGCGTGCGCTGGTGATCAAGCCGAGCGTGCTGCTGCTCGACGAGCCGCTGTCCAACCTCGACGCCAAGCTGCGCGAGGAGATGCAGATCGAGCTGCGCCAGATCCAGCGCACCGTCGGCACCACCACGATCCTGGTCACGCACGACCAGAACGAGGCGATGTCGCTGTCCGACCGTATCGTGGTGATGAGCCAGGGCAAGATCGAGCAGATCGGCACGCCGCAGCAAACCTATGAGAAGCCGGCCTCGGCCTTCGTCTCGCAATTCCTCGGCAAGACCAACGACTTTGCCGGAATGATCGACCGGACCGTGGCGCCGACGCAACTGGTGGCCGGCTCCTGGCGCGCACCGGCGCCGGCCGGGCTTGGCGGTCCCGTGACCGTCAGCGTGCGTCCCGAAAGAATCGGCTTCGGCGATACGGGGCTCAGCGCAAAGATCATCACGCGCATCTTCCAGGGCAATCACTGGCTGTTCCAGTGCGACAGCGAATGCGGCCCGGCGATCGTGATCCGCCAGAACGACGGCAAAGCGCAGCCGGCCGAAGGCGACGCGGTTCGCCTCACCTGGCGGCCCGAGGACATGAGCGTGCGCGCGAGGGCCGGCGCATGAGCATGGCGGCCGAGGAGCGCAGCCTGCGCGCGCCGTGGGTGCTGACCGCGCCCGCTTTGATGCTATTCGTTGGCGTGCTGCTGATTCCGCTGGCGATGACGGTGATGCTGTCGTTCCACGATTGGGGCCAGTACAAGGGCATCGAGCCGGTCTTCATCCTCAAGAACTGGCACGAGATCGCGACCGATCCCTATTACGCCGAGATGTTCTGGCGGACCTTCCGCATCGCGATCCTGACCACGCTGCTCACCGCACTGCTCGGCGCGCCCGAAGCCTATATCCTCAACCGCATGAGCGGCCGCTGGAAGAGTTTTTTCCTGCTGGTCATTCTCGGGCCGCTTCTCATCTCGGTGGTGGCGCGCACGCTGGGCTGGGCCCTGCTGTTTGGCGGCAACAACGGGCTGGTCAACAAGCTCCTGATGTCACTCGGGCTAATCGGCTCCCCCATTCCCTTCATGTTCACCGAAACAGGCGTGGTGATCGCGCTCGCGCATGTGATGATGCCGTTCATGGTGCTCTCGGTGTGGGCGGCGCTGCAGCGACTCGATCCGCAGATCGAGAATGCCGCGATGTCGCTCGGCGCGGGCCCTGCGACCATCATCCGCCGCATCATCATGCCCCAGATCATGCCCGGCGTGCTGTCGGGCGCGATCATCGTGTTTTCGCTCTCGGCCAGCGCGTTCGCAACACCCGCGATCATCGGCGGGCGCCGGCTCAAGGTCGCGGCAACGCTCGCCTATGACGAATTCCTCAACACCCTGAACTGGCCACTCGGTGCCGCCGTCGCGACGCTGCTGCTGGCCGCACTGGTGCTGATCGTCGTCGGCAGCAACGCGCTGATCGAGCGCCGCTATGCGGAGGTGTTCCGATGAGCCGGAACGGACCGCTCGCGCTGATCTTCCACACCGTCTTCGTCATCGTCATGGTGGCGCCAATCTTGGTGGTCTGTCTTGTCGCCTTCACGCCCGAAGGTTTTCTGTCGCTGCCGACCAACGGGTTTTCGCTGCGCTGGTTCAGGACCATCGCGAACTACCCCGAGTTCATCCATGCGTTCTGGGTCAGCCTCGGCCTTGGCGCGCTGTCCTCGCTCGTGGCGCTCCTGTTCGCGGTGCCGGCGGCGCTCGCAATCGCGCGCTATCGTTTCCGCGGCCGTGATGCGCTGGCGGCGCTGTTCCTGTCGCCGCTGATGATCCCGCACGTCGTGCTCGGCATCGCCTTCCTGCGCTTCTTCACCTCGGTGGGACTAGGCGGAAGCTTTGCCGCGCTGATCATCGCCCATGTCATCATCGTGTTCCCGTTCGCGCTGCGGCTGACGCTGGCGGCGGCGACCGGCATGGACCGCACGGTCGAGATGGCGGCGGTCTCGCTCGGCGCCGGCGGCTGGACGCTGTTTCGCCGCGTGACCTTGCCGCTGATCCTGCCCGGCGTCATCAGCGGCTGGGCGCTCGCCTTCATCCAGTCCTTCGACGATCTCACCATGACCGTCTTCCTTGCTGCGCCAGGGACCGAGACGTTGCCGGTCCGCATGTTTCTCTACATCCAGGACAACATCGATCCGCTTGTGACGTCGGTCTCGGCCTGCGTGATCGCAATCACCATGGCCGCCCTCATTCTGCTCGACCGCTTCTACGGGCTCGACCGTGTGCTCGCCGGCAAGGGCGATACGGGACGATAGGAGAACTCATGCCAGGAGAATACGACGTCGCCGTCGTCGGCGGCGGATTGCTCGGCTCCGCCATTGCCTGGGGCCTCGGCCGGCTCGGCAAGAAGGTCGCCGTGCTCGACGAAGGCGACATCACCAAGCGCGCCTCGCGCGCGAACTTCGCGCTGGTGTGGGTGCAGAGCAAAGGGCTCGGCATGCCTGCCTATACGCGGTGGACCGTGCAGGCCTCGCAAGCGTGGGGCCGGCTGGCCTCCGAGCTGAAGCAGCAGACGGGCCTCGACGTCGCCCTGCAGCAGAACGGCGGTTTTCATCTTACGCTCGGCGAGGACGAATTCGGCCAGCGCACCGAGCTCGTCAAGCGCATGCACAACCAGGTCGGCGCGGCCGACTACAAGATGGAGATGCTGCGGCCGTCCGAGGTGAAGAAGGCACTACCGCTGATCGGCCCCGAGGTCTCCGGCGGCAGCTATTGTCCGCTCGACGGCCACGTCAATTCGCTGCGCACTTTCCGCGCCTTCCACACCGGCTTCATTGCGTTCGGCATCGACTATTTTCCGGAGCGCCCGGTATCGGCGATCAGCAAGAGCGGCGGCGAATTTCGCCTGACGACGCCGCAGGGCGAGCTGCGTGCCGCCAAGATCGTGCTTGCCGCCGGCAATGCCAACCAGACGTTGGCGCCGATGGTCGGCCTCTTTGCGCCGATGGGCCCGACTCGCGGCCAGGTCGTCGTGACCGAGCGCACCATGCCGTTCCTGCCGCATCCGCTGACCACGATCCGCCAGACCGACGAGGGTACGGTGATGATCGGCGACAGCAAGGAGGACGAGCTCGACGATCGCACGTTGAAGCCGTCGATCAGCGGCGTCATGGCCGATCGCGCGCAGCGCATGTTCCCGCATCTGGCGCGGCTCAACGTGGTCAGGAGCTGGTCCGGCATTCGCGTCATGCCGCAGGACGGCTTCCCGATCTACGACCAGTCGGAGACGCATCCCGGCGCCTTCGTCGCCTGCTGCCATTCCGGCGTGACGCTCGCCTCCAACCACGCCTTCGAGATCGCGCGCATGGTGGCACAGGGCGCGCTCGAGCCGGAGCTGGTCGGCGCGTTCTCGGCGAGCCGTTTTGGCGGCGCAGGTGCTGCCAACAGCAGCGGTTACTGAAGATTTTGAGAAGGAGCCAAGAGGCATCCCCATGTTCAAGCGATCCGAACAGGACAACCGGCCAGAGGTGCAGATCTTCGTCGACGGCGTCGCCGTCGCAGCGCGCCAGGGCGACACCGTCTCTGCCGCGCTGCTGGCCTCGGGCTGCGACGCACGGCGTTCCACCGCTGTCAGCGGCGCGCCGCGTCTGCCTTATTGCATGATGGGCGTCTGCTTCGACTGCCTCGTCACCATCGACGGCGTCGGCAACCGGCAAGGGTGCCTTGTGCCCGTCGCCGAGGGCATGCAGATCGAAATTCAGAAGGGCAAGCGGGAGATCGGAAAATGAGCGTGGCTCCCAAGCGCGAAAACTATGACGTCGTGGTGATCGGCGCCGGGCCTGCCGGCCTTGCTGCTGCCGCAACATCCGCTGAGGCTGGCCTCTCGACGCTGCTGCTCGACGAGAACATCGGCCCCGGCGGTCAGGTGTTCCGTGCGATTTCTTCGACTCCGGTCACCGAGCGCAATCAGCTCGGCGCCGATTATTGGGTCGGGGCCGAGCTCGTGCAGTCGCTGCGCGCGAGCAGCGCGGAAGTCATCCAGCGTGCGACTGTCTGGAGCCTCGACCGCAATCTCGATATTGCCGTCTCGATCGGCGGCGCCTCGGCCTTCGTCAAGGCGAAACGCGTGATTCTCGCGACCGGCGCGCTGGAGCGGCCCTTCCCAATTCCCGGCTGGACGCTGCCGGGCGTGATGACCGCGGGCGCGGCGCAGACCATGCTGAAGTCCTCGGCGCTGGTGCCCGACGGACGCACGGCGATCGCAGGGCAGGGGCCGCTGCTGTGGCTGCTCGCCGCGCAGATCCTGCGGCTTGGCGGCCGCATCGATCGTATTCTAAACACCACCGAGCGCGGCAATTATTTCGCCGCGCTGCCGTATGCCTTCGCGTTCCTGACCTCGCCCTATTTCGCCAAGGGCCTGTCGATGATGCGCGAAGTGAAGGCAAAGGTGCAGGTCGTCTCTGGCGTCACCGAGCTTGCGGCTTCCGGTGATGGCCAGCTTGCCAGCGTGAGCTATGTCGCCGGCGGCAAGCGCGAGACCATTCCCACCGATCTGTTGCTGCTGCATCAGGGTGTCGTGCCCAACGTCAATCTGGCGATGTCCGCCGGCATCGAGCATCGCTGGGATGATCTGCAGCTCTGCTGGTCGCCGGTGCTGGACGCGAGCGGCAATTCGTCGGTCGCCGGCATCGCGATCGCCGGTGACGGGGCCGGCATCGGCGGCGCGAGTGCAGCCGTGGTGCGCGGTCGCATTGCCGCGCGCGCCGCGGTCGAAGCACTGGCGCCCGCTTCTGCCGCAAAACTTCCCGCAATGGCGACGCTCCGTTCCGACCTCGCCAAGGCCGAGCGTGGCCGCCTGTTTCTCGACACGCTGTTCCGCCCCGCGCCGCACTTCCGCGTTCCCTCGGGCGATACTATCGTCTGCCGCTGCGAGGAGGTGACCGCGAAGGACGTGCTCGATTCCGTCGCGATCGGCGCGACCGGACCGAATCAGCTCAAGGCCTATCGCCGCACCGGCATGGGCCCGTGCCAGGGCCGGCTCTGCGGCCTCACCGTCACCGAGCTGATGGCGCAGGCGCGCGGCAAGACCCCGCAGGAGATCGGTTACTACCGCCTGCGCGCGCCGGTGAAGCCGATCACGCTGGCCGAGCTCGCCGCCGTTCCGAAGAGCGAGGCCGACGTCAAGGCCGTGGTGCGCGGATGAGCACAAACGTGGATGCGATCGTCATTGGCGGCGGCATCCACGGGTGCTCGACCACGCTGCATCTGTGTCTCGCCGGCCTGAAGCCGGTGTTGATCGAAAAGGACTATGCCGGCCGCCACGCCTCGGGCGTCAACGCCGGTGGCGTTCGTCAGCTCGCCCGGCACATCCCGGAGATCCCGCTGTCGATCCGCTCGATGGGAATCTGGGAGAAGATTTCGGAGCTCCTCGACGACGATTGCAGCTTTGAGAGCTACGGCCAGGTTCTCGTCGCTGAGAACGAGGACGAGCTCGCGGCCTGCCGCGCGCGGGTCGCCGAGCTCAACGCACTGGGCTTCACCCACGAAGAGCTGATCGGCGCCGCCGAACTGCGCCGGCTGGTGCCGGCGGTGGCCGAGACCTGTCCCGGCGGCGTGGTCTCGCGCCGGGATGGCGCGGCTAATCCGGCGCAGACGACGACGGCGTTCCGCCGCAAGGCCGAGCAGTTAGGTGCGACCGTGCGCGAAGGCGTCGCGGCCGGCAACATCCGCCACAACGACGGTCTCTGGCACGTCGATGCGGGTTCGGAGAGCTTTGCCGCGCCGGTGCTGGTTAATGCGGCCGGCGCCTGGGCGGGCAGGATCGCGGCTGATCTCGGCGAGCCGGTGCCGGTCGAGACCGTGGCGCCGATGCTGATGATCACTTCGCGCGTTCCGCACTTCATCGACCCCGTCGTGATCCTGCGCGGCCGGAAGCTGTCCTTCAAGCAGTTCAAGAACGGCACCGTGCTGATCGGCGGCGGCCATCTGGCTACGCCTTATCAGGACCGCAACGAAACGGTGCTGGACTGGAAGAGCCTTGCGACCAGCGCGCAGATCGTGTTCGAGCTGTTTCCGGTGATGCGTAGCGCCACCATCGTTCGCGCCTGGGCCGGCATCGAAGCCAAGATGAAGGACGACATTCCCGTGTTCGGGCCGAGCTCGCGTCACAAGGGCCTCTATCACCAGTTCGGCTTCTCGCTGCACGGTTTCCAGCTCGGCCCTGGCGCCGGCGCCGTGATGGCGGAGCTGATCGTCAACGGCGGCACCCAGACCCGCATCAGTGATCTCGGCATCGACCGCTTCCACCCTTCCGCACTCTAGCATGATCCGAATAGCCGAAAAGATCATGCTCAAACAAAGGAACAAGAGGACATCATGAGCATCACCCGCAGCATCCGCACGCCCATCATGCACCGCGCCGTCGAAGCCAATGGCTTCGTCTTCCTCGGCGGCACGATCGCCGACGACACCTCGGTCTCGATGGGTGAGCAGACCCGCAACATCCTCGGCAAGATCGCCGGCTATCTGAAGGAGGCGGGAACCGACAAGTCGCGCGTGGTCAGCGCCTCGATCTTCGTCACCGATCTCTCCAAGAAGAAGGAGATGGACGCGGCCTGGACCGAATTCTTCGGCGACAATCTGCCGACCCGCGCCACCGTCGGCGTCGCCGATCTCGGCGGCGGCGCGCTAATTGAGGTGGTGGTGACCGCGCTCAAGGGCTGATGGCGCACGGCGAGGAAGGACGACAGCGCCCATCACGCTGTTGCCTCCTCGTGCCGCGCCTTGATCTCGCCCTTTGATGGGACTAGTTAGAGAATTCCTCAATCAGGATCTTCGCAGCCATGGATTTCACCCCGACCGCAACGCCCATCCGCCTTGCTCACGGGGAACTCCATGCCCGCTTCAATCATCCTGTCGAACTTGTCGCTGTCCACGCCTGACGGCCGCTCTCTCTTCTCAAACCTCGATCTGACATTCGGCGCCGAGCGAACTGGTCTCGTCGGCCGTAACGGCGTTGGCAAGACGACGCTGCTTGCGTCGATGCTCGGAGAACATATTCCTCAGTCGGGACGCGTTCTGATCAACGGCACTATCGGCTTGTTACGCCAGGACGTGCAGGTTCTTGCCGGCGCGACCGTGGCGGATATGTTCGGTGTGCGGCCAGCGCTCGAGTTGCTGCGCCGTGCCGAGCGGGGCGACGCCTCCGCCGACGAGGTCGCTGCGGTCGACTGGACGCTCGAGACGCGGCTTGGGGCCGCGCTGGCGCGCCTCGGGTTCGATCCGTCTCCCGATACGGAGCTGTCGTGCCTGTCCGGTGGCCAGATCACGCGGGTTCGTCTCGCCGCGCTGGTGTTCGCTGCGCCTGACTTCCTGCTGCTGGACGAGCCCACCAACAATCTCGACCAGGACGGACGCAAGGCCGTCACCGATCTGCTGGCTGCCTGGCGCGGCGGCGCGATTATCGTCAGCCACGACCGGACACTGCTCGACACCATGGATGCGATCGTCGAGCTGACGTCGCTCGGCGCGACACGATATGGCGGCAATTGGAGCAGCTTTCGAACGCAGAAGGCCATCGAGCTCGCGGCTGTGAGGCACGATCTCGCGCTTGCCGAGAACCGCCTGTCCGAGATCGACGGGAGGGCGCAGGAGGCCGCGGAGAAGAAAGCGCGCAAGGACAGCGGCGGCAGAAAGAAGCGCGCCAAGGGCGACATGCCGCGCATCCTGGCCGGCGCCCGCAAGGATCGCAGCGAGGACACCGGCGGCAAGAATGCGCAAATCGCCGAGCGGCAGCGCGCGGAAGCACTTCAAGCCATCGACACGGCGCGCCGGCGCATCGAGGTTCTTCAGCCGCTCTCGGTCAAATTGCCCGCAACCGACCTGCCGGCGGGGAGGGAGGTGCTTTGGCTTGACGGTGTCAGCGCTGGCTTTCGGCCGGAGCAGCCTGTCCTGCGCGACCTCTCATTTGCGGTGGTCGGGCCGGAGCGCGTCGCGCTGCTCGGGCCCAATGGCTCCGGCAAGACGACGCTGCTGAAGCTCATCGTGGGCGAGCTGCGTCCGCTTGCGGGCATCGTGCGGGTCAGGCCGGATTTCGCGTTGTTCGACCAGAAGGTCAGCCTGCTCGAACCGGCGCGCTCCATCCTGGACAATTTTCGGCGTCTCAATCCGAAGGCCGGTGCGAACGAGTGCCATGCCGCGCTGGCCCGGTTCATGTTTCGCGCCGATGCCGCCTTGCAAATCGTCGGGAGCCTGAGCGGTGGGCAAATGTTCCGCGCGGGCCTCGCTTGCGTGCTGGGCGGGCAGCCGCCGCCGTCGCTGCTGATCCTGGACGAGCCGACTAATCATCTCGACTTCGAGTCCATCGAAGCCGTCGAGGCCGGCTTGCGGGCCTATGACGGCGCTCTGCTGGTCGTCAGCCATGACGAGGCGTTCCTGCAGGCGATCGGGATCACGCGGCGGATCGAACTTGCCGCCAATTTGCCGCGCATCGATGGCGGGATCGTCTGATCCCGCCTGGCGCTCTGGATCTGGCTGTGATTATCAAAAGCCCGACGCCCTGCCCCCAGCGCGTCGGGCGGAAAAAATGAGTATAAATCCGTGATCCCAACGCCAGTGTTGTGACGCGGGCCGCATCGATTTTCTACTCCGGGAAACTACCGCATCGGAACCAGGCTTCGTCTGCTCACCGACTGCGCGGCCTACGAGGCCGCGCCTCCACCCGGCTCCAGCGCCTCGCCGATCTCCAGCGGATGCGCCATGGTCTCGTGCAGCGCGTCGCGGTCGAGCTCGCCTTCGGAGATGCTGATGACCACGCAGGCAACGCCATTTCCGATCAGGTTGGTCAGCGCGCGGCATTCGCTCATGAACTTGTCGATGCCGACCAGGATCGCGATCGACTGGATCGGGATATCAGGCACGATCGACAGCGTCGCGGCGAGCGTGATGAAGCCGGCGCCGGTCACGCCCGAGGCCCCCTTGGAGGTGATCATGGCGATGCCGAGAATGCCGAGCTCCTGCCAGATGGTCAGATGGGTGTTGGTCGCCTGCGCCAGGAACAGCGTCGCCAGCGTCATGTAGATGTTAGTGCCGTCGAGATTGAAGCTGTAGCCGGTCGGGATGACGAGGCCCACCACGGAGCGTGAGGCGCCGAGATGCTCCATCTTCTGGATCATCTGCGGCAGCACGGTCTCGGAGGACGAGGTGCCGAGAACGATCAAAAGCTCGTCCTTGATATAGGCGATGAAGCGCAGGATCGAGAAGCCGGCGAGCCGGGCGATCGAACCCAGCACGATCAGCACGAACAGGATACTGGTCAGATAGAACGTGCCGATCAGCGCGGCGAGATTGAGCAGCGAGCCGAGGCCGTAGGCGCCGACGGTGAACGCCATCGCGCCGAAGGCGCCGATCGGCGCGACGCGCACGATGATGCGGATGATGCCGAAGAACATCTTCGCCGCCTTGTCGATAGCGTCCGCAATAGGCTCGCCGGCCTTGCCGAGAAAGGCGATGGCGAAGCCGGACAGGATCGAGATCAGCAGCACCTGCAAGAGGTCGCCGCGCGCAATGGCGCCGAGATAGCTGTCGGGAATGATCGCCATCAGATGGGCGACGATGCCCTCTTCGTGGGCCTTGGTGACGTAGGTCGCCACCGATTTCGGGTCGATCGTGGTTGGATCGATGTTGAAGCCGTGTCCGGGCTGGAGAATCTCCCCGACCAGAAGGCCGACCGCGAGCGCCACGGTCGAGACCGTCTCGAAATAGATTAGCGACTTCAGCCCGACCCGGCCGACCCGCTTCAGATCGCCCATCGAGGAAATGCCGTGCACCACGGTGCAGAAGATCACGGGCGCGATCATCATCTTGATCAGCGCGATGAAGCCGTCGCCGAGTGGCTTCAAGGCCTTGCCGAGATCGGGATAGAGATAGCCGATGAGCACGCCGAGTGCGATCGCGATCAGCACCTGGACGTAGAGGATCTTGTACCAGGGCTGGTGCCGGCGCTGGATGGCTGACGGGATCGCAATCTGTGTCATAATGTAAGCTCGGGAACGGATTGATTGTGCATGATTTGCATCATGTGATGGGCGCCGCAGAAGCGACAATCACGTTTTTGTCTGTTGGCACGACCATCGGTCGTTGCGCCGAACTTGGGTGGGAACATGACGATCGCAACAGGCTCGGACGAGCAGAGCTATTTTCCACGTTGGAAGCTCAAGACCTCGGGCGTGATCATGCCGGAGGAGCGGCTGTCCTGGGGCCAGACCATCGTCTCGGGTCTTCAACATTGCGTCGCGATGTCCGGTGCGACGATCATCGCGCCGCTGTTGATGGGGTTCGATCCCAACGTTGCAGTTCTGTTCTCCGGCGTCGGCACGCTGATCTTCTTCGTCATCGTCGCCGGGCGCGTGCCGAGCTATCTCGGCTCGAGCTTCGCCTTCATCGCCGTCGTCATCGCCGCCACCGGCTATGCCGGGCAGGGGCCGAACCCGAACCTGTCGGTTGCGCTCGGCGGCATCGTCGGCGCCGGAGTGCTGTATGGCCTGATTTCGCTGGTCGTGATGTGGTCCGGTGTCGGCTGGATCGAGCGGCTGCTGCCGCCGGCCGTTACCGGCGCCGTCGTCGCCGCGATCGGCCTCAATCTCGCGCCGGTTGCGGTCAAGGCAGTTAGCGCCAATGCATTCGACACCTGGATCGGCCTCGCTACCGTCTTGATCATCGGCGTGGTCGCCGTTGCAGCACCAGGCCTGTGGCGCCGCCTACCGATCATCCTCGGGGCGCTCGGCGGCTATCTCTTGTACCTGCTGTTCGCGAACGGCCTCGGCTTCGGCAAGCCGATCGACTTCACGCAATTGTCGGCCGCGCCGTGGCTCGGGCTGCCGAACTTCACTGCGCCGAGCTTCCATGCCGATGCGATCTTCCTCATCGCGCCGGTTGCCGTCATTCTCGTTGCCGAGAACCTCGGGCACATCAAGGCCGTTGGCGCCATGACCGGCCGAAGCCTCGATTTTTATCTTGGCCGCGCCCTTTTCGCCGACAGCTTAGCTACCATCGTGGCGGCGTGCGGCGGGGGCACCGGCGTCACCACCTATGCCGAGAACATCGGCGTGATGGCAGCGACCAAGGTTTATTCGACCCTGCTGTTCGTGTTCGCAGCCCTGGTGTCGATCCTGCTCGGCTTCTCGCCGAAATTCGGCGCGCTCATCTTGTCCATCCCGGGTCCCGTCATCGGGGGGCTTTCGATCGTGCTGTTCGGATTGATCGCGGCGATGGCCGGACGGATCTGGGTCGAGAACAAGGTCGACTTCGCCAATCCTGCGAACCTCATCACGGTCGCGGTGGCGCTGATCGCAGGGGCCGGCGATCTCACGCTCAAATTCGGTGCATTCACGATCGGCGGCATCGGCACCGCGACGTTCGGCGCGATCATCCTCTATCAGATCTTGACCTCGCCGCGCGCGCAGCGAGCCGACTAGATGCCGGCATCTGCGAGGGATGGAACAAAACGCCGGTTCCATCCATGATGATGCATCCCGGAGAAAACACATGCCGCAAACCGAACGCTCGACCCCGTTTCCCTCGCGCCTCGTCGGCCAGTACGCGCTGGTGACCGGCGCCTCACAAGGCATCGGTCGTGCCGTTGCCATCCGGCTCGCCCAGGAAGGCGCGACCGTCGCCATCAATTATTTCGGCAGTCCCGACGGGGCGGACGAGACGCTCGCGCTCGCACGAGCCGCATCGAGCGATCGCGGCCACGGCAGGCTCGACCATATCGTCGTCAAGGCCGATGTCGGCAATGAGCAGGACATCGCCGCGATGTTCGAGACGGTCCTGGCGCGCTTCAAGCGTCTCGATTGTCTCGTCAACAATGCCGGCTTCCAGCGGGAATCGCCGAGCGAGGCGCTCGACGTCGAAACCTATCGCCGCATCATCGACGTCAACCTGAACGGCGCCGTGCTGTGTGCCCAGAAGGCGCTGGCGCATTTCGTCGCGCGCGGCGCAGGCGGCAGCATCATCAACTGCTCCAGCGTCCACCAGATCATCCCCAAACCCGGCTATCTCGCTTACTCGATCAGCAAGGGCGGCATGGCCAATCTCACGCGCACGCTGGCGCTGGAATTCGCCGGCCAGCGCATCCGCGTCAATGCGGTTGGTCCCGGCGCGATCGACACGCCGATCAATGCGGCCTGGACCGGCGATCCGGAGAAGCGCGGCGTCGTCACCTCCCACATTCCGATGGGGCGCGTCGGCACGCCGGAAGAGATCGCCGCGGTGTTCGCCTTCCTCGCCTCGGAGGACGCCAGCTACATCACCGGGCAGACCATCTATGCCTGCGGGGGCCTGACGCTGTTTCCAGAGTTTCGGGAGAACTGGGCAAGCTGAAAACCGGCTTGGGGTTGCGCGCGCCTCGCGTGGGATAGTGGGGCGCGACCGGTTGGGGGTCTGCGGCGCCGTGTGCTATCGATCGTGGATGGCGCTGCCGCTATTGGCGAGCGCCGACACGTGAAGGGCCCGTGACCACAACCATCAACATCAATGCCTATAGTGACGCGCTGGTGGTCCTCGGCACCGCCGGCGTCGTGGTGCCGATCGTCCGGCATTGGGGCATCAATCCGGTGCTGGGCTATCTCGGGGCCGGCGCCATTCTCGGTCCGCTCGGGCTCGGCTCGCTCGTCAAGGACCTCCCGTTCCTGTACTGGTTCACCGTGACGGACGCGAAGAACGTCGAGGGTATCGCCAATCTCGGCATTGTGTTCCTGCTATTCCTGATCGGGCTCGAGCTGTCTTTCAGACGGCTGATGACGATGCGGCGTCTGGTGTTCGGGCTCGGCGGCCTGCAAGTCCTCGCGACGTCGGCGATGATTTTCGGCGTGGCGCTTCTCTTCGGGCAGAGCTCCGATACGGCCGTGATCCTCGGCGCGAGCCTTGCGCTGTCCTCGACGGCGATCGTGCTCGAGCTCCTGTCCGCCGAGAGGCGGCTTTCCACCTCGGCTGGGCGCGCCAGCTTCTCGGTGCTGCTGGCTCAAGACCTCGCAGTCGTCCCCATTCTGGTTTTCGTCTCGGTGCTCGGCGCGGGAAGCGGTGGCTCGGTCGTGGCGCATATCTCCAGTGCGGTCCTGAAGGCGGTGCTGGCGGTAGCCTTCCTCACGCTGGTCGGACGGCTATTGATGCGTCCGCTCTTCCAGATGGTTGCAGGCACCCATTCGACGGAGTTGTTCGTTGCCGCGACCCTGTTCGTCATTGTCGGCGCAGGGCTTGCCGCCCACCAGGCCGGCCTGTCGATGGCGCTCGGAGCCTTCGTTGCAGGACTGATGCTAGCGGAGACCGAGTATGGCAAGGCCATCGAGGCCACCGTGGAGCCGTTCAAGGGCCTGCTGCTGGGCATCTTCTTCTTCACCGTCGGCATGGCCATCGACGTCCGCGTGTTCCTGCGCGAGCCCGTCTGGCTGCTGGCCGCCGTCGTCGGCATTCTCGTCGGCAAGGCGATCGTGCTCATCATCCTGGGGCGCCTCTTCAGGCTGTCATGGCCGGCGGCGATCGAGATCGGCTTCCTGCTGGGCCCCGTCGGCGAATTCGCCTTCGTCAGCATCGGAATGGCGGCGGCCGGAGGCATGATCGAGCCCCGCGTATCGAGCTTTGCCGTCGCCGTGACCGCCGTGACGATGGCCCTGACGCCGCTTCTGAGTATTCTTGGACGAAAATTGGCCGCGAAACTGAGCAGCGAACGCACGCCCGATCCCGAGCTCGCGGTTCGGCCGCCCGGCGACCGCGCGCACGCCATCGTGGTCGGCTATGGCCGTGTTGGAAAGGTGGTCTGCTCCCTGCTGACCAGCCATGGCCTGAACTACATCGCGGTCGATCACGCGGCCGTCGACGTGGCGCGTGATCGCCGGGACGGTCACAAGGTCTATTTCGGCGATGCGACAGAGCCGGGTTTCCTCGAAGCCTGCGGCTTGATGCAGACGACCGGCGTGATCATCACCATCCAGTCGCGGCCGGCGATCGATGCCGTCGTCGAGCGGGTCCGGGCGGTGCGGCCGGACGTGCTGATCGTCTCGCGTGCGCGGGATGCCGATCATGCCCGGCACCTCTACGCGATCGGCGCAACCGATGCGGTGCCGGAAACCATCGAGGCGAGCCTGCAGCTCTCCGAAGCCGCACTGGTCGGCCTCGGCGTTGCGGTCGGGCATGCGATCGCCTCCGTGCACGAGAAGCGGGACGAGTTCAGGCTGACGCTGCAGCAGGCCGCGCGGATCGCGGGACAAGAGAAAGCTCGTCCGCTCGATCTCACGGGACGGCGGTCGCCGCGATAACGGCTATGCGGCCGCCATGCGCCGGGATTGTCGTCATCTGGCAAAACGGGCCGGCGCGAACTACATCATGCGCCATGACGAATGCCCCTCCGGCAAAACCTCCGCTCCAGGATTTCATCGGCCGGCACGAACGCCTGTTCGTGCTGACGGGCGCCGGCTGCAGCACCAATTCGGGCATTCCCGACTATCGCGACAGCCAGGGCAACTGGAAACGGACCCAGCCGGTCAATTTTCAGGCCTTCATGTCGGAGGAGCCAACCCGCCGGCGCTATTGGGCACGCAGCCTGATCGGCTGGCGGCGGTTCGGCCAGGCGAGGCCGAACGATGCTCATCGTGCGCTGGCCCGGCTCGAGGCGAACGGCCGGTGCGGGATGCTGCTGACCCAGAACGTCGACCGGTTGCATCAGTCGGCCGGCCATCGGCAGGTGATCGACCTGCACGGCCGGCTCGATCTGGTCCGCTGCATGGGCTGCGGGGCGAAGACGCCGCGCGAGGAGTTTCAGCACGCGCTCGGCCGCGCCAATGAGGCATGGCTGACGCTCGATGCCGCCGATGCACCCGACGGCGATGCCGATCTGGAGCACGAGGATTTTTCCTCCTTCGAGGTGCCTCCTTGCGAAGCCTGCGGCGGCATCCTCAAGCCCGACGTGGTGTTCTTCGGCGAGAACGTGCCGCGTGAGGTGGTGGCCACGGCGCAGGAGCATCTGGCGCAGGCCGATGCCATGCTGATCGTTGGCTCGTCATTGATGGTCTATTCCGGCTTCCGCTTCGTGCAGGCCGCCGCGAAACGGCAGATTCCGATCGCCGCGGTCAATCTCGGCCGCACCCGCGCCGACGATCTCCTGACGCTGAAGGTCGAGCAGCGCTGCGAGGCGGCGCTTGCATTCCTGCTCTGATCGCTCAGGCGCGAACACGCCTTGCCTATTGCATAGGTGCCGCGCAAAATAGCCGGGCACAGCGTTACAGGCATGCGTCATGGCACGGGAATTGCTGCGCTTTTGGACCCGGTCTTGACGACCAGCACGGAGAAATTGGAATGCTCGAGGGAGCCGAGGTACGGCTTGCCGTTGATATCGGTGGCACGTTCACCGACATCGTGCTGGACGTGGGACAAGACCGCAAAACCCGCAAGGTGCTGACGACGCCGCAGCGGCCTGAGCAGGCGGTGCTGGACGGCATGCGGCTCATTCTTGCCGATGCGCGCGCGCATATCAGCGATATCGACGTCTTCATCCATGGCACGACGCTCGCGACCAACGCGATCATCGAGCGGCGCGGCGCCAGGACGGCGCTGATCGCAACCGAAGGCTTTCGCGACGTGCTCGATATCGGCACGGAGAGCCGCTACGACCAGTACGACCTCAGCATCGACAAGCCGAAGCCGCTGGCGCCGCGCGGCCTCCGCTTCACCGTGCCCGAGCGCATCGACGCTCACGGCGCCGTCCGCCTCCCGCTCGACGAAGCTTCGGTGCGGGCGCTCGCGCCGAAATTGCGCGAACTCGAGGTCAAGAGCGTCGCCATCGCCTTCCTGCATTCCTATGCCAATCCCGAGCACGAGCGGCGCACAGCGGCGATCCTGGCCGAGGAGATGCCCGGCATCTCCGTCACATTGTCTTCCGCCGTCTGTCCCGAAATTCGCGAGTATGAGCGCACATCGACTGCGGTCGCGAACGCCTATGTGCAACCCCTGATCGACGGCTATCTCGCCCGCATGGCCGACGCCCTGCAGGTCGAGCAGTTCCGCGGCTCGATCTATCTCGTCACGTCAGGCGGCGGCGTCACCTCGATCAAGACGGCGCGGCGCTTTCCGGTGCGTCTCGTCGAATCCGGTCCTGCGGGCGGCGCGATCTTCGCGGCGCAGATCGCGGCGCGCCTTGGCGAGAGCAAGGTGCTCTCTTTTGACATGGGCGGCACCACGGCAAAAATCTGCCTGATCGAGAAATACCAGCCCGAGACCTCACGCGTGTTCGAGGTCGATCGCGCGGCGCGCTTCCTCAAGGGCTCCGGCCTGCCGGTGCGCATCCCCGTGATCGAGATGGTCGAGATCGGCGCCGGCGGCGGCTCGATTGCCCATGTCGACGCGATGAAGCGCGTCACCGTCGGCCCGGAGAGCGCCTCGTCGGAGCCGGGGCCGGCCTGCTATGGCCGCGGCGGCCAGCGTCCGGCAGTGACGGATGCCGACGTTGCGCTCGGCATGATCGATCCCGATACCTTTGCGGCCGGTACGATCAAGCTCGATCCGGAGCTGTCGAAAGAGGCGCTGCTGCGCGATGTCGGTGCGCCGCTCGGCCTGTCGGCGGAAACCGCGGCTTATGCCGTGCACGAGGTGGTCTGCGAGAACATGGCGAGCGCGGCGCGCGTGCACGCTGTCGAGCGCGGCGCGGTGGTCGGCCAGCACACGCTGATCGCCTTCGGCGGCGCCGCGCCGCTGCATGCGGCCCGTGTCGCCGAGAAGATCGGCGTGTCCCGCGTGATCGTGCCCTCGAATGCCGGCGTCGGCTCGGCGGTCGGATTTCTGGCGGCTCCCATCGCGTATGAATTGGTGCGCAGCCGGCACGTGCGCCTCGATGATTTCGACACCGAGGCTGTCTCCGACCTCTTGCGGGAGATGGCGACCGAAGCGCGTGCGCTGGTCGAGCCTGGCGCCGCTGGCGCGCCGGTGCGCGAGCGCCGTGCTGCCTTCATGCGCTATGTCGGCCAGGGCCACGAGATCTCGGTCGAGCTGCCGAACCGGCCGCTGACGTCGGCCGATCTCGCTGGCCTGCGGCAAAAGTTCGAGGCCGACTATTCGGCGATGTTCGAGCGACCGATCCCGGGCGCGGCGATCGAGGTGTTGAGCTGGTCGGTGCTGGCGACCACCGAGGCGCGCAATCCGCCTGCCGTTGCGGCGGTCGCGCGCAAGCCCGCGGCCAAGGCGTCCGGCAGCCGAAAATTCTTCGACGGCCGGGCCGGCGAAGTGATCGAGATCCCGCTCTATCGGCGCGAGGACATGGCGCCAGGGGCAACCATCGCAGGCCCCGCCGTGATCGCGGAAGACGAAACCTCGACGTTCGTCTCCACCAGTTTCGACGCCCATATCGACGGTGCCGGCAGCATCGTCATGGAACGAAAGGCGGCCTAATCATGAGCAAGGCAAATGGCGCGAGCCTGATCGACCTCCAGATCATGTGGCACCGGCTGATCGCCGTGGTCGAGGAGCAGGCCCAGGTGCTGCTTCGCACCGCCTTCAGCCCGATCGTGCGCGAATGCGGCGACCTCTCGGCCGGCGTGTTCGACCTCAGGGGGCGGATGCTGGCGCAGGCGGTGACCGGCACACCCGGCCACGTCAACTCGATGGCCGAATCGGTCAAGCACTTCATCGCTCACTTCCCGATCGAGACGATGAAGGAGGGTGATGCCTACATCACCAACGATCCCTGGATGGGGACCGGTCATCTCAACGATTTCGTCGTCACCACGCCCTGCTTCAAGGACGGCAAGGTCGTCGCGCTGTTCTCCTGCACCAGCCATCTCATGGACATCGGCGGCATCGGCTTCGGGCCCGACGCTACCGACGTCTTCATGGAGGGGCTCTACATCCCCATGCTGAAGCTGATCGACCAGGGCGTCGTCAACGAGACGCTGATGGCGATGATCCGCACCAATACGCGACTGCCGATCGACACCGAGGGCGACACCTATTCGCTCGCCGGCTGCAACGATGTCGGCTGCGAGCGGCTGGTCGAGATGATGACCGAGTTCGGCATCGACACGCTCGACGAACTCGGCGACTACATCTGCGACCGCTCGCGCGAGGCCGTGCTGGCCGAAATCGCAAAGCTGCCGAAGGGCAGCTGGCGCAACACCATGGTGGTCGATGGCTATGATGCGCCGGTGACGCTGGCGGCGACGCTGACGATCTCGGATACCGGCATCCACGTCGATTTCGACGGCACCTCGGCGGCCTCGAAGTTCGGCATCAACGTGCCGCTGTCCTACACCACCGCCTATACCGTGTTCGGCCTCGGCTGCGTCGTCGCCTCGCAGATCCCCAACAATGCCGGCTCGCTCTCGCCGCTGACGGTGTCTGCGCCGGCTGGTGCCATCCTCAATGCGCCAAAGCCGGCGCCCGTGGCGTCGCGCCACGTCATCGGCCAGATGCTGCCCGACGTCGTGTTCGGCTGCCTGCGCCAGATCATTCCCGAGCGCGTGCCTGCGGAAGGCACCTCCTGCCTGTGGAATCTCAACGTGCGCGGCCAGACCCGCTCCGGCGCCGGCGGCAATTACGGGTTCTCGATGGCAGTCACCTCCAACGGCGGCACCGGTGCGCGCTTCGGCAAGGACGGGCTGTCGGCGACCGCTTACCCAAGCGGCGTGCGCGGCACGCCGGTCGAGATCGCGGAGACCCAGACGCCGCTGATCTTCTGGCGCAAGGAGCTGCGCCCGGATTCCGGCGGGGCAGGGCGCACCCGCGGCGGCCTCGGCCAGATCATCGAAGTCGGCAGCGGGGTCGATGCGCCGTTCGACATCCTCGCCGCGTTCGACCGCATCGACCACCCGCCGCGCGGGCGGGACGGCGGCCAGAACGGCGAGGCCGGCTATGTCGGTCTCAAATCCGGCAAGAAGCTGCGCGGCAAGGGCTTTCAGCAGGTGCCGCCGGATGACCGGCTGGTCGTGCTGACGCCCGGCGGTGCCGGCATCGGCGATCCCAGGGAGCGCGATCGCGCGGCCGTCAACGACGACGTCGCAAGCGGTCTCGTGTCTTCGGAGAACGCAGTCAAGGTCTATGGGTACGCGCGTTGATGCCATCAACGCGCTCGGTGAACGGAGGGGAGCAATGATTACGCGACGGAACTTCACTGTGGGCGCAGCAACGCTGCTCGCCGCCGGCCACATCTCGAGCCGCGCCCGGGCGGCAACGAGCTGGGACATGTCGACCGTCTGGCCCGACGGCAATTTCCACACCCAGAACGCGATAGCCTTCGCGGAAGAAGTGAAGAAGCAGAGCAATGGTGCGGTCGCCATCACCGTGAAGGCCGGCGGCCAGCTCGGCTTCAAGGGGCCCGAGCACTTGCGGGCCGTGCGCGACGGCCTCGTGCCGCTCGCCGACGTCCTCAACATCCAGCAGGTCGGCGACGAGCCCTTCATGGGCGTCGAGAGCATCCCCTTCCTTTGCGGCTCCGTGGACGAGCTCAAGGTGCTGCACAAATATGTGCGGCCCGAATATGAGAAGATCGCCGCGCGTAACAATCAGAAGATCCTCTACATCGTGCCGTGGCCGACGCAATATCTGCATCTCAAGACCAAGGTCGCCGACGTCGAGGGCCTCAAGAACATCAAGATCCGCGTGCCCGACAAGAACGCGGTCGAGATGCTCAATGCCGTCGGTATGGCCGCGGTGATGATCCCCTGGGGCGAAACAATCCCCGCACTCGCCTCCGGCGCGGTGGCCGGCGTCTCCACCTCGTCGGTGTCGGGCGTCGACGGCAAGTTCTGGGAGTTCCTCAAATACGTCTACCCGACCAACCATGTCTGGTCGTCGCAGATGCTCACCGTCAATCTCGATGCCTGGAAGGCGCTCGGCGCCGATCAACAGAAGCTGGTCGCTGACATCGCGGCGAAGATGGAGCCCGGCTTCTGGGCCAATTCGCTCAAGGCCGACGTTGACAGCCTCAATCGCCTCAAGGAAGGCGGCATGGAGGTGGTGCCGGTCTCGGACGCCATGATGAAGGACATCCGGGCCAAGACCGCGCCGCAGTTGGATGCCTTCCTCAAGCGCGTGCCGGCGGCGGACAAGCCGGTGCGAGCCTATCTCGCTGAAATCAAGCGCGGCTGAGGACGAGGCGTGGTGAGCCTTTCGCCCGAAGCATCGCAAAGCCTCAACGCAGCGGCGCCCGCGCCGCTGCGCATCGTCCTCGACGGCATCGATCGCCTTGGCCGGCTCGACGGCTGGATCGGCGGCTTCTGTCTCCTGATGCTGACGCTGTTGATGCTGTGCGAGGTCGCAACCCGCTTCCTCTCGAACTTCCTGCCGTTCTTCCCGCCGACCATCTCGATCGCGTGGGAATACTCCTCCTATCTGATGGCGGCGGCCTTCACTTTCGGCGCCGCCATGACGCTGCGCGTCGGCGGCCACATCCGCGTCGTGCTGCTCCTGAAGAACGCAGCCGTGCCGGTGCAGCGCGCGCTCGAGATCCTCTCGGCGGCGGCCGGCTTCGCCTTCATGGCGTTCCTGACCATGGCCATGGCGAAATTCGCCTGGAGCGCCTTCGTGCGCGGCCAGGTCTCGACCTCGAGCGACACGCCGCTGTGGTTTCCGCAAGCGATCGTCACCTTCGGCATGTTGCTGCTGACGCTGCAGTTCCTGGCGCGTGCGATCCAGGCCGCGCTCGGCCTGCCGCTGGAGGATCATCGCATGAAGGCCTCGCCCGTCGAATGATCGCCTTGCCCGCATCCGGATCCAAGATCGCATGACCATCGAAGTCGTTGCCCTGTTCGCGATCCTGTTTGTGCTGCTGGCTTGCGGCGTCTGGATCGGCCTCACCCTTGCGCTGACCGCGACGCTGCTGCTCGCGATGTTCCGTTCGGTCCCGCTCGACAAGCTGCTGCCGCAATACGCCTGGAACATCCTGACCACGCAGGAGCTGCTGGCGCTGCCGCTGTTCATCCTGATGGGCGAGCTCTTGTTCCGCACCCGCCTGTCGCGCTCGCTGTTTCAGGGATTGGCGCCCTGGGCCGGGCTGCTGCCCGGCCGTCTTCTGCATGTGAACGTGATCGGCTGTACCATCTTCGCGGCGATCTCGGGCTCGTCGGCGGCGACGACGCAGGTGATCGGCCGCATGTCGCTCAACGAGCTCACGCGCCGCGGATATTCCCGCGACATCGCGATCGGCTCGCTCGCCGGCGCCGGCACGCTCGGCTTCCTGATCCCGCCGTCCAACATCATGATCATCTACGGGGTGCTCGGCGACGTCTCGATCCTGAAGCTGTTCACCGCCGGCGTTCTGCCGGGCTTCCTGCTGGCCGCGACGTTCATGGCCTGGGTGATGCTGCACACCACCCTCAAACCCGCGATAGTGCCCGAGACCGAAGCGAAGCTCTCGCAGGTGCCTTGGAGCGAGCGCTTTGCAGCACTGAAGGATCTCGCGCCGGCGCTGTTCCTGATCGCATGCGTGCTCGGCTCGATGTATGGCGGGCTCGCAACGCCCTCGGAAGCTGCCGCGGTCGGCGTGCTCGGCGCGGCCCTGGTTGCCTGGGCGCAAGGCGCAATGTCGCAGCAGGTGATCCGCGACGTCTTGATCGGCTCGGTCGTCACTTGCTCGATGATCGCGCTGATTGTGCTGGGGGCCTCGATCCTCGGCAATGCCGCGGCCTTCCTCGGCATCCCGCAGGCGGTGGCCGCGTTCGTCAAAAGCCTCGGCCTGTCGCCGTTCATGCTGATCGTGGCGCTGATCGTCTTCTATCTCGTGCTCGGCTGTTTCCTCGACGGCTTCTCGATGATCGTGATGACGCTGCCGATCGTGCTGCCGATCGTGAAGGGTGCCGGCTTCGACGAGGTCTGGTTCGGCATCTTCCTTGTGCTCGCCGTGGAGATGGCGCAGATCACGCCGCCCGTCGGCTTCAACCTGTTCGTCATCCAGGGCCTCACCGATGACGGGCTCGGCTACATCGCGCGTGTCACCTTGCCCTATCTCTTGATCATGATCGGCTTCGTGCTGCTGCTGACGCTGTGGCCGGGCATCGTCACGATACTGCCGAAGGTGCTTTACGGATAAGACGACCTGTTCCGGGATCGGCGGATCGAAAGCAAAAACGGTCAGCGCCGCTGCCGTTTCAAGTCGCCCTGCATCGAATCGGCTTCGGCGCGCATTCCATATTTGCAGGCCCTGTGATCCGTCGTACAGTGTGACGGCAAGCAGAAGTACAACAGCAACCACTCCGGTGAACGTGGCTCCTCGGCGCGATGCGCCGAGGAGGGGACGTCTGTTGACGATTCGGTCCGATGGAGGACGATCGACGCACACTGAACTGCAAGTACCCCTCGCAAGCCGCATTCACGAGACGCAATCAACAAACACAAGAGCGGGAGGAAGTGCAAATGAGAAAGCAATGGCTCAGCTCGGCCTTGGCTGTCGTTGTCGTTGCGACACTTGCAGCGACGGCGGCATTGGCTCAGTCCGTGGATACGGCCCGTATCGAGGCCGCCGGCCAGAACGATTGGCTCACCTATCACGGTTCGTACAAATCCCATCACTACAGCCCGCTTGCACAGATTAATACGAGCAATGTCGGCAATCTGGGCGTGGCATGGATGCACATTCCCGGGCGATCGACGCGCGGCCTGCAGTCGATGCCGCTCGTCGCCGACGGCGTGCTGTACTATTCGGGCTCTTACAGCCGGGTCTTCGCGCTGAACGGCGCCAGCGGCGAGGTCATCTGGTCGTTCTTTCCGGAGCTGGATGAGGCGCTGATCAGCCGGCAGACGCACTCTCCTTACAACCGCGGCGTCGCTCTCGGCGAAGGCAAGGTCTTCGTCGGCACCATGGACGGTCGTGTCTTCGGGCTGGATGCCAAGACCGGAAAGGTTCTCTGGGAGACCAGGCTGATCGACTCGCAGAAGCTGACTGTCGGCTTCACCGGCGCGCCGCTCTACGCCAAGGGCAGCGTGATCATAGGCGCGCAAGGCGGCGAATGGCCGGGCCGCGGCCCGATCTTCGCGCTCGATGCCGCAACCGGAAAGAAGAAGTGGGAGTTCCTCACGGTCGCAGGCACCGAAGAGGCGATGAAGACCTGGGGCAACGAGTCCTGGCGCACCGGTGGTGGTGGCGGCTGGATGCCGGGCACCTACGATTCCGAGACCAACACCATCCTGTGGGGCACTGCGAACCCGGCGCCGCTCTACGATTGGTCGGGTCCGGACTACAAGACCCAGGGGGCGCGTCCCGGCGACAACCTCTACACGAGTTCGGTGATCGGGCTCGACATCGATACCGGCAAGCTGAAATTCTACCATCAGGAACTGCCGCACGATGCCTGGGACTTCGACAGCTCGGTCGGCGAATTCGTGATGCTCGAGCGTGACGGCCAGAAATACGTCGTCCATCCGAACAAGGGCGGCTTCGTCTTCGTCTACGACCGCAATCTCAAAGTGAAGAACGTCTGGCGGCTGGTCGAGAACATCAACTTCGTCAAGGATATCGATCCCAAGACCGGCGCGCTGATCGGCCGTCGCGATTTCCCGGTCGGCAAGGTCACCGAACCACCGCTGTGTCCGTTCATCGGCGGCGGCATCAGCTGGAACGCCGGCTCCTACAGCCCCAAGACCGGTCTCTATTACAAGATCGGACAGGAATGGTGCATGACGCTGGATATCCAGAAGACGACGCCGGTCACCACGCCGCAGGTCCAGCTCAACATCGGTGCCGATTTCAAGATGGTGCCTCCTCCGGGTGGCGAGATCTACGGACATCTCGACGCGCGCGATCCCATCACGGGCGCGAAGAAATGGGAGGTTCGCTATCCCGAGCCTCCGCTCGGAAGCGTGCTGTCGACCGCGGGCAACCTCGTCTTCGTGCCTGATTCGCGTGGCGTGCTGCACGCCTATGATGCCGAAACCGGCGCCGAGCTATGGAGGCACAACAACGGCACCGGCCATCAGGGCGGGATCGTCAGCTACTCCGTCGGCGGCAAGCAATATATCGCGGTGACGGCGGGCTTCGGCGGGATGCTGGCGGACGAATATGCGCCGAACTTCGGCGGCGTCTACAAGAGCATGCCGCGTGACGACGGCGCCTTGGTCGTCTTCAGCCTGAAATAGTCTGCCGCAGATGTTCTGATCATGGAGCGGGCGCAAGCCCGCTCCTCGATCGATGTCGCGGCCGCGTGGCTCAGGAATGGAGCGTAGCTGTTGAGACTGTCTTGCAAGACGATCTTGGCGGGGCTGGGCGCCTCGTTGCTGTGGGCTGCGATGGCCCAGGCCCAATCCGCCACACCGGCGCCGGAGAACGCGGCGTTCGAGGTCGAGCAGGTGTTCGCCGGGACTTGCGGCTTCTGTCACTCCGACGGCGGCCGGGCCGCGGGCAAGGGGCCGCAATTGATGAATTCGCCGCGCGACGACGACTACATCCGCAATCGCATCAAGCACGGCAAGCAAGGGGCGATGCCGGCGTTCGACGGCGCGTTCACCGACGCCCAGATCGACCAGATGGTCAAGTACATCCGCGCGCTGAAACCGCGCGAGGGTTGAACCGCAGAGAGCGCGGAATGAAGGCACATGTCCCCGTCATCGTCGCTGCCGCCATCGCTCTGTCCGGGCAGGCGGCGGCGCGACCCCTGGAGGCGATCCGATCCAGCGGCGTGATCGGGCTCTGCGCACATCCCAATTCGCTTCCCTTCGCGCACAAGACCGGCGATCCGCCCGGCTTCCAGGTCGAACTCGGTCGGGTGCTGGCACGCGAGCTCGGTGTCTCGCTGAGGCTCGATTGGATCATCACGCAGTACCAGATGCGCAGCGCCGGCTGCGACATCCTTCTGGACGTCATCGCCGATCGCGAAGCGCAAGGTGAAACCCGCCTGAGAATCTCCAAGCCGTATTATCGCACAGGCGTCGCGCTCGCCGTGCCCGCATCCAGCACGCTCACGTCCTTCGCCAGCCTCAACGAATCGACCAAGGTGGGCGTGCAGGTTGGATCGATCGCAGCCATGATCATCGGCCGGCGGCGCGTGCCGATATCGACCTTCGGCTTCGAGAGCGACAGCCTGGAGGCCGTGTCGAACCGCGAGATCGATGCCGCCGCAGTCACGCCCACCGCCGCCAGCTATTTCAATCTGACCCATCCGGACAATCCGCTCCGGATCCTCGATCGCGATGAGAGCACGGCAGATCTGAACTGGAATGTCGGCGTCGGCATGGTCCGCCCGGACGATGCGCTGCGCGAAGCCATCGACGCCGCCGTGGAACGGCTACGCAGCGACGGCACGATCGACCGGATCTACCGTCGCTATGGCATCGCGCTGCAGGCGCCGAGATAGCGCGCAGGTCGAATCGATTGCCACGGCTCGTTCACCTCTCCCGCTTGCGGGAGAGGTCGCGCCGGAGGCGTGGGTGAGGGCTTTCTCCTCTTGGGGATGGTCCCATTGGAGAAGCACCCTCTCCCCAACCCTCTCCCGCAAGCGGGAGAGGGAGCGCACCTCCGTCGGTGCAGCGATCGAGCCTCATTTCGTCATGCCTCAGGCCGCCGCCTTCTTCCGCGCGAGCTCGGCCTTGTACAGCTCGAACTCCTCGGCGATCGCCTTGGCAATCGAAGGTCGCTGACGCAGCCGCTCGTGATACGCCTTCAGGTTCGGCCATTTCGCAAGCTCGATCGGCGGCGTCGCCATGGTCCAGTTGATGACCGTGACGAGATAGGCATCGGCCACGCTGAAATGGTCGAGCAGGAACTCGCGTCCTTTCAGGTAATTGTCGAGATAGTCGAGCCGCGACAGGTTCTTCTCCAGGGCATAGGCCTTGGCTTCCTGCGGCGCCTTGCGGTCGAGCATGGGGATGAACAGACCCTTGTGCAGCTCGGTGCCGATGAAGCAGAGCCATTGATGCAGCCGGGTGCGTTCGATGCCGGCGCTCGCGCCGAGGCCGGCTTGCGGGAAACGGTCCGCGACATATTGCAGGATCGCAGCGTTCTCGGTCAGCACCATGCCGTCGTCGGTGCGCAGCGTCGGCACGAGGCCGATCGGATTCACGGTGCGGAAGTCGGAGCCGTCGCTCAGCACCTTCTTGGTCGGCGGATCGACTTCGAGGTAATTCGCCTCGGCGCCGGCTTCATACAGCGCGACGCGTGTCGCCATCGAGCAGGCAAGCGGCGAGAAATAGAGATCCATCTGTAGCCTCCTTGGGCAATTCCTCTTTGGGTGTCGCTCAACCTGGCCAGATTGATTTTTGTACCATCTTGCATAATATGGGTGAGGTCAAGGAATAACTTGCGGAATGGTACAAAAATCGAAGCCGCCAGCTGCTGCCAATCAGCCCGAACGCCGCGGCGAACCCGAGCGTCGCGGTGGGCCTAAGCGCCGCGGCCGTCCGCGCGCCTACGAGCCCGATATCGCGCTCGGCAAGGCGCTCGATCTGTTCCGCAAGCAGGGTTTCGCGGCCACCTCGCTCGACGATCTCAGCGCAGCCACCGGCATGAACCGGCCGAGCCTCTACGGCGCCTTCGGCGACAAGCGCGAGCTCTACATCAGGAGCTACCAGCGCTATCGCGACGAGGCGAGCGCGGCGATGGTCGCGATCTTCCGCGAGGAGATGCCGCTGCGCCAGCGGCTGGAGCGCATCTACGCGGCCGCGCTGGACATCTATCTGTCCGGCGACACCGGGCCGCGCGGTTGCTTCACGGTCGTCACCGCGGCCTCCGAGGCGGTCGGCGATCCCGAGATCCGCGCCATGGTGCTGGACGGCCTCACCGGGCTCGACAAGGGGTTTGCCAGTTGCTTCCGCCGCGCCAAGGAGAAAGGCGAGCTGCCGGAGAGCGCCGATCCGTTCGCGCTGGCGCAGATCGCATCGGCCACCATCCACACCATCGCCATCCGCTCCCGCGCCCGCGTGCCGCGCAAGGAGCTGGAGGCGATCGTCAAGGGGGCGATCGATGTGATGGTGGGAGCTAAAAGCTAGAGCATGATCCGGAAAAGTGTGCAGCGGTTTTCCGAAAGATCATGCTCAAACAATAGCCTAAAGCGAAGCCTCAGTACCCCCTTGCGCGGTCCACCACGTTCTCCAGCGCGCCGCCCGCCTCGAACCGAGCGATCTGCTCGGCGACATAGGCCGAGATCGCATCCGCGTCGGTGTCGGCGGCATTGTGCGGCGTCAACACCACCTTGGGGTGGGTCCAGAACCGGCTGTCCTTCGGCTGCGGCTCCTGCACGAAGACGTCGATCGAGGCGGCGCCGAGCGTGCCGTCGTCGAGGCAGGCGAGAATATCGGCCTCGTTCTGCAGGCCGCCACGGCCGGCATTGATCAGCACCGGCGCGCCGAGCGGGCTGGTGCGATTGAGTTTTTCGAAGATCTCGCGGTTGAGGATGCCGTGCGTGTCTGATGTCAGCGGCAGCAGGCAGACCAGGATATCGGTCTTGCGCAGGAACGCGTCCATGCCTGGAGTGCCATGGAAGCATTCGACGCCCTCGATCGTGCGCGGGCTGCGGCTCCAGCCGGCGACGCGGAAGCCGAGCCGCCGCAGCACGTCGGCCGCATCGGCGCCGAGCGTGCCCAGTCCCATGACGCCGACCGTGATCGCGCTCGCCGGCCACTGATATCTGGGCTCCCAGCGCTTCTCGCGCTGCGATTGCCGGAGGTAAAGCTCCTGGCGGTGATGCATCAGAACGTGCAGCACGACATATTCGGTCATGCGGTTGGTGAGATCGGGCACGGCGACGCGCACCAGCGGCACCTCGGGCAGGCTCTTGTCGGCCATCAGCGCGTCGACGCCGGCGCCGAGGTTGAAGATCGCCCGCAGATTTGGGAACGCCCCGAGATCGCCCGGCACCGGCTTCCATACCGCCGCATAATGCACCTCCGCCGGATCGAGTCCGGCGTCCGGCAGCAGCACCACGCGGCGGTCCTCGCAGACGGCTTCGAATCGGGCCTTCCACCGCTCCGGCAGCCAGTTCTGCTGCGTGCTGTTGATCAGGACGGCCAGTGTGCCCATGGTCATTCGAAGTGCCTCTTTCGGGTTCCGCTCGAGAAAGCCCTCCTTGGCACGATCTGCCGGATTTTTCTTGCAAATTTTTTCCGCAGCGCTGTCGGCGCGGGGCATATTGGCGCGTCTTCAGTACAGACGAGGGAAGTGCCGCCCATGCTTTACGCCATACTTTGCTATCACGATGAGGATTTCGTCGGCTCCTGGAGCAAGGAGCAGGACGAGGCCGTGATGAAGAAGCTCGCCGTGGTGCAGGACAAGCTCACAAGGCAGGGCCGGCTCGGGCCGGTGGCGCGGCTGTTGCCGACGACCGCGGCGGCGACGCTGCGCAAGGAGGATCCGCCGCTGGTGCTCGACGGTCCCTATGCCGAGACCAAGGAGCAGCTGCTCGGCTTCTACATCGTCGACTGCAAGAATCTCGACGACGCGCTCGACGTCGCACGCGAGCTGGGTGCCGCCAATCCCGGCGGCGCCTATGAGGTGCGTCCCGTCGGCGTGTTCCGGCCTGGAGGAAACCTGACGTGAGCGAGGCCGATACCGCCTGGATCGAGACTGCGCTGACTTCGGCGCGACCCCAGGCGGTCGGCGCGCTGCTGCGCTATTTCCGCGATCTCGACACCGCCGAGGAGGCGTTTCAGAACGCCTGCCTGCGCGCGCTCAAGACCTGGCCGCAGAATGGGCCGCCGCGCGATCCCGCGGCCTGGCTGATCATGGTCGGCCGCAACGTTGCGATCGACGAAGTGCGACGCGCGCGCAGGCAGCAGCCGCTGCCGGAGGACGACCAGGCGATCTCCGATCTCGACGACGCCGAAGGTGAGCTGGCCGAGCGGCTCGACGGCTCGCACTATCGCGACGACATCTTGCGGCTGATGTTCATCTGCTGCCATCCAGGATTGCCGGCGACGCAGCAGATCGCGCTGGCTCTGCGCATCGTCTCGGGCCTCACTGTGAAGCAGATCGCCCGCGCGTTCCTGGTTTCGGAAGCGGCGATGGAGCAGCGCATCACGCGCGCCAAGGCAAAGGTGGCCGAGGCCGGGACGCCGTTCGAGGCGCCGGGCGCGGTCGAGCGCTCTGAACGGCTCGCCGGCGTCGCGGCGATGATCTACCTGATCTTCAATGAAGGCTATTCGGCGAGCGGTGACACCGCGGAGATCAGGAAGCCGCTGTGCGAGGAGGCGATCCGGCTGGCGCGGCTGCTGCTGCGGCTGTTTCCGAGCGAGCCGGAGATCATGGGCCTGACCGCGCTGATCCTGTTGCAGCACGCGCGCAGCGCGGCGCGCTTTGCCGCGGACGGGTCGCTGATCCTGCTGGATGATCAGGATCGTTCGTTGTGGAACGGCACAATGATCGCGGAGGGCCTAGCGCTGATCGACAAGGCGATGCGCCACCGCCGCAGCGGGCCCTATCAGATTCAGGCTGCGATCGCCGCACTGCATGCGCGCGCGGCGACGCCGGAGGAGACCGACTGGACGGAGATCGACCTGCTCTACGGGGCGCTCGAAGTGGTGCAGCCCTCGCCGGTGGTGACGCTCAACCGGGCGGTCGCAGTCTCCAAGGTGCGCGGGCCGCAGGCCGCGCTCGAGCTGATCGAGCCGTTGGCGCCGAAGCTCGCCAATTATTTTCATTTCTACGGCGTGCGCGGCGCCTTCCTGATGCAGCTCGGCCGCAACGACGAAGCCCGCGTCGCCTTCGACCGCGCCATTGCGCTCGCCAACACCTCGGCCGAAGCCGCCCACATCCGCATGCATCTCGATCGCCTGATCCGGGACAGCCAGCCGAAGCGCAGCGATGGCAGCGTGAAGTTGGGTACGAAGGCAAAGTAGGCCCGTCTGCCTCCACATCGTCATGCCCGGGCTTGTCCCGGGCATCCACGGTCTTTCCATCTACGCCAAGAACGTGGATGGCCGGGACAAGCCCGTCCATGACGAGCGGTGGGCAGTGCGCCAAAGAATTTCTCTCCCATTGTCGGCCCCCGCCGTTCCCCTTCGTCTTAATCCCGTACCAGGGGAGCCATCCATGCTGAAAGCCATTGCCGTCACCGCCATCGTTTTCGCCGCCGGCCTTGCCGCGGTCCTCGTCTTCGCCCTGACGAAACCCGACACGTTCCGTGTGGAACGCTCGCTCGCCGTCAAGGCGCCGGCCGCTGCGATCTATCCGCTGGTTGCCGATTTCCATCGCTGGACCGCCTGGTCGCCCTATGAGACCCGCGATCCCGCCATGAAGCGGACGTTCGGCGGAACCCCGGCAGGGAAGGGTGCGACCTATGCCAGGGACGGCAACAACAAGGTCGGCGCCGGCCATATGGAGATCCTGGAGGCGACCGGGTCCTCCAAGCTCCGGATCAAGCTTGATTTCGAGCGGCCGTTCGAAGGCCACAACACCGCCGAGTTCACCTTTGTGCCGCAAGGCGATGCCACACTCGTCACATGGGCGATGTACGGTCCGGCCCCGTTCATGTCCAAGCTGATGCAGGTGTTCTTCAACATGGACAGCATGATCGGCAAGGATTTCGAGACCGGCCTCGCCGGCCTGAAGAAGCTCACCGAGAAGCGATAGGTCTCAAGGCAAACGAAGAGGAGAGAAACGATGCTCAATCCCTATCTGTTCTACCAGGACAATTGCGAAGCCGCGTTCAACTATTACGTCAAGGTTCTCGGGGGCAAGATCGATGCGATGATGCGTTCATCGGACGCGCCGCCGGAGGTGCCGGCTACGCCCGGCCGTGAGAAGATGATCATGCACGCGCGGATGTCACTGCCGGACGGCACGGTATTGATGGCCTCCGACTCGCCGGCCGAGCATTTCCAGAAGCCGCAGGGCTTTGCAATCTCGCTTACAGTCAAAGACCCCGCGGATGGCGAGCGCAAGTTCAACGCGCTGGCCGACGGTGGCAGCGTCACCATGCCCTTCAGCAAGACGTTCTGGGCCAAGGGCTTCGGCATGTGCGTCGACAAGTTCGGCATTCCCTGGATGGTGAATTGCCCGGCCGAAGGCATGTGATAGAGCATGATCCGGAAAAGTGTGAAGCGGTTTTCCGAAAAGATCATGCTCAAACAACAACCTAAAGCGCGATGACGATTTATCCTATCGCATCGCGCTTTGGGCGCGACCGTCGCGTTGCGATCCCCTCTCTCCAATGCTGAGGGAGAGGGGACGTACGTTTCGTTACGTCAGGCGCCGATCGGCCGTTTGTCCTCTCACCGGATTGATCCGGTGACGTCCTCGCGCGGCGCTGACGATTCCACGCAGCGAGGGCAGATCACGAGCTTGGCGCCGAGCGTCCTGTCGTTCTCCGCCTGTATCTCGTCCTGGACCGCCCACCACGCCTCGGAATAGGGGCGCAACGTGCCGAGCACTTTTTCGCGCTCCTGATTCGGATCACTTGCAGCCGGCGCGCCGGTCGTGACGCGCCGCTTGGCGACATGCGGACGGTTCGGATCCTTGCCGAGGCCATCCCATGCCATGGCGCGGCGTTCCTGCGCTGGCGCCTCTGCGCATCCGATCAGCGCTGTGCAAAAAGTGAGCACGATCAAGCCGTGTCGAATCATGCCGGGCTCTTGCCTCCATAATCGGCGCGCAGAATCTGCATGAGACACGCGCATCGTCGGTTCAATGGAACTCAAGGCAAAACAAGCTTGCCGGCATGGCCGAATATGAGTCGTGCTTTCGCATCACTTTGCGGACGCAGTGAGGCCGCTTCGTGAAGCGAGCTGCATCGCACAACAATTGGCGCAATATTGGGCTGTGCTCTGCACGCCAGAATCGTTATTGGTGAGTCATAAAAGCTACAAACTGGGATGGACGTCACTTGCAAGGGGAGCGACCGATGGCGGCGGCGCTACAGATCAACTTTGCTCTTTGGGGAATGCTCATTTGCGCCAGCGCGAAGCTGGCGCCAGTGATCCAGACGCTGTTTTGAAAGCGGTTGGCGGCTGCCGGCTGTATCAGCGGCAACGCGGATAGATCGCGGCGAGATCGCGCCCCTTCAACAGCAGCAACCGCGAGGTCAGGCCGCCACGGCGGCTGATCCAGTCGCGCACCGGACCGGGATAGGCGGCAAGCACCGCGACCGATGCTTCCGGCTCGGCATAGAAGCGGCCGCGCCGATCGACCGAGCGTGCGGCATGGAAGCCGAGCACGGCGCGCTTGGTGACGCAGATGCGCTCGCCCGGCACGATGCTCAGCACCAGCGTGCAGGCGGACAGGCAGGGGCCGTCGATCACCACGCGCTCGCCACTGTCGCGGACCTTTTCGAACAGATCGAGGAACGGCCCGACCTGTCCGCCCGGGGACTGGATGATGCGGATCTCGGCCGCCGCGGGCGCGGCGGCGAGCAGCGCGGATGCAAGCATCAGAGCTTTGAGGAAGGTGATGCGTTGCATGAACTCTCCACCAAACCGCTTTCGTGGGGTGGGCAAAGCGTAGCGTGCCCACCATCCGCACCGCAAACTTGCGATAGTGGTGGGCACGGCGCGTTGCGCCTTTGCCCACCCTACAAATCCTGTGCCTACCCGTTGCGCCTCTGCCCGCGCAGCGTCGGCAGGCCGATGCCCGCCGCATCGAAGCCGCCGTCCACGGCCAAAATTTGGCCGGTGATGTAGCTCGCGCGGCCCGAGCACAGGAAATAGATCGCTTCCGCGAGTTCCTCTTCCAGGCCGTAGCGGTTGAGCGGAATGGCGTCGTGATAGTCGGCTCGGATCTCCTTGGTGTGCACCTGCTTCGCCATCGCGGTGTCGACGGGTCCCGGTGCGACCGCGTTGACGCGGATGTTGAGGGAGGCGAGCTCGACCGCGAGCTGCTTGGTGAGGTGTGCAAGGCCTGCCTTGCTGGTGCCGTAGGCCGAGCGCAGCGTCGAAGCGCGCACGGCCGAGATCGAGGTGATGTTGACGATGGCGCCGCCATTGCCGTCGCGCATCAAAGGCACAGCCGCCTTGGTGCAGAGGAACGGTCCGGTGAGGTTGACCTCGAGCACGCGGCGCCAGTCGGCATCCGACGTCTCCATCAGCGGCGCGAACACCGCGATGCCGGCATTGTTGACCAGCGCGTCCAGCCGGCCGAACCGCCGCTCGATCGCCGTCATTGCGGCGCTGACTGCGGCCGCGTCGGCGATATCGCAGGTCAGCGCCAGCGTCGCCTCGCTCTGGCCGATGTCCGCGACCGCGTGGCCGAGCAGTTCGTGCTCGATGTCGAGCAGGGCCACGCGCCAGCCCTCGGCCAAGAATTTCTTCGCGGTCGCAAGCCCGATGCCGCGGGCGGCACCGGTGACGAGGGCGACTTTTTGCGGGGCTTGCGGCATTGGCTGATCTGTCCTGCGTCCGGGAGCGGCGTGCGAGAGCGCCGGCCCCTTTTACTGCGCTTTGGTTCCGGCATGAAAGGCCTCGCCGAGCCGATCGAGCCCGATGCGGCCCAGAATGCGCCAGCCGCGGCTGCGCTGCGGCCTCGAAATAATTTCTGTCCCACTGTCGGCCGGGCAGAATGCCGTTCGTCTTGGAGGTGAGCGCGGGCCAGCCGTTTCCGCCCGCAGGACATATCGGAGCGACTGAGACAGCAAGGAACTCCCATGCGATTCATGATGCTGATGATCCCGCTCGGCTACGAGAACGCGCCGCCGGAGCTTCAACTCGATCCCGAGCGCGTCGCCGCGATGATGCGCTACAACGAGGCGCTGAAGGATGCGGGCGTGCTGATCACGCTCGATGGGCTGCACCCGCCGTCGACCGGGGCGCGCGTCTCGTTCGCGACCGGCAAGCCCGTCGTCACCGACGGGCCCTTTGCCGAAGCCAAGGAAGTCCTGGGCGGCTATTGGATGATCGAGGTCGCCTCGCGCGAGGAAGCGATCGCGTGGGCCAAGAAGTGCCCGGCTTCAGCCAACGAGATCATCGAGGTCCGCCAAGTGCAGGAGATGGCCGACTACTCGCCCGAAGTGCAGGAGATCGTCGCCGGGTTTGGCGACCTGAAGACGTAGACGAGACGGCGGCTGCGCGATTCCCAATCAACCTGAAGGAGAAAACCCATGAGCGCCGAACATAAATTTCTCGCCGTCTATCTCGGCAGCATGAGCGGATCGAAAATGGCGGCGTGGCGGGCGCTGCCCGAGGCCGAGCGGAAGGCGAAGGAGCAGGCGGGCATGGCCGCTTGGCATGGCTGGGTCGAGAAGCACAAATCCGTGATCGTCGAGATGGGCGGCCCGCTCGGCAAGACCCGCAGGATCGACGGGAGCGGCATCACGGAAGTCAGCAACGCGCTGACCGGTTTCACGGTGGTGCGCGCCGCCTCGCAGGAGGACGCTGCAAAGCTGTTCGAGAACCATCCGCATTTTGCGATCTTCCCGGGCGAAGCAATCGAGGTCATGCCCGTGCTGCCGATTCCGGAGATGTAGCCCCGGTCACCCGTCATTCCGGGTTCGATACTCCGTATCGCCCCGGAATGACGTGAAAATACGGGTTAACCAGTCCGGCCGCCGCTAGTGACCTTCACGCCCGGCTCATGTAAAGGTCGTTCACATGAGCTGGCGCAAGGAGCAGCGCCGCGCCGAGCGCGGCTATCACCACGGCAATCTGAAGGAAGCCCTGTTGCAGGCGGCCCTCGGGCTGATCGCCGAGAAGGGGGCGGCCGGCTTCACCTTCGCCGATGCCGCGCGCATGGCCGGCGTCAGTGCGGCGGCGCCTTACCGGCATTTCCGCGACCGTGACGAGCTGCTGTCCTCGATCGCCCAGCGCGGTTTCGAGCAGTTCGAGGCGCGCCTGGCCGCGGTCTGGGACGACGGGCGCCCCGATACGGTCACCGCGTTCGAGCGCGTCGGCAAGGCCTATTTGGCCTTCGCCCGCGAGGAGCCCGCCTTCTACAGCGCGATGTTCGAATCGGGCGTGCCGGTGGATGCCAATCCTGCGCTTCAGGCGGCCAGCGAGCGCGCATTCAACATCATTCGCGCCGCCGCCGAGCGGCTCGCGGCCCTGACGCCGCCGGGCACGCCGCGGCCGCCGGCCATGATGATGGCCTTGCACATCTGGTCGATGGCCCACGGCGTGGCCTCGCTGTTTTCCCGCGGCGATGCCGCGCGCCGCAAGCTGCCGATGTCGCCGGACGAGCTGCTGGAGGCCGAGGTGCTGATCTATTTGCGCGGCCTCGGCTTCCCGACCGACCGTCGTCCCTCAGGCAAGGGCGCCGAGCCGCCGCCGGTGCCACCGGAGGCTTCCTCCGGTTCGGGCCTGCCGCCCGGCAGTCCCTGGGGCAAGCCGAAATAAGATTGCGCGAATAATCACGCGGGCGTGTCTGGCGGTCGGCTTGACAAAATCGCGGGATAGTCTAGCTATGTAAATGTTATTTACATTCACAACGGCGCTGGTGCCGTGATGGAGATGGGAAATGGCCTACACCGCTGACGTCAATCGCTGGCGCGGCCCTTCGGACCAATACCAACAGTACGAGCGTCCTCGCATGCTCGATACGCCTTGGCATCCGGGCTGGATCGCCGTGACCATCCTCGGCTTCATCATCTGGTGGCCGATCGGACTTGCCCTTCTCTTTTTCACACTCGGGAGCAGAAGAATGTCGTGCTGGAGCCACCAGGACCGCTGGCAGAACAAGATGGAAAAGATGCAGTACAAGATGGATCGCATGCGCGACCGCATGGAGCGCCGCGGCTTCGGCTTTGGCTTCGGGCCGCCGTCCTCCGGCAACCGAGCCTTCGACGAGTATCGCAGTGAGACGCTGCGCCGGCTCGAGGAAGAGCAGGTCGAGTTCAAGAACTTCCTCGACCGCCTGCGTCACGCCAAGGACAAGGAAGAGTTCGACCAGTTCATGGCGCAGCACAAGACGCGCCCGACTCCGCCGCCGACCGACCAGCAGCAGGGCTGATCTGAAGAAGTCCACCTCTCAAGCCTTCAGGCGCATGCCCCCAAAGTCCTGATGGCCTCGAGCCGCCCGTCTGCGCAACCCGCAGGCGGGCGGTTTGGTTTATGTCAAACTTCGATGGTCGTCCTGGCGATGCGAAGCGCCTGCGAGGGCTTTGCGAGGCCCATCACGCAGATGTGCAGGGTCGATAGAACCCGGACCGCGCGAGCACCGACCAAGCCTTGACTGCGCCTCCGCGGCGCCGACGGGCACGATCATGACCAATATTGAACGCAAACAAATCGGCCAGCGCCTCGCATTGTTCGAGCGCGCGGCCGTGTTGTTCGAGCGCTTCGGCCCTGTGGTGCCGGCGGCGATTGCGTTCCTCAGTGGGTGGCCCACGGAAGTTCAGCTCTACCCGGAATGGCAGCTCGGTGAGTCCTGGCGGTTGTTTCTCAGCGCCAATCTATATTGGGGCGCATCGTACGCACTCAGCCGCGCGGTGTCGTTCGCGAAGGGAAGTATCGTCCCATGATCCTGCTCCGCGATTTCGCGCTTTTCGTCCTGCCGGTGCTGATCGCCGCAGGCGGCTGGCTCTATGCGCTCAGCCTCCGCAAGCAGGCTGACCCCGGCCGCGCCCGCGATGGACGCGCCCCGGCAGCATGACCGCTGCCGGCCGGTGTCGCATTGCGTGAAGTTTCAGCGCACCGCGGCGAGTTGCGCGTGAACCGAGGCCAGGAAGTATTCGTAGGCGTGGTCGACGATCTCGTTGAGCGATCGCGTGCGCGCGAACATCGCTTTGGCCTCCGCGAGAAACTCCTCGCGGGTCGGGATCTTCGGCAGATGCAGATGCGTCAGCGCGTCGACACCTTCATGCGCGCGATTGAGGATGTCGTGCAGCGTCGGCAGCTGCAACTGAGCGAGATCGGCCCGGCGGCATGCCGACGAAATCGCATGCGCCAGGGTTTGCGCATCGAACCGTCCGGCGAGCTCGCGGGCGGCCCGCTGGATGACCCGCGCGCCGAGCGGCTGCTCGTTGCGCAGCACCTGTTCGGGCGGCGCCTTCATGTTCCAGACGACCCCGATCCACGACAGCAGCGTCAGGATGTAATAGGTCACGTCGACTTCCCACCAGCGAAAGCCCTGTCGCACGCTGCTCTGATAGGCGTGGTGATTGTTGTGCCAGCCCTCACCCAGCGTGACCAATGCCAGCAGCCAGTTGTTACGGGAATCATCGCCGGTCACGTAGCGCTTGCGCCCGTGCACATGGGCAAGCGAATTGATGCAGAAGGTCGCGTGATAGACGAGCACAGTGCTCCAGAGAAAGCCGACCACTAGGCCCGACCATCCTGCGACCAGGAAGCAGAGCCCTGCCAGCACGAAGGCCGGCAGCAGCTCCAGCCGATGCAGCCACATCAGCTCGGGATAGGCGGCGAGATCGCCAACCTTCACGAGGTCGGTTGCGTCGTGCTGCCGGTAAAAGATCCAGCCGAGATGGCTATAGAGGAAGCCGCGGTGACGCGGTGAATGCACGTCGTTTTCAGTGTCGGAATGCAGGTGATGGTGGCGATGTTTGGCTGCCCACCACAACACGCTCTTCTGGGCGCTGCTTTGCGCAAGGCAGGCCAGGATGAACTGAAACACCCGGCTGGTCGCAAACGCCCGATGCGAGAAATAGCGATGGTAGCCGGCTCCGATCGCGAACATCCGCAAGCAATAGAGTGAGACGCAGATCGCGACCGCCTGCCAGGTGACGCCCGACCAGATTGCCGCAAGGCAGCCGAGATGGACCAGCAGGAACGGCAGGGCGGATGGATACATGATGTCGTCGTGCTGGTCGTCGGCGGGGGCGTTGGGCGACATATTTGAGCGTGACCTCGAATGACGTGGATTCGGAACTGGATCCGGCAGCTTGACGTCCGGCGGATACCAAAACCCGCGGATGCCACCGCGGGCTTCGGCTGAAGGCTGGCCGCAGCTCTCTGGCAAGCAAGCCCGTAGCCTTACGGGGAGCATGGCGCACAGGTGGCCGCGCGTGTTGCCGACGCCAATTGGCGCGCAGGCGGCCTGGGTCCTATATTCGACAGCGAGAAGCAAGCGTCAAAACACCGCAGGCGGCAATGCGGACGGAGACTGCGATCATGGCGAGCGACATCCTCTGGCAGGAGATACGCGGCGAGGCGGCGCGCCGCAGCGGCGGATTCCGTCTTCGGCAAGGCTGTCGCCGATGCCATCCTTGCCCATGACGATTTTACCGCTGCCTTGGCCGATCTGATCGGGCGTCGGCTGGGCGGCAGCGCCGCCGATCGCGAGCGCTTCACGACGTTTTCCCGCGATGCCTTTCGCGGCCAACCGGATCTGGTCGAAGCGGCCGGCCGCGACCTAACCGCCATCGTGCTCCGCGATCCCGCCATCGCCGGATTGTTGCCGCCGCTGCTGCACTTCAAGGGCTATGTCGCGCTGCAGTCCTGGCGCGTCTCGCACTGGCTATGGCGTCATGACCATCGTGATGCGGCGCTGCTGTTGCAGAACGAGGCTTCGAACGTCCTGCAGGTCAGCATTCATCCGGCCGCGAGCCTCGGCTCGTCGGTTTATCTCGACCATGCCACCGGCATCGTGATCGGTGCCAATGTCGTCATCGGCGACGAGGCGACCATCCTTCAGAATGTCAGCATCGGACGCCATGGCGACCTGCCGATGCGCTCGCCTCGCATCGGTCGCGGCGTGTTCATCGGCTCCGGCGCGACCATCCTCGGCGACATCGAGATCGGCGACTTCGCCAAGATCGGCGCCGGGACTGTCGTGACCGGTGACGTGCCTGGCGGCTGCACCGCAATCGGCAATCCCGCGCGGCTCACCAATTGCCTTGCGGCCGCTTCGTCCGCTTGACTGTCGCTCAGGCGGCGCGGCGGTGGCTTTCGCCGCCATGATGCGGGTTGACCGGCTCCGAGCTGGTCTGGCCCGGCGCGTCCAGCACCGCGACGTGGTGGCGGTAGACCATTTCCCAGCCCTTCCATCCCGTGAACAGGAGGATGCCGACCACGACCAGGGACAGCACGACGCCCCAGGGGTTGATCGCCGCCTCCGCGCCTTGGGCGTAGCGGAGATAGAAATTGACCAGGGCCAGCACCACCGCCGCGAGATTGCCGATCATGTGGTACCAGGCGTCGTTCAGGCGGCGGATGCGCGGCTCGCTGAAGAAGTCGGTAAAGCCGGCTGCGGCGGCAACCAGCGCCATGACGATGCCGGCGCCGATCAGCCACATCGCGGCGCGTGCCCAAAAACCGTCGCCGGTTCCGATGAAGGCGAGATCGGCGATGGGGGCGCCGACCAGGAACGCGACGGGGAACGGGATCAGCATGGGGTGGAGCGGGTGATCGCCGATCGCGGCGGTCGTCTTGGGGTTGATGGACATGGCAGGACCTCGCTGAGAGTGATTTTCCGGACAATTTTTGGCGCGAGAGCAGGTTCCTCCGGCCGGTGCGTCCGGAACACGGGATCCGGGGTCCATCCCCCTGCACGGACTGCCTTTCCTGCAACCAAATGCGCCGCCGGTAACCCCGCATTAACCATCGGCGGGCTCTGGTATGTGCGGACAGGCGTGCCCGGAGCCCGACGTCAAGGCCTGGGGTCGAGGCCCCTTAGTTTTGACATCTTGGCGGGGAATGCAGGCGGCCGGCTTTTGACGAGCCGTTGGACGAGCCCTGCACCCCAGAAAGACAAGGCTTTGAGCGGGCTTGCCCGCCGCGCGGGTCCAGCGCGGCTGTTGGGGAACACCGGCCGCGATTTGCTGGCCGAAGGACATTAGGTGACGATTGCCTTGAGAGGATACTGCTTATGAATCCGGCCGAATTGGCTCAGTCAGCCCTTCCGGTTGCTGCCTCCGCCGACGTGTCGCTGATCGCGCTGTTCTGGCAGGCTCACTGGATCGTGAAAGCGGTGATGCTGGGGCTTCTGGCCTGCTCGGTCTGGGTCTGGGCGATCGCCATCGACAAGATTTTTCTCTACGCGCGCACCCGCCGCTCGATGGACCGGTTCGAGCAGGCGTTCTGGTCCGGCGAGTCGATCGAGGAGCTCTATCGCACGCTGTCGGCCAAGCCGACGCATTCCATGGCGGCCTGCTTCGTGGCGGCGATGCGCGAGTGGAAGCGCTCGTTCGAGAGCCATGCCCGCTCGGTCGCAGGGCTTCAGATGCGCATCGACAAGGTGATGAACGTCTCGATTGCGCGCGAGGTCGAGCGGCTGGAACGGCGCCTTTTGGTGCTGGCGACCGTCGGCTCCGCCGGCCCCTTCGTCGGCCTGTTCGGCACGGTCTGGGGCATCATGTCGAGCTTCCAGTCGATCGCGGCCTCGAAAAATACCTCTCTGGCGGTGGTCGCCCCCGGTATCGCCGAGGCGCTGTTTGCGACCGCCGTCGGCCTTATCGCCGCCATTCCTGCCACTATTTTCTACAATAAGTTCACCTCCGAGGTGAACCGGCAGGCCCAGCGGCTCGAGGGCTTTGCTGATGAATTTTCAGCCATTCTGTCTCGTCAGATCGACGAGCGGGGCTGACGGACGGCATGTATAGTGTGAAGGGCAATCTGGGCACGCGATCATGGCCATGAACGTTGCGAGTTCGTCCGGCGGCGGCGGGCGCCGCGGCCGGCGCAAGCCGGTCGTGGCCGAGATCAACGTCACGCCGATGGTCGACGTCATGCTGGTGCTGCTCATCATCTTCATGGTGTCGGCACCGATGTTGACGGTCGGCGTCCCGCTCGACCTGCCCCAGACCAGTGCCAAGAGCCTCGAAAACAACGACCAGAAGCCGATCCAGATGTCGGTCGACATCAAGGGCAAGGTGTTCATCAACGACACCGAGATTGCGCTGAACGAGCTGATCCCGAAGCTGAAGGCGATCACCGATGCGCGCGGCGGCCTCGAGGAACGCATCTATCTGCGCGCCGACAAGAAGGCGGATTACGGCACCGTGGCCAAGGTGATGGGCCAGCTCTCGGGCGCCGGATTCAAGAAGCTGGCGCTCGTCACGGAAGCGGATCAGGGGTCTTGAGGCCGTGAAGGTGAACGTCGACAAGACACTCGTTGCGTCGATTGCCCTGCATGTCCTCGTGCTGGGATGGGGGCTCGTCACCTTCAGCAGCAAGGCCTACATCGCTACGCAGGAATCGCTTCCGATCGACATCATCTCCTCCGATCAGCTCGCCAAGATGATGGCGGGGCAGAAGACCGGCAAGAAGGAGGAGCCGAAGCCGAAGGTCGAGAAGATCGCGGAGCCCAAGCCCGAGGAAGACGCCGTCGGCAAGGTCACGGAGAAGAAAGAGCTGATCAAGACCAACTCCCAGCCGGAGCCGCCGCCGAAGCCGGTCGAGAAGCCGGTGGAGAAGAAGCCGGAGCCGCCGAAGCCCGTGGCGGAGGCCAAGCCGAAGGAAGAGCCGAAGCCGCAGGAAAAGAAGCCTGATCCGGCCAAGGAAGATCCGATCGCCGAGCTGCAGAAGAAGATGGAGACCAAGAAGCCGCCGCCCAAGCCCGTGGAGCAGAAGGTCGCGGCGGTGCAGCCGCAGCAGCAGCCCAAGCCCAAGGAGCGCACCTTCGACCCCGCGCAGATCCAGCGCGACCTCGACAAGCGCGCCGCGACACGGCACGAGCAGACCGGCGCGGCGCTGAATGCATCGGCGTCGCTGGGAGCAGCAACCGGGACGGCCGCCAACAATGTTGCGACCTGGCAGGGCGCGTTCATGTCGGCGGTCAGGCGCTGCTTCACGCCCACCTACAACGGGCAGGATGCCGACCAATACGAAGTCGACATCGATATTTTTATGAAGATCGATGGAACACTGGCATCCGAGCCGGTTGTCGTTGCAGCGCGTGGACCGTCCAGGTCGATCGCTCAGGCCGTGGCGGAGAGTGGCAAGCGTGCCATCGTCCAGTGTCAGGTCTATTCGTTCCTGCCGAAGCAGCAGTATGACACCTGGAAGACCATTCCGATGCGCTTCGGCCTGAAGGATATGTTGTGACATCCGAACAAAAGAATTTTGCGATGAATGACATTCGATCGATGAACCGCCGCCGCTTCATGACGCTGACCGGATCCGCGCTTGCGACGCTTGGGGCTGGACATGCGCTCGCCCAACCGCAAAAGCGGCTTGAAATCAATCCCACCGAATTCCAGCCGATCCCGATCGCGATCAGCAACTTCCTGCCCGGCTCGCCCTCCGACGGCGACGTCGGCAACGGCGTCACGCAGGTCATCACCAACAATCTGAAGCGCTCGGGCCTGTTCGCGCCGATCGATCAGGCCGCCTTCATCGAGCGCATCAACAACATGGATGTCGCGCCGCAATTCCAGAACTGGAAGACCATCAACGCGCAGGCGCTCGTTACCGGCCGCATGACGCGGCAGCCGGACGGGCGGCTCAAGGCCGAATTCCGTCTGTGGGACGTCATCTCCGGCCAGCAGCTCGCCGGCCAGCAATATTTCACCTCGCCGGAATATTGGCGCCGCATCGCCCACATCATCTCCGACCAGATCTACGAGCGCATGACCGGCGAGAAGGGCTATTTCGACAGCCGCGTCGTGTTCGTGGACGAGACCGGGCCGAAGGAGCGCCGCGTCAAGCGCCTCGCGATCATGGATCAGGACGGCGCCAATGTGCGCTATCTGACCCGCGGCTCCGATCTCGTGCTGACCCCGCGCTTCTCGCCGAACTCGCAAGAGATCACCTATATGGAGTTCGGCCAGGGCGATCCGAAGGTCTACCTCTACAACATCGAGACCGGCCAGCGCGAGATCGTCGGCAATTTCCCCGGCATGACCTTTGCGCCGCGCTTCTCGCCGGACGGCCAGCGCGTCATCATGAGCCTGCAGCAGGGCGGCAATTCCAACCTGTTCGTGATGGATCTGCGCTCGCGCTCGACCACGCGTCTCACCGACACGCCGGCGATCGACACCTCGCCGTCCTATTCGCCCGACGGCAGCCGCATCTGCTTCGAGTCCGATCGTGGCGGCAGGTCGCAGATCTACGTGATGAGTGCGGGCGGCGGACAGGCGCAGCGCATCTCCTTCTCCAAGGACGACACCAACGCCAGCTATTCGACGCCGGTGTGGTCGCCGAAGGGCGACTACATCGCCTTCACCCGGCAGGGCGGCGGGCAGTTCGCGATCGGCGTCATGAAGCCCGACGGCTCGGGCGAGCGGCTGCTCACCTCCGGCTTTCACAACGAAGGCCCGACCTTCTCGCCGAACGGCCGCGTGCTGATGTTCTTCCGCGATCCTGGCGGCAATGGCGGACCGTCGCTGTACTCGGTCGACATCTCCGGCCGCAACGAATTGAAAGTGCCGACGCCGGGTTTTGCCTCGGACCCGGCATGGTCGCCACTGTTGTCCTCGACCTCGGGCTGACAACGGCGCAGTTGAAACATCGCGCGTTCAGACGCGCGATGTTTTCGAAAAACCGCGCCGATTTTTTCCGAGTTTGCCGTGAACGGCAACACTTCCTTCACCTTGCGCCCGGCAAGGCTTGCCTACCTGCTTGATATTCCAGCAGAAATCATTTCGCTATTGCCGAAAAACAACCCGACTTTAACGATGTTCCCTCAGAAAAGCTTCATCTCGGCTGGGTAAGACTACGCGCTGAACAGGACGCGCGTACAAACCAAAATGCAGTTCGCAAGCCAGAGCGGAGAGCAGGGGCAGCCGCCGCCGGTCAATCCGGCGGCGCAGATCGATTCGCTCTTTGAAGCGCCCGGACCGCTGCTGGCCGGTCTCATCTTCGTGTCGATCGGTGCTGCGCTGACTGCGCTGAAGACAGGTGAGACCCTGATTTGGGCGTGCGTCGCGTTGCTCGTCTTGGCCGGAACGGTGCGGGCGATCGATTTGCGGCGCTATCAGGGACGCAAGTCGAGCGTGACCGCCGAGGCGGCCAAACGCTGGCAGGCGCGGTATCAGATCGGCGCGAAGATCCAAGCTGCAGCGATCGGCATCTGGTGCGGCACGACTCTGCTCGCCACCGACGACGCGGTCGCGCATATGATTGCCCTGTCGGTCACGACAGGCATCGCCGCAGGGGGAGCGGGAAGGGCGTACGGACGACCGTCGATCTTCCATCTGCAGGCGCTGCTCATTTTCGCCCCCGCGGTGTTGGCATTGGCGTGGCGCGGCACGCCCTACTACATCGCGATGGCCGTTGTGAGCGCGGCCTTCCTGCTGGCCATCATGCAGCTCTCGGTCAACTTGCACCGGATCTTCATGGGCGCCGTGGTGGCGCGCGAACGCGAAGCCGCACTTGCGGGCCAGTTCGATACCGCCCTCAACAACATGCCGCACGGTCTTTGCATGTTCCATCGCGATGGCCAGCTCGCGGTGATGAATCACCGCTTCGCGGCGATGATGAACCTGCCCGACCATCTGCCTCGGAGCGGCGCCAGTGCGCGCGACATCATCGCGGCGTGCGTGCAGGCAAGATCCATCTCGAGCGCGGACGGCGAGCATATCGTCGCCGGCATCGAAAGTTCGCGAGAGAAGGAGATCATCACCGCCGAGGCGAACCTGGAGCGAAATCGGTCGCTGTGCTGGACCGTTCAGCCGATGGCGGACGGAGGGGCGGTGCTGCTGCTCGAGGACATCACCGAGCGGCGCAACGCAGAGGCCAAGATCACCCATCTTGCGCGATACGACGACCTGACGGCGTTGCCGAACAGGGTCAACTTCCGCGACCAGATCGAGCACCTGCTGGCTGTCTCCCACGATGCGGCGCAGCTCTCTGCGCTGCTGTTCATCGACCTCGACCAGTTCAAGCAGGTCAACGACACGCTGGGCCATCCCTGCGGCGACCAGCTCCTGTGCGCCGTCGCCAACCGCCTGCGCGAGATGCTGCGCCCCGAGGATTTCGTCGCCCGGTTCGGCGGCGACGAGTTCGTCGTGTTCCAGCAGAACCTCACGGCGCCCGAGGACGCCGCGGCACTCGCCCGCCGCATCGTCGAGCGGTTGAGCGAGCGGTACCGCATCGACAATCATCTGGTCGAGATCGGCGCCAGCGTTGGCATCGCGCTGACCTCGCCGGAGGGCACCAGCGCCGACACGCTGCTCAAGAACGCCGATATGGCGCTGTACCGCGCCAAAGCCGACGGCCGCGGCACCTATTGTTTCTTCCGCGACGAGATGGCCGCGACCGTCGAGCAGCGCCGCATCCTCGAGCTCGACCTGCGCAAGGCGCTCGCCAACGAGGAATTCGAGCTGTTCTTCCAGCCGCTGGTCAATCTGAGGTCCGGCAAGATCACCACCTGCGAAGCGCTGCTGCGCTGGAATCATCCGGTGCGCGGCACGGTCTCCCCGGTCGACATCATCCCGGTCGCCGAGGACATGGGCCTGATCGTCGATCTCGGCCGCTGGATCCTGCGCCGCGCCTGCATGGAATGCATGAAGTGGCCGGAGGGTGTCAGCGTCGCCGTCAATTTCTCGCCGCAACAATTCCACCAGCGCGACGTCCTGAACGAAATCCGCTACGCGCTCGAAGTGTCGGGCCTGCCGGCGCATCGTCTTGAGATCGAGATCACCGAGTCCTCGCTGCTGCGCAACACCCAACTCACCCACGACATTCTGTCGCAATTGCATGCGCTCGGCGTGCGCATCTCGCTCGACGATTTCGGCACCGGCTATTCCAGCCTCAGCTACCTGCACAATTTCCCGATGCAGAAGGTGAAGATCGATCGCTCCTTCCTCGAAGGCATCGATTCCGACCGGCCGCTGACGCTGCTGCGCGGTGTCGCGCGGCTGTCCGCCGATCTCGGCATGGCCGTCGTGGTCGAAGGCATCGAGACCAATGAGCAGCTCGAGCTGATCAGCGCCGACGGCACCGTGACCGAAGGGCAGGGCTACCTGTTCAGCCGGCCCGTACCGGCGGTGCGGATCCGGCAATTGCTCAACGCCTCGCATGGTCGTCGCGTGCCCGACGACCAGCTCGCCCTCGTGTCGTCGCGATAGGCCCGATCCCTTCCCGACAGCTCCACTCCCGCACTCGGCTCCCATCTGCACCGTAGTCTTGCGGGCTCGCAAAGGTTAACCCTAACGATTCTATAGCTTTGCAATTCCGTTAAGGAACCATTAAGGTCTGGCTACTCGTGGAAGTTGCTTGGAGTCAGAGGTTGCAGATGAAGTCCGGAGCCGAACCGAACACGGCGCTCCTTCCACGAGGCGCCGCGTTGTTTGACCGCATCGATTATCGGCTCATCGAAACGCCCGAGGACAAGGACAACCTGTATCTGATGCGCTACCGCGCCTATCTGCAGGCCGGTCTGATCGAGCCATCACCTTCACTGCGCGTCAGCGATCGTTTCGACGAAACGCCCAACACCTGGAATTTCGGGGTCTACGTTGACGGAGAGCTTTGCAGCTCCGTCCGCATCCATCTGCTGACGTCGGAATGGCGGATGTCCTATACCACCGAGGTGTTCGGCGACATCCTGCATCCCCGCCTCGATCGCGGTGAGGTTTTTGTCGATCCGTGCCGGCTCGTTGCAGATCCCGACAAGCACCACCGCTTTCCCGAGCTGCCCTATTTGACCGTCCGCCTCGCCTTTGTCGCATGCGATCATTTCAACGCCGACACCGGCCTTGCCATGATCCGGACCGATCATCAGGCGTTCTACCGCCGCATCTTCCTGCACGAGACCATTTCGCCGGAGCCGCGGGGCTTTCCGGGCTGGCCCACCAAGAAGGCGGTCCTGATGGCGACAGACGTCCGGCGGCAGCGGGACAAGGTGCTGGCGCGCTTTCCGATCATGCGCTCCAGCGCGTTCGAGCGGCGCATGCTGTTTGAACGCAGCATCCCCCGCCAGGCCGCCACGCGGCCGATTCTGCTCACCACGCCGCGGACCCTGGACGTGGCCTCTCAAGCGCTCGGTTCGGTCTAGGCGGGCGCTCCCCGGTCATTTCGGCCCAAAATTCCAGCAAGTGCCGGCTCTTTTGCCGGCCGACGCGGCTTGCCTTCACCCTCGCGCCACATTTACAACCCATTAACCATGACGTTTGCTTTTCGCTGGTTGGGGGCATTTGACCGGCTGAGGCAAGGTTCCGTCAAGGTTGACGGAACGTTCGCTTAACCAACCCCCTGTAGACCGGACAGCAGTGGACTAACGTGAGCGTGGAGGCTCCGGAATGAGACATCCTATGCGTATCCTCCAGGGATTGAAGCTGGCCGCGGTGCTCGCCGTCGCGCTGTCGATGGGCGCCTGCGCCAACAAGAATGCCGCGACGGATGCGATGGCCAATGCGGCGACGCCCGGCAGCCAGCAGGACTTCGTCGTCAACGTCGGCGACCGCGTGTTCTTCGAAAGCGACCAGACCGATCTGACCCCGCAGGCGATCGTGACCCTGGAGAAGCAGGCGCAGTGGCTGCAAACCTATCCGCGCTACGCCTTCACCATCGAAGGTCATGCCGACGAGCGCGGCACCCGCGAATACAACATCGCGCTCGGCGCCCGCCGTGCCCAGTCGGTGCGTTCGTTCCTCGCCTCGCGCGGCATCGACCCGAACCGCATGCGCACGATCTCCTACGGCAAGGAACGGCCGGTCGCCGTCTGTAACGACATCTCCTGCTGGTCGCAGAACCGCCGCGCCGTCACGGTCCTGAACGCCAGCTCCTGACGATCAGTCAGGTCCCCGGCGATCAGTCAGGCCCCGTTCAGCTTTGCAATTGGATGATGCCGGCGCCCTCTCGGGCGCCGGTTTCGTTTCAGCATTCTGTGACTGAAAACCCCTTGGTATCAGTCACATTTTTGGCGTACTCCACTTCAATGTGTGGCGCGTCGAGGGTTCCGTCGCAGGCCATTTCGCTTTCGTCGTCAGGGCAAGATGTCATCCAGATTTAAGGCTTTTACCGGTACCGCGGCGACCGCCGCGCTGCTCTCCTTGTGCTCGCCCGCGCTTGCGCAATCGGTCTACGGGCAGTCGGATGATGCCGACCCGGAGATGCGGATCGAGCGGCTGGAGAACCGGCTGCGCCAGCTCACCGGCCAGAACGAGGAGCTGCAATATCGCAACCGCCAGCTCGAAGAGCGCCTGCGGGCGCTCGAGGGCGGCGCGCAAGGGGCGCCCGGGCAGGCACCCAACGTCGCGGCGATGCCGCCCGCGCAGATCGCACCGAGCCAGATTGCTCCGGGTCAGGTCGCGCCCGGCTATCGCCAGCCGCCGCAACAGCAAGCCGCGCAGCCGAGCCAGGCCGCGCCGCCGAGCTACGAGCAGCCGCAGATCGCCGCCCCCGCGCCGATCGTTCAGGAGCAGCCGGCGCCCGGTGCACCCGGCACGCGCCGCCGCGGCGATGCCTTCGACCCCAGCCAGAACCCGAATGCGCCCGGTGCGCCGCGCGCACTCGGCGGCGGACAGCAGCCGATGCCGGCGGTCACGCCTGGCGGCGGCCGCAATGCGGGCGAGCCGCTCGATCTCGCCAACACCAGCCCGCGCTACCAGCAAGGTGTGCCGCCGGCCGCGCAGCCCGGCTATCCGCCGGCACAATCGGGTTATCCCGCACCGGCCGGTGGCGCTGCTTTGGCCACCCTGCCGCCGTCGGCGACGCCCCGCGACGAGTTCGACCTCGGCATTGGCTACATGCAGCGCAAGGACTACGCGCTGGCCGAGCAGACCATGAAGAACTTCACGCAGAAATTTCCGAGCGACCCGCTGGTCGGCGACGCGCAATACTGGCTCGGCGAGAGCTATTTCCAGCGCCAGCAATATCGCGATTCCGCCGAAGCGTTCCTCGTCGTCACGACCAAATACGAGAAATCGGCCAAGGCGCCGGATGCGCTGCTGCGGCTCGGCCAGTCGCTCGCCGCGCTGAAGGAGAAGGAGGCCGCCTGCGCCGCCTTCGGCGAGATCGGCCGCAAATATCCCCGCGCCTCCGCCGGCGTCAAAGCCACCGTCGATCGCGAGCAGAAGCGGGTGAAGTGCTGATCCGCTGACAAAGCGGATGGCGTTGCGCTAAACATTCGATCCATCCGCGGATGATTGCAGCGTCATGTCAGACGACGACGATTCACCGATCTCGGCGCGCGAGGCGAGGCGGCTCTTCGCGGGCCTGAGAGATGCCCCCGCGCTGGTGCTCGCGGTCTCCGGCGGGCCCGACTCGGTTGCCCTGATGTGGCTCGCGGCGCGCTGGCAGCGCAGCCTCGCGCGAGGCCCGCAAATCACGGTCGTCACGATTGATCACGGCCTGCGCCCGGAGGCCGCCCGCGAGGCGCGCGAGGTCAAGCGGCTCGCCGCAGCGCTCGGATTGCCGCACCGGACCCTGCGCTGGCGCGGTGAAAAGCCGAAGACGGGGCTGCCTGCCGCTGCGCGCGAGGCCCGCTATCGCCTGCTCGCACAGGCCGCGCGTGCCGCCGGCGCGAGCCATGTCCTGACAGCCCACACCCGCGACGATCAGGCCGAGACCCTGTTGATGCGCCTGTTCCGCGGCAGCGGACTTGCCGGACTCTCCGCCATGGCTCCATTCACCGATCGCGACGGAATCGTGCTGGCGCGTCCGTTGCTCGACGTTCCGAAATCGCAGCTGATCGCGACCTTGCGGCGGGCGAGGATCGGCTTTGCCGAGGATCCCACTAACCGCGACACCGCCTTCACACGGCCGCGGCTGCGCGCGCTGCTGCCGCTCCTCGCGGCCGAGGGCGGCGATGCCAGAAATCTGGCCCGGCTCGCGGCAAGGCTGGCGCGGGCCAATGCGGCGGTCGAGGTGCTCGCCGACGGCGCCGAGCGCTTCCTCCGCCTGCGGGCTCGCGGCGATGCGCCGCAGGCGGGCGTCAGGAGCTTCGAGGCCTCGGCCTTTGCGGCCCTGCCGGAGGAGGTGCGGCTGCGGCTCCTGCTGCGGGCCATCGACGCGCTCGGCCATGAGGGGCCGGCGGAACTCGGCAAAGTCGAAACCCTGATGTCCGTCCTTGATCGGGCGATCGCCAGCCCCCGCGCGGCCGCAAATGGCCGGCCGGTCCTGAAGCAGACCCTCGCAGGAGCCTTGATCAGCCTTGCCGGCGGGCGTATCCAGATCGCGCCGGCGCCGGCCCGGCGGCGCAAGGGCAGATGAGCGCGACGAGAGCGGATCATGACACCGGTCAATTCGCGTCCGTGCCGTCAGGCCACCTTAACCAGGCAGGAAAAACCCGGGTTCGGACGCCATGATTTCAGCGGGAATCGCGCTAAGATGGGATAAATAGTCCCATCTCGTTCCCTTGGCAGCGACCGGGGCGGCACCTAAATTGTATCCGTCTAACGATGAGGATTCCTTGGGATTTCCTCGCATTGACCAAATCAACTGCCCAAGGATCACGGCCGCGATCCGCGCGACCACGAAGGAAGATCGATGAACGCCAATCTGCGCAATTTCGCCCTCTGGGTCATCATTGTCTTGCTGCTGTTGGCGTTGTTCACGCTCTTCCAGAATCCGGGTCAGCGGGCCTCCTCGCAGGACATCGCCTTCTCGCAGCTGCTGAGCGAAGTTGACCGCGGCAATGTGCGCGACGTCGTGATCCAGGGGCCGGACATCCACGGCACCTTTACCAACGGCTCCAGCTTCCAGACTTACGCGCCGAACGACCCGACGCTGGTGAAGCGCCTCTATGACAGCAAGGTGCAGATCACCGCGAAGCCGCCCGGCGACAACGTGCCGTGGTTCGTCTCGCTCTTAGTCTCCTGGCTGCCCTTCATCGCGCTGATCGGCGTCTGGATCTTCCTGTCGCGGCAGATGCAGGGCGGCGCCGGCAAGGCGATGGGCTTCGGCAAGTCGCGTGCGAAGATGCTGACGGAGGCCCATGGCCGCGTCACCTTCGAGGACGTCGCCGGCGTCGACGAGGCCAAGCAGGACCTGCAGGAGATCGTCGAGTTCCTGCGCGACCCCGGCAAATTCCAGCGCCTCGGCGGCCGCATTCCGCGCGGCGTGCTGCTGGTCGGCCCTCCCGGCACCGGTAAGACCCTGATCGCGCGCGCGGTCGCGGGCGAAGCCAACGTGCCGTTCTTCACCATCTCCGGTTCCGACTTCGTCGAGATGTTCGTCGGCGTCGGCGCGAGCCGCGTCCGCGACATGTTCGAGCAGGCCAAGAAGAATGCGCCCTGCATCATCTTCATCGACGAAATCGATGCCGTCGGTCGTCACCGTGGCGCCGGTCTCGGCGGCGGCAATGACGAGCGCGAGCAGACGCTGAACCAGCTGCTCGTCGAGATGGACGGCTTCGAGGCCAACGAGGGCGTGATCCTGATCGCCGCCACCAACCGTCCCGACGTGCTCGATCCCGCGCTGCTGCGTCCGGGCCGCTTCGACCGTCAGGTCGTGGTGCCGAACCCCGACGTCGTCGGCCGCGAGCAGATCCTGAAGGTGCATGTTCGTAAAGTTCCGCTGGCGCCCGATATCAATCTCAAGACCATCGCGCGCGGCACCCCGGGCTTCTCCGGCGCCGACCTGATGAACCTCGTCAACGAGGCCGCTTTGACCGCCGCCCGCCGCAACAAGCGGATGGTGACGCAGGCCGAGTTCGAGGAGGCCAAGGACAAGGTGATGATGGGCGCCGAGCGCAAGTCGCTCGTCATGACCGAGGAAGAGAAGCTGCTCACGGCCTATCACGAGGGCGGCCACGCCATCGTCGGCCTCAACGTGCCCGCGACCGATCCGATCCACAAGGCGACCATCATCCCGCGCGGCCGTGCGCTCGGCATGGTCATGCAGCTGCCCGAGCGCGACAAGCTGTCGATGTCGCTGGAGCAGATGACCTCGCGCCTCGCCATCATGATGGGCGGCCGCGTCGCCGAAGAGCTGATCTTCGGCCGCGAGAAGGTGACCTCGGGTGCGGCCTCCGACATCGAGCAGGCCACGCGCTTGGCCCGCATGATGGTGACGCGCTGGGGCCTGTCGGAAGAGCTCGGCACCGTCTCCTATGGCGAGAACCAGGACGAGGTCTTCCTCGGCATGTCGGTATCGCGCACGCAGAACGCCTCCGAAGCCACCGTCCAGAAGATCGATTCCGAGATCAAGCGCCTGGTCGAGGAAGGCTACAAGGAGGCGACCCGCATCCTCACCGAGAAGCGCGCCGATCTCGAGACGCTGGCCAAGGGCCTGCTCGAGTTCGAGACGCTAACCGGCGATGAGATCGTCGACCTGCTCAAGGGCAAGAAGCCAAACCGCGAGTCGGTGCTCGAGCCGACCACCCCGCGCGCCTCCGCCGTGCCCCCGGCCGGCAAGCCGCGCCCGCGTCCCGATCCGGATCCCGGCCTCGAGCCGCAGCCGCAGGCGTAATTCTAAGCGGCAGCTGAGAATCGAAAAACGCGGCGGTAACGCCGCGTTTTTTTATTGTCCGAGCGCGTCTTCGCGAGCTGGCATTGCGCTGGCCCCTCCCACAAGGCAGGCGCCGCCGAACCAGAGCGTTCTGTTCCGGCGCATCGTTCGAGCCTGGGCCGTTTTGCCACAGCCATCCGGCTGAATCGGTTGCGGTGGGTCAAGAAGGAGCATCTCGACGGCGTTAGGTTCCGCCTCGTCAAAGGAGGCACGCATGGCTTTCAAGGATGTTCTGTTGACCCTGGCGAGCTATCCGGAGCCGACGCCGGTTTCGGTGATCGACGATGCCGTCTCGGTGGCCGCCGCCCTGGGTGCGCACCTCGCAGCCATTTCCTGCGAGGTCCATGCGGAGGTGCGCGCAAGCCTGCTCGGGGATGTCATCCTGGACATCCCCGCGCTTGTTGCGCGCGAGGCCGCCAAGAGCCGCGGGAATGCGAAAGCCCTGCTTGCCGCATTCGAAGCCTCCGCCGACAAATCCGGCGTCCGGCATGAGACCATCTTCGAGCAATGTGCAACCGCCAGCGAGGCCGCGCTGCTGGTCGACTATGCAAGGCTTCGCGATCTCACGATCATGGCGGTGCCGGACTCCCATGATCTGGGATACGCCGAGGAGGTGATCTTCGAATCCGGCAGGCCGACGCTGATCCTCCCCACCGGCCCGCGGTCGCGTCCGTTGCGGCTCGATGCCATCTGCGTGGCTTGGGACTTCAGCCGCACCGCTGCGCGAGCGGTTTCCGACGCACTTCCTTTGCTCGAAATCGCAAGAAGTGTGCGCCTCGTGACTGTCACCAATGAAAAGCCCCTGGATTCCAGACATTCCGGCCGAGAACTGGCGAAGAACCTCGCTCGTCATGGCATCGAGATTGTGCGCGACGAGATCGATGCCGAGGGCAAGCCGATCGACGAGATCCTTGCATCTTACGTGCTATCCCACGGCATCGACGTCCTCGTGATGGGCGCATACGGAACGCCGAGGTGGCGGGAATTCGTGCTCGGCGGCGCGACCAGGGGCCTGCTGTCCAAGCCGCCGGTGCCGATCCTGTTTTCGCATTGACGGCTGGTGATGCAGGAGGTGGCGCCGCTCGGGTCTACGAAACTGGTCAGATCGCTGACGCTCACGCACGCGGTCCTCTACGGGCTCGGCGTGACGATCGGCGCCGGAATCTACGTCCTGGTGGGCGCGGCCGCCGCCCGGAGCGGAATGCATGCACCTCTGGCGTTCCTCGCTGCCGCGGTCGTGATGGGCGTGACGGCCGGGAGCTTTGCCGAACTGGGCACGCGACTGCCGGTCGCGGCGAGCGAGGCCGCCTATGTCCAGGCCGCGTTTCATCGAAAATGGCTCAGCGGTGCCACAGGGTTGCTCGTGGTGGCTGCAGCGACGATTTCGGGCGCGACCATCACCGTTGGGAGCGCCGGCTACATCAGCGTGTTCCTGCCGCTGCCGGCCAGCTGGATCATCGCCGGCGTCGTGCTCGCGATGGGAGCGATCGCCTGCCTGTCCGCGGTTCAGTCCATCAGCTTCGCCGGCTTGATGACGGTCGTGGAGATCGGAGGATTGGTCCTTATTGTCGGAGCCGGGCTGTTTGAGGGCGACGCCCTGGTCTCCCGGCTGCCCGAACTGTTGGCTCCCTTGAGCGATAAAGCAGCGTGGACCGGGATCGCACAGACGTCGCTGCTCGCCGTGTTTGCGTTCATCGGGTTCGAGCACCTCGTGAACATCTCCGAGGAAATGAAGAATCCGTCCCAAACGTTGCCTTGGGCGCTCTTCATCACCCTCGGCGTGACCGCGCTCCTCTACATGATCGTCGTCTGGGTTGCGGTGGTCGCGGTGCCCCCGGCCGAGCTCGCGCACGCCTCGGCTCCGCTTGCACTTGTCTTTCAGCGGTTGACCGGTCTTCCCCTCTCGGTCTTGAGCGTCATTGCGATCGTTGCGACGGTCAACGGGATCATCGTTCACATGCTGATGATCGGACGTGTGCTGTACGGGCTTGCGAACCAAGGCAGCCTTCCGGCCTTTCTGGCCCGGGTGAACGCCAGAAGCGGCGCGCCGGTGGTTGCAACCCTCTTCGGCGTGGGCGCCATCCTGATCCTCTCCCTTGGCGTTCCCTTGACCGGATTGGCCGAATGGACCTCACGCCTGACGCTCGGGATCTTCGTCCTGGTCAACCTGGCGCTTCTTCGCATCAAGACGAGAGAATCCAAGCCTCCCGCCGGCGTGTTCCTCGTGCCCATTTGGGTGCCGATCGCAGGACTGTTCACAAGCGCCGCATTGCTCCTGATCGATCTCGTGCGATAGCGCCCGCGTGGCGTTTCGGCGGAGGACCCGGGCGTTGCGATGGCGGTTCTCTCGCTTCCGCACGCGCGTTCGGTGAAACATTAAAGAACACCTTAACAATTAAGGCCTAGCTTGGCCCGCCATGACTGATCAGGTCGTCTCCAGCGCGGTTCAACCGTTTTCGGCGCGTGCAGTGCTCCCTTGGGCTGTGGGGCTCGCCGTCTACGCTGTGTTGCTGGCTGTCGGCCCGAAGCTGCTCGGAGATCCCGACAGCTATTCTCACGTCGAGCTCGGGCGCTGGATCATGGCGCATGGGACCCTGCCGACGAGCGATCCATTTTCGTTTTCGAAGCATGGCGCGCCCTGGATCACGTTCGAATGGCTGTCGGAAGTCATCTATGCCGGAGCCTACGTCCTGTCCGGCTGGTCCGGCGTCGTCGTCGTCGCGGCCGCGGCGATCGCACTCGCCTTTGGTCTGCTCACATACTTCCTGCTGCGCGAGCTGTCGCCGACCCAGACGCTGGTCATGGTGATCGCGGCCGTCATCCTGACGGCGCCGCACATGCTGGCGAGGCCACACGTGCTCGTGATGCCCATCATGGTGATCTGGGCGGCTGCCCTGGTGCGTTGCATGGATCATGGCAGGCCGCCACCATACTGGGCCCTGCCGCTGCTGGTCGTGTGGGGCAATCTGCACGGCAGCGGAGTGTTGGCGCTTGGCTTGATTGGACCCGTGGTGCTCGAGGCGCTGCTGCGCGAGGAGCGAAGCCAATGGCCACGCGTGCTGCTGCGCTGGGTGCCATTCACACTGCTTGCCGTCGCCGCATCCTGCCTGACGCCGCATGGGCCGGAACCGCTGCTGATGCCGATCACGACACTCGGCCTCGGTCCCGCGCTCGCCTGGATCGCGGAATGGCGGCCGCAGGATTTCAGCCGCATCGGCGGCTTCGAGCTGCTGTTGCTGGGGGGCATCTTCGCGCTCTCGCGCGGCGTCACGCTGCCGGTCGTGCGGACCCTGGTGGTGATCGGCTTGCTCCATTTCGCGCTGGCGCAGATGCGCAATGCGGATCTGTTGGCCATGCTGGCGCCGCTCTACCTCGCGGCCCCGCTGGCCCGGAGGTTCGGCGGGCCGAGCGGGAACGAGACCGACCGCTCCTCGCGCGGCTTGAACCTGGCGGCATTCGGCATCTTGGCCGCGATGAGTGGCTTGGCGCTGGCGCGCGACATCCGGCCGGTTCACCTCATCACCCCCGAGGCGGCGGTCGCCCGTGCCGACCTCGCCAAGGCGGGGCCGCTGCTCAACGATTATTCCTTCGGCGGCTATTTGGTCTTTGCCGGCATTCCCACCTTCATCGACGGCCGCGCGGAACTGTTCGGCGGACCGTTCATCGACCGCTACAATCGCGCCCTGGCGCTGATTGACCTCGGAGATTTTCTCAAGCTGCTCGACGACTACAAGATCCGCGCCACGCTGCTCGCACCGAATACGCCCGCCACAGCGATGCTTGACCGGCTGCCGCACTGGCAGCGCGTGTACAGCGACGATGTGGCGGTCGTCCACAAGCGCCGGGAGATGCAGTAAAGCCCGCTCGGCAGCGGCATCGAAGACCAGGTGTTGGCCTCACGTCCGAGATGATTGCGGCGGATCACTCGTTGATTGCGTGCTTGGCGGGTACGGTCGCCGCCTCGTTGCGATCGAAGCCGGCTCGCTTCTGGACCACGTACAGTGGACGGCGCTTTACTTCGGCATGGATGCGGCCGACGTAAAGGCCCACGATCCCCGTCATCAGCATGTTCATTCCACACAACAGCGAGAGGAGGACGATGGTCGAGGACCAGCCGGTCACGAGATGAGCGTCGTTGCTCAGCCACATCACGACGACCCAGCCGCCGTAGAGCAGAGCGAATGCCGAGACGGTCAATCCGCACCAGATCGCCAGGCGCAAGGGCAGATCGGAAAAGCCGAGCGCGGCGTTCACCGCGAGTCGGATCATCTTGAACAGGGGGTACTTGGTCTCGCCCGCGGCGCGCTCGAGACGATGGAAGGCGACCTCGGCTTGGCGGAAGCCGAGCCAGGCGATCATGCCGCGTACGAAGCGATCCTGCTCCGGCATCTGCCTGAGCGCGTCCAGCACCTTGCGATCGATCAGGCGGAAGTCGCCGACGTCGGCGGGGATGCCGACGGAGGACATCTTGCCGAGCAGCCGGTAGAACAGGTGTGCGGTCGCGCGCTTGAATGGGCTCTCTCCCTCGCGCGACAGGCGGCGGGCGTGGACGACGTCATTGCCTTCGTGCCATTTCGCGATCAATTGCTCGATCACTTCGGGCGGATCCTGCAAATCGGCGTCCATGACGATGATCGCGTCACCCTGCGCGGCGTCCATGCCGGCGGTGATGGCGACTTGATGGCCGAAATTCCGCGACAGGCCGATATAGCGAAAGCGGGCGTCGCGCACAGCGAGTGCCTGTAGCACGATCGAGCTGGAATCGCTGCTGCCGTCGTCGACGAAAATCGCCTCTGCCGGCCCGTCGAGCCGGGACAGCAGCAAGTCGAGCCGGCGTAACAATATCGGCAGTACGGCTTCCTCGTTGAACACGGGAATGACGAGGCTGTAGCGGATCGGTCCGGAATTGGCCGCCATGCGAAGGAGTCCAGCTGGGTTGCAGGGGCGGAAGTCTATGGGCAGGTGGTTAAGGTCGCCTTTCTCAGGACTTGCGGCGAATCCTGTAGAGGACGAACCGATCCGAGGTCTGCAATAGTTCCAGCAGATCCGGCAGCGGGTTTGCGGCCCGCGGTCCCAGCACATAGAGGTAGTCGAAATCCCGGTACCAGGTGCGGACAAAGCGCGGCGAGTCCGCCGGTGGGCGGCCCGCTGCTATCGCGGTGAGCAGGCCTGAGGACACCAATCCGCCATCCGGAGTGGCAAGATGGCGCACGGCCTCGACGGCCCGAACAGGCTGCTTGCCCGCCTCCGTGAAGAGATTGGGCACGAACGCGTTGGCATAGTGCACCGCCAGCGTTGGCGCATAATACATCGGATACGCGGTGAGATCGGCGAAGGGCGGGTCGCCCGCTTCGTCCGCATTGCTGACGAGGACGCGCGAGCCGCGTTCGACCTTGCGGAACGACTCGACAATGGCCGCGTAGTCAGCGCGGTAGGGCAGCCATACCGTGAAGACAACGGCGAGATTGATCAGCGTGATGCCGCTGATCGCAGCGAGTGCAGCCATCCGCCAAGCCCGGCTTGGCAGCGACAGCGAGCAGAACGCCGGCAGGATCAGCGCCGCAGCAGGAAACACGCGGAGGTCGGCGAAAGAGGTCCCGAACAGTCTCGAGGGAATGGCCACGTACAGGAGCGCAAGACCGAGCGCGATCCAGATCCCGGCGGGCTCGAGCCTGAGCACGCCGCGCCTTGCGGCGAACAGCAACGCGGTCATGAGGGTCAGCCCGGTCACCGCCGCGGCCGTCAGGTTGTAGCCGTTCATGATGCGGAGCGGCCAGACCGGCTTGAATGCGAGGAACCAATCGTTGCCTTGGCTTCCGATCGCGCCTGCCGTGACATGCATGATCGCAAGCAGCGCAAGCGCCGGTAGGGCCAGCGCGCCAAGCCGCGCGGCCGCGACGGGATACGCGACCCGCCCTTGGCGGATGCGCGACAGCTCGAAAAGGCCGAGCGTTGCGCCATAGATGCCGAGCGAAAAGAAATGCGCCACATAGAGCGCGGCGACGAAGATCAGATTGGCCATGAAGCGCAGCGGCCAGGGGCCTTCGGGCAGCATCAGATAGACGGCGATGCCCCAGAGCGCGAGGCCGAGCCCGAACTCGAAGTTCACGAAACCCCAGCTGAACGGCAGGCAATAGAGGAAAGCGAGCGCGGCGAAACCGGCGAGATGGATGCGTCCCTTCCTGACCCATTCGAGCAGAAGCGCACCGGTGACGATCAGGCATTGGCTCAGCAACAGAAACAGCCGCGTCGCGTTCTCGACGCTCATCAGCCGCGCCAGCTGCGGGACCAGCAGATCCATTCCGAGGTTGGGATAGAAGGCCCACCTCACCTCGTAATACGGATTTGCACCCGCGGTGCCGTTCTGGCTCAGAACAGACATGCGGGCGAGGTGATTGGGATAATCGACCATCGCCGGAATGGGCGTCAGCAGCACCGGAACAAGCGAGACCACAGCCAGCATCGCAAGCAGGATCATCGCCACGGCTCGGTCCGGGGCGGGACGCGCCGGATCTGTCAGGGTCGGCGTGCTGGAAGGAACCATCTGATGAAGTCGCTGAGGCCGAAGACGCGCGCTGGAGCGGGTCGTCACTTCGGAGGTGCCGCGGTCGCGCCGTCTGCGGTGTCGCGCACGTGGATCACGGCGATGTCGTCCGCATAGATCCGCTTCCAGCCCTTGAGCTGGTCGAGGATCTGCGGGCCCGGCGCATCCGCGCCCAGCAGTGTCGCATCGATCTTGTGCTCGTCGAGCAGGCGTGGCAGCAGCTCGGGCTTCTTGCCCTCGGTCGCCCTGAAGAAGTCCATGATGAATTTCTCGCCGTAGAGCTCGGCGCGGCCGTCGACGAACACGGGGATGTCGCGCGAGATCAGATAGCCGCCGAACTGGTAGGCGTTGAAGACGCGCTGCACCTTGCGCTGCTCGAGCAGGTCGACCGCCGCAACCGGCGTCTGCGTCATGGTGAAGGTGAAGCGGTGGTGCCCCAGATAGAGCGAGGTCGAGGTCCAGCTTGCCGCCACGATCATCAGCGCGCCGAGCGCCGTGACGTAGCGGCCCGGCCAGCTTTCGGCACCGGCGGCCGCGGGCTGTGGCTGCGGGAACATTTCGCCGAGCGGCTTTGCCAGCACCAGCGGCACCAGGAATGCAAATGCGTCGATGCTCCTGACATGGCTCAACGCGCTCCAGGTCAGGAACAGGATCAGGAAGATCCGGGGTGCCGACAGCACCAGGCCGCGATAATAACCGAATGCGATCAGGGCGAGCAGGGCGCCTTCGAACGGGGTGAACGTGGCGAAGTTCGCCGGCATCCATTCGACGATCAGCGTCAGCAACTCGCCGAGGCTGAGAATGTTGGTCGCGCCCTGCAGCGTTCGCCAGCCGTACGGCGTGCAGCAGCTCGCGATCAGCGCCCCGATTCCGAACAGCACCCAGCGCATGAACAGGGCGAGCCGCCGTCCCTTCTCGGCATGCTCGACCGCTTCGAGCGAGATCGGGCCGATCAGCGCGAGCCCGAGCACGAAGCCTCCGTGCAGGTTCGCCCACAGCGCCATCAGCGGCAGCCAGGTCCAGGACGGCGCGCTCCTGCGGCTCGCAGCCGCCATCAGCAAGCCGACCCACGCCACCATCACCGGCAGCGCGAGAATATGCGGGCGCGCCAGCACGTGGTGAATCGACAGCAGCAGCGCCAGCATCGCAAACAGCACCGCGCGCGGGGCTCCGATGTGCGCCTCGAGCAGATGGACGAAGATCGCGACGGTGAGCGCGACGGCGGCCGCGGTAAGGATGACAGGACCTGCCCAGCCCCATTGTGCATGCGAGAAGGCGAACGCGACCTGCGACAGCCAGGACGTCGAGATCCACGGCGCGCCCGTCCGCGTGAAGGAATAGAAGTCGATCATGGGCATGGCGCGGTGATCGAGGATCCATTGCCCGATCTTGATCTGCCAGAACGAGTCGGAATCCTGAAGCAGCGTGTCGCCGAGAAAAAGGAAGAACAGATAGGCGCCGGCGCCGACGCACAACGGCACCAGGGCACGCGCGCGACCCTGCACCGCGATGCTGTTGGCGAAGGAAAGGGACATGCCGTCTCGTCGTCCTGGTTGTTCTTGCCGGCCCGAGCGGGCGGCATTGGACCACGCCGGTCATAACTTCGGGTAAACCGGCCGCGCTAGGCCGGCGTCAGATGCGTACAATTTAACGGATTGTTTCGAACTTGGATTTACCATGGGCCGATACACGCAATCCGCTCGGTGTTTACGCAGCCAAATTAACTGCGGTGCAATTCTTTGCCTCTACGTTCCGTTGCCATGGTCGGGCGGCGCTGGGAAGCCGAAGAGACCAGATCAGTTGTAGCCTCGTGTACTCATTTGGAGCACTCTATGAAGAACCTCGTTGCGCGTTTCATGAAGGATGAATCCGGCGCCACCGCCATTGAATACGGCCTGATCGCTGCCGGCATCGCGCTGGCGATCATCACCGTCGTCAACAACCTCGGCACCACGCTGAACACGAAGTTCAGCTCGATCTCGACCAGCCTCAAGTAAGGCCGGACGACCAGCGGAATAGCGAAGGGCCCCGTCATCGACGGGGCTCTTTTGCGTTGCCCGGGAATTCGGCGCGGGGCGTTCGACGATCAGGCTTAAGCCTCCTTCAAGTCACTCGGGTGTATGGCTTGGGCGCATCCGCCTCACATCATCGCGCAAGGAAGCCGCATGGCCGAAGCCTCCTCCGTCCCGTCTGCCGTCGGCCGTCACGGTGCGGTCCCCGCGATCCTCGTCAACATCTCCTTCGTGCTGGCGATCGTCACGCTGGCGTATTTTCCGACGGCCTATCTCGCCCATCTCTGGATCTTTGACGCCGACGGGCGCGGCATTCCCACCGATTTCGTCAACGTCTGGGCGGCCGGAAGACTGGCGCTCGAGGGGCATCCCGCGCAGGCCTGGGATTGGGACATTCAGAAGCAGGTCGAGCTTGCGCTGCTCAAGCAGGATTTCGTCGGCCATTTCGCCTGGCACTATCCGCCGCCCTTCCTGTTCGTCGCGTCCTTCCTCGCGCAGTTTCCCTATACGGTGGCTTTCATCGGCTGGGCCGCGTTCAGCATGGTGCCCTATCTCGCCGTGATGCGCGCGATCATCGGGCGCAATGCGGGCCTTGTGATTGCGGTTGGATTTCCGGCCGCCTTCCTCAACATCCTGGTCGGGCAGAACGGTTTCCTCACGGCCTCGCTGATCGGCGGCATGCTGTATCTGCTGCCGACGCGGCCGGTGCTGGCCGGCATCTGTCTCGGCCTTCTCAGCTACAAGCCGCAATACGGATTGTTGTTTCCGCTTGTCCTGCTCGCCGCCGCCGAATGGACCGTGCTGTTCACCGCCGCAATCGTCACCGTTGCCATCGCTGCGACGTCCTGGCTCGCCTTCGGCACCGAGAGCTGGCAGGCGTTCTTCCACTGGATTCCGATGTTCTCCCAGGCCTTCCTGACCGAAGGCCGGGCGCCCTGGTTCAAGATGCAGAGCATCTTCGCGCTGGTGCGCTATGTCGGCGGCACCGAGCAGCTCGCATGGATCTTCCAGTGGGTGTTGACCGCTTCTGTGGCCGTGGCGCTGGTCGTGGTGTGGCGGAGCCGGCTGCCCTACGCCCTTAAGGCGGCGATGCTGGCGACCGCGACGCTGCTCACGACGCCCTATCTCTTCATGTACGATCTGGTCGTGCTGGGCATCGCGGTGGCGTTCCTCATCCGCGCCGGGCTCGACGAAGGTTTCGCACGCCACGAGGTGATGGCGCTTGCGCTCGTCTTCGCGCTGCTGGCGAGCTTCCTGTTTCTCGGGCAACCGGTCGGCTTCCCGGCGATCCTGATTGTTTTCTGGCTGGTCCTCGGCCGCTGCGCAGCCTGGCGGAGGGCCGAGGCCGCATCGGCGCAGCTCGCTCTCACGCGAACGAGCTGAGAAGCGCGATCATGCTCTGATCGGGCTCCGGGTGAGACGCTGGGGCGTGTACTCGTTGACGCTCGCCGTCAGCGCGCCGGTGTTTGCTGCACTCTCGATGGCGCCGGACAAGTTGACATTTCTCAACGGCCGCGATGGTCGATGAATGGACATGGCGGAATTATTCGATCACCTCGTCGGCGCGGGCAAGCAACGCCGGGGGCAGGGTCAGGGCGAATGCTTTTGCCGTTTTCAGATTGATTAGGAATTCAAATCTGGTCGCCTGATAAATCGGAATGTCACCCGGTTTGGCACCTTTCAGGACCTTGTGCACGTCGTCGGCCAACCGCCGGAACAGCTCCGAGAGATTGAGAGCATAACCCATCAGCACGCCGGCTTCGACGTAATCGCGGTACGGACATATCGTCGGCAGGCGTTTTTTCACGGCGAGCTCGGCGATAAGTTGGCGGTTGGCGTAAAGATCGCCCTCTCCGCTCACAAGCACGGCGTCCGGCCGTTGCTCCGCTATCGCATCGAAGACGCGCTCAATCTCCGAGGGTTTCCCCTCCTGTGGGAAGACAAAGGTCAGTGAGATTCCCAGGCGGGTGGCGGCATTCTGCAAGACCTGGCCCACAGACCCATCCCAACCGCCGCGCATCCCGAGGAATACGGCCTTCTGCATCGAAGGAATCGCTTCTTTCAAGAACTCCAGCCGCTTGCCCCAGATCTCGATGCCGGCATCAAGCGTGATGCCGGTGAGGTTGCCGCCGGGCTGCTGAAGGTTGGTCACCAGTCCCGCCTGCAGCGGATCCAGCATGAAAGCAACGATCGGTATCGTATCGGTTGCCGCCTTGAACATGGTTACGACGGGATTCGTTCCGGTGACGATGACATCCGGCTTGCGGCTCACGATTTCACGGATCACTTCGGCATAACGATCATGACGCCCCTCGGCCCAGTAGCGCTCGATGATCAGATTTTGTCCTTCCAAATAACCCAAACGGCGCAACTCGCCGAAAAAGGCGCGCCATGGGCTGCCTCCGCCCGTTTCAGTCAGGAGCGCCGGCGGGATTGCCGGATGGAACATCGCCAGCAGCGGCGGTCTGGCCGCTTGCTGCGCGTGCGCCGCCAGCGGCCACACCGCCGCGGCGCCTAGCAGAGTAATGAGCTCGCGTCGCCTCACAGCATTGCCTCCGCGCGCTGACCGAAACAATAGCACACCTCGGCAACGTGGGAGAGCGCTGCGCTGCGGAATTCCGGCCCGGCTCGGGACTGGGTTGGGTTATTCTCGACGGTTGGGCCTGGACACCGTTGCGCCCGGTCTACCCCTCACAGGCGACGTCGAGGCGGCAGACGGTGTTGGCCGCGATGGGCGCCGGCTGAGAGCCGGAGATTGTCGGCCGAGCGCCGGAGATGGAACGCGGCTGGCAATTTACCGAAGCTTAGCGCTCGTTGCTGCACAACCGACAGATGTTGCGCCTTCGCACGAGGGATGTCCGCGCGTGAGAACGCTGCTCAAAATTGCCCTCGTGGCTGCCTGCGCTGCAATCCTCGCCACAGTGCTCCTGGTCATCGTCTTGGCTGGCGTCCTTGGGATGCAATGGAGCAGGACGTCGCAAATACTGAGCTCTGAGACGGGGCTCTATGTTTTGCCGACCATCATCTTCTTCGAGTTCTGTTTCCTCACGAACGACCTTTTGGCCTATCTTTGTGAGAAATACGAGCTGGACTTCGGGCTACGTTTCTCCGAGGTGCCATTCGAGTTCGACCTCGACAACCGTGGCACTCCCATTCCGCTCAGGACGAAGCTCGCTCGGCTGTATCCCCTCTCCATTCTGCTGACTCTGCTTGGGTTCGCTGTCGCGCTGATGACGCGGCAATGAGGTCGGTCCTTCAGGTCCGCAGCGGCTCAAAGGCGGCCCTGGCCAGCTTGCATTGCCTCGTTCGGATCACCATCAGGAAGCCGGCTTCGTGCATTTAGTTGCGCGCGCTCCCGCGGCACTTGAAGGCCGCCTTATCATCTTCCAGCAATTCGATGGTGCATCGGATCATCGCCAGGCTAAGCGCGTCCATTCCCGGTGCCATCAACCTGCGGAACTGTTCAATCTCGTTGTCTATCTTGACGCATTTGTTGCACATGTTCATCCCGCGGCTTGGAGGCGGGAGCAACCAGCTCTCAGTCACCGATAGTAGCCCACGGATCCGAAAAGGTGATTAAGCTTAAAGCCGTTCGCCCAGCGGCGTTCCCAGAAAGCCACATGGAAATCACGATCAGCAGCAGGACGTCCCGTCAATGGCATACCAACTCGAGCAAAAACGCCGCCCGCTTAAATGAAGCGCAGGCGGCGGCTTACCAGCCCCGGGAGGGTGAGAGTAAAATCCCGATAGACGTTGGTCTCCACGTGGCATGCTGAAGTTCATCACGCCCCACAAGAGCGAGACTTAAATTCACGAGGGCGCCTGTAGTCCCGGTGAGGACAGCCAATTGTTAATCTCCCCCGCAACATCGATCTGCCGGGCTTTTCGCAGAAGCTCCGTGCGGCGGACACCAACGGGCATCCCCTCGGCCTGTAGGCGCAGGTTGATCGCCTCTTGCGCGAGGCGGTATTCAAGTGTCGAGAATTGTCCTGGGGACCGTTGAGGCGGCATGTTTGACGCTCCGCTTGGGGTTGAGCGGGAGCGCAACTTTGCGTTCACACCACCGATAGATGCTAAGGGCCGCTCGATGGTAGTGAGACAGTGCGCCTTTATCTGCCGAATAGCGAGCGCTTTGTTCGGTTCCTGGCAGGAACTATTGCGAATTGCTGGAAGCTGACGCCGGGGTCGAGAGGCAACGTGCCGAGGACAGAGACAGCTGCAAACCGAGCGCTTCTATTGGCGTTGCTGATCTCTGAGCGATCGGCTGATCGCTCGTTCAGCTGCGCTGACGGCCTCCGCTCGATTGAAGGCAATTCCCGTTCGGGGTGACCGACCGTCTCGCTCAAACGACCATTTCCAGCCGGGCGGGTTGATCGTCTGGACCACCGTGTATCTAATCCCAAGATGTTCCATGCGTCATCATGACTCCGGGCCGAAGCAACCATGCGCGGTGACAAACCTCGATCACTCAGCATCGTTTGAAGTCTTCTTCGAACGATCGACGCGGACCGCTTTGAATTCCGCTGGCCCCTCAAGCAGGCGCTGCTTTCTGGCCGATTGGTCCTTGGAACTCGCAGAGCGGTCTGCCTTGCCATCCAAAACCGTGCCCGCCAGATGAAGAGCGCGCTTTCGTTGGCGGCCCACTCGGCGATCATTAGCATCGTTCGTCATCTTACAGGGTCTCGTAATGGGCGCGTATGTCGGAAGCGAAGCTCAGCAACCGCGGCAAATATTCTTGAGCTTCGCGGCGGTTCGGGCTTCTTCCGCAAGGAATGGATCCTTGTAGCCTGACGATGGATCGACGCCGGCTTCGGCGGGCTTCCTGGCTTTTGGAGGAAATGCCGCATCGTAACAGGAAAGGCGGGCGCTGGTGCTTTCGATCGCACGGCAATTCGGCTCCGCAGCAACAGCTGCTGGCGTGAATGTGCCCAGTGCGGATGTCAGCAAAAGCGCCGCGGTCAATATGCCGGTTCGAACCATCTTCATGCTGAGCACTCCTAGCTAATTGGTTTTACTCGCCCAGGTGGGACTCTCGCCGGTCCAGGCCGGAAGAGCATCCCATTCGGACCAACGCATCCGGCGCTCCTCACCTCCGACCCTCACGAAAACAAAGGGAGCATCGTCCCGGCCAGTCTTCGAACCAACGAAGATCGCCGGAACCCCGTAGGCATCCCTGATGATTGCCGTGTTTGCCATTTTTGGGCTCCCGTTTGGCTTGAACTGGCGCAACGCCCCGGTTTGCAGTTCTGACGCATGGTGATTGAACGGACTTACCGCTATAAAATGGCCGTGACCGCAATCAGCAGTACGAGGAAGACCGGTACCAACAAAGGTGGTACGAGCCACTCACGAATGTCGAATTTGTCGGAATTTGCCATCTGACCGCCTTCTCTTGGGTTGAGGGCGGGAGCGCAAAGCTCTCAGTCACCGATAACAGCCACGTAGCGCGCGGTGATGCGAACTCTGTAGCAGTCTTCTAAGCAATTAGCGAGATCAATCTCAGCCGGCTGGTACCCAATCGCCCAAGGCGAGCGCTTTACACAAGCTCGTCAGTCCACACCTTGAAGCTGACGAGCGTATTGGGTCCGAAAGTATGGACGATCGGAACATCCGCCGCATCGCGGCCTTGCGCGATCAGGACGCGCCCGATTCGCGGAGTGTTGTTGCGGGCATCGAACGTGTACCAGCGGCCGCCAAGATAGGCTTCGAACCAGCCTGCAAAGTCCCCGGGGGCATGGGGCGGCGGGATCCCGATGTCGCCGAGATAGCCGGTGCAATAGCGCGCTGGAATGTTCATGCAACGGCAGAATGCAATGGCAAGATGCGCATAGTCGCGGCAGACGCCCTTGCCCTCGTTGAATACGTCCCAAGCCGTCATGGTGGCCCGCGCGTGCTCGTAGCCGAACGCGATGTGATTGTGCACGAAATCGCAGATCGCCTGGACCCGTGGCCAACCCGGCGCCGCTTTCTCGAACAGCTTCCATGCGATGTCGGAAAGCCGATCGGTTTCGCAGTAGCGGCTGCCAAGCAGATAAACGATGGTATCAGGTGGAAGATCCTCGACCGCGTATTGTGTCGCGGAAGGTGCGATCACATCAGGCAAACCGTTATCGCGCACTGCACCGTTGGCGGAAAGGCGCATGCGGCCAGCAGGCGCAACGAACCGACTGCACCAGTTTCCAAAGCCGTCGCGGTATGGCGAGATCGGCACGGAAGGCTCGGTGATGAGGTAATCCGGCACAATGATGTCGGACGCGCGGGTGAAGTGCATGCCGACGACAGCAATCAATGGTGTGACTTGCTGGAAGTCGTAGGTCATTTCGAAGCCAACCTGTATTTTCATGCTTGGGGCCTGTCTCGACAAAACTCGAATTGGCCGCGGGGGTGATCGTGCTGGCAACGGCGGGCGGCGGTCCGGTGACAAGCCTAGTCGAGCGTGCCCGAGGTCTGCAACGGGCCAATAGGCCACATGGCAAGTTTGCCCGGAGAAGAGATTTGCTCGGAGTAGAGAGAAGGCGCCAGCTGAAGATGCCCCTTGGCGCCCATTGAAGAGATCGAGCCTGCCAAAGCTTCGAAAACATCATCCAGGAGCAAAGTTCGTTCGCCTTGGCTGGGCTCTCAAGTCTGCGTTCCGCGCGCGGCCCGCGCGATCACCATAGAAGCAGCCAAGGCTGCCCTTCTTCGCCTGCGGGAGGTTCCCGTGCGAACCGTTGACGTCTCGGCCGCGATCGAACGGGCACTCGATGTCTTCATCGAACTTGATGGTGTCACGCAACAGGAAATGTCGCCCCTCAAGCTAGAGCCGGCAACGTCACTGACGAGGCCTGCTTTGATTTGTCATTGGACAACCGCCACAGGAGACGAGCGGCGAACAAGGGGAGGATCAGTAAAGCGATCGGTATTTGCGCGAAGCCGAATGGAAACATCAGAATAGGCAACATCCACAACGCAAGCGAAAGAATTTGATCGGCGAACGCTTCGTTTCCGCGCTGACGCAGGAGCGCGACAATCCATCCGAATACGACCATGTCGTAGTTCATGATCCAGGGTGAAAACAAGAAGGTGGCGGTAACGAAGAGCGCTAGTGAGAGGACCGGATCGCGCTTGCGCCAGAACGTCCAAACCACCGCACCGACGGCGCATACCGACGCCGCTCCTTGCACCACCCAGGCTAGATCAGCCGGAAGACCCGCAAGGCGTGCGTTGATCAAGGCTGAGGCGACGATCGGCCAGCCCATGATACCTGCCACATCGAGCAGTTCGTTCTGTTGCGGTAAAACCTTATGCCAATACGCTGTCCAGATTTCTGGCCCAAACCATGCTGCAGTCGCGGCGACAAGAAACACCGTCGTGACGACGGCTGAACCAATGACTCGCCAGTGCCCACCCAGCACCAGCACGATCGGAAGCAGGAGTCCGAGTTGCGGCTTGATGGTCAGGATACCAAACAAAATTCCAGCGAGTATCGGCCGTCGCTCGAGGTTTGCAAGACCGCCGATCAAGAGCGCGGCGGTCAAGAAACCATTTTGACCGAGGAAGACGTTAACCGTGACGGCAGGTGCGACGGCCAGAAACACCCAGTATTTTCGTTCGACACCACACGATGTTGCCGTCCAAACATACAGGGCGAGCCCGGCGACGCACCACGAAATGTACGACGGCAGAAAACCAAGCAAGCCAAGGGGCCAAATGAAGAACAGCAGATGCGGCGGATACGACCAATACAGAGGTGCCAGATCGGGGATGCCGGTCACCTTCGTTATTGCAGCCATGTAGGCGCCGGAATCAAACCAGTCAGCAGGGCCGCCGGAAAAAGCCGATCGGCCGCCCATCCAGGTGTTCATGAAATCTCGACCAACCGGAAAGCCGCCTGGGTCAAGTACGAACGATGGGAACGACTGGGCTGCTGCCAGTTGGAAGTCAAATATGACGATCGCTAGCAGAATGGCCGCAGCGACCACGGTGAAGGCCGCGTAGATCCTGACTGATGTGGAATTGCCTGTGCCAAGCTCGCCATGATTCATTGTACAGCTCAAAGGGGTAAAGCCTCTGTTCAAGGAAGGGCGGTGGTTTTCAAAGTGAGCCCCGCGCGATCAGCGGGCAGCTTTCGATCACCGTGCCGGGGCGGGCGCCCTCGATGGTGACGCAGGGCCGTGAGCGATCGATGGTGAGCTCGTAGCGACCCAAGAGCGCGCTGCGGTCCGGTTCGCCGCGCATGTGCAATTCGCGGACGCCGCCGGGCAGCGGCGCCTTCAGCCCGGCGCGAATGCGCTGGTCGAAGATGCCGCCGGGGACGATTGGCACGGCGATATCGGCGAGCAGGTAGAAGCGCGACTGGGAGGGGAGCTGCGGCGCGATATAGGCGAGCGGCTTGCCGAGGATGAAATAGGTCGCGGGCTGATCGAGCTCGTAGGCGATCTTCGGCCGGTAGACGTCGGACCAGGGGCGGTGCCACCAGTCCGCCGGCTGCGACCACGCTGCGATCGCGACTGCGACCGTCAACGTCAGCGCGGCGAGCGGTCGAGGGGACGTCGTCAGCCATGTCGGCCCCACGCTTCCGGCGAGGCGCGCGAGCAACAGAACGATCAGCGGGCCGCACAGGAGCTCCAGAACCACCGCATAGCGCTGGATCGAGAACAAGCCGAGCCATGCGAGGTAAGAGGCCGCAAACAGCACCACCAGCTGCAAGTCACCCCGGGTGAGGATCGCGCTCTTGCGCCTCGCGCGGACCCACAGGCCGAGCGCGAGCAGGACCATCACCACCGCGAAGCGCGCGTCGCGGAACGGATGCTCCGCGCCTCGGTGGTCGCCGATCAGCCAGTAGAAGGGGTAGGCCAGTGCGTCGAGCACGCCATGCGGCATGAACTGCGCATCCATCAGATTGACGTCGGCTACCTCGCTCGACTGAAACAGTACATTGAACAGCGGGAAGATCGGATTGCCGGTGTCGCGCCACGTGATCAGGCACCATCCGCCGCCGGTGAGCGCCGCGCCGAAAATCCCCCCGATTCCAAGAAGCGTGATCGCCCGCAGCGGACGCGCAGAGACGAGCAGCGCCGCGGCAGCGCCGATCGCGTAGACGACATTGGTCAGCTTCAGCCCGACGGCGGCGCCGATCAGCAATCCCGCGAGCAGGACACAGATCGTGGGTCGGCGATCCGCAGTCAGGATCAGAAGGCAGCCGCCGATCACGGGCAGGGCCAGCAGCACGTCGGAAAAGCTGGTGCCGACTTCCGAGAGCGTCATCGGACCTGACGCCGCGATGACGACCACTGCTGCGACCGACGCGATGGTTGCGGCCTGGCGCAGCACCAGACGTGCGAACAGCCAGATCAGCGCAAGGTTGAGGCCGTGAACGGCGCCGATGATCATCAGCCCCGTAGGGCGCCGGCAGGACATGGCGGAAATGGTAGACGGGAAAATAGACGAGCGGATTGAAGTAGGTCTGAAAGCCCGGTGGAATCACATCGACGCCATAGCGGCCGTTGAGAACGGCCCAGACATTGTATTCGTGGTAGTTCTGCCAATCCCAGTTGACGTCCTCTCCCATGGCCAGGGTGTAGAGCGCGCCTGCCAGCATCGAGCAGACGACAACGGCGATCGCTGCAAGCGCATTGCCGCGCTGCTTCGCCCTCCACGATCGCCGCAGCCTGTCGGCCGCCGGCAGGGACATGACCTCTCGCAGATCGGAGGAAATCGCCGCGCGTTCCAGCATCAAGGCGCCATGTGCGCCGGCAACTTCACGAGCAGAGTCGGGTCGCTGAACCGCAGGAAGCCCGCTCGTGAAACGCATTGCCGAATTCCAATTTACAACCGTATGACTACGGATAGCCAGTTAAGGTTGTATGAATCAATGCGGGAATTCCTCGGTACTACACGTAAAGGTCGCGTTCGGCCGATCAGTTTGCGGGAGAGGGCAGGGAGGGGTGTTTCCACAATGGGATGATCCCAAGCCGAAGCTATTCACGCGCCCGCGCAGTCCGCTCACGCTGCGCAGCCTGGCGGGGGGCCGGCGGCCGACCTCAACTGCTTCGGCCGGCCGTCCAAATGCGCGCCCGCGGACGGTCGCTGCGCGTGCGTGATCCGCGTTTGCGTCCATCCTGACGGCTTGCAGTTATCGTCTCGGCAGAGCCGTAAGCTCTCGAGGCGGCTTGATCGGCCAGAACGAATATGCCGCCAGTTCTTTCGAATGCTGCGCGAACATTTTGACCTGTCTGCTTGTAAACTCCGTCATGACGCCGAAAAATTCAGTTGGTGACCTGATCGTCGCAAGTCTCAGGCCCAATTCAAAAGCAAATTGCGCGTTGATCCCGGCTATCTCAAGAAGCTTCGTTTGAAACGCCTGCATGTTTGCCGTCGCTAGAGCAGAGCCTTCCGTTGCATCGCTATCCGTCATTCTCTGACTGAGGTCATCTACTAAGGAATCCGGCAGAGGCTCAATGATAGTGACCTCGTGTTGAGGATCATCTTGAAGCTCAGGAAGCGGTTCGACCGAGTCTGCCGCAGCAGAGTGAAGTAAATTCTCTTTCGGGCTTCTAACAATGGCCTGCTTGTTCCGTTGGGCCCGCGAGGGCATTTTCGGATTGCGGGCGCGCTTTGGCGCTGCCGCTGGTTTGCGCTTGCTCATCTGACGCTCCAGGAAAATGGGGGGGGGCGACCACAACGGTCATGTCTGAAATGACAACAGGCTTGGTGACGTGGCGTTCCAATTCCGTGCTGTTGGGTGCCGCATGAACTGAGACCAATCGCACGTTCTACGATGTCGACCCTGATCTTTGGTAGCAAACATCGGCGTCAGTCTGAGAACAATCAGCCCTCCGCTCGTTGTTCTCTCCAGATCGCCTTAAATTGCGGCGACCATGATGGGCCATATCGCTGGAGCGAGTTGGTGCTCTAGCACTAGCAGTAGTACCAGCGGTTCTTGGTGGAGGAGAGGAAGAGTACGAGGTCATCCATGTGGCTGACGGCGCAGAGCCGTAGGCGTGGTACGCAACGGCGGGTCGCCGACCCTCATCACGGACGTCAAGCTGCCCGAAGGCATCGACGGATGGCAGATCGCCGAACGTTGCCGCGAGGATGGCCCCAACCGACCGGAGATCTATGCGATCTGTTTCTCGCCGTCGCGCCCGCGCTGGCGGATACAGGCCGGCTTCGGACGCCAAACTGATCCGGGAGCTCGGCGATGTGCTCGAGGACAACCTGAGCGCCCTGACTATCCACTGAGCGAATGCTCGAGGAAGAAGCGCAATATTTCCCTGGTCGCATCCGGCCCTTGCGGATCAGTGTAGGACCCAGCGGGGCTACCGCCTGACCACGCGTGTCCGGCGCCATCGATGTTCCAGTGTTCGGAAATCGCCCGGCCGGCCCCGTCGATCAGGATGGTGCGAGTATAGGAATGGCCGTGGGGTACGCGTCCGCGAAGCACCTTCCTAGTCGACCTCGTTGCGCTGGCGGACTGCTCGATAATCTGATCGCCATTATTTGGATGCACCGTTGTGTCGCGATCGCCATGGAAAACGATGGTCGGCACAGAAATGTCCGCAATTGCCCTGGAGCCGCCTCCCTGCCGCATGGCGATGAACGCGGAGGAAAGATCACTCGCGGCTCCGCACGCGAGGCCTGAATGAATACCGACGGCCGCATACAGGTCGCTATACGTTGCGCCCATGATGGCTGCGGCGGCCCCGCCGGCCGACAGACCCGCGACGTATACGCGCTTCGGATCGATCACATAGTCGCGCATGATCTGGCGGGTAATGCCGGCGATTATCGAGGGCTCGCCCCCGCCGCGGCGCTGGTCGCTCGTGCGAAACCAGTTCCAGCACTTCGACTGGTTGGCTCCGCTCGGCTGCTCAGGATAGGCCACCAAGCAATTCTGCTCTTCCGCCAGAAAGTTCATCCGGGTGCCGGCCGCGAAATCGTCCGGCGACTGGGTGCAGCCGTGAAGCATGACGATCAGGGGAAGCCGTTGTCCCTGATAGCGGCTTGGGATGAACAGCTTATAGGTCCGGCTTCCCGCGACGTTACTGAACTGGCCGGCGATGAACCGTGTGCCCTCCGGCACGATGTCCGATGGGGACAGAGGAGCGCGTGCGATCGGACTTCGCAGGCGGAGCCCGGAAACATCCCGCATGCCGTCGCGCAGTAAGGAGGGTCTGAGTCCCTGACCAGAGCGGGCCGGCGCAATCTGCGGAGCTTTCCGCTCCTCGACAACGTCGGCCGTGGCGTCGATGGTAAGCGGATCGCACCGCGGGAGCTGAGCCTGAGTGGCGCTGCGCCAGTCCGGTGTTGGAGCAATGCCGCCCTGGAGCATGCGCTGCAGCAGTGCGGTGGCCTCAACTAGTTGGCCGGCACGCGTGAGGCGGGTTGCTTCGCGGACTATGTCTTGATTCAGCATCATTCACCTTGTTCTGTCGGCGAGAGCGGCCTTGACCGCGGGAGTGGCGTGAAGCGCCCCCAGCACCGAGACCGACGCGATTGTGGCGCGAGCCAACGCGGGAGTGACGTCCTGGGCGATGGTGGCCAAGCCCAAAACATTGATTTGCAGCATCTCGCCGGCGCGCCGCGCCGCTTCGAGGTCCTCGCGAGTGTAATGGCGGAGCCCGAGGTCCAGGTTCTTCCGGGCCGTGGACTGTCTGACGACCTCTCTGTGTCGCTCGAGCTGGTTGCGGATTGCTGTCCGGATGAAATCGGTCCGGTTCGAATAGAACCCTTCCTGCACCATAAGATCGACATGACCGAGGTCAACGTAGCCAAGGTTGATCGTGATCTTCTCGGTGTCGGGGGCCTTGGGTCGCAGCTCGTGCACGTTAGCAGCCATAGCGAAACATCCCCTTACCATCCAGCTGGATGGTGATTGGATGTTAGTTGGATGTTCGCCAGCGTTTTTCAAGGGAAGCCATTCAAATGATCCTGGACGAGCAGCTCGCGTGGGTGGGCCGTCTCACGTCGAGAGCGGTCGCCGCTTCATGGAGGCCAGACAAATTCCTGGCGAAACTAGCTTCCACGCGGCGTTGCGGGCACTCTCTGGCTTCTCCTTGCGGCTAGGAGCTTTCGATTGGGCCCCGCTTGCCTCATTCTGTTCCTCTCGAGAAATCGCCGGGCTAGGCGGATATTCTCATGTGAATGACGCGCTCCATGGCAGGCCTCCTTAAACGCGGCCAAGAATTCAAATTAGGACAGCGCTGCGCCTTTGGTCGGATATGCCGCCCAATCCTTTCCCATGCAGGCGAGTACATTGGCGGCGAGCGACAGGTCTTTGAAGTCGTCGTTCGCTGTAGAACTAACAAAGGGAGATCGCCGCGCATCAGGGTGCACGATGAAGTGCATACCGCTACGGGGTGATGATTCAGATGCAGGTTCGATCCTTGGTGGACCTTGTTTCTTCTGCCGAGAGCGTCGAGTCCTCGCATCCGCCTCGAGGGACGTCGTCGATTGCAGCACTGTCACCTTCGCGAAACACCTTGCGGTTGACCTACGGAACAACATTACATCTGGAAAATCGCGGAACGAATTGACTCATCAGTCTTTCTCTGACTTCGGGAGGTGCCCATGACTTCTCAGGCCATAGAAGGCGCATGTGCGTTTGCTTGGCGGAACTACTTGCTGCTCCATAGTGGCATCAGTGAGGACGATAACAGGCGTTCCGCCCTCTTTCGCTACGTCACCAATCTTCGTGATTCCGGCGAATATGATTTCGATCTCTTGCAAACAGCAGCGGTCGCTTACTTGAAAAAGCTGGACGAACTGCATGACGACCGACGCGCTACACTCGCGGCAGATCAGGCTTTGGCCGAACGGTTAGCATCACGTGGTGCACAACCTGGCAACTAGCTTTGGGTTAATCACCGGACAAGGAGCAAGTCATGGCAGACAACACCTCTAACTCAGACCGTCTCGCGCGCGACGCCCAAAAGCGCACAACCGCCGCGACAGAAATCGGTATGATTGCCTTGAAGCCGATTATGCACTTTCAGGTCTCAATGCTGAGGATGTGGGCCGACAGCATCGAACGGTTTGCGGGCAATTACGAAAAGGGGTTCGAAGAAACCGCGACCGCAGTCAAGGAACAGTCCGACAAGGATCGCGCCGCGTAAATCAACCTAATCCTTCGACGGAGTTGGGTCAAAGGCTGCCCGTGAGCTCGCATCACGGTGGTCGGCTCACCTACCGGAAGCAGACGACACGGTGCTCTGAGCTATGGTCGGTGACGGGCCAAAATGCGCATTCTTTATTGGTCTGATATCCTACTCGCCAGCGGAGACCATCGATTCAAGCCCATGAACGGACATTAAGCAGGGATTGCTGATTGTGGATTTGCGCACTATGCGCGCCTGCCGCTCGGACATGAGCTCGACCCCTAGCGTCGCCAGTGCTGCCGCCTTTTCAAAGTCCATGTGTCGCCGTCCCACGGGGCTCTCGTACAGGTCGTCAGGCTCAGAGTTCGGCCAGAGCCGCGAGCAAGATGCTCTCCGAATAGGTTATAAGAAGAGCCAAGCCCGGCGCGACCACATCGATCCCATAGCGGCCGTTGAGAACGGCCCAGACATTGTATTCGTGGTAGTTCTGCCAATCCCAGTTGACGTCCTCGCCCATGGCCAGGGTGTAGAGCGCGCCTGCCAGCATCGAGCAGACGACAACGGTGATGGCGGCAAGCGCATTGCCGCGCAGCTTCGCCGTCCATGATCGCCGCAGCCTCCCGGCCGCGGGCAGGGACATGACCTCCCGCAGGCCGGAGGAAATCGCCGCGCGTTCCAGCGTCAAGGCGCCATGTGCGCCGGGAACATCAGGAGCAGAGCCGGATCGCTCAACGCAGAAAGCCCGCTCGTGAAACGCATTGCCGAATTCCAATTTACAACCGCATGACTAGGGAGAGCCAGTTAAGGTTGCATGGATCCTTGCGAGAACTTTCTGAGTTGACACGTAGAGATTGCGGACTTCGGAAACGAGAATGAGGGCGGAGTGCGTTGCAGAACGAAAGCTTACGCGCCCGCCAGCGCAGCCGTGGCGTCCCCGTCCGCCCACCATGGCGCTTCACGCATTTGCATCTTGTCATTCACCCTGAATAGTTGTTCAGTCCTTGCGGGGCGATTTGCATCTATTGCGTGAGAAGCGTCGGGCCGCAGGGCGTGCGGCCGGCGTGTGGGACAGGAAGCGCGCCATGGTTTATCGGCGGACGCATCAAGTGGTGAAGCGCCTTGCGGCGCGGCGCAGCGCCATTCTGGCGGCAGCGCGGGAGGCGGCGGCGGAAGGCGGGATGGCGGCGGTGCAGATCGCGCCGGTCGCGGTCCGGGCCAATGTCGCAGCGGGCACGGTCTACCGTTATTTCCCTTCTAAGGCCGAGCTGATCTCCGAGCTCATTGCCGAGGTCTCCCGCGACGAGCTCGCGGCGATCCGAAGGGCGGCCGATGCCGCGCCGGGGCCGTCCTCGGCGCTGGCGGCCGCGGTGACCACCGTGGCGGTGCATACGCTGTCGCAGCGCAGGCTGGCCTGGGGCATCCTGGCCGAGCCTGTTGATGTCGATGTCAGCGCCTCCCGGCTTGCCAGCCGGCGCGAGATCGCCGGGGAGATCGCTGGCCGGATCGACGCAGCCGTGCGCGCCGGCCATCTGCCGGCGCAGGACACCGCGCTCGCCGCCACCGCCTTGCTCGGCGCGCTGCATGAGGCGCTGGTCGGCCCGCTCGCGCCCGACAATCTCGATGATCCCGTCAAGATGCGCGATGCGGTGCAGACCGTGACGCTGCTGGCGCTGCGCGCCGTCGGCGTCATGGACGCCCGCGCCCGCGGCCTCGTGGTCCAGCAGACGCTGCTGCCGACGACCAAGGCTTTGGTCGGGGCGTAAAGATCGCCCCGCGTGCGCGGTGGCGGCCACGCTCAGGCCATTGCCTGAGCGTGCCTTTTCGTAAAATCCCGGCAAAACCGGCCAGAGCGGCCGGTTACTGTGCATGGGGTTGTTTTTCGACTTTTTGTTTGGCCGCCCCGGCGGGCCTCACATGTTCGCGTCGCCCTCGGGGCCGACCGAGGCGATGCGCACCATGTTGGTGGTGCCGGGGATGCCGAGCGGCACGCCGGCGACGATGATGACGCGCTGGCCGGCGCGGACGAAACCGTCGCGGAATGCGATCTGCCCGGCGCGGCCCACCATGTCGTCCTGGTCGCGCGCGTCCTCGGCCACGACGCAGTGCACGCCCCAGACCACGGCGAGCCTGCGGCCGGCGGTGATGTTCGGGGTGATCGCCACGATCGGCGGCTTCGGCCGCTCGCGCGCCACGCGCACGGCGGTCGAGCCCGATGAGGTCCAGCAGATCAGGGCGGGCAGGTCGAGCGTCTCGGCGATCTGCCGCGCGGCATCCGCGATGGCGTCGCCCGCGGTGGATTCCGGCGCCGGACGCTGGGCCATGATCACCGCACGGTAGGTCGGATCGCGCTCGACCTCCTCGCCGATGCGGTTCATGGTCGAGACCGCCTCGACCGGGAATTTGCCGGCCGCCGATTCCGCCGACAGCATGATGGCGTCGGCGCCCTCATAGACCGCGGTGGCGACGTCGGAGACTTCGGCGCGGGTCGGCACCGGCGACTGGATCATCGATTCCAGCATCTGGGTCGCGATCACCACCGGCTTGCCGGCGCGGCGCGCCATCCGCGTCATCTGCTTCTGCAGGCTCGGCACCCGCTCCAGCGGCAGCTCGACGCCGAGGTCGCCGCGCGCCACCATCAGCGCATCGGAAGCCTCGATGATGTCGGCGAGGCGGTCGATCGCCTGCGGCTTCTCGATCTTGGCCATCACGGCGGCACGGCCGCGGATCATCTTCTTGGCCTCGATCACGTCGTCAGCGCGCTGCACGAAGGACAGCGCGATCCAGTCGACGCCGGTGACGAGGGCGGCCTCGAGGTCGGCGCGGTCCTTGGGCGTCATCGCCGAGACCGGCAGGTCGGTGTCGGGCAGGCTGACGCCCTTGCGGTCGCTCATCTTGCCGCCGACCACGACACGCGTCACCGCATGCTCCTTCGAGGTCTCCTCCGCGATCAGCCGCACCTTGCCGTCGTCGAGCAGCAGCGCATGGCCGGGCCTGAGCGCCGCCAGGATCTCCGGATGCGGGAGCTGGACGCGCGTGGCATCGCCGGGCGTCTTGTCGGAATCCAGCGTGAAGGTCTGCCCGTTCTGGAGCTGGATCGCCCCTTCGGCAAAGGAGCCCAGTCTCAGCTTCGGGCCCTGCAGGTCGACCAGGATGCCGATCGGCCGGCCGTAGCTGCTCTCGACGTTGCGGATCGTCGCCACCAGCTCCCGCATCTTGTCATGCGGGGTGTGGCTCATGTTGATGCGGAACAGGTCGGCGCCGGCCTCGAACAGGCGGCGGATCATCGCGAGGTCTGAAGAGGCTGGTCCCAGGGTCGCGAGAATCTTGATACGGCGAAGGCGCCTCATGGCTTATTTCCAGACGGGGGTGGCAGGCCGGGCGAGCCCGGGGGCGTAGCACCGGGCGGGCTATTGGGCAAACCCGGAACGCCGCCCGGGCCCACCGGGCCGGGCAGGCCAGGCACGCGCTGCTGCGCCGGCTGTTCGTTGGCGTCGGTCAGCTGCACCGTCCAGGCGCGCTGCTCGCCGGTGTCGACCTCGAAATAGCCGGTGCGGTCATAGCCGCGCGCCAGGCAATCCTCGGTGCCGCGGATGGTGAACTCCTTGTCGCGGGAGCACATGAAGGCCTGGCCCGACCATTCGCCGCCGCGGTCGTAGTCGATGGCGTAGATGTAGTAGTACCGGGCGACCAGCGTGCCGCGCAGCAGCGTCTCGCAGGAGCGGGACGAGATGTTCCACCAGCCCTCGGTGGTCCAGCCCTCGGCGTCCTTGTAGCCGAGCGCGATCCCGACCCGGCTCGACGTGTTGTTGCAGAGGCGGAAATCGGCGGAGGCCGGGCCGGCGTAGAGGCACGCCAGGGCGACCACCAGCACCGGGACCAACCGGGCGAGCAGGTAAAGCGGGGAGCGGGGAGATTCGGCAGTCATTGTCGCGGAAGCTATACCAGATCATTGACGATTTGGCGTTGGGCCGGGGGCAGCCGGGCAGTGGCCCCTTTGCGCCGCGATATGGCAAAATCTGTGACAAGACCCACCTGATCCCGTAACCCTGCCCCGGAACGGATCTTGAGGAAGACAGCCATGGCGATCGACGACAAAACCAGAACGGAGCTCGAGGCGGCCGCTTTTCGGCGCCTGGTCGAGCATCTGCGGAGCCGCACCGACGTCCAGAACATCGATCTGATGAATCTGGCCGGCTTCTGCCGCAATTGCCTGTCCAACTGGCTCAAGGACGCCGCGGACGCCCAGGGCGTCGCCTTGAGCAAGGACGAGAGCCGGGAGGCCGTCTACGGCATGCCCTATGAGACCTGGAAGGCGAAGCACCAGGGCGCGGCCACGCCCGAGCAGCTCGAGGCGATGAAGAAGGTCCATCCCCACGGGCATTGAACGGCCCATCGCCGAGCCCTGAGTCGCACCACACAACAGCTTTCTGTGCGTCGGCGCAGGAAGGTGTGGGCGCGCTGTGGACGAGCGTGATGCTTGCTTGAACGCTGGGAGCGCCGACCCTAAGGGTCTACCCAGCACGCGCGGTGAGGGATGCCGGCGTCACCTCGTTTTGCCAGTTCCATTGGGAGTACCAAGATGGCCACCTCCGCCGCCGTCCGCGACGACGAGCCCGCGACGAAATTCGCCAAGGACCAGCTCAAATCCATCATCGAGCGCATCGAGCGGCTGGAGGAAGAGAAGAAGGCGATCTCCGACGACATCCGCGACGTCTATGCCGAAAGCAAGGGCAACGGCTACGACGTCAAGGCGCTGCGCACCATCGTGCGCCTGCGCAAGCAGGACCCCAACGAGCGCGCCGAGGCCGAGACCATCCTCGAGACCTACATGCAGGCGCTGGGGATGCTCTGAGGCGCCCCGCCCGGTCGGCGTTGCAGCGCACCAAGCTTGGGCAAAATCTCGGCATCTGCTAGGTTGCTCGGTGAAGGGACCGAGCGATGGATGTGCCGGGACCAGAGCGCAGGCTTGCCGCGGTTCTCGCTGCCGACATGGTCGGCTTCAGCCGGCTGATGGAGGTCGACGAGGCCGGCACCCTTGCGCGCCTCAAGACCCATCGTGTCGAGCTCATCGATCCCGCCATTGCCAAGAATCGCGGCCGTATCATCAAGACGACCGGCGACGGCATGCTTGCGGAATTCCACAGCGTCGTCGATGCCGTGCTATGTGCGGCCGAGGTTCAGCGCCGCATGGCGCGGCGCAATGCCGACGTCCCGCCGCCGCGGTGGATCCAATTCCGCATCGGCATCAATCTCGGCGACGTCATCGTCGATCAGAACGACATATTCGGCGATGGCGTCAACGTCGCGGCGCGGCTGGAGACGCTGGCCGAGCCCGGAGGAATCTGCGTCTCGGGCGCGGTGCGCGATCAGGTCGGCGACCGGCTCGACGGCGTTCAGTTCGACGATCTCGGCGAACAGAGCGTCAAGAACATCGCCCGTCCGATCCGCATCTTCCGCATTCGGCTGGCGGAGGGGCCCGCAAGCCTGCCTGACGGGTCCAATCGTGCTCTGACACCGCCGGGTGTTTCGAAGAAGCCGTCCATCGCCGTGCTGCCGTTCGCCAATATGAGCGGCGATCCGGAGCAGGAGTTCTTCGCTGACGGTCTCACCGAGGACATCATCACCGAGCTTTCGCGCTTCCACGACCTGCTCGTCATCTCCCGCAACTCGACGTTCGTCTACAAGGGCAAGGCCGTAAAGGTCCAGGACATCGGCCGTGAGTTCGGAGTCGACTATGTCATCGAGGGCAGCGTTCGCAAGGCCGGCGAGCGCGTCCGCGTCACTGTGCAGCTGATCGATGCAGAGACCGATCGCCATATCTGGGCCGAACGCTACGACCGCGAGCTCCGGGATATCTTCGCCATCCAGGACGAGATGACCCGCGCGATCGTGGCGACGTTGCCGGGGCGGGTAGAAGCCGCAACGCACGACCGCACCAAGCGCAAGCCGACCGACAACATGCCCGCTTACGAATGCGTGCTGGCTGCAAAGCTCCTGCATCATCGGTCAACCCGCGACGACAACGCTCAGGCGCAGACGCTGCTCAACCGTGCGCTGGCGATGGATCCGAACTATGCCCACGCTCATGCCTGGAAGGCATGCGTGCTCGGTCAGTGCTGGATCTATGGCTGGTGCGCCGACCGCGAGGCGACCTTCGAGCAGGTTGCTTCGGAGTTGGAAATTGCGTTGGCGCTCGACGACAACGATGCGGACGTGCACCGAATTCTCGCCGCGCTCAATCTGACGCGACACGACTACGAAAAGGCCACCTATCACCAGGAGCGTGCACTCGCCCTCAATCCGAACTACGACCTCGTCGTCGTGCAACAGGGAGAGCTTCTGACCTGGCTGGGCCTGCCGGAGGAAGGCATCGACTGGATCAGGAGAGCGATGCGTCTCAACCCCTATCATCCCGAGCGCTTCTGGAGCCACCTGGGCCGCGCCTATTATTGCGCGGAGAAATACGCCGAGGCCGCCGAGGCGTTTTCAAGGATCACGCGCCCCGACTATACCCATCACGCGTTCCTGGCGGCGACATTCGCGCAGATGAAGAACGCGATCGCGGCCGGCGCTCACGCCGCCGAGGTCTTGAAGCGCGAACCGGGATTCTCGGTGGCAGCTTATCTTGCGACGCTGCACTACAAGCGCGAGCCCGACCGGCAGCGTCACGAGGCCGGCCTCATCGCGGCCGGCTTGCCGGCTTGATCGACCCGGGCAAGGACGAACAGAGAGAGTTTTGCGGGTACAGAGGACTCAGCGCAGCGCGGCGGTGCGCATGACGAACGACGTCGTCTCGAGCTTTGCGGTCGCGCTGCCCGAGAAATTGTCGCAGGACAGGCCCTGCATCGGGTCGTCGGAGAAGCCCATCGCGAGCACGGCGTTCGGCTTGACGAAATAGCCGCGCAGCGCCGCGGTATCGAGCTCGCCCATCAGCGTCACCGACATCGCGCGGCTGGCGCTCGGCGACAGCATCACGATCTTGAGCCAGATGCTCTCGCCCTTGGCCGCGGAGAGACGGGTCGCGGTTGCGATCCTGCCGTCGATGCTCTTGCCGACCACCGTGTTGATCTCCGTGGCCTGAGCCAGGCTGCGGGGGCGGGCGGTGCGCGGAATCGGCGCGGAGGCGGCGACGACATTGGCGCGGTCGACCGGGGAGGCCGCTGGCGCGAAAGCCAGGGCTTGGAGGGCCGCGTTGGACACTCTCGCGGTTGGCTGCGGATCGGTGGCCGCGGCCAGCGCCTGGCGCGCCTTCAGCGCGGCGACCTGCGCCGGCGTCGCTTGCTGCGGCGTGGCCGGAACGTCATCCCAGAAACCGCGCGCATTGATGATGTCGGCCGGGGTCTCCGGCTTTCCGTCAACAGGCTTGCCGGTCGCGGGCTTGTCAGCCACGGGGGCGGGCTTCGGCTTGGGCGGCGCGACGATCTGCGCATCGGCCGAGGCGAGCTGGATCGTGGCGGCGATCTGCGGCTTGGCGCGCGGCGTCGGCACCGGCTCGGCGGGCTTGGCGGCGGCTGCGACGACGGTCGGTGCCGCCGGCTTCGCGGCCGGGGCGGGCGCGCCCTCGTCATCCTCGTCGCTGGCGGCCGGAGCTGCCGGCTTGCTCCTGAACAAGGCGGCGAAGAAATTCGGCTTGCTGCCGGCATCGTCGCCGCTGCCGCGTCGCTCGATCTCGGCCTTGGCGAGCTCATAGTTCTTCAGCGGCGTGCCGTCGGTCGGCAGATGCACCGTCTTTCCATCCGGGAATACACGGGCGAGCTGGTCATGCGTCATGCGCGGCCAGTGCCGGACACTGCCGGTGTCGAGGTGCACGAAAGGCGAGCCCGAGGTCGGATAGAAACCGACACCGCCGCGCTGCAGGCGCAGGCCGGCGAAGCGGATCTGCTCCAGCGGCACGCCGGGGATGTAGAAGTCCATCGCATGGCCCAGCGTGTGCTGGCTGAAGCGCGCCACGCCGGAGGAGCGGCGGCGGAGCATGGCGTTGGTGGCGGGGGAACGGTAGGCGGAGATGATCTGGATCGGCTGCTTGCCGTCGACGTCCTTGTAGACTTCCCAGAGGATGTCGAACAGACGACGGTCCATCACCGTCGCCTCCTGGCTGCGCCAGTCGCGCAGGAAATGGTTGAGCTGCTTCAGCGCCGCTTCGTCGTAGCGCCCGTCGCGCTTGAAGGTGACGGTGAGGTCTTCGCCGGAATGGGTGTGGTGGAACGAGAGCGTCTTGGTCTCGTTCAGCGCGGCGGCGTCATGAACCGAACCGGCCGCCGCAAGCAGCAATGCAGCGGCAAGGCCGATTCGGGACCCGGCCTTCACGCCCGCATGGGACAACGACAGCACAGCGAATTGGCGTGCGAGACAAGTCAGCACGTATGAGCCCACCCAGTCGACGAGCGTTCAAATGGACTCTCCCGCCAACCCCGTTAGCAGCGCGAAAGAGGATGAACGCTTTCTTAAAGCGAGAAGGTTAATTTGAGGTTGACCTTCTCGCCCCCAAACCAAGTCAGAATACGATCCTAACCGGTTGACTGTGGCAAAAAAACGCCCACTGCCCGGGTAGACGGTGGGACATGGTTAAGTCAGACGACCCCATCGGGGGATGGGGTCGCTCATTTCGTTGTAGAATTTCAGGAAAACGAGTGCCGGACGGGCGTCAGCGGGTAAACACCCGCTGCTGCTGTTGCGGACGGCGGCCGACCGGTGCCGGCGGCACGGCCTGGGTGGGCGCCCCGAACAGCCGCTCGAAGAAGTTCGGCCCGGACGAGCCGAAGCCGCTGCCGTTGTTGGCTACGGCCACTCCTGCGGGCAGCGTCGTCGCCGGACGCGAATAGCTCGGCTGGGAATGTGCCACGACGGCCTCGAGGTCCTTGCCGCGATTGTTCTTCAGGACGTTGATCATGACCGCGTCGCGACCATAGACGTCCTTGCGGAATTGCAGCTTGCCGGCCTCATCCACGAACGCGGTCTGATAGGTGATGTTGACCGGAATCGGCGTCGGGAATTTCAGGTCGATCTCGCTCTTGCCGTACATGCTGCGGATGCGCTCCGGCGTGTACTTCTCGTTCGGCATGACGATGTTGAGTAGGACGGAGGCGTACTGATCCGGATTCTGCACGCGCATGCAGCCATGGCTGAAGGCGCGCTCTTCCTTGGCGAACAAGTGCTTGTCCGGCGTGTCGTGTTGATAGACGAGGAACTTGTTCGGGAAGTTGAAGCGGATGCGGCCGAGCGCGTTGGCTTCGCCCGGCGGCTGCGAAATGTGCACCGAGCCGTCGCGGTTTTGCTCAAGCCTCAGGCCCATGCGTTGAAGCACGGTCGGGTCCTGCTGCAATGCCGGCAGGTACTCGTTGTAAACGATGGATGGCGGCACATTCCAGGTCGGGTTCACCGTGATGTACTTCATCGTCTCGGTGAGGAGCGGGGTGGCTTGCTTGCCCGGCTTGCCGGTGACGACGCGTGTGGTCCAGACCTGCTGGCCGCGTTGCATCACTTTCAAAGTGAAATCGGGAATGTTGAGGATGACATAGGCATCACCCAGCGACGGCGCGCCGAGCTCGCGCGGCAGCCAGCGCCAGCGTTCCATGTTCACCAGCACCACGTCGATCTGCTTGTCGCGCTTGGGGGTGTTGAGCGCCTTCACCGTTTTGTCGTCGAGGATGCCGGTCGCCTTCAACTCAGCGCCGCTCTGGAATTTGCGCACGGCTTCGGCGACCGCCGCGTCATAGCGGGTGTCGCCCGCGTTCTCGGCGAGGCCGAGCTTGGCGCGCAGCTGCGGCACGCGCGGATCTTCCACGACGATCTCGGCCTGCTTCTTGCCGGCCGGGGTGTATTTCAACGCGGGGCCGTCGGCGATCTCGATCGCCGGACCGCTGCCCTGGCCGCGCAGCTCGGCGAGCTTGGCCTTCAGCTCCTTGTAGAGCTTGTGCGGCGGGTTGTAACTCTCGAGCGCCGCGGAGGCGTCCGCCGCCATCGTGACCTTGGTGAGCACTTCGCCGGGATCGACCGGATGCTCGGGATAGAGAATGTCGCCGCTCGCCTGCGACCAATGCATGCGGCCGCTCTGGGCATGGCGCGCATAGTCGAACATGCTGGCGGTGAGCTTGAGCTCGGCATCCGCCAGCGCATCGGGGGTCGTGGCGGCGAAATCCGGCACCGGATAGTCGGCGGGATTGAGGCCGTCGGAGGCCGCATCCTTGAGCCGTGCGATTACACCCTTGGCCGCGGCAGTCAGGTTGCCGCCTTGCGTCCAGACCGGCGTGTAGTCGCGCGCGCCGTAGAACTTCTCAATCGCTGCACGTTCGTTCTTGCGGTCGAAGTGCCGCGAGGTCTTGGCGCCGATGATGTCCTTGAGCTTGTCCGCGACCGGCTGGTCGGCGGCGGGAACGTTGCTTGCGGCTTTCACCGGCTCGGCGGCCGGAGCGGTCGCAGCAGCCGGAGCGGTCGGTGCTGTCGTAGCGGTGTCGGCCTTGGCGGGCTCGGTCTTTGCCGGTTCCGTCTTTGTCGGCTCAGTTTTGGCTGTGTCGTTCTTGGGCGCGTCAGTGGCAGGCGTAGTGGCGACGTCCGAAGGACTGGGTGCGGCCGATGGTGCCGCGTCAGCCTTCGCAGACTCCTTGGCGCCGTCCTGAAGCGTCGCGGTGGTGTCGATCTTGATGTCTGCTGCAGTCGGGGGCGGGACGTTTGCGGGCTCGGGGCGCGGGATCGCGGCCTCGATCGCGAGTTCGGCGGCGCTGCTGCGCGGCAGATCCTGCGCCAGGGCCGAGCTGGCCGACACCGTGAGGAAGGTCGCCGCGACCGTCATCAAGACACGGTCAAAGCCCACACGGTGGTTCAAACAGTCAAGCATTGTGTCGCACCCCTCGGGTGAACTGTTCCTTCGTGGAACAGCTTCGTTATCGCTTATTGATGTTTCGGCTAAACCGCGCCGGCCTCTCGAAAGTTGCACGCCTGCACGCAACGATTCTGACGCAGACGATATACAGGCCCCGATTTTGCGGCCAGCGCTACCCGGGGCAACTCACGACAAACTGACTTCAAGGGAGCCTCTTGGCAACGGATTGTACGCTTCTGCCACGCGCTTTTCCCTCTGTCTGTCACTTCCAAGTCACGGTTCAAACCGCAGACGAATTCCGTCGTCACGCGAACGGCTTAGAGCGATCTCGCACCGCCGCGCGAAGCTTCGTTCGCACTGGGCTCAATGCGTCTCCTCGCCGCTTTTGCCGCCATGCCCGGGAACCCCGGCCTCGTCGAGTTTGCGGTAGAGCGTCGAGCGGCCGATTTTGAGTCGGCGAGCCACTTCGGACATCTGGCCGCGATAATGCGAGATGGCGAAACGGATGATCTCGTTCTCCATGGCCTCCAGCGGGCGGACATCCCCGGTCGCAGTGAGCATGGACAGCGTTCCCACCGCGGGGAGCGGGGCGATTGGTATTTCATTACCCGATACCAGGGAGGGCGTCGCCGCCGGCTCGAGCAACAGCGGAGCGGTCGGAATATCCGTGACGGGATGCGCCTGCGAGGCCAGCAGGGGGAAGTCGCCGAGACCGAGCTGGTCCCCATCGCTCATCACCACGGCGCGATAGACCGCGTTCTCGAGCTGGCGGATGTTGCCGGGCCAGTCGAGCTGGGCAAGATGGGCCACCACCTCGCCGCTGATCCCCGTGATCGGGCGGTTCTCCTCGGCGGCAAAGCGCGTGATGAAATGCCTGAGCAGGTGCGGGATGTCCTCACGCCGCGCGCGGAGCGAGGGGATCGTCAGTGGCAGCACGTGCAGCCGGTAGAACAGGTCTTCCCGGAAATGTCCCTGCTTCACCCGCTCCAGCAGCTTGCGATTGGTGGCCGAGATGATGCGGACATCGACCTTGACCGGTTTGCGGCCGCCGACCGATTCCACGGCGCCTTCCTGGAGCGCGCGCAGCAGCTTCACCTGCGCCGTCAGCGGCAGCTCGCTGACCTCGTCCAGAAACAGCGTGCCGCCATGAGCCTCGACGAACTTGCCCGTGTGCCGCTCGGTGGCGCCGGTGAAGGCGCCCCTCTCATGGCCGAACAGGATGGACTCGACGAGGTTATCGGGAATTGCGCCGCAATTGACCGCAACGAACGGCTTGGCCTTGCGCTCGCCGCTGCCATGGATGGCGCGCGCGAACATCTCCTTGCCGACGCCGGACTCGCCCTCAATCAGCACGGGGATCGCGGAGTTTGCCGCCTTCTGGGCGGCGCGCATCACGCCCGTCATCGCTTCGGAGCGGGTGATGATGTCGGAGAAGGTGAGCCGTCCTTCGCGGCTGTGACGGATGCGCTGCAATTCGCCCTTGAGCGCGGACGTGTTGAGCGCGTTGCGAAGCGAGACCTGGAGCCGCTCGACGCCGACCGGCTTGACGACGAAATCGGCCGCGCCCGCGCGCATCGCGGAGATCACGTTGTCGATGCCGCCATGGGCGGTCTGCACGATGACGGGGACGCTCAGCCCCGCTTCGCGGATCTTCGCCAATACGCCCATGCCGTCGAGGCCGGGCATCACGAGATCGAGGATGACGGCGTCGATGGTTGGTCCGTCGGGGGCAGTGAGGGCGGCAATTGCGGCGTCACCGGAGTCCACGACGACCGTCTCATAGCCGCATTTCTGCACCATGTTCTCGACCAGCCGGCGGGCTACAGCGTCGTCGTCGGCGATCAAAATACTGGCAGCCATGGTGTTCCCCGCACGCTACTACTATCTGTCTCGAATCGGGGCACTCTGGCCGAAGCCGATTAACGCACGCTTAAACCTTGATGTCCCCGCCTGCCGCCGCGATTGTTGAACACAGGTTTCCCACACAATGAATTCGCGCTCCAAGTCCGCCTTGAACAAGTCTGCCTTGAACAAGACCGCTCTCAAGAAGTCTGCTCCCGGCAAGCCCGCTCCCCGCAAGCCAAGCACCAAAAAATCCGCCGCCAAGGCAAGACCCTCCAAAGCTGCACCCTCCAAAGCTGCGAGCAAGACCGGCAAGCTTCCGGAGTGGAACCTGGCCGACCTCTATTCCGGGATCGCGGCGCCGGAGGTGGCGCGCGATCTCGAAAAGCTGGATGCCAACTGCATCGCCTTCGAGACGGACTACAGGGGCAAGCTGGCGACAGGGACAGCAAACGAAGATGGCGGAAAGTGGCTCGCCGAGGCGGTGCGACGCTATGAGGCGATCGACGATCTCGCCGGCCGTCTTGGCTCCTATGCCGGGCTTGTCCATGCCGGCGACAGTGTGGACCCTGCGATTTCAAAGTTTTACGGCGACGTGTCCGAGCGGTTGACGGCGGCGTCCACGCATCTGTTGTTCTTCGCGCTCGAGCTCAACCGGATCGATGACGATATTTTGAATCGCGCGATGCAGGCCGCCGAGCTCGCGCACTACCGTCCCTGGATCGAGGATCTGCGCAAGGAGAAGCCGTACCAGCTCGATGACAAGCTGGAGCAGCTTTTCCTGGAGAAGGCGCAGACCGGCTATTCAGCCTTCAACCGGCTGTTCGACCAGACCATCTCCGGCCTGCGCTTCAAGGTCGGCACCAAGGAGCTCGCGATCGAGCCGACGCTCAACCTGTTGCAGGACCGTGACGGCTCCAAGCGCAGAAGCGCGGCGGAGGCGCTGGCGAAGACCTTCAAGGCCAATGAGCGCACCTTTGCGCTGATCACCAACACGCTGGCCAAGGACAAGGACATCTCCGACCGCTGGCGCGGCTTCAAGGACGTTGCCGATTCCCGCCATCTGAACAACCGCGTCGAGCGCGAGGTCGTCGACGCGCTGGTCGCCTCGGTTCGGGCGGCCTATCCGAAGCTGTCGCATCGCTATTATGCGCTGAAGGCGAAATGGTTCGGCAAGAAGCGGCTGGCCTATTGGGACCGCAACGCGCCGCTGCCTTTTGCGGCGACCGATGTCATCGCCTGGCCGGAGGCGCGCAGCATGGTGCTGACGGCCTATCGCGGCTTCTCGCCTAAAATGGCCGATATCGCCGAGCGCTTCTTCACCGACCGCTGGATCGACGCGCCGGTGCGGCCGGGCAAGGCGCCCGGTGCGTTCTCGCATCCGACCACGCCGTCGGCGCACCCTTACGTGCTCATGAACTACCAGGGCAAGCCGCGCGACGTGATGACGCTCGCGCATGAGCTCGGCCATGGCGTCCATCAGGTGCTCGCGGCAAAGAACGGCGCGCTGATGGCGCCGACGCCGCTGACCCTGGCGGAGACCGCGAGCGTGTTCGGCGAAATGCTCACCTTCAAGCGGCTGCTGGCCCAGACCAAGAGCGCGAAGCAGCGCCAGGCGCTGCTCGCCGGCAAGGTCGAGGACATGATCAACACCGTGGTGCGGCAGATAGCATTCTATTCCTTCGAGCGTGCGGTCCACACCGAGCGCAAGAACGGCGAGCTCACCGCGACGCGGCTCGGCGAGATCTGGCTGTCGGTGCAGGGCGAGAGCCTCGGGCCGGCGATCGAGATCAAGGCGGGTTACGAGAACTACTGGATGTACATCCCGCACTTCATCCATTCGCCGTTCTACGTCTACGCCTACGCGTTCGGCGACTGTCTCGTGAACTCGCTCTATGCCGTCTACGAGAACGCGGCCGAGGGTTTCGCCGAGCGCTATCTCGACATGCTCGCCGCCGGCGGCACCAAGCACTATTCCGAGCTGCTGCGGCCGTTCGGGCTCGATGCGAAGGACCCGAAATTCTGGGACGGCGGGCTCAGCGTCATCGCCGGGATGATCGACGAGCTGGAGGCGATGGGCTGACGCATTCGCCATCCGTAAAACATCCGTTGAACCGACTCTGTTGGTTGTGTTATACAAGTGTATAACGCGCCGGAGGTCAGCCATGAAAATTGAGATCAAGAAGATCGGCAATTCGGATGGTTTGCTGTTGCCACGCGAGCTGATGCAGCGCCTCGATCTCAAGCGCGGCCAGCAATTGCATGTGGTGGAATTGCCTGGTGGTGGTTTTCAGCTGCTGCCCTACGACCCCGATTTCGAGCGGACGATGGAGATCGCCGACGAGATCATGGATAAGTATCGCGACACGCTCGCTGCGCTCGCAAAATAGCTGGCGATGCGCATGAGCGATCCTCAGGAGCCGCTCTGGGTCACCTACGAGCAGGCTGTCGCAATTCATGGTCGACAGCTCCGGCGCTTCGGCGGTGCGCCGCGATTGCGCGACGAAGGCATGCTGCGCTCGGCGCTGGAGCGCCCGATCAACAAATGGCGCTATGGACAGGCGCCGTTGGACGAACTCGCTGCAGCCTATGCATTCGACCTCGCGAAAAATCATGCATTCGTCGACGGAAACAAGCGCATCGCCTTCATGACCATGATGGCTTTTCTTCGCAAGAACGGCGTAGCTTTCAGCCCCGATCCCGCAGAAGCGACAACGATCATCCTCTCTCTCGCTGCCGGCGAAGTCAGCGAGGAGAGCCTCGCGCGCTGGATCCGGGACAATTGGAATTCCAAATGACCCGATTTGCGGGAAAACCCCGCCTCGGTGCCGTTGCCCTGTCTAAATCTTTCAGGTATCCCAGCCCGAGAATTCGACGTTCGACTGGGGACATTCCATGGCTGACCATAGCGAAGTGGCATACACCACCGCCGACGGCAACGACTACGTTGCCCACGAGCAGACCTATGAGGGCTTCATCAAGCTGGTGAAGTACGGCACGGTCTCGGTCGCGCTCATCGTGATCCTGATGGCGGTCTTTCTGACCTGATCCATCGTCGGCTGCATCCGCCAACGCCGGCGGCTGCTCATTAATTTTGCATACAAGCCGGTTTCAAAACCGGTATCCAAACGTTGCGGGAGTAACGCTAAGTTCGCGTGCGCGCTTTTGTCCGCGTCGCTGGAGGGCCTATGAAGATCGCCGTTGCCAAAGAAATAGATCCGTCGGAGCCGCGGGTCGCCGCTTCGCCTGATACGGTGAAGAAGTTCAAGGCGTTGGGCGCCGAGATCGCCGTCGAGCCGGGTGCCGGCATCAAGTCGGGGCTTCCGGATTCCGAATTCACCGCGGCCGGCGCCACCGTCAGCGCTGACGCGCTCAAGGACGCCGACATCATCATCAAGGTGAAGCGCCCTGAGGCATCCGAGCTGGCGCAGTACAAGCGCGGCACCCTCGTCATCGCCATCATGGACCCCTACGGCAACGATGCCGCGCTGAAGACGATGGCCGATGCCGGCATCGCCGCCTTCGCGATGGAATTGATGCCGCGCATCACCCGAGCGCAGGTGATGGACGTGCTGTCCTCGCAGGCCAACCTCGCCGGCTACCGCGCCGTGATCGAGGGCGCCGAAGCCTTCGGCCGCGCCTTTCCGATGATGATGACCGCAGCCGGCACCGTGCCTGCCGCAAAGGTGTTCGTGATGGGCGTCGGCGTCGCCGGCCTCCAGGCGATCGCGACCGCGCGCCGTCTCGGCGCCGTCGTGACCGCGACCGACGTGCGGCCCGCCACCAAGGAGCAGGTGGAATCCCTCGGCGCGAAATTCCTCGCCGTCGAGGACGAGGAGTTCAAGAACGCGCAGACCGCCGGCGGCTACGCCAAGGAAATGTCGAAAGAATACCAGGCCAAGCAGGCCGCGCTCACCGCCGAGCACATCAAGAAGCAGGACATCGTCATCACCACTGCGCTGATTCCGGGCCGCCCGGCGCCGAAACTTGTCAGTGCCGACATGGTCAAGTCGATGAAGCCCGGCTCGGTGCTCGTCGACCTCGCCGTCGAGCGCGGCGGCAATGTCGAGGGTGCGAAGCCGGGCGAGGTCGTCGATGTCGATGGCATCAAGATCGTCGGCTACACCAACGTCGCCGGCCGCGTCGCAGCCTCGGCCTCCAGCCTCTATGCCCGCAATCTGTTCTCCTTCATCGAGACCATGGTCGACAAGAAGGAGAAGAAGCTCGCCGTGAACTGGGACGACGAGCTCGTCAAGGCCACCGCGCTGACGAAAGACGGCGCCGTGATCCACCCGAACTTCCAGCCGAAGGTTTAAGGAGAGCCGCCATGGAGCACGCTGCACAGGTCGTCGACCCCTTCATCTTCCGGCTGTCGATCTTCGTTCTCGCCGTCTTCGTCGGTTATTTCGTGGTGTGGTCGGTGACGCCCGCGCTGCACACGCCGCTGATGAGCGTGACCAACGCGATCTCCTCGGTGATCGTGGTCGGCGCGCTGCTCGCCGTCGGCGTCGGCATGGTTTCGAGCGGCTCGGGCTGGGCACGCGGCTTCGGCTTCGTCGCGCTCGTCTTCGCCTGCGTGAACATCTTCGGCGGCTTCCTTGTCACCCAGCGCATGCTGGCGATGTACAAGAAGAAGTCGAAGTAAGCGGCCACCTCGGGCTGAAGGGATCAATGGGGACCTGAGATGAGCGCCAATCTCTCTGCATTCTTGTATCTCGTGGCGGGGGTGCTGTTCATCCTGTCGCTGCGCGGGCTGTCGAGCCCGGCAACCTCGCGCCAGGGCAATCTGTTCGGCATGATCGGCATGGCGATCGCGGTCGCCACCACGCTGGCGAGCCATCCGCCGGCCGATGGCGTGGCCTGGGTCCTCGTGATCCTCGCGGTCGCGATCGGCGGCGGCATCGGCGCGGTGATCGCCCGTCGCGTGCCGATGACCTCGATGCCGGAACTGGTCGCCGCCTTCCACTCGCTGGTCGGCATGGCCGCGGTGCTGGTCGCCGCCGGCGCGTTCTACGCGCCGGAGGCCTTCGACATCGGCAAGCCTGGCGCCATTCATGCATCAAGTCTGGTCGAAATGTCGCTCGGCGTCGCCATTGGCGCGCTGACCTTCACCGGCTCGGTGATCGCGTTCCTGAAGCTGTCCGCGCGCATGAGCGGCGCGCCGATCATCCTGCCCGCCCGTCACATCATCAACATCGCGCTCGCCGTGGCGCTGGTGTTCTTCATCGTCCGTCTCGTCCTCACCGGCGGCGCGTTCGACTTCTGGATGATCACCATCATCGCGCTGGCACTCGGCGTGCTCATGATCATCCCGATCGGCGGCGCCGACATGCCGGTCGTGATCTCGATGCTGAACTCCTATTCGGGTTGGGCGGCCGCCGGCATCGGCTTCACGCTCGGCAATTCCGCGCTGATCATCACCGGCGCGCTGGTCGGATCGAGCGGCGCGATCCTGTCCTACATCATGTGCCACGCGATGAACCGGTCCTTCATCTCGGTCATCCTCGGCGGCTTCGGCGGCGAGACGGCTGCTGCCGGCGGGGCCACGGGCGAGCAGAAGCCCGCCAAGCTTGGCTCGGCGGACGATGCCGCCTTCATCATGAAGAACGCCTCCAAGGTCATCATCGTGCCCGGCTACGGCATGGCGGTGGCGCAGGCGCAGCACGCGCTGCGCGAGATGGCGGACATGCTAAAGAAGGAAGGCGTCGAGGTGAAATACGCCATTCACCCGGTCGCCGGCCGCATGCCCGGCCACATGAACGTGCTGCTGGCCGAAGCCAACGTGCCCTATGACGAGGTGTTCGAGCTCGAGGACATCAACTCCGAATTCGCGCAGGCCGACATCGCTTTCGTGATCGGCGCCAACGACGTCACCAACCCGGCGGCCGAAGAGGACAAGACTTCGCCGATCTACGGCATGCCGGTGCTCCAGGTCTGGAAGGCCGGCACGGTGATGTTCATCAAGCGCTCGCTGGCCTCGGGCTATGCCGGCATCGACAATCCGCTGTTCTACCGCGACAATACCATGATGCTGCTCGGCGACGCCAAGAAGGTCACCGAGAACATCGTCAAGGCGATGTAGCGCCAGGCGCGCGGACCGTGGCCATCAACAAGGAATGGCACCGGTCCCATCGCATGCCGCCCAAAGCGACGCGCGAGCAGCGCATCGCCTGGCACGCTGCCCACAAGGCGGCGTGCGGCTGCCGCGACGTTCCGGCGAGCCTGCGGCCCGACGTCATGAAATTGCTGTGGAGCCGTCGCAAGCCCTAGTCTCAACCGAGGGGCCGGCCGCGCAATGATGACAATCGTCAAGTGGATCGCCATCCTGCTCGTGACCGTCTATCTCGTCGGTCTCGTCGTGCTGTACGTCCGCCAGCGCGAGATGCTGTTTCCGATCCCGCCCGTTGGCCGCACCGCACCCGATGCTGCGGGCCTTGCCGAGGCACAAGAGCATGTCCTGACCACGTCTGATGGCGAGCAGGTCATCGTCTGGCACGTGCCGGCCAAGCCCGGTCGTTCCGTGATCCTCTACTTCCACGGCAATGGCGATTTTCTCGCCGGCCGCGTCAGCCGTTTCAAGGCGATGACCGCCGACGGCACCGGCCTCGTTGCGCTGTCCTATCGCGGCTATGGCGGCTCGAGCGGGATGCCGAGCGAACAGGGCCTGCTGCGCGACGCTGCAGCCGCCTACGCGTTCACCACCGCGCGCTACGCGGCGGAACGAATCGTCGCCTGGGGCTTTTCGCTCGGGACGGGCGTCGCAGTCGCGCTCGCCTCGGAGCATCGCGTTGGAAAACTCATCCTGGAGGCGCCCTATACGTCGACGGCCGACATTGCGGGGTCATCGTTCTGGTTCGTTCCGGTCCGCCTTCTGATGCGCGACCCCTTCCATTCGGACCAGCGCATGTCGCGCGTCACGGTGCCGCTGCTCGTCATGCATGGCACCAATGACCATGTCATTTCGATCGTCTTCGGAGAGCGTCTGTTCGCACTCGCCCGCGAGCCCAAGCGGTTCGTTCGCATGGAGGGCGGCGGGCACGACGATCTCGATCAATATGGCGCGATCGAAACGGCGAGAGGCTTCATTGGCGGCTGACCGCTTGGCTCAACGTTACATCCCCGCGCTCGTCGTCTCCTGCTTGACGTTTCTGCCGCAGAACGCGCTTGCCGCGGCCGGCCTCGACGGTGCGGCGATGCGCTGGCCCTATGCGCTGCCCTTTGCCGGCTTGTTGCTGTCGATTGCAATGGGGCCGCTGCTGTTGCCGAAGATCTGGCATCACCATTACGGCAAGATCACCGCTGCCTGGTCGCTGCTGGCGCTCGCCGCGCTCGTCGTCTTCGCCGGCGGCATGGCGACACTGGCGGCGCTGGTCCATGCCATGCTCGCCGAGTATCTCGGCTTCATCGTGCTGCTGTTCGCGCTCTATGTCGTGGCCGGCGGCATCCTCATCACGGGCGACATCAAGGGCACGCCGGCGGCGAATGTCGGCATCCTCGCGCTCGGCACGCTGGGGGCGAGCATCGTCGGCACCACGGGTGCTGCGATGATCCTGATCCGCCCCTTGATCCGCGCCAACCGGCAGCGGCGCCACAACACCCATGTGGTCATCTTCTTCATCATCCTGGTGGCCAATGTCGGCGGCGCGCTGAGCCCGCTTGGCGATCCCCCGCTGTTCGTCGGCTTCCTGCATGGCGTTGACTTCTTCTGGACCACGCGGACCATCTGGTTGCAGACCACACTCGTCGCCGTCCTGCTGCTCGCGATCTTCGCCGTCGTCGATGTCTGGCGCTTTCGCAGTGAGTCGCCGCCCGCCGACACGGGCCGGGGAGAGCCGTTGCGCATCCGCGGCCTCGTCAATCTGGTGCTGATCGCAGCCATTGTCGCCAGCCTTCTCGCCTCGGCGATGTGGAGGCCGGACATTGCCTTCGACATTTTCGGTACCAAACTGGAGCTGGAGGACGTCGCGCGCAATCTGGCGCTGCTGGCCATCGCGGCGCTGTCGGTGTGGCTGACGCCCGACGAGCACAGGCAGGCCAACGGCTTCACCTGGGAGCCGATCCGCGAGGTCGCAAAACTGTTCGCGGGCATCTTCGTCGCCATCATCCCGGTCATTGCCATGCTCAATGCCGGCCATCACGGCGCGTTCGCCTGGCTGCTGTCGGCGGTGACGGCGCCGGATGGCGCGCCGCGCGAGGTCGTCTATTTCTGGTTCACCGGCCTGATGTCCGCGTTCCTCGACAATGCGCCGACCTATCTGCTGTTCTTCGAGCTCGCCGGCGGCAATCCGCAGGTGCTGATGCATCAGCTCTCGGGCACGCTCGCCTCGATCTCCATGGGAGCGGTCTACATGGGAGCGCTCACCTATATCGGCAACGCGCCGAACTTCATGGTGAGCAGCATCGCCCGCGAGAACGGCATCGCGATGCCGAGCTTCTTCGGTTATCTCCTGCGCGCCGGCGCCGTGCTGATCCCGCTGTTCCTGTTGCTGACGTTCCTGCCGGTCGCACCGATCCTGCACTGGGATTGAATCTGCCGGCCGATTTGCTATTGCTCGCTTTCGTAGTTGGAGCCGATGGATGAGCGCGCATGATCCGATGCCCCGGTCGGCCTGGGTCTTTCCGGCGCTGTCTCTGCTGTTGTTCGCAGCCGTCAGCGCCACGGATTACGTCTTCACGCTGTCGTTTGGCGGTCTTCTCTTCACCGCCGTCCTTCTGGTCATCCTGTTCGGCACGGTGTTCGCGGCGGTTCATCATGCCGAGGTGATCGCGGAGCGGGTCGGCGAACCCTATGGCACGCTGGTGCTGACGCTCTCGGTGACCATCATCGAGGTCGCGCTGATCACCACGATCATGCTGGGCGAAAAGCCCGCTCCGGCACTGGCCCGCGACACCGTGTTCGCCGTGGTCATGATCGTCTGCAACGGCCTCGTCGGGCTCTGCATCTTCATCGGCGGCCTGCGCTATCGCGAGCAGGGTTTTCAGCTCTCCGGCGCTAACGTCTATCTCAGCGTCCTGTTCGCGCTCGCGACCATCACGCTGATCCTGCCGAACTACACCACCACCACGCCGGGGCCGGTCTATTCGGCGGTCCAGCTCGGCTTCGTCGACGTGGTCACGCTGGCGCTCTATGCGGTGTTTCTCTACACCCAGACGGTCCTGCACAAGGATTACTTCGTCCACGAGCGGGCGTATGGCGGCAGCGGCGAGGTGCATCTGTCGGGCAGGATGCTGGTGCTCAGCGTCGTGCTGCTGCTGATCGCGCTGCTGGCGGTCGTGCTGCTCTCCAAGAAGTTCTCGCTGGTGGTCGACGCCGTCGCGGCCAAGATCGGCGCGCCGCCGGCCTTTGCCGGGCTTCTGGTCGCGCTTCTGATCCTGATGCCGGAAGGCGTCGCGGCCGTCTCGGCGGCCCGCCAGAACGACCTCCAGAAGAGCATCAACCTCGCTCTGGGATCGTCGCTGGCGACCATCGGCCTGACCATTCCTGCCGTCGGGGTCGCCACTTACGCGCTCGACAAGGAGCTCGAGCTCGGCCTCGGCGCCCAGGGCAGCGTGCTCCTGCTGCTGACCTTCTTCCTGAGCATGCTGACCTTCGGCACGGGCAGGACCAATGTCCTGTTCGGCCTGGTGCATATGGTGGTATTTGCCGTCTACGTCTTCATGGTTTTCGTACCCTAGAAGGAGCTCCCAGTGCTTGCCGCCCAGTCCGAGGTTCAGGTCGACAACGAAGAGGTCCGGGTGACGGAATGGCGGCTTGCCCCCGGCAGCGCCACCGGTCATCACACCCATGGCATGGACTATGTGATCGTTCCGGTCGTCGCTGGCGAGATGACCATCGTGGCGCCCAATGGCGAAAGGTCCAAGGCGCAGCTTGCCGCCGGGAAATCCTACTTCCGCAAGGCCGGCGTCCAGCATGACGTACTTAACGAAACCTCAACTGAGATCGTGTTCCTTGAAATTGAGCTGAAACGCTAGGGTCGCGCGCCCGTTTGCCATCGATCCGTCGCAGTTGATCCCTCACAATGCCCTAAAGTTCCCGCATCAGGTCGCGCGGGGAGTGTGGTCGGAATGCTGAAATACCTCGCAAAAATTTCGATGGATATTTTCCCCTCGGTGCTCGCGACGATCATCGGGGCCTACATCGTCAATCATTACATCAACGCCAAGCCCGCCGCCGACACCCCAGCTGCCGTGACCGCGCCTGCCCAGACCGGCAGCGACGGCAAGCCCACCGATACCGCCAACCTTCCCGCTCCCGGCGTCAAGGCCAAGGGCATCCCCGAGAAGAGCGTGACGGACAAGGCGGCGGTCGAGAAGCCGGCCGATCATCCGCCGGCCGCCGAGACCAAGGCCGCAGACGTGGCTCCCACTGAGACCGGCCCGCGCGGCCGTCCCTCTGCCCGCGACAAGGCCGCGGCGAAATCCGCACCGGCTGCCTCTGCTCCCGTGGTTGAGGCCAATTCGGCCCCGACAGCGGCATCCCCGGCCCCCGATGCCAACGATCTGGCGCGTGCTGCGATCGAGCGCCTGCGCAAGTCGCCCGAGGGCAAGGCTGCCGAGGCCAGAGCGTCCGAGACCAAGCCGTCCGAGGCTCGCGCGCCGGAGACCAAGCCGGCTGAGCCTGCGGTGCGGGACGCCGCCCGCACGCCGGAGGCCCCGCGGGTCGTGAATGTGGAGCCGTCTCCAGTCCGTCCGCTGCCGCCGCCGATCAATGTCTCGACGCCCTCACCCGAGGCCTATGGCAATGGGGGCTCCAATCCGCCGTACACGGCCTCGATCGGCAACGATGATCCGAATCGGGTGACGCCGCCGGCCGACATTCCCGTGCCGGTCATCGCACCGCCGCTCGACCTGCGTGCCGATGCGGGCGCCGCCCTGCCGCGGCCGAAGAAGACCAATGTCGCCGACGAGATGCTGTCGGGCATGAAGTCGATGTTCAACGCCGTTCTGCCCAAGAGCGCCACGCCCGACTAGAACTCCGCTCAGCCTGCGCCAAACCGTCAGCCGCCGACGCGGGCGAGACCGCTGCGGGCGGGTTCGTCGCGTGGACGAAGCGCGACCGCCTTGGTGTAGGACGCCGCCGCCTTGGCTTTGTCGCCCAGGCGCTCATAGACCTGACCGCGCGCGGTCCAGACTTGGGCATTGTTCGGATCGGCCTCGGAGGCTTCGTCGAGATCGGCTGCGGCCTCCTTGACCTTGCCGAGCGCGAGATAGCTGTTGGCGCGGCCCAGCAGCGGCTCGGCCTTTTGCGGGTTGAGTCCGCTGGCGGCGCTGAAATCGGCGATCGCGAAGTCGTGCTGGTTGTTGCCTTGGTAGATCAGGGCGCGGCCATAGAGCGCCTGCGCATTGTAGGGATCGAGGCCGATCGCGCGATTGAACTCGTCGAGCGCTGCCGCGGTCTCGCCCGACTTCGCCAGGGACTGGGCCTTCGCGGTATGGGCCTGGGCTTCGGTGACGTTGCCGGCGCTCACGGCGCTCTCGGCCGGCGCGGCGGCCTTGGGGGCCTCCTGCGGCTTGTCCTTCTCCGGCATCAGCGATCCCAGATCGAACGAGCAGCCGCCCAGCACGATTCCCGTCAGGGCCGCCGCGAGCGGCGGCTGCCAGATCCGGCGCCGTCGCGGAAGGCCGCGCTGGGAGAAAGGAGAGGCCATCTACGGTTGGCTCGCGCTAGAGCTTGATCCGACAAGTCCTCAAAACAATAACGCGGGCCTGGGGCCCGCGTCATCGAAAACTAGAGTCTTGCTGAATCGGCTCAGCGCGGTCCGCGCGGACCTGCGCCGGGGCCGCCACGACCGCCGCGATCACCGCCCGGGCCGGCGCCGAACACCGGCTTCGGCTTCATCGGCAGCAGGCCTTCGCGCTGCAGCTTCTTGCGGGCCAGCTTGCGCGCGCGGCGCACGGCTTCGGCCTTTTCGCGGGCCTTCTTCTCGGAGGGCTTCTCGTAATGACCGCGGAGCTTCATCTCGCGGAAAATTCCCTCGCGCTGCATCTTCTTCTTCAGCGCCTTGAGGGCTTGATCAACATTGTTATCGCGAACGAGAACCTGCACGCGGCATCCTCTTCAGGTGGATCGGATTTGAATTCTGGTAAGTCAAAGGGGATGGCGAAACGCGCAAGCCCTTAACCTTGAGCGCGCGGATGTATCAGACAAAACCGCAGATGTCCACCGGCCAAGCGGGTTTTCGGGCCAAGTTCGGCCATTAAATGCGGCGAAAATACCTCCATGCGGCCCCGATTTGGGCGATTTGGCGCCGAGGACGGGGCCGCGCCGGAGCTTGTTCCGGAATCTTTGCAATGAGGGGACCACAATGGACATCAAAAAATACGCTGCCGAAGCCATCGGCACCTTCTGGCTGACATTCGCAGGCTGCGGAAGCGCAGTGATCGCGGCCGGTTTCCCGCAGGTCGGCATTGGCCTTGTCGGCGTCTCCCTCGCCTTTGGATTGAGCGTGGTCACGATGGCCTATGCGATCGGTCACATCTCGGGCTGCCATCTGAATCCGGCCGTCACGGTCGGTCTCGCCGCCGGCGGCCGCTTTCCGGCCGGCCAGATCCTGCCTTATGTGATCGCCCAGGTGGCGGGCGCGATTGTCGCCGCATCGCTGCTCTATGTTATTGCCAGCGGGGCGCCCGGCTTCGACGTCAGCAAGGGCTTCGCATCGAACGGATACGGCGCGCATTCGCCCGGCCAGTACAGCCTGATGGCCGGCTTCCTCACCGAGGTGGTGATGACCATGATGTTCCTGTTCATCATCATGGGGGCAACCCATGGCCGCGCGCCGGCGGGTTTCGCACCGCTGGCGATCGGGCTCGCGCTGGTGATGATCCATCTCGTCAGCATTCCCGTCACCAACACTTCGGTGAACCCGGCACGCAGCACCGGCCCGGCACTGTTCGTCGGCGGCTGGGCGCTGGCGCAGCTCTGGCTGTTCTGGGTCGCGCCGCTGATCGGCGGCGCGCTCGGTGGGGTGATCTATCGCTGGCTCAGCGAGGAGCCCACCGGCATCGTTGCGGGTGTGAAGACGGCGTAAGTAATCACAATCACCCGGCGGGATTGCAGCCTTTGCTGCGATCCCGTCACTTGTCCCGGGGCGGCCTGACTTCGGTCACGTGGCCCATCTTGCGGCCGGGGCGCGGCGCGCCCTTGCCGTAGATGTGCACGGTCGCGCCCGGCACGCTCAGCCACTTTTCGTAATCGTTGATCTCGTCGCCGATCAGATTGGTCATGGTGACGACGTCGCCGTGGCGCACCGGCTTGCCGAGCGGCCAGCCGGCGATGGCGCGGATGTGCTGCTCGAACTGCGAGACGGAGGCGCCGTCGAGCGTCCAGTGCCCGGAATTGTGCACGCGTGGCGCGATCTCGTTCACCAGCACCTTGGGTCCGGTGCCGTTGTTCAGCACGAACATTTCGACGGCGAGCACGCCGACATAGTCGAGCGCGCTCGCGATCTTGCTCGCGATGCTGCGCGCCTCTTCGGCGAGCGCGTCAGGGATCGGCGCGGGCGCACGCGATATCTTCAGGATGTGGTCGCGGTGCTCGTTCTCGGTGAGGTCGAAGCACTCGACCTCGCCCGTGGCCGCGCGCGCAGCGATCACGGAGATCTCGCGCTCGTAGGGCACGAAGGCCTCCAGGATCGCCGATTTGGTGGCGAGGCTGGTCCACACCTTCGCGATGTCGTCGCCCTCGCGGATGATGGCCTGGCCCTTGCCGTCATAGCCGAAGCGGCGGGTTTTCAGCACCGCTGGAAGGCCGATCCCGGCGATCGCCTCGCGCAGCGAGGAGACGGAGGTGACGTCGGCGTAGGCGGCAGTGCCGATCCCGAGCTTCGTCACGAAATCCTTCTCGGCGAGCCGGTCCTGGGTCGTCTCGAGGATCTTGCGGTTGGGCAGCACCGGGCGGCGCGCGTCCAATACCAGCGCGGCTGCCGCCGGCACGTTCTCGAATTCGTAGGTGATGACGTCGACATCATGTGCGAACAATTCGAGCGCCTCGACGTCGGCATATTCGGCGCAGGTCGCGTTCAGCACGACGTCGAAGGCCGGTGAATCGGGATCGGGCGAGAACACCTGGCAGCGCAGGCCGAGTCGCGCCGCGGCCATGGCAAGCATCCGGCCCAATTGTCCGCCGCCGAGGATTCCGATGGTGTCACCGGGCTTCAGCTTCACGTGCCTGGTGTCCGTCACGCCTTGTCCTCCGGTCGCTCGGCGACCGCCTCGGTCTGGGCCTTGCGCCAGGCGGCGAGGCGATCCGACAGGGCCGAGTCGGACAATGCCAGCACCGCGGCTGCCAGCAGCGCGGCATTGATCGCGCCGGCCTTGCCGATGGCGAGGGTGCCGACCGGAATGCCCGCGGGCATCTGGACGATTGAATAGAGCGAATCGACGCCCTTGAGCGTCTTGGATTCGACGGGAACGCCAAACACCGGGAGTTCCGTCAGCGCCGCCGCCATGCCGGGCAGATGGGCCGCGCCACCGGCGCCGGCGATGATAATCTTGTAACCTGCGGCCTTGGCACCCTTGGCGAATGCGAACAGCCGGTCGGGCGTGCGGTGGGCCGAGACGATGCGGCTGTCGGCAACAATGCCGAGCGCGTCAAGCGTGTCGGCGGCGTGCCGCATCGTATCCCAGTCCGACTGGCTTCCCATGATGATGGCGATCGGCGCGGTCATGACGTCAATTGTGCCCAGAAAAACAGAGAGATAGGCCAGATTAATGATTCCGGCCGGCGGCTCGCAAGGCGGTGGCAAGGAGAAGGGAATCCACTATCCTGTCTTGGTGAATCCCCGCAAGCCTTCATTGAGCAGGATGCCCATGAAGAAACCGAAAAGGGCGAGCCCTGAGAAGGTCAGAAAGGGCCGGAACATCAGCGCCGCCCGACCCAAAGCCGTTTCGAGCCGCGCGGCCAAACCGGCCTTGCGCAGAGCGCCGGCTGCTGATGACGGCAAGGCGATCATCCGCGGCCTCAGGAGCAAGCTCAAGGCGGCCCTGCTGCGGATCTCGGAGCTCGAGGCGGCCGCCGATACCGATTTCCTGCTCGGGATTCCCAACCGGCGCGGTTTCGAGCGCGAGCTCGCGCGCGCCATCGCCTATATGAAGCGCTACCGCGCCAGCGGGGCGCTGATCGTGCTCGACGTCGATAGGTTGAAGCCGATCAACGATTCCTTCGGTCATGCCGCCGGCGATGAGGTGCTCAAGGCGATCGTCGCCACGTTGACGCGACAGGTCCGCGCCTCGGACGTGGTCGGCCGGCTCGGGGGCGACGAGTTCGCGCTGCTGCTCTGGAATCTCAGCGAGACCGATGCCAAGGCGAAGGCCGCGGCCCTGGAGCAGGCGATCGACGAATTGTCATTCGTTTTTCGCGGCCAGCACGTGACCGCGGGCGCCTCGGCCGGCGTCGCGCTGCTCGGTCCGCAATCCGCTGCGGGCCGCGCCCTGGAGGAGGCGGATGCCGCCATGTATGTGCGCAAGGCGAGCCGCCGGCACGAGCCGCGGATCAAGCTGGTCGGCAGCGAGCGCTAGTCTACAGGGAGGCAAGATCGTCCGGCACGTTGCCGAACTTGCGCAGCAGCGTCGCGTCGCCAAATTCGCCCGTCATGGGATCGCCGCTGCGGCTGAACGCGATTGCGCCGATATGGCCGGCGCCGCGCGCCAGCATCTCGGCGCGTCGCAGCGCCGCCGTCGAGGACTGGCACTCCTCTGCAGCGCCTGCGACGGGTGATCCGTCGTCATCGATCAAGAAGGGCATTGCAACGTAATAGGTCACATCCGACATGGCGTTGCTCCAAGGTTGAAGATTATGCGGCGCTGCTCTTGCTCCGCATCTTGCTGCGCGAGATCTCCGGAATGCAGCCTGCGGAAATCGCCGCCTGCAATTCCTCCAGCTCGGCTTCCAGATATTCGTTGGCCATGATCAGCGCCTTGATGGTGCTGCGCAGATTGCCGTCGCACATCGCGATCGCCTGATCGCAGGCCTGTTCGTAATGGTTGTTGTCGAAAAGGGCGGTTGCCGACATCTGCGTTGTCCTCGTGTGTTGTCCTTGAGCGTTCTCTGAGGTGTTGGGGTGCCCGCGAATGTTCCTATTTTGTTCTTATTGAGTCAAGCGGATTCGGAAGCGGCGGGGCGCCGCGCAAGACCGGCTCACGGTCAGGCGATGATGTCGGGGGTGATCTGGTCTTCGATGAACGCGATACGGTCGCGCAACAACAGCTTGCGCTTCTTCAGGCGCTGTAACCGCAACAGGTCGGGGGCGGGCGATTGATGCAACGCATCGATCGCCGCATCGAGATCTCGGTGTTCCTGCTGCAACCGGGTGAGCTCGGCTTCGAGCTCACGCTCATCTTCATTGGTCATGTCTGCGGTGGCCGAAAACCGATAGGCGTGAGATCCGGGCTGTGGATGCCCTGTGGAAATTATCGTCCTTGCGCCGCGTGATCGCAAGCGATCTGCGATCCCCCGTCGCCAATCTCCCGCAACATATTTCTGCAGGGAGCCGCGGCGGTGCGCCGGCGTATTGATATCATGGATTTTTCCGGCGTGGTTCCCTTAGTCACGCTTCGTTACATATGAACTTTCAAAAATGACGCTGCAACGACGGATACCCATCGACAGGACGAATCGGTGATGTAGACTTGGTTGTCCGGATCGAATCCTAAAGGTTCAACCCTACCGAGGAGGTTTCGAATGACAATTCAGGCACATCTCGTTGAATTGGAACGGAAGCACAAACTTCTCGAAAACGAATTGCACGAAGCTCTCGTGCACCTTTCAACAGACGACCTGCAAATTGTTGAGTTGAAGCGCCGGAAGTTGATGGTCAAGGACCAGATCGAGCGTCTGAAGCAATCTGGCGACACGCTCCACTAGTAACCCCCGTGACAGTGTAGAGTTGATCACGTCCTTCACGCAGGGATGAGAGCATTCGTGCTCATCCCTGCTGCAAGGTGTGTACCGTGCAACACGGTTGTGCGGCGCTCACTCTTGCTTGGACCCGTGGTTCTCGACGCGCACACTTATCCGCTTCTCGAAACGCTCTCGATGTCTGCGAGTTCGGCGACGTGATCGGCGATCGCGAGCGAGGACGTCAGTCCCGGCGATTCGATGCCGAACAGATTGATCAGGCCTGCAACGCCGTGATCGCGCGGGCCCTGCATCAAGAAATCCTGCGCGGCCACGGCCGGAGGCACGATCTTCGGGCGGATGCCCGAATAGCTCGGCATCAGCGCGCCGTCAGGCAGCGTCGGCCAGTATTTGCGGATCGCGGGATAGAAGCGCTCGGCGCGTGACGGATCGACCTCGTAGTCGATCGTCTCGATCCATTCGACGTCAGGCCCGAAGCGCGCCTGTCCTGCCATGTCCAGCGTCAGGTGCACGCCCAGGCCGCCGGGCTCTGGCACCGGATAGATCAGGCGCGAGAACGGCGCCCTGGCGTTGCAGCTGAAGTAGTTTCCCTTGGCGAGATAGGCCGGTGGAATCCGGTCCAGCGGCATGCCGTCGATGCTGCGCGCCACATGCGTCGCCGACAGCCCCGCGGCGTTGACGAGGAGGCTGCATTGCAGCGTCATCGGTGCCTCGCCGCCGGCATCGATCTCGATGAGGCCGGCCGCCGCCTTGGCACGGATCAGCGGGGTGTGAAACGCGAAAGCTGCGCCGGCGTCCTCGGCTTCGCCGCGCAGCGAGAGCATGTAGGCGTGGCTGTCGATGATGCCCGTCGACGGTGACAGCAGCGCGGCGTCGCAGGCGAGCGCCGGCTCCAGCGCGCGTGCGGCCTCGCCCGAGAGCAGCTGCATGTCGAGCACGCCGTTGGCCTCGGCGTGCGCCTTGATCGATTGCAGCTTCTCGGTCTCCTTCGGGCTGGTCGCGACGATCAGCTTGCCGCAATTCTTGTGCGGGATGCCGCGCTCGGCGCAGTAGCGGTACAGCGCGTGCTTGCCTGCCACGCACATGCGCGCCATCCAGCTCCCGGCCCGGTAGTAGATGCCGGCATGGATCACCTCGCTGTTGCGCGAGGAGGTGACGGTGCCGATCGCCTCGGCTTCCTCGAGCACGATCACCTCGCGCCCGGCCTGGGCGAGCTTCCGGGCCACCGCGAGCCCGACCACGCCGGCTCCGATGACGACGCAATCGACCCTATCCATGGTTGTGCAGGAAACCAGTTGGAAGCACCGGTGGCGCACGGTCCGGATGCGGCGGCGCAAGCGGGGCTTCCGTTAAGAAGTCGTTTATCATGTCAGGGCAATTGCCGCATTTTATGTCACATTATTCTGTTGTGCCCACAGGCGTTTACCCGATCCAAACCCGCGAGGCCAGACAATCCGACGTTGAAATCGCGGGTGGCTGATGGCTGAGAAGAACTGGCACGTGGGCAGCACGCTTTCGATTGCTGTGCACGCCCTCCTATGCCTGGCCGTTACGGGCGCGCCTGCGCGCGCCTTTGCGGCATCGGACAGACTTGCCGTTCCGGGCGATCTCACCAGGCTTGATCCCGGCGTGATCTGGGAAGCCCTCATCGCGGGCATCGTGGTCTGCTCGTTCCTCGCCGCGATCGGGCTGTGGATCCATTCCTCGCTGCGCCGGTCCAGCCGTTTGCAGCTGCGTCGCAACGCCTTCATCTCCTCCGCCATGAACAACCTCAACCAGGGCGTGGTGATGACGGATGCGCAGCGCCGCGTCATCTTCTGCAATGACCGCTATCTCGAGATCTATGGCCTGACGCGATCCGACCTCCGGCCCAACATGACCGGTTGCGACATCCTGAGGCTGCGCCGCGAGCGCGGAGTGCTCGGCGTCACCGATGACGAATTTTACGAGAAGGCATCGAGCGCCAATGGCCTGACCACGGAACTGCCGGACGGACGGGCCATCCTGGTGAAGTATTTCGTGTTGCCGAACGGCGGCTCGGTGGCGACCCACCTCGACGTCACCGAGCAGCGCAACCTGTCGCGGCAGCTCGCCTCCACCAAGCAGTTCCTGGAATCGGTGCTCGATCATGTGCCGGCCTGCGTGGCGGCCAAGAACATCGAGGACGGCTGCTACATTTTCGCCAACAGCGCCTATGAGAAGTTCTGGGGATTGTCGCGGGACTTCGCCGTCGGCAGGAATGCACGGGAGCTGTTTGCGTCGGCCTCGGCGGCCAGCATCGAGGCCGCTGACCAGGCGGCGCTCAATTCACCGGATGGCCAGCACCGCAATGAGTTCGAGGTGGATCGTGCCGGCGCGCGGCGCATGGTCGCCTCGATCCGGATCGTGGTTCGCAACGAGAGCAACAAGCCCGAATTTCTGCTCATCCTATTCGAGGACATCACCGACCGCCGCTCGCTGTCGCAGGAGCTGGAGAGCACCAAGAAGTTCCTCGAGCTCGTGGTCGACAACATCCCGGTTGCGCTGATCGTGGAGCAGGTCAAGGACGGCCGCTATCTGCTCGCCAACCGCAGCGCGGAGACGATCCTCAACCGCAGGCGCGAGGAAGCCACCGGCCTGACCGCGTCCGACATCTTCAACGCCAAGGAAGCCAAGCTGATCGTCGCGCGCGACGAGGCCGCGATCAGGAAGCGCGGGATGATCACCGAGGAGCATCCGATCTCCACCAAGAACGGCCTGCGGCTGTTCCTCACCCGCCGCGCCACCGTGGTCAATGATGCCGGCGAGCCGCAATATCTGATCAAGACCCACGAGGACGTCACCGACCGCCGGCAGACCGAGTCGCGCATGGCGCACATGGCCTATCACGACGGCCTCACCGATCTGCCGAATCGCGCCGCCTTCCTGCAGGCTCTGACCCAGATGATCGAGGCTTGCGAGGGCACCCGCGAGGAGTTCGCGGTGCTCTGCGTCGACCTCGACGGCCTTAAGGAGGTCAACGACGTCTTCGGCCATGCGCTCGGCGACAAGCTCCTGATCGAGGTCGCCCATCGGCTCCAGGATTCCGCACGCGGCGGCGTGGTGGCGCGCCTGTCCGGGGACGAGTTCGGCCTGATCATCGACGGCAAGCAGCCCGAGGCCGGCCTCGCGCTGGCGCGGCAGATCGGCGAAGCCGTCGCGAAGGATTTTCAGATCGACGGCCGGCCGGTCCGCGCCGGCATCACCACGGGCATGTCGGTCTTCCCCCACAATGGCACCGATGGCGCCTCGCTGCTCGCCAATGCCGGCGCGGCGCTGTTCCGCGCCAAGCAGAAGTCGCGCGGCACGATCAGCCTCTACCAGCCCGAGATGGACCAGCAGATCCGCGACCGCCGCGTGCTGCACCAGGACCTCTCCATGGCGGTCAAGAACGGCGAGCTCTCGCTCGCCTTCCAGCCGCAGGGGGCCGCGGGCCACAGCGTCGCCGAGAGCGAGATCATCGGCTTCGAGGCGCTGGCGCGCTGGCAGCATCCCGTGCGCGGCCAGGTTTCGCCGGCCGAATTCATTCCCATCGCCGAGGAGAGCGGCCTCATCGTCGAAATGGGCGAGTGGATCCTGCGCGAGGCCTGCCGCGAGGCGGCGTCCTGGCCGAAGCCGCTGCAGGTCGCGGTCAATCTGTCGCCGGCGCAGTTCATGCACGGCGACGTGGTCGGCCTCGTCCATTCGATCCTGATCGAGACGGGCCTTGCACCCGGCCGGCTCGAGCTCGAGATCACCGAAGGCGTTCTGATCGAGGATTTCGATCGCGGCCTTGCGCTGCTGCGCCGCCTGAAGGCGCTCGGCGTGCGCATCTCCATGGACGATTTCGGCAGCGGCTATTCCTCGCTGAGCTATCTCCAGGCGTTTCCGTTCGACAAGATCAAGATCGACCGCGCTTTCATCATCAATCTCGGCCGCAACCCGCAATCGGCGGCGATCGTGCGCGCCGTCATCGACCTCGGCCACGGCCTCGAAATGTCGATCATCGCCGAGGGCGTCGAGACGCTCGACCAGCTCGCCTTCCTCGCCAAGGAAGGCTGTGACGGGGTACAGGGCTATCTGCTCGGCAAGCCTTTGCCGATCGGCAAATATGCCGGGCTCATCGGCCGCGCCGAAGCCATGGAGCTTGCGCTGAAGACCGGTTAGAGCGTTTTCGAGCGAAGTGGACATCGGCTCGCGTCAAGAAAACGCGTCAGAATATGAATCTAGAGCCACCGTTCCGATTTCATCGGAACGGAAATCGCTCTAGTGATGGGAGTGCTTCGCTCCCATTCGACGGCTTCATGGCGGACTACGACCTCGCGATCATCGGCGGCGGCCTGAACGGCGTCAGCCTCGCCCGCGATGCGGCGGGCCGCGGCCTGCGGGTGATCCTGTTCGAGCAGGGCGATCTCGGCGGCGCGGCGTCGTCGGCCACACCGCGGCTGATCCACGGCGATCTCTCGGTGCTGGAGCGCCGCGGCTTTTGGCGGGTGCGCCGGGCACTGGCCGAGCGCCGGACCTGGCTCGCCATCGCGCCGCATCTGGTGCGGCCGATGCGTTTCGTGATCCCCGCGCATGTGGACGAGCGTCCACCGTGGCTGCTGCGGGCCGGCCTGTTTCTTTATGACGTCCTCTCCGGCCGGAGCGGCCTGCCCGGATCGACGACCCTCGACATCACCCATCACCCGGTCGGTAACGCGCTGAAACGCCCGTTCGGCACGGCGTTCGAATATTCGGACTGTATCGTCGACGATTCCCGCCTTGTCGTGCTCACGGCGCTGGACGCCGCCGAGCGTGGTGCGACGATCCGGACCGGGGCGCGCTGCGTGCGTGCCGACCGAACCGACATCTGGCGGCTCGCCGTGGTCGATCGCGGCCACCGCCGCTCCGTTACAGCAAGGGCGCTGGCCAATACCAGTGGCGGCTGGACCTCGATCGTCGCGGAGACGGTCCTGCGCCAGCCGCAGCCCGCCGCGACGGCCATGCAGATGAGCCAGATCATCGTGCCCAGGCTGTTCGATTCAGACAATGTCTACGTGTTCCAGAACAACGACGGGCGGCTGATCTTCGTAAGCCCGTTTGAACGCGCGTTCACGCTGATCGGCACGGTCACGCACGATTTCACCGGCGACCCCGCCATCGTGGCGGTGCGAGGGGCCGATGTCGGTTATCTCTGCGAAGCGGCGAGCCGCTACTTCCGCGAGCGCGTCGCCCCGACCGACGTGGTCCGGGCGGTCTGCGGCGTCAATCTGAGGCCGGCGTCCGCGCGGCAACGCGAGGGCACAACCCTGTTCCACGCGCGCCGGCGCAAGGCACCGCTGATCACGATGTTCGGCGGCGACCTCACCACCGCGCGCCGGCGCGCCGAGCGGGCGGTGACGAAGCTGACGCCGTTCTATCCGATGTCGCCGCCCTGGACCGCCGGCGCAGCGCTGCCCGGTGGAGATTTCGCCTGGGATCGTTTCGACACCGAGGTCGACCTGGCACGCGAGCGCTGGCGCTTTCTGTCCGAGCCGGAAGCCCAGCGCCTGGTCGCGGCCTACGGCTCGCGATTGGCGGCCGTGCTCGGTGAAGCAACGACACGCGAAGAGCTTGGCCCTGCCTTCGGCCCCGAGTTGACCGGCGCCGAGGTGCGCTATCTCATGGCCCACGAATTGGCGCGGTTTCCGGATGACGTTCTGTGGCGCCGTTCCAAGCTGGGCCTGACAATGCCTGCGGCGGACCGTGAGGCGCTGGCGGCGTTCATGGCGGATGTGAACGATTCACCCCGAACCGGTTGAGCTAAACACGATCGGCCGCTAGCGTGCGGCGGAATCGGGGTTGGCAGGGACCATGGCGGAAGAATTGCCCGGAACGAACGTTGCGGCTGAAACGGCTGGCGGAGACGCATGTCCCGCGGCCGGCCAGCCGTTGCTGCGCATCGAGGGCGTCGCCAAGACCTTTGGCACGTTCCGCGCCGTCGACGGCGTGTCGCTCGATATCAAGGCCGGCGAGTTCTTCGCGCTGCTCGGCCCGAGCGGCTGCGGCAAGACCACGCTCTTGCGCATGCTCGCGGGCTTCGAGGCGCCGGATGAGGGGCGTATCCTGCTCGGCGGCAAGGATATCGCGCAGGCGCTGCCGCACGAGCGCCCGATCAACATGATGTTCCAGAACTATGCGCTGTTCCCGCATCTGTCGGTACGCGACAACATTGCCTTCGGCTTGAAGCGCGCCGGCATGCCGCGGGCCGACATCGCCACGCGTGTGGCGGAGATGGTGGCGCTGGTCAAGCTCGAAGGATTGGAAAAGCGCAAGCCGGACCAACTGTCCGGCGGTCAGCGCCAGCGCGTAGCGCTCGCCCGCGCATTGGCGCGCCGCCCGCAGCTCCTGCTGCTCGACGAGCCGCTCGCAGCCCTCGACAAGAAGCTTCGCGAAAACACGCAAGCCGAGCTGATGGAGCTGCAGCGGCGGCTCAGCATGACCTTCATCATCGTCACCCACGATCAGGAGGAGGCGATGACGATGGCTGATAGAATCGGCGTGATGAACGCCGGAAAGCTCGCCCAGGTCGCGAGCCCCCGCGAGCTCTACGAGGCGCCGCGCTCGCGCTGGGTCGCCGAGTTCGTCGGCGACATCAACCTGTTCGACGGCGAGTCCAAATTGCGCGACGGTCATCGTCTGGTCATCGGCACGCCTGATGCGGGGGCGCTGGTGGTGGCCGAGCCGCGCGAGGCGGTTCGCACCGGAAAACTGGCGGTCGCGATCCGCCCCGAAAAGATCAAGCTGTCGCGGCGCGGCCCGGTCCGCGAGGCCGGTCGTGAGACCGCGATCAACGCCCTCGACGGCGTGATCGCGGACATCTGCTATCTCGGCGGCACCACCACCTACAAGGTGAAGCTCGACACCGGCGGGATGCTGCAGGCGTCGGTCGCCAACAGCGCGCGGCTCGACCTCGACGCCTACAGCCTGAACCAGCAGGTCGTTGCCTGGTTCACGCCCGACGATTGCGTGGTGCTGCAATCATGAACTCGCGCCGCATCTTCGCAAAGCCGGCGCGCTTCGCGGCCATCGCGCCCTATGTCTGGATGATGCTGTTCTTCCTGGTGCCGTTCGGCTTCGTGCTCAAGATCAGCCTGTCGCAGACCGCGATCGCGCAGCCGCCTTACGAGCCGGTGTTCGACCTGACGGCGGGATGGGACGCGCTGAAGGCGGCGTTCGCTGCGCTCTCGGTCGACAATTTCAAGCTGCTCGTCTCCGACGACATCTACGTCTTCGCCTATGTCCGCAGCCTCACCGTCGCCCTCACGGCCACCGCGCTGCTGCTCCTGATCGGCTATCCCATCGCCTACGGCATGGCGCGGCTGCCGCAGCGCTGGCAGGCGGTGGCGATGGTGCTGGTGATCGTGCCGTTCTGGACCTCGTTCCTGATCCGCATCTATGCCTGGATCAACATCCTCCAGCACGACGGCCTGCTCAACCAGATCCTGCTGGCGCTGCATCTGGTCAGCCAGCCCGTGGTGTGGCTCTCCACCGACACCGCGATGTATATCGGCATCGTCTATTCCTATCTGCCGTTCATGATCCTGCCGCTCTACGCGACGCTCGCCAAGATGGAGCCGGCGCTGGAGGAGGCGGCCTCCGATCTCGGCGCGCCGCCCTGGCAGGTGTTCTGGCTCGTCACCTTCCCGCTGTCGCTGCCCGGTGTCGGCGCCGGCGTGCTCTTGTGCTTCATCCCGATCGTCGGCGAGTTCGTCATTCCCGACCTTCTGGCGGGCTCCAACGCGCTGATGATCGGCCAGACCCTGTGGCTCGAATTCTTCACCAACAAGGACTGGCCGGTTGCCTCCGCTGCGGCGATCGTGCTGCTGGTCGTGCTGCTGGTGCCGCTCTTGCTGTACGAGCGGCTGCAGAAGCGGCAGCTGGAGCGGGGAAGGTAGCGCGATGCGCAAGGTCTCCCGCCTGTCCCGCTTCAACATCGCCTCGCTCGCGCTGGGGCTGGCGTTCCTCTATTTGCCGATCCTCATCCTCGTCCTCTACTCCTTCAACGCCTCGCGCCTGGTGACGGTGTGGGGCGGCTGGTCGCTGCGCTGGTATCATGAGTTCTTCAACGACCGCGCCATGATTGAGGCGGCCTGGATGAGCCTGCGGGTTGCGGTCTCCTCCGCGACCATTGCGACGCTGCTCGGCACGCTCGCGGCGGTGGCGCTGTCGCGCGGTGAGCGCTTTCGCGGACGCACCCTGTTCTCCGGCATGCTCTACGCCCCACTGGTGATGCCGGAGGTGATCACCGGGTTGTCGCTGCTCTTGCTGTTCGTCGCGCTGAACGCCGAGCGCGGTTTCTGGACGGTGACGATCGCCCACACCACGCTGACCATGTGCTTCGTCGCGGTGGTCGTGCAGTCGCGCCTCGGCTCGCTCGATCGCTCGCTGGAGGAGGCGGCGATGGATCTCGGCTGCAATTCCGTCGGTGCGTTCGTGGCCGTGACGCTGCCGCTGATTGCGCCGGCGATCGTCGCGGGCTGGATGCTGGCGTTCACGCTGTCGCTCGACGATCTCGTGATCGCGAGCTTCACCACCGGCCCCGGCTCGGCGACGCTGCCGATCCGCATCTATTCGGAGGTGCGGCTCGGCGTGAAGCCCGAGATCAACGCGATCTGCACGCTGGTGATCGCGCTGATCGCGGTCGTCATCGTCATCGCCTCGCTCGCTTCGAAGCTGTCGAGCTCGCAGGGCGAGAGCGCTGCGCCGCTGTGAGGCCCTGCTGTCATTGCGAGGAGTTCTTGCGACGAAGCAATCCAGTCTGTCTCTGCAGAGGTAGTCTGGATTGCTTCGCGGAGCCTGTCATCGGGCCGCGCTCCGCGCGGACCCGGTGGCTCGCAATGACGAAAGAAGAGCTTACGACTTCACCGCACCCGCCGTGAGCCCGCCCACCATGTAGCGGCGGAAGGCGTAATAGACCGCGGCCGGCGGCAGCGCGTAGATGAAGCCGGTGGTCATCAGCAGCTCCCAGGGCGAGTCGTCGGCGGCGAGGAAGTTGCCGAGCGCGACGGGGAGCGTGATATCGCGGTCGTTCGACAGCAGCAGGAACGCGTAGAGATATTCGTTCCAGGCCAGCAGCACCGCATAGGTGCCGATCGCGACCAGCGAGGGCATCATTAGCGGCAGGTAGACCAGGCGGAAGATCTGCAGCGTGGTGGCGCCGTCCATCACCGCGGCCTCGTCCAGCTCCACCGGCAGCTTGTCGGAGGCCTGCTTCAGCACCCAGATCGCGTAAGGCGAGGCGATCGTCACCATGGCCAGGATCAGCGACCAGTGATTGTTGAGCAGGCCGTAATTGCCCATGGTGCGATACATCGGCACCGCGAGGAACGCCGCCGGAATGAAATAGGTGAACAGCGCGAGGTTCAGCACCGCGCGTCCGCCCGGCACCTTCAATCGCGAAATCGCGAACGCCGCGGCGGTCGCGATGAACAGCGTGAGCACGCCCACGGAGACTGCGATCAGCGTCGAATTCCAGAACTGGGCGTAGAAGTCGCGCAGGAAGTAGTGCTGCTGCTTGAACACGATTTCGAAGTTGTGCAGCGTCGGATGGTCCGGCCACAGTTTGCCCGAGAACGCGTCCTCCTTCGGAGAAATCGCGAACAGGAACATGTGGTAGATCGGGATCATCGTCCACAGGAAGACGGGAATGCCGATCAGCAGCAGCCGCGCTTCCGTCGCGACGTCACGGAGGGAGGGAAGCTTCATCGCGACAACCGTTTCATCATGAAGTAAACCAGTGGCAGGACGAACGGCATCGCGCAGACGATGGATGCCATCGCGAGCGAGAGCTGGTCAAGCCGAAGATAGCGGATGCCGAGCGTCGCCAGCACGTGCGTGAGGTCGGCAGGTCCGCCGCCGGTGAGCAGGTAGACGCTGTTGAAATCGCCCAGCGTCCAGATCATCGAGAGCAGCGTGCAGGTGACGTAGAGCGTCTGCATCGACGGCCAGGTGATGTAGCGGAATTTCTGCCACCAGCTCGCGCCATCCACCTCCGCGGCCTCGAACAGATCGTGCGATATCGCAAGGCGCCCGGTGATCAGGATCAGCGTCCAGAACGGCAGCGACTTCCAGATGTGCACGGCGATCGCCATGCACAGCGCGACGGTCGGGTCGTTCAGCCAGTTCGGGCCGTCATCGCCGGTCAGGGAGAAGATGAAGTGGTTGACCATGCCCCATTCGGGATTGAGCATGAAGCGCACCGACAGGATGGTCGGGATCGACGGCACCGCCCAGGGCAGGATGAAGATCACCGACAGCCATCTGATCCAGGTGCGCTGCTGCGCGAAGAAGCCGGACAGGAACAGCGCAATCATCATCTTGATGTTGATGCCGACGACCAGGAAGATCAGCGTGTTGATTGCAGCGCGCGCGAAGATCGGGTCGTGATACAGCGCCACATAGTTCGCCGGATCGCGTGCCAGCCAGAGCCCGTAGCAGACGGGATAGACGACAAAGGCAAGGAAGACGAGCAGATAGGGCGTTAGCAAGAGGATGCCCCAGACCTGCGCCGGGGTCAGCCGCGACGACAGGGGCGGGCCGGGTATTGCCTGATCGCCAGAGAGGGTGATCGCCATTCTTTCGGACTCTTCAAAGAGAAGCCGGCCGCGAAACGCGGCCGGTGTGTTGTTGCACTCTCCGCCGTGATGCGGAGAGAAGGGGCGGACGACTTAGCCCGCGACCTGCTTGATGCGGGCGATCAGCTCGTCGACGGCCTTGTCGACCGGAACCTTTTCGCTGACGACGCGGTTCATCGCCTTCGCCCACACGTTCTCGTTGTTCAGAATGGTGAACTTCCAGTTCTTGGTGAAGTCGAACTGAGAGGTGCCGCCCTTGAACTGCGTGTAGACGGCCTTGCGGTGCTTGTCAGCCTGCCAGAACGGGCTTTCCTGGCTTTCCTTCGTCACCGGGAACCAGCGGCCGAGCGCGCCCTCGATGTAGGGACGGATGTTCTCTTCCTGGAGCAGGAAGTTGAGGAACTGCTTGCCCTCGGCCTTGTTCTTGGCCGCGGTGAAGATCAGACCCGTCTTGACGTCCGAGCGATACTGGATGGTCGAGCCATCGGGAGCCTTGGGGAAAGATGCCGTGACGATGTCCTGCTCATAGGCCTTCTTGCCGGCCTCGCGCTGTTCCGGCGTGACGTTCTGATTCTGTGATTCCTCGTACCATTTCGCCGCGATCGAGATCGTGAAGTTGTGGGTCATCACGATGGTCTTGTTGTGGAAGGCGACGTTGTTGTCCGGGTCCTTCCAGGTGGTCGCGGAGGGCGGGGCGCAGCCCTTGACGTAGGTGTCGGTGTAGTCCTTCAGCGCCTTGATCAGGCCGTCGCGGACCTTGGGGTCGTCGACCAGCAGCTTGCCGTCGTCGTCGACGAGCTTGACGTGGTAGGCGTCCATGAAGGTGTAGAACGATTGGAACGAGTCGGTGGATTCCACGCCCATCGGCTGGCCGACGGCATAGATGCGCTGGCCTGTGGCCTTACGGATCGCCGGCTGCACCTTGTCGCACCAGAAGCTCCAGTAGCCGGTCCAGTCGTTCGGGATGTCACTCTGCTTGAAGCCGGCTTTCTCCAGCATGTCGCCCCAGATTTGGACGTGCATGCTCTGCTGCTTCAGCGGGAAGCCGTAATAGGCCTTCTTCTTGGCGACGTCGTTGTAGAGGATCGAGGCGTCCAGCGTGTTCTGCACGAACCGGCCCTTGATCGGGTCCATGACATCGGTGAGGTCCTCGAGCTTGCCCTCATAGGCCCACTTGCCCTGCACCTGCACGTCGTAGCTGTCGGAATAGGCGACGTCGGGCACGGTGCCGGCATCGAGCGCTGCGACGGTCTTCGGAATCATGTCCTGGATCGCGTACTGCGACAATTCGACTTTGATGCCGGTCTTGGCTTCAAACTTCTTGATCGTCTCGGCGAGCGCTTCGTCCTCGGACTTGTAAAAGCCTTTGACCCACCAGACCGTGATCGTCTTTTGTTGCGCAAATGCGGGCGCAGTGGCGGCAAACAGCCCGACCGCAGCGACCGCCAATGAAACTGCGCCAATAACCTTGGATTTCACGTTTTTCTCCCTCAAACGGCCGGTGTTTTAACCGGTCGTATAAAACACTAGCGCATGGTGGTAGCGCAATCAACGCATCTTGTCGGACCAAGGTCGTAGCGTTTCAACTGCGGAGATGCATCATGCGCGCATCGATCCAATCGCCGCATCAATTCACCACGATCAATTCGCGATCATCGGGCAGCGGCAGAGGAACGCGATCCTCAGTTGGACTTCGCATTCTCCTTGGCGTTCTCGGCTGTCGGCGATCCGTCCTGCGCCGGGCGCTTTCCGCTGCCGGTGATGCGCTGCTTGAGGAGGTCGAGGAACGGAGACGCCGCAGGCGATTGCCGGATCAGGCTTTCGGGATCGGGGAAGATCAGGGGATCGTCCCAGGGGCCCTGCACCATGAAGGGCAATTGAAAGCCGGACGTCGTGTTGAGGCTCGCCACGCCCTTCATGTCGTATTCGCGGGTCGGCACGGAGGCGGTGCCGGTCAGCGTGATCTTGGCCGCCGGGCCCTCGATGCGGATGTCTTCGGCGGTTGCGATGCCGTCGGAGAATTTCACCGAGATCGTGAGCTTGTCGTATGGCGTCGAGCCGTTGCGGAAATTGCCGCCGCCCGACAGCGGCCGCCGCTCCAGCCGCTTCAGCAACTGCTCGGCATTGAAGCCCGCGATCGCGCCGTTATGCCCGGTCACGGTGGCGCTGCCGTCGAGCGACTGCACGAGGCCGAACGGGCTCGAGCCCGAGGCGAAGAGCGAGACGTTGATATTGCCGCGGCCGGACAGCTTGTTGAGGCCGAACAGCTCGGTGGCGCAGGCCTGCAGATCCACGTCGGTGAACTGGAATTGCGCCTTGATGTCGGCGACCGTATCGGACCGCGCGATGCCGAACGAGCCTTTCGCGATACCGCCATAGACCTGCGCCTCGCCGACCGAGAGCGCCAGCGTGCCGTTGCGCAAATTGGCGCCGATCGCGGTGCGGCCGAGCTTGGTGGGCCCGACTGTCAGCTTGGCCGCCGACAGGCGCATGTCGAGGTCGGTGGTCGACAATCCCTGGAGGTCGAACAGCTGCCTGTTCCAGTCGCGCGCGCCGCTCGCGAGCAGGCGGAACGTCGAGATATAAGGTGTGAAGTCGAGCGCGTCGGCGGCGAGCGTGGCCTGCAGCGTCTGCCGGCCGTTATTGGCGTAGGTCATGACGCCTTCGGCGGCATTGCCGTCGAGCTCGACATTGACATTGGTGAGCGCGATCGAGGCGCCGACGACGTTGGCGCGCGCCTTCAGCACGAAGCGGCCGAAGCCGCCGCTGCCGGGCTGCGGCTGCCCGGTCCAGCGCAGCGCATTGCGCAAGGACGGGCTGTCCACCGTGAGCGTGCCCTCCATCATCGGGCTGGTGCGGTTGGCGACGCTGCCGTCGAAGGCGAGCTTGAGCGGCGCGCTGGCGATGCGTGCCTTCAGGCCGGAGCGGTCGCCGGAGAGGGCGGCGACGAAATCGGAAAAGCTGATCGAGCCGTCGACGCGCTCGCCGCGCCAGTCGAACTGCCCGGTCGCGGCAAAGGAGCGGGAGATCGAAGGCCAGGCCAGCGACAGGTCGATGTCGTCCAGCTTCTCGGTGGCACGCGTGGCAACGTCCTCGTAATCGAGCACGCCGTCCTGGATGCGGATTTCGGAGAACGAGACCTGGTTCTCGGCGCCGGGCTTCATGGTCCGTGCGATGGTCTGGATGAAGGGCGTCCAGTTGCTCTCGCCATCCGGCTTCAGGCTGACGTGGATGCGCGGCCGCAGCAGCGTCAGGTCGGCGATCTCGAAGCGTTGCAGCAGGAGCGGCAGCAGCCGCAAATTCGCAGTGAGCACGTCGACCTGGAGCGCGGGAGCGCTGGTGCCGCCGCCCTTGAGGCCGACGTCGCGGAAGGAGATATAGCTCGCCGGAAGCACCGAGATCTCGATGCTGCCTGCGACATTGAGCTCGAGCCCGGTGACGTCGCGGATCTGCGCTTCGACCGCCTTGCGCAGCGCGTCGCGGTTGATGAGCCAGGAGGTCGCGATCAGGGCGATCAGCGCGACGCCGAGCAGCGCCGCGATCGGCGTCCCGAGGCGCTTCATTCCTTGGGCCATGGTCAATGGCATGTCCTGATCGGGTTGGTCGTTGGAGCCAGAAGGGCGGGTCGCGAAACGTGTGTGCCGAACGCCCAGATCCTATGGTGTTAAGTACCGCAACTTGATGGGTTTTCTTGACGCTTTCAAGGCCGCTGCTCGGTTATGCCCACGGCATGGGCAGCTTCTATCACCCGGGGGCGGAGCGGAGAACCCCGTATCATTGACGGCTTCGGACGATTTCGCCTAATAATCGCCGCCAATGAGGCGCGACGCCCGCCAGCCGAAGGTTCAGTCGAGGTTTTTTTCATGAACAAGGTCTATCCCGACGCCAAGTCGGCGCTGTCAGGCATTCTAAAAGACAACATGATGATCATGTCGGGCGGCTTCGGCCTCTGCGGCATTGCCGAGGAGCTGTCGGACGCGATCCGGGATTCCGGCGTCAAGGGCCTGACCGTGGTCTCCAACAATGCCGGCGTCGACGGCATCGGCCTCAGCCGCCTGCTCGAAACCCGCCAGATCAAGAAGATGATCTCGTCCTATGTCGGCGAGAACAAGCTGTTCGCCCAGCAATATCTCGCCGGCGAGCTGGAACTCGAGTTCAATCCGCAGGGCACGCTGGCCGAGCGCATCCGCGCCGGCGGCGCCGGCATCCCGGCCTTCTACACCAAGACCGGCGTCGGCACGCTGATCGCCGAAGGCAAGGAAGTGAAGGAATTCGACGGCGAGAAGTACCTGATGGAGCGCGGCCTGTTCGCCGACCTCGCCATCGTGCACGCCTGGAAGGGCGACACCGCCGGCAACCTGATCTACCGCAAGACCGCGCGCAACTTTAACCCGATGATGGCGACCGCCGCGAAGATCACGGTGGCCGAGGTCGAGCATCTGGTTCCCGCCGGTGAACTCAATCCCGACCACATCCACACGCCCGGCATCTTCGTGAAGCGCATCGTCGAGGTCGGCACGGCCAAGAAGCGCATCGAATTCCGCAACACCCGCCCGCGTACCGCCGCTTAAGCGCAACAGGAGACTCACATGGCCTGGACCCGTGAACAGATGGCCGCGCGCGCCGCGAAGGAATTGCGCGACGGCTACTACGTCAATCTCGGCATCGGCATCCCGACGCTGGTCTCGAACTACATCCCCGATGGCATGGACGTCTCCTTGCAGAGCGAGAACGGCATGCTCGGCATGGGGCCGTTCCCCTATGAGGGCGAGGAAGACGCCGATCTCATCAACGCCGGCAAGCAGACGGTGAGCGAGCTGCCGTCGACCTCGTATTTCTCGAGCGCGGATTCCTTCGGCATGATCCGCGGCGGCCACATGGATCTCTCGATCCTCGGCGCCATGCAGGTGGCCCAGAACGGCGATCTCGCCAACTGGATGATCCCCGGCAAGATGGTCAAGGGCATGGGCGGCGCGATGGATCTCGTCGCCGGCGTCAAGCGCGTCGTCGTGGTGATGGAGCATTCGGCCAAGGACGGCCCGAAGCTCCTGAAGAGGTGCAATCTGCCGCTGACCGGCGAGCGCGTCGTCGACATGGTCGTCACTGATCTTGCCGTCTTCACCATCGACAAGCACGGCGATGGCGGCATGGCGCTGATCGAGCTCGCCGACGGCGTCACGCTCGACGAGATCAAGTCCAAGACCGAAGCCGAATTCCGCGTCGCGCTGAAGAACACGTAGGGTCGTCGTAAAGGGGCGCGCATGACGATACGGTCCGCGCGTCCCGAAGATGCCGAATTCATCGCACAAACCATCCTGAATTCGATGCGCGGCCACCGGCCGCGCGGCTGGTTCGACGTGGCGCTCGGCTGGCCGGAAGCGGAGTGCCTCGCTTTCGTCACGCGCGTCGCCGTCGCACGGGCGGTGTCGATGTGGCATTTTTCGCAGTTCCTGGTCGCCGAGATCGATGGCAAGCCCGCTGCTGCGCTTTGCGCCGTGCCGGCGGCCGGCACCGGCTCTGCGGCATGGCGCGCGGTCGAAGAGGTTGGTCTCTCAATTGGGCTCACGGCGTCAGAGCTCGATGCCATCCGCCAGCGCGGTGCCTATTCGCGAGCTTGCTGGGTCCAGGGCGGCGAGGGCGATTGGATGATCGAGCATGTCGCAACCGACCCGGCCTATGGTCGCCGCGGTCTCGTGCAGGCGTTGATCGCGCATGCACTGGACAAAGGGCGGGCAGCTGGGTTTGCCAGGGCGACGATATCGTTCCTGATCGGCAACGAGCCGGCCGAGCGCGCCTACGCGAAGGCGGGTTTTGTCTTCGCGGAAGAGAAGCGCGATCCGAATTTCGAGGCAATCATCGGCGCGCCCGGTTTTCGCATGTTCGCGCGGAAGATTTGAGCAGGTTGCAGGCGCCGGCGACAACCAAGCGTTTGCTATCAATTCGTCGAAGCGCCATGAATGTGCGGACGATGTGCCCCTTCAAGCGGGGCCGCTCGGCACTTCAGAGAACCGGGTCAGCCAGGCAACCGGGCCGATGCTCGCGGCGATGATCAGGAGCGCCGCGAGCGCGCCGTCCTCGAAATTGCCGCGGCTTGCGTACTGGTAGATCGACGTGGACAGCGTTTCGACGTTGAGGGGCCGCAGGAGCAGCGTTGCCGGCAGCTCCTTCAGGCAGTCGACGAACATGATGATGACGGCGCCAAGCATCGCGGGCCGGAGCAACGGCAGATAGATCTGCCTCAACATGACCCCCTGGCCGGCGCCGACCGCGCGCGCGCTCTCGTCATAGTCGCTCGGAATGCTGTCGAACCCGGCCTTGATCATGCCGACCGGCACAGCCAGAAAACGAATCGTGTAGGCGATCACGACGGCCATCCCGGAGCCGACCAGGACCAGCCCGGGAAGCGAACGTCCGGTCCAGGTCGCGACCGCGCTCAGCGCATTGTCGACCGCCAGGACCGGGGTGAGCAGGCCGAGAGCGATGACGAGACCCGGCAGCGCATATCCGGCCTGCGCGATGCTCAGCGCGACATATCGCAGAGGATCCGGCCGCAAGCGATGCGCGATCGTGGTGGCGAGCGCAAGCATCAAGGCCATGAGCGTCGCGAGCCCTGCAAACGCAAACGAATGGAAGGTGTGGCGCCACAGCAGCGGGTCGAAATTTGCAAGCAGGCCGCGGCCGAGAGCCTGATGCGCCAGATAGAACAGCGGGACCACGAAGCCGATCAGCACCGGCAGCACGCAGACCGCGAACGCGATCGACGCTCTTGCGCCCGACAGCGGGGTTCGCCGCCTCACATGCGGGCTTTCGGCCGAGAATTCGATGCTGGCGTTGCGACGGCCGTAACGCTCCATCGCGATCAGGCCGGCGACGATCGCAAGCATCAGGCATGCGAGCTGCGCTGCACCGGCAAGGCTGCCGCGGTTGAGCCAGGTGGTGAAGATCGAGACCGTCAGCGTGCGGATGCCGAGATATTCGCTGGCTCCGATGTCGTTGAGCGTTTCCAGCGCGACCAGCGCCACGCCGACCGCCAGCGCCGGCCGCGCCATCGGCAGTGAAACGCGCCACAAGATGGTCCATCGGCCGGCGCCCAGAGTCGTGGCCGCTTCCGCGAATTCGGCAGACTGAACCTGGAACGTCGCACGCGCCGAGAGATAGACGTAAGGGTAGAGCACGAGCCCGATCACGAAGATGGCGCCCGGCAGCGAGCGGAGGTTGGGCAGAAGGCCGAGAGCATCGCCGAGCGGCAGCCAGGTCGCCAGGGTGCGATGCACCAGGCCCAGCGGTTCGAACAGATCGGCATAGACGTACGCCGCAAGATAGGTCGGAATCGCCAGCGGCAGCGGCATCAGCCACAGCAGCATGCCCCGGCCGGCAAAATCGTGGCGCGACATCACCCATGCAGTGCCGGCGCCAATCAAAAGTGTGACCGCGCCGACCCCGACGAGCAGAAGGGCAGTGTCGAGAAGGGCGGCCGGCAGCACGTAGTTGATCAGGTCGTGCCACACATCGGACGCCGGCTGCAAAGCCAGCGCAACGATCGAGATCACGGGCGCCGCGACCAGGACCGCGGTTGCGATCGCGATGGCGGTTGCGGCGCGACCGGCGTGCACACGGCCCCTCGATCGAGGCCGTGTGCTCGTAGCTTCCAGCAGTTCGATAGACGTGGGCCGCCAGAGATCAGTTGTCAAAGCCGACCTTATCCACCAGCGAGGCCGCAGCCTTGCGGTTGGCGGCGATCTTTGCGATCGGCAACGGATCCGGGACGAGCTTGCCGTAGCCGGCGATGGTCGCATTGACGGCGACACCGCTCCGAACCGGATATTCGTAGTTCTGGTCGGCATACATCTGCTGCGCCTGCTCGCTGACGAGCCACTCGATCAGCTTGGTACCGTTGGCCTTGTTGGGCGCGTTCTTGGCGAGCAGCACGCCGGAGAGGTTGACGTGGGTGCCGCCACCCTCGAAGGTCGGCAGGATGACGCGGGTCGCCTCCGCCCACGGCTTCTTCTCGGGATCGTTGTTCATCATCAGCGCCCAGTAATAGGTGTTGCCGATGCCGATATCGCATTTGCCGGCGGCGACGTCACGCGCGGCTTCGCGATCGCCGCCCGACGGCTTCTGTGCGAGATTGGCCTTCAGGCCGCGCAGCCATTCCTCGGCCTTGGCCTCGCCGTACTTGGCCGCGTAGGCCGCGAACAGCGCGTTGTTGTAGATGTGCTGGCCCGAGCGAATGCAGATCTTGCCCTTCCACTTGGGATCGGCGAGTTCCTCATAGGTGATCTTGTCCTGCTTGACGCGATCCTTCGAGGCATAGATCACGCGCGCGCGCATGGAGATGCCGGCCCAGTGTCCGTCCGGATCGCGATATTGCGCCGGCACGACCTTGTCGACCGCCTCCGACTTGATCGGCTGGGTGACGCCGGCCTGCACGGCCTCGTCGATGCGGCCGATGTCCACCGTCAGCAGCACGTCGGCCGGACTGTTGGCCCCTTCCGCCTTCATGCGCTGCTCCAGACCGGAGCTTGCGGAGACGACGTTGACCTTGATGCCCGTGTCCTTGGTGAACGCATCGAACAGCGGCTGGATCAGCTTGGTCTCGCGGTAGGTATAGACGTTGACCTCGCCATTGGCGGCTGCCTCCGACACGAAAGACGTGGTCAGGCTCAACACCGCCGCAGACGCGGCGAGGACGCGAAGATAGATCATAAGGGCTGCTCCCAGGCGCGAGATTGAACGCCGATTGAGTAGCGCAGGCGGTGAGACAACGTTAGCGACGCGATGTCGCGAGGGCATGAGCTTAGAGCAATTCCAAAGTATCTTTTAGACTCATTCTAATACTGAAGCGACGGTCATGGGAAATGATTGGCGCCCTACGATCCTGCCGGCCACGCTTTGCTCAAGCGCTGCGAGACGCTGGCCAGCCACGACGTCTCCTCGCGCACCAGGCGGAAGCCGAGATTGGCGGGCGGCACGCCTTGGGCGCAGCCGCCGGCACGGGCGTCGCGGATGAAGTCGGTGACATAGGCGCGGTGCGCGCCCTCGGCGACCCTTACACCGCAATTCACGGTCGCGCGGCCGGGATTGCCGGAATCATCGACTCGCGAGCGCACGAAGCACGTCGCGGTCCACTCCCAGACATTGCCGGCGAGGTCTTCGACGCCATGCTCGTTCGGGCCGAACTTGCCGAAGCGATGAGCCGTGGTGTCGGAGAGGTCGCGGTCGGATTCGCGCTCGTAGCGGCTGATCCAGCGCTTCGAAGGGTCGCTTGCATCAACCGGTACCCCGTCATCCCGGAATCTGGAGCCGGCGGCAAAGGCCCATTCCTCGTCGCTCGGGAGGTCTTGCGCGACAGCCAGCCTGCATAGGCCTCGGCGTCGTGCCAGCTCACCTGCACTGCGGGACGATCGGGTGCGATTGCGACGTCGCGATCGAGTGCGCGGCAGGCGCCATCCTGCACGCAATGCTGATAGTCGGATGAAGCGACCTGATTCCGCATGATGCGCAGCGGCCGGTTCATCCGGATGGTGCGCATTCGGCGCTTCCGCCTGCTGTCCGCCGCGGGTGAAATCGCCGGCCTCGCGATAGGCGAAGCTGCCCGGGGCGACCTCGACCAAGGCCGGCTCGCCGACGGCATGGCGCATCGTCAGCTCCGAGACCAGAGGCGCAACGCCCAGCGGCCCCGCAAGCCCTGCCGCGCAGGCAAGTGCCAGCTTGAGCTTGAATGCGATCAGCACAATCATTCCTCCGCAGAAGGAAAAAAGGGGCCGGCGATGACCGGCCCCTTCATCGCGTCTAGTTGGTGCTGGCAGGAGGTATTTCGGCAGGCGCCTTCACTTGCATCATCAGATCGTCGTTCCACTTGCCTTCGACCTTGAAGTGCGCGGTGGCGCCGAGACTGGCCGCCTCGATCAGGTTGTGCGTGACATAGGCGTAGATGCCGGGCTGCTGGAACTTGTACAGCGCAGCTCCCGCCGAGCCGCCGCGGATGAACCAGGTCTCGAGCCCGACCTCGGGCGCGTTGCCGAACTTGCCGGTCTCCCAGACATAGTCGCCGTGGCCACCGATCAGATGCGGACGGCTGTCGCGATTGGCCTGCGAGTGCACGATCAGCACGTTCTCGCCGACCTTCGCGGTGAGCGCGTTCTTGCCGGTGAGCGCGCCAACCTTGCCGTTGAACACGACATGGGTCGGGGTCAGCTTCTTCATCACCTCTTCGGTCTCGGTGAAGGCTTCGCCCGGCGATTCGTAGGACTTGAAATTGCCCTTCTCGTCGCGCGGCACGTACATGTCCTGCTCGCCGATATAGTAGACCTTGTCGTATTTCAGCGCGCGGCCCTTGCCGTCGTTCAGCCCCTCGCGCGGCAGCACCATCACGGCACCGTTCATGCCCGAGACGACGTGCCAGGGGGTCATCGGGCCGCCCGGTGCGCAGTGATACACGAACACGCCGGTCTTGGTCGCCTTCCAGCGCAGCACGACCTGCTCGCCGGGATTGATGAGCGTGAGCTCGCCGCCGCCGAGCGCGCCGGTCGCGGAATGGAAGTCGATGTTGTGCGGCATGGTGTTGGTCGCGGGATTGACCAGCGTCAGCTCGACATAGTCACCCTCGTGCACGACCATGAGCGGGCCCGGCATCGAGCCGTTGAACGTCATCGCCTGGAAGGTGGTACCCTTGTCGTCGACGACGACTTTCTTCTCCTCGACCGTCATCCTGAACTCGACGATCTTGGGGCCTTGTGTCGTGGCCTGCTCGTGCGCGTGCACGAAGGGCGGAGCGACCAGCTCCACCTTCTGACGCGGCAGCTTGAGGTCGCCGGTGGCGAAAGCCGGGGTAGCCAACATCAGGGCGGTCGCGGCGGCGCTGATCAATGCGGCTCTGCGGGTGAACATCGGAAGCATCCTTCATCTGAAATGGTTTTGATGACGGAGTGCAGTGTGCGCCTGTTACGGAAAGCGTGTTTGTGCTGCGACAAGCTTCCGCGGGATTCACCTCCGCAACAGGATCTAGGTTTCTCGAAAGAGCGGGATCGGCGATGGCAACTCACCGCGTTCGCAGGGCGTGATGCTGATCGAGGCCGAGCGTCAACTCAGCGGCAACTTGTTTGCATGTTCAAGTTGGAGGACGATCTCGATCGCCCCGCTCATGCGCGTGGATGAGATCGCAAGGCAAGCCCTTGACGAAAGTGCGGCCGGTCAGAGCAGGTTCAAGGTAAGCCAGACCAATCCCCAGACCGCCAGCGACAGCGCGGTGAAGACGGCGATCGCGGCGGCCAGGGCGCGCACCACGCCGACGGGGGCCGGCGCGGCCGGGACCGGCCGGAAGTCGTCGAAACGCGGGATATGGCCGCGGACGTCGAGCAGGGAGAGAATGAGTTCGAGTGCGAAAAGCCTCATGGCAAACGCTCCGGATGGCCGCCATTTTTCTCACAATGGCCGGGAACCGGCGCCTCCGCTTTGCGCGAGCGCAAAGTCGGGTCCGCCGATCCTGGTTATTTGAGTTCATTCCGTGATTTGCCGCGATGTCTCGCGCGCGGCGGGGATTTACGAATGGGTAACTTATGAGAGCTGATCTTGCGGCGATCTACGGCGAGGAACGCCTGCCTCGCTACACCAGCTATCCGACCGCACCGCATTTCACGCCCGCGATCGGTCCGGACGCCTATGCCCGCTGGCTGGCGGAGCTGCCGGTGGCCGCCAGCGCCTCGCTCTATCTGCACGTGCCGTTCTGCCGCGAGATGTGCTGGTACTGCGGCTGCCATACCCAGATCGTCCGCCGTGACGAGCTCATCGCCGGCTACCAGCGGACGCTGCGCAGCGAGATCGCGCTGACCGCCGAAGCCATCGGCCACCGCATCAAGGTCGAGCACATCCATTTCGGCGGCGGGACGCCGACGATCATGGCGCCGGACGCCTTTGCCGAATTGATGGCGACGATGCGCCAGGAATTCTTCGTGCTGCCTTCGGCCGAAATCGCGGTCGAGATCGATCCCCGCACATTGACCGCGGACATGGTGGAGGCGATGCGGCTCTCCGGCGTCAACCGCGCGAGCCTCGGCGTGCAGAGCTTCGATCCCGTGGTGCAGCGGGCGATCAACCGCGTGCAAAGCTTCGCGCAGACGGCGTCCGTGGTCGACATGCTCCGCGGCGCCGCGATCGAGGGCATCAACTTCGACCTGATCTACGGGTTGCCGCACCAGACAATGGCTTCGTGCCTGGAGACGGTGCGGCGCAGCCTCGCGCTCGCGCCCAGCCGCTTCTCGGTGTTCGGCTATGCTCACGTGCCGGACTTCAAGAAGCACCAGCGCATGATCAACGAAGGCGTGTTGCCCGACGGCCTTGCGCGCCACGACCAAGCCTGCGCCATCGCCAATGCCTTGAAAGAGGCCGGCTACGTGCAGATCGGGCTCGATCATTTCGCGCGGCCCGACGATGCCATGGCCGTGGCGTTCGAGCAGGGCACGCTGCGGCGCAACTTCCAGGGTTACACCACCGACCGGAGCGAAGTCCTGCTCGGCTTCGGCGCCAGCGCGATCGGACATCTGCCGCAGGGCTATGTCCAGAACGAGGTGCACATCGGCGCCTATGCGCAGAGCATCGCTGCCGGCCGCCTCGCCACCGCGAAGGGCTATGGCCTCACCGATGACGATCGGCTGCGTGCCGACATCATCGAACGCATCATGTGCGAGTTCGGTGCCGATCTCGGCGACATCTGCGCGCGCCACGGGGCGGAGGCCGACGTCATGCTGAAATCGGCATCGCGTCTCAAGCCGCTGATCTCCGACGGCGTCGTGAGATTGGACGGCGAGCGGCTCGCCGTCGCCGGAGATTCGCGCTTCCTGGTCCGCAGCGTCGCCGCCGCGTTCGATGCGCATCTGGATCCAGGCAAGCAGTTGCACAGTCGGGCGGTGTAGCTCCCTGTCATTCCGGGGCGCGCGAAGCGCGAGCCCGGAATCCATCCTTCCACGCAATCCGTTGCACAATGGATTCCGGGCTCGCGCCAAGCGGCGCGCCCCGGAATGACAAGGCAGCTTGCGCTCCAGCAAAGAAACTCGGTCCCGCGCCGCTATCGTCGATCGGAATGGAGCTGTCCATGCCCTTCCGATCCGAAGATCTGGTCGATGACATCATGCATTCGGCGCCGCACACGATCCGCGTGTTTCTCGCCTTCAGGATGGCTTGCGTCGGCTGTCCGATCGCAACCTTCCACACGGTCGATGACGCCTGCCGCGAGCATGGCATCGACCGCGAGAAGTTCCTCGCCGCATTGAGCGAGTGCGTGCCGGCGTGAAACGGTCAGGAAGCGCGCAGGTGTGCGCGGATTCCCGGATGAGGGCGCGCTTGCGTCGTAAGCGCAAGCGCCCCTCACCCTACTATCTTGAGGAGGGATGCTTCGGCTTTCATGCCGCGCCGCTGTCGGCGCTCCGCTCCGCCAGAACCACGATCTTGTGCGGCTCGCGCAGAACGATGCGCTGGCGGCCACTCTCGACGAGGCCCTGGCTCTCCCAGCCACTCAGGATGCGGCTGACGGTGTGCAGCGTGGTGCCCGTCATCTGCGCGATGTCCTGGCGGCTGATCGGGAAGTCGATTTCGATGCCGTGGTCGCGCTTCCTGCCGGACTGCTTGGCGAGGCGCAGCAGCGCGTGCGCGATGCGTTGCTCGACCTGCTGGGTCGACATTTCCAGGATGCGGGTGTGACTTTCCTGCAGCCGCGTGCCGACGGTCTGGAGCGTGTTGGCGGCGAGCGCCGGAAACCGCTCGACCAGCCGCGGCCAGGCCGAGGTTGGCCAGATCAGCACGACGCTGTCGTCGACGGCCATGGCCGTCGCCGGATACCGCGCGGCTCCGATCGCCATCGCGAGACCGAACGTCTCGCCGGGCGCGACATAGCGCACCACGATCTGCTCGCCGGCCGGCGTGGTCTTGGCCGCGCGGACATGGCCGTGCAGCAGCAGGAAGAAGGACTGCGCGTCCGCGCCCTGCTCGAAGATTGCACTGTTCTTGGGATAGCGCGCCGAGCGGGCCTCACGCAGGATCTCGTCGAGAGCTTCCGGCGTCATCCCCGCAAACAGCGGCAGATGCGCAACCAGCGATGTGTCGACCTTGGCCATTCTGCCTCCCTGGCATCGGGGAGTGTGATGGCACCTGCAATCGCCAGGTAGTTTGCGTTAGCGCAAAACGAGGCGGCCCGGCGGCAGTATTTTTCCAAATAACGATCTGAGTAACGGTCTGAATTGATTGGAGTTGACCCATGGCTGGCGCCCGATCCCGCAACTTTGCGGGCTGGCCGCTGTTTGCGAACAGCTTTCGCCCCTTTTTCCTGCTCGCCGCAATCCAGGCGGCGCTGTCGATCCTGGTCTGGCTGCCGATGTTCTACGGCGAATTGTCGGTGAGCTCCGCGTTCGCGCCGCGCGACTGGCACATCCATGAGATGCTCTATGGCTTCCTGCCGGCGGTCATCACCGGCTTCCTCTTCACCGCCATCCCGAACTGGACGGGGCGCCTGCCGATCCAGAGCGCGCCGCTCGCGGGCCTGGTGACGGTCTGGCTTGCCGGACGCGTCGCGGTGACGCTGTCGGCGAATACCGGTTGGGCGTTTGCACTGGTCGTCGATGCCGCATTCCTGGCATTGGTCGTTGCCGCCGCGACGCGCGAGATCATCGCAGGCGGCAATTGGCGCAACCTGCCCGTGGTGGGGCTGGTGCTGGTTCTGCTCGCCGGCAACATCGCCTTCCATGTCGAGACGTATTACGCAGGCGCGGCCGACGTCAGCATCCGCATCGGCATCGGCGTGGTCATTCTGCTGATCAGCTTGATCGGCGGCCGCATCATTCCGAGCTTCACCCGCAACTGGCTGGTCAAGTTCAATCCCGGCCGTCTTCCGGTGCCGTTCGGACGATTTGACGGCGCGGTGATCGGCTTGAGCGCGCTGGCGCTGATCGCATGGATCACGGCACCGCTGAACATGATCACCGGCGTCGCGATGGCAGCAGTGGGCGTGCTGCATCTGGTTCGGCTTGCACGCTGGGCCGGCGACCGCACCACGCGGGAGCGGCTGCTGCTGATCCTTCATGTCGGTTATGTCTTCGTGCCGCTCGGCTTCATCCTGAATGCCGTCGCCGCCTTCGGCGAGCTGCCGCTGAGCGCCGGCATCCATGCCTGGATGGCAGGTGCGGCGGGAACGATGACGCTCGCGGTGATGACCCGCGCCAGCCTCGGCCATACCGGACAGGCGCTGACGGCTTCGCCGGCGATCCAGGGAATCTATGCTGCAATCATCATTGCGGCTCTGGCCCGGGTCGGTGCCGTCGTGTTGCCCGCGTATGGCGACGTGCTGCTGCACATCGCCGCCTGCGGCTGGATTCTCGCCTTCCTGGGATTTGCCCTCGCGTTTGGTCCGCTGCTCGCCGGCAGCGGGCGGCGGGCGCTCGCCACGATGGGCGTGCCCGCTCCGGCACGCTGAGGTCAGGCGGCACTCGCCGAGGGTGGCGCCGAGGAAGGCCGCACGCCCTTGCGCCACTCGGTGATGGTGCAGCCGAAGCGGCCGCGAAACCAGCGCGCCATTGCGCTCTGTGCGGAGAAGCCGAGCTGCACCGCGATGTCGGCCAGCGGCCGGGCGGGATCCTCGATCAGCTGGATCACGAGATCGGCGCGTTGCGCGTCCAGGATGGCCGAGAAGCTGGTGCCCGATGCGGCGAGGCGGCGGTGGATGGTGCGGCGGGTACAGGCCAGATGCTCGGCGACGCGCTCGACCGTGCAATCGCCGCTGGCGAGAAGGCTGCGCACCACCTCGTCGACCTTCGCCTCCCAGCTTGCCGGCCTGCTCTCGATCGCCTCGATCCGCTTGCGCAGGTAGTTCGCGATCAAGGGATGCGCGCTCGGGATCCGGCGCTCCATGTCGTGCGCCGACAGCAGGATCGCATCGTCATCAGCATTGAAAGTCACCCGGCAGCCGAAGAAGTCGCGGTAGCGCTTGCGGTCGAGCGGCGGCGGGTAGTGCAGATGCACCTCGAGCGGCCGCCAATCGCCGCCGAACAGCGACTGGATGATGCGGTGGACGCTGCCGAGGGCCATGTCGATCGACTGCCGCGGCGCGCGCGGCCGCCGGCCGCGCAAATGCAGCGTGATGGTCACGGTCCGCTCGTCACGCCTGACCTCGAGCCGCATGCCGTCGTGATGGATATGGATGAAGCGCGAAAACGCCTCGATCGCTTCGCCGACGGTCGCCTGTTCGCGCACGATCAGGCCGACCGCGCCGAAATTGGTGAGGCCGCCGCGCTCGGCGAGACGCAGGCCGAAATCCTCTGCACCGGAGGCCTTTGCCGATAGTTCGAGCAGGCGGCGCATGCCGGTGACGGCGATAGGGATGTTCGGCTGGTCGAGGCAGGCCAGCGGCAGCCTGACCTTGCGCATCATCTGGCTGGGGTCGAGCCCGGCCGACCGGGCGACCTCGGGGTAACAGCTCAAGCCTGCGCTGCGAATGAGGTCGGTCATGCAAACCGTTCCTGTCAGCCATTCCCGCAGATGTCCCGAAATGTAAAGTTTCTGTCCCGATCCGTCAAATCCAGGAACCGGATGGAACATACATAAGGGGGAAACCGAAGCACTGGCGTGAATGCCGTGCGCATGACGGCGGGCGCGACGGGGCCCCGGCCGTCTCGGGCCATTTGACCAAGACATTGCTGGATCGGGACTATGCCGGGGAACATGCTTTCCAAGGGCGAGGTATTCGTCATCGACACCGACGCCGCCTCCCGCGAACAACTTTCCGCCGCGCTCGAACAGAGCGCCTATGACGTGATCTGCTTTGCCGATGGTGCCTCTCTGCTCTCGGAAGCCAAGGCGCGGATGCCAGCCTGTGTGCTGCTGGAGATGCCGCCGGATCGCTCCGCTCTCGAGGTGCTCAGGCAGCTGCGCGAGGAGAATTGCATGGCGCCGGTGCTCGTGACGTCGGCGAATGGCAGCATCGCCATGGCGGTCGACGCCATCAAGAGCGGCGCGACCGACTTCATCGAAAAGCCGTTCCGCACCCACGACATCGTCAACCGGATCGATGCCGCCATCGATCAATTCGCGCAACCCGGGGCGATCCGGCAACGCTGGCTGCCGGGCTGTGAGCCTCTGACCGCGCGCGAAGCCGACGTGCTCGAGCATCTTGCCGCCGGCCTTACCAACAAGGAGATCGCCCGGCGGATGCATCTGAGCGCGCGGACCGTCGAAGGTTACCGCGCCGGCGTTCTGAAGAAGGCCGGCGCCAAGAACGTGACCGATCTGCTCCGGCGCATTTTCGGCCAGGGCTCTTAGGCCCAGGCCTGAAGCCGCCCGGACCACCGAGCGTTCCACAGACATGGTGCCGCCGCGGCGGCGCCCCACGGAAGTCTCAATCGAACCGGTTCCTTCCCTGCCGCGTCCAACCACAATGGCGAGGCATCTCATCGCGCGCGTCCGGCTGGCGGCGCGGCGATACCGGCAGGAGGGACTTCATGCGCATCACCGCAAGATATTTGGCAACCACGGGGCTGGTCTTGGTGACCACGGCGCTCGCATCGCCGTCATGGGCGGCCAACGTGGACGCCAATTCGACGATCGACACGGTCACCGTCTATCCCGATGGCGCCACCGTCACCCGCGTCATTTCGCTGGATCTCGCCTCCGGCGACTCGACGCTGGTGGCCAAGGATTTTCCGCTCTCGCTCGACCCGTCTTCCCTCCGCGTCGAAGGGGAGGCGGGCGCCAAGCTCACCATCGGCACGATCGATGCACGCCCGCCGAAGGCCGCGCCGCCGGTCAACCTGCCCGACCTCGACAAGCGCATCGAAGCGCTGAGGGATCAACGGGCCGATCTGCAGGGCGCGATCGATTCCGCCAATGCCCGGCGCAAGTTTGCGCAGCGTTTTGCTGAAGCTTCGCCGGCCGGCCTCGGCGAGAAGGGCGAGGCACGTCCGATCGCCGAATGGCGCACGGCCTTTGCGGCTGTCGCCGAGGAGGTCGCGACTGCGGACACCGCCATTCGTGAAGCCACCCGAAAACAGCGCGAGCTTGACCGCCAGATCGCGGAATTGGAAGCCGAGCGCTCGGCCAAGCCGCCGAGCAAGCTGGAAGTGCGGATCGACGTCGCCTCGGCCGCCGCGACCAAGGCGACGCTGCGCGTGACCTATACCGTGCGCAACGCGCGCTGGGTGCCGCTCTACGACGCCCGGCTCGACACCGGCGCCAAGGACCGCAAGCCGCAGCTCGAGCTGGTTCGTCGCGCCGAGGTCACGCAGTCGACCGGCGAGGACTGGTCGAACGTGACGCTCGGCGTCTCCACGGTCCGCATCAGCCGCGGCGGCAGTGCCCCTGAGTTGAACTCGCTGGTAGCGCAGTATCCGCAAGTGCCGAAGCCGCCGGCGCTCGGCACGACTTCGGATCTGGCCCGCCCCGCGCCAACCGTCCGCCAGCGTTCGGCGCAGTACGAGCCCATGTCCAAGGTCGCAGAAACGACCGAGCGGACCGACGAGCAACAGGCCGTCGCCGAGATGGGCGACTTCCAGGCCACCTTCAAAATTCCGGGCCGTGTCAGCCTCGGCGCGGCCGAAGGCGCCAAGAGTCTCCGCATCGCTTCCGTCAATGTTCCCGCCGACCTCGCGGTGCGCGCCGCGCCGGTGCTGGATCCGACCGCGTTTCTCGAAGCCAGCTTCAAGCAGGCGGACGACGCCATTCTGCTGCCCGGCAAGGTCGCGATCTACCGCGGCGGCGTCTACGTCGGCCGCGGCAACATCACCGCGTCCGCCAAGGACGACATCGTGCGGCTCGGCTTCGGCGCCGACGACAAGGTGAAAATCGAGCGCGCCGTGCTCAAGCGCAACGAAGGTTCGGCCGGCTTGCTCCTGACGACGTCGAAGACCGACGAGCGCGCGTTCAAGACCACGATCCGCAACGGCCACGACTTCCCGATCAAGGTCTCCATCGAAGACCAGCTGCCGGTCAGCGAGAACGAGGACATCGTCGTCGAGATGCTGCCCTCGAGCACCCAGCCCACCGCAAGCAACATCCGCGACAAGCGCGGGGTGCTGCAATGGTCGTTCGACGCCAAGCCCGGCGAGGTCCGCGACATCAACTTCGCCTGGCGCGTCCGCTGGCCGAAGGACAGGAACATGGTGATCGTGCCGGCGGGCTGATTTCCTGCACAGGTGGCGCAGCTTCACCTCGCCCCGCTTGCGGGGAGAGGTCGGATTGCATCGAAGATGCAATCCGGGTGAGGGGGTACAGGTCTCTCGACCATCTCGCGTGTGGAGAGAGGCCCCTCACCCCAACCCTCTCCCCGTAAGAACGGGGCGAGGGAGCGCACCTTCACCGTGGCGGCAGTTCAGCTTGCCCCGCAGCCCGCATCGACTGCGGCAGCACATAAGGCACGCCGTCAACCTGATGCACGTCCGCGTCGATCTCGAAAATATCCCGGATCCTCTCCCGCGTGACGACATCGGCACGCGGACCGTCCGCGGCGAGCCTGCCGCCGGCCAGCACGACGAGCCGGTCGGCAAAGCGGATCGCGAGGTTGAGATCGTGCAGGATCGCGATCACGGCGGTGCCGGCTGCCGCGCGGCGGCGCGCCGCTTCGACGAGGTCGATCTGGTGGCGCAGATCGAGGCTCGATGTCGGCTCGTCCAGTAGCAAGAGCCCGGGGCCGTGCTTGGCCTCGCCGCAGGCGAGCTGCACCAGCACGCGGGCGAAATGGGCGCGCTGCTGCTCGCCGCCTGACAGCGTCGGCAATTGCCGTTCGCGGAAATGAGAAAGCCCGACCTCGTCCAGCGCGGCGTCGACGAGCGGGCCGGCCTCGCGCAAGCTGCGCTCGCCCGCGCCCATCAGCACGATCTCCTCGACGGTGAAGGGGAAGGTGACGTTGATGTGCTGAGACAGCATCGCGCGGCGCGCGGCGAGCTCGCGCGGCGCGAAGCTGCCGATGTCGCGCTGCTTGAGCCGTACCTCTCCGGCGCTCGGGCGGAGATCGCCGGAGAGCAGCCGCAGCAGCGTCGACTTGCCGGCGCCGTTCGGGCCGATGATGGCGATCATCTCGCCGGCCGCAACCGTTAGGCTGACGCCGTCAAGCAATGTCGCGCGGCCGGCGCGCTTGCCTAAGTGTCGTGCTTCGAGCACTGCGGTCATAGCGCGGCGAGCCCGCGCTGCCGCAGCAGGATGAAGAGAAAGACGGGTGCGCCGACGGCCGCCGTCAGGATGCCGATCGGCATCTCCGCGGGCGCCACGATGGTGCGCGCCAGCGTGTCGGCCCCGACCATCAGGATCGCGCCTGACAGCACCGAGGCCGGCAGCAGCAGGCGATGCGCCGGGCCGATCACGAGACGGAGCAGATGCGGCACGACGATGCCGACGAAGCCGATCACGCCGCTGATCGACACAGCGACGCCGGTCATGGCCGAGACCATCACGATCGAGATCCGCTTCAGGCGCTCGACGTCGACGCCGCCGTGAAAGGCGTCGGCCTCGCCGAGCACCAGCAGGTCGAGGCCGCGCGCGATGAAGACGCAGCCTGCGAGTCCGGCAATGAGCACCGGCGCGAGCACGGCGGCCTTGGTCCAGGTCGCGCCGCTCATCGAGCCCAGCATCCAGAACGTGATGTCGCGCAGCTGACGGTCGTCGGCGATGAATACCAGGAGGCCGATGCCCGCATTGGCGATCGCGGTGATGGCGACGCCGGCGAGCAGGAAGATCGCGATCGAGGTGCGCCCCGAGCGGCTGGAGATGCCGTAGAGGATTGCGGTGGTCGCCAGCGACCCCGCGAAGGCCGCCAGCGGCAACAGCTCGGTCTGGAGAAAGCGCAGCGCCTCGCCGAAGCGGGAATCGGTGAAGACGATCGCGCTCGCGGCTGCGAGCGCGCCGCCGCTGGAGACGCCGACCAGGGCGGGATCGGCGAGCGGGTTGCGAAACAGCCCCTGCATGATCGCGCCGGCCGCGGCAAGCAGGCCGCCGATCATCGCCGCCGCCGCGATCCGGGGAATGCGGATCGACCACAGCACGAGCTGGTCGCGGGCCGTCATGGCCGTGCTTTCGCCGGCCAAGCCCAGCGCGGATGGCAGCCGGGAGAGTGGGATGCCGGCGGCGCCGACCGTCAGAGCGGCGATCGCGGTGACCAGGAGCACCGCGAGCAGAAGGGGAATCGCGAACGATGCGGCCCGCCGTCCCGCGCTGTGTCGCGGGCTCCGTGCTTTGATCCCGACCGCTACGCTCATTGCCGGCAATTCGCCGTCGACAGCGCCGACGCGAACGCGCCGCCCTCGGCCAAGGCCGGGTAGAGCTTGACCGAGAGATCGCGCGCCGCCGCCGCGGTGCGCGGCCCGAAACCGAGCAGATAAAGCCCGTCCATGGCAATGAAACTTTTGTTGGCCGCGACCGGCGTCAGCGCAAAGCCGGGATGCGTGTAGACTGCATCGGCCTGCAGCGAATCCTTGCCGCGCTCGATCGACAGCACGACATCGGGCTTTGCGGCCACGATCGCCTCGTCGCTGATGACCTTGTAGCCGTCGTAATCCTCGACCGCGTTGGCAGCGCCCGCGAGCTGGATGATTTCATCCGCCGCGGTCTTGTGGCCCGCCACCATCGCCCGCCCGTTCTGGAGCGACATCACGAACATCACCCGCACCGGCTTCGTTACCTTGGCGCGCAGGGCACGGAGCTGTGCAAGATCGGCGCCGACCGCGGCGCTGAGACATTCGGCACGCGCATCAACGCCCATGGCATGGCCGACCAGCTTGATCTTCTCGATCAGGCCTTCCTCGGAAAAGGTCTCGGGCACCAGCACCAGCGGCACCTTCGCCGTCTCCAGGATGTCCATGGTCTCGCGCGGGCCCGAGCCCTGGATCGCCAGGATCAGCGTCGGGTTGAGACCGAGCACGCCTTCGGCCGAGATCTGGCGCACATAGCCGACATTCGGCTTGTCTTGCAGTGCCGCCGCCGGATAGAGGCTCGTTGTGTCGACGCCGACCAGCCGGCTTTCCAATCCCAGCGCATAGAGGATCTCGGTGATGGCGCCGCCGATCGACACCGTGCGGGCAAAATCGGTAACAGTGACGTCGCGATTGCGCGCGTCATGCACGGTGATGCCCGCGGCGTGCGCAGCAGACGCGAACGCGAGTCCGCCGGAGAGCAGGAGACGGGCGAGGGTGCGGCAACATGTCATTGCAGTTACTTCGTCAGGATCAGCTTGTTCTGCGAGGTCAGGCGGAGACGATAGCTGTCCTCGCCATGCGCAATGATGATCTCGCGCTCGGCGGCAAACAGCTCGCGGCTGTCGATGCGGCTGCCGCGCATGGTGAGAGTTCGCGTTGCTGCAGAAGGCCTTTGTGCCGGTCCTGCCGCGCTGCCGCTGCTGTCTCCTGATGTTGCTGACATTGTCGGTGTGATGCGCTTTCGAAAGCTGGGGTACCGCCCGTTTGTACAGGTGGCGCCAAGCGCATTCCAACCGTCGCAGTTTACAATCGATATAAACTGTAACCCGATGTCATTGACCGTCAGAGTGTTGCCACGTAACCATTTCCGACAGCGGGGAACTCGCCCGCCTCTTGAGACAATCAGCCAGCCAGTCGCTCGCGTTGCGAGCGCGCGCCAGCCAGACGACATCAAAAACTAAAGTGAAGTGCAGGCTGGGGCTGGTATGGCTGACGGGGCTAGGTATTCGCGCGCCCTGATTTTGGGCGCGTCGGTGGTTTCAATTGCGGCAATGACGGCGGAGGGCAGTCTCGCGCAGACCGCATCGCCGCAGAGTGAAAACGCGTCGTCGGAAAAGCCAAAGCAGACCAAGCGCAAGCAGGCGCCCCAAGTTGCGCAGCAGGCCGCGCCCGAGGTGATGAACGCCCGCGCGCAGGCGGGCGGCGCCTCGCCGGTTCAAGTGCTCGACACCATCACGGTTGCGGCGACCAAGACAGAAGAGCGAGCCGTCGACGCACTTGCGCCGGTCAGTGTCGTGACGTCCGAGCAGATCGAAGCCCGTCAGGCCAGCACCGTCGGCGATCTTATCTACAACGTTCCCGGCGTATGGGTTCAGCACCGCGGCGACGAGCCGTCGACCTCGATCAACATCCGCGGCCTTCAGGATTTCGGCCGTGTTGCCGTCGTGGTCGACGGCGCGCGGCAGAACTACCAGCGCACCGGTCATTTCGCCAATGGTTCGTTCTTCCTCAATCCGGAACTGATCAGCGGCATCGACATCGTGCGCGGCCCGACCGCGAACATCTACGGCTCCGGGGCGATCGGCGGCGTGGCCTCGTTCCGCACCAAGGACATCGAGGACGTTGTCCGCGTGGGAGAGCGCTGGGGCGTCGACGTGAAAACCATCCTCGGCAGCAATTATGGACGTGCGCTCGGCTCGGCCTTCGGCGGCGTGCACGTCAATCCGAATGTCGACGTGTTCGCAGGCGGCACCTATTCGACGCAGGAGAGCTACAAGGACGGTACCGGCTACGAAGTCGCAAACACCGGCAACCGTCTGAGCAGCGGCATCGCCAAGCTGACGGTGCGGCCGGCGGACGGTCACGAGGTCAAGCTCGGCGCCATCTTCCAGGAAGACATCTACAGCCTTGGCCAGCCGCCGCGACGCGCGGGCGATCCCAATTCGACCAATGCGAACGGTACGAACAATCTCAACGGCACGTCGATCTACGCCTCCAACGTGAAGAATTACACCACGACGCTCGGCTGGAAATACTCGCAGCCGGATGATCAATGGTTCGACTGGGATGCGAAGATCTACTGGAATCGCACCGAGAACGATCAGGTCAAGACGAGACATACCAGCACGACCCCGTCCGTTTATTGCGGCGGCGTGCCGGGCAATGCCGTTTCGGGGTGCATCGGGAGCAACCGCGGCTATCTGCTCGATACAATCGGTGTCGACGTGCACAATACGACGCGGTTCGACACTGGAAGCTGGCGTCACGCGGTGACATACGGCCTGGACGCCTTTCAGGACAAAGTATCTACGCAGGATAGGACGGGTACCGCCGAAGTGACGACGCCCGGCGGCCAGCGCACGGTGTCTGGCGGCTTCGTGCAGTGGCGGGCGAACTACACTTCGATGCTCGAGGTGATCGGTGCGCTCCGTTACGACAATTATCAGCTTTCCTCGGCGTCCTCGTCGTCGGGCGGCGATCGCCTCTCGCCGAAGATCACGGTTGCTCTCGTTCCGACCGCGGTCGTGACCCCCTATGCCAGCTACGCAGAAGGCTACCGGGCGCCCTCGATCACGGAGACGCTGGTGAGCGGGCCGCATGCCGGCGCGACGGTCAACGACTCGTTCTTCCGCTGTCCGTCGGGCACGCCGGGACCGGGCGCGGATTCGACCTTCTGCTTCGTGCCCAATCCAAACCTGCGCCCCGAGGTCGGCAAGAACAAGGAGATCGGCTTCAACATCAAGAAGAACGATCTGTTCACGGCAGGCGACACGCTGCGCGGCAAGATCAACGTGTTCCGCAACGACATCAGCGACTTCATCGACCAGGTCGCGTACGGAAACCCGCTCGTGGTCCCGACCGGGCCGCCACCGGCACCATCGATCACGGTGCTCCCGTTCCTACAGTATCAGAACGTGGCGTCCGCGCTCATTCAAGGCGTCGAGGCCGAGGCGATGTATGACGCGAACCTGTGGTTCTTCGGCCTCTCCGGGACCTATCAGACTGGAAAAAATCTCCAGACCGGATTCGGTCTCTACAGCATTCCGCCGCAGAAGATCACGACGACGGCCGGCGTGCGTCTGCTCGACCGTACCCTCATCCTTTCGATGATGTGGACGTCGGCACTCGCCAATTACGACATCCCCCGGACCTACACGCCGGCAACGTCGTACGACCTCGTCAATCTCTACGCGCAGTATCATCCGACGCCGGATCTCACGCTCAACTTCTCCGTCGAGAACCTCTTCAACCGCTACTATCGCCCGTACGCCATTCCGGTCGGCAGCACGGGCGACACGCAAAACGACGTGAAGTGGGCGAGCGCCGGTGCTGGGCTCGTGATCAAGGGTGGTCTCAAGTACCACTTTGGCGGCACCTGAGGGAGACACCGGAGGTTATGCCTTGCCGATCTCGAAAGCCACGCTGATGCGTCAGCGTGGCTTTCGACCCGTTCTGAAATATCCGATCGGCAACTGCCGATTTACAAGTCACAGGAGAAAAGTCGAATGTTCATCGCCATGAATCGCTTCCAGGTGAAGCCCGGCTCGGAAGCCGCGTTCGAAACCGTCTGGCGGACCCGCGAGTCTTATCTCGGCAGCATGGCGGGGTTCGTCGAATTCCATCTGCTCAAGGGGCCGGTCGCCGAGGACCACACGCTGTACTCCTCGCATACGGTGTGGGTCGACAAGGCGGCTTTCGAGGCCTGGACACGATCGGAGGAATTCCGCCGCGCTCATGCGCGCGCCGACAACAAGACCGGCGAGAGCCTCTATCTTGGTCACCCCAAGTTCGAAGGCTTCGAGGTCATCATGACCGAGCGCAAGGCGAGCGCGGCGGCCTGATCGCGGCCGATGACGAAAGGAAGCCGGACATGCTGAGCACCGATCTCGCCGATCTCAAGGCGCATATGGCGGACAATCCGGGTGCCGTGATCGAGGACGTCGCGCGCGAGCGCAGCGTCACGCCGCGCGCGGTGATCGAGGCGTTGCCGCCGTCAATGGTGCGCATCGGGAGCGGCGAACATTTTGCCGCCGCCATGCAGGACATCGCGGAATGGGGCGAGGTCACGCTGATCGTCCACACCGATGATGCGATCTTCGAGTTCACCGGGACCGTTCCCGCGGGCGAGATCGGCCGCGGCTATTTCAACCTGATGCAGCCAAAGGGCCTGCACGGCCATCTCCGTCACGAGCGCTGCGCGGGAATTGCCTTCGTCGAGCGGCCCTTCATGGGCAAGTCCTCGGCCTTCGTCGCCTTCGTGAACGCCGACGGCGGCATCATGTTCAAGGTCTTCGTCGGCCGCGACGAGACGAGGGCGCTGCGGGCGGATCAGCTGACGCGATTCCGGCAGCTTGCGGACCGGATAGCGGCGAAGCCTCCGGCGTAACTTCCATTTGTCGGGAGATCAGGATGCAGAGCAATTCCACGCTTCGCCATGTGATCCTTGCAAGCGCACTGGCGCTCGTGCCGGCACCGGCGCTTGCGATCGACGCTGCGCTGTTGCCGCGCAATCTGTCGCCCTGGGGCATGTTCCTGGGTGCCGACATCGTCGTGAAGATCGTGATGGTCGGCCTCGCCATCGCCTCGCTGGTCACCTGGACCGTGTGGCTCGCCAAGACCATCGAGCTGCGTCGCAAGGCATCGCTTGCTCTCGAGCGGACGCGTGCGCTCGAGGGCAACATGACTCTGGCCGAGGCATCCGCGCGGGCCGGCGACGCGCGCGACGCGGTCGCGCAGCTGATCCAGTCCTGCGCCAGGGAGGCCGAGCTCTCCGGCGGCATTCTCGACGACCGCCTGCAGGAACGCGTCGCGTTACGGCTGGAGCGGGTCGAAGCGGCGATGTCCAGGCAGATCGCGCGCGGCACCGGCGTGCTCGCGACCATCGGCGCCATCGCGCCGTTCGTCGGTCTGTTCGGTACCGTCTGGGGCATCATGAATTCGTTCATCGGCATCTCCGAGAGCCATACCACCAGCCTTGCGGTGGTCGCGCCCGGCATTGCAGAGGCACTGCTAGCGACGGCGCTCGGTCTCGTCGCCGCGATCCCGGCGGTCGTGATCTACAATCATCTCGTCCGTGGCATCGCCAATTACCGCGCTTTGCTCGGCGACGCCTCGGCGCAGCTGATGCTGCTGGTGAGCCGCCAGCGCGACCACGGCCATTTCCGTCTGGCCCGGGCGGCGGAGTAGGCCATGGCCGCCAGGCTCGGGACATCGAAGCTCGGCTCGCGCGGCGAGGCGAGCGAACTCGAGGTCACCCACGAGATCAACGTCACCCCGTTCATCGACGTCATGCTGGTGCTGCTGATCATCTTCATGGTGGCGGCGCCGCTTGCCACGGTCGACATCGGCGTCGATCTGCCGGCAACGGCGGCCGAGCCGGCACCGCGGCCCGACAAGCCGGTCTTCGTCACCGTCAAGCCGGACCTTTCGATCGCTGTGGGCGAGGATATCGTCGCTCGCGACGCGCTTAGCACCTCGCTCGTCGCCGCCACCAAGGGCCGCAAGGACGAGCGCATCTATCTGCGCGCCGACAAGGCCGTGTCCTATGGCGACCTGATGGAGGTGATGAACACCTTGCGCAACGCCGGCTATCTCAAGGTCGCCCTCGTCGGGCTCGACGGACGCAGCTGATGGCCGCGAACGCCTTTGCCTTGCATCAGCCGCTTGACGAGCGGGAGGGCGCGCCCTGGGGCGCCTCGGCGACGATGATCGTGGCGTTGCATCTCGGCGCCGCGCTGCTTGCGATGAACTTGCTGAAGCAGGTGCCGGACGAGGGCGTCAACCTGCCGGCCATCCTGATCGACATGACGCCGGAGACGTCGGCACCGCGGTCGATGCCGCTGGACATCGCGCCGGGACCGACGATGCAGCAGGCGGATGCGTCACCGCCCGAGCCGGTGCAGCAGCAGGCTGTCGAGGAAATGATCCCGCCGACACCGCCGCAGGAGCAGCCGGATGTGGTGGCTCCACCGGAACAGAAGCTCGAGCCGAGCCCGCCGAAGCCCGAGCCTGCGAAAGTGACTCCCGTGGAGAAGTCCGCCCCGGCGAAGCCCAAGGCGGTGCGCCCCGACGCCCGGAAGCCGTCGGATGCGCTTCCGGCACCGCACACCAGCGCACCGCCGCGCGCGGAGCGTGAAGCCCCGCTGGCGTCCGCAGTGAATGCAGGTTCAGTAGCATCGATGATGGCGACTTATAACCAGCGGGTCCGCGCGCATCTCATGCGGTTCCACCAATACCCGAAGAGCGCAAACGGACAAAATGGGATCGTGACGCTGAACCTTGCCCTCGGTCGCGGTGGGCAAGTGTTGTCAAGTCGCGTGGGCGGCTCATCGGGAGTCGCAGTGCTCGATGCTCAGGCCATGGCCATGGTGCGTCAGGCCCAGCCATTTCCGCCGGTGCCGCCCGAGATCACCTATGCGACCATGCACATTAAGATCGGCGTGAAGTTCGATGGCCGATGATGGCACGACTTCCTCTCCCGCGAAATGCGGGAGAGGAAGGAATGGCGGAGTGCTCACTTCGCCTTCAGGAAATCCGCAACCTCGAGCAGCACGAATTCGTTGTCGTCGGCCTTGTTGGGATCGCGGCTGGAGGAGAACGGCAGGTTGTTGTCGTTGCCGACGATGATGTGGGTGTCGTCGACGCGATCGACGTTCTCGATGGTGAAGAACGGGAAAGTGTAGACGCCGTCGTTGAGCGGCTTCTTCGCCTTCTTGTCGGGATCCCTGATCTTCATCAGGTCGATATAGCCGATCTTGCGCACGGGCTTGCCGACATTGGCGTCGGTCAGCTCGATCTTGTAGACGCGCTTGAACTTGGCGAGGTCGGGGAAGCAGTTCTCGCCGCGCTGGCCCTGCGGGCAGGCCTTGTCGGCGGTGCCTTCGCCATTGTCGCGCTCGATGACGAGGCCGGAGGCCTGGTCGATCATGTTGAAGTCGCCGATGGCGTTGCCGTTCTGCTCGAACACATAGTGCCAGTAGCGGCCGGTGAATTTCTCCGCAGCGACGTCGAATTCGAGGATGCGCGAGGCCTCCTTGCCGTCGACCTTCTCCCAGTCCTTCTTGTCGGCATCCCACAGCGGTCCCTCGAGCAGGCCGTAGAGGAACTTGCCGTCCTTCGACGCGGCGAAGCCCTCATAGCCCCGGGAGCGGCGGAGATTGACATTGGTGTAGGTCGCGCCCGGCGCGGCCGGCGTCCCCACCGCCCAATTGTCGGGCGAGCGCACCGGCTTGCCGTCGGCGACCGTATCGAACACGCCGAGGATTTTGCCTGACTTGTCCGCCTTCAGGACGTAGGGGCCGAACTCGTCGCCGATCCAGAAGGTGTCGCCGACGATCTGGAAACCTTCGGTGTCGAAATCGGAGCCGGTGAGATAGCGCTTCTGGGTGTCCTCATGCACGATGCGGAAGGGGACGCGTCTGTCGGGGTCGTGCAGGAAGATGGTCTCCAGCCGCTCCATCTTGCCGCTGGCCCAGTCCATCTTGTAGCGGTTGAGGTACAGCATCGAATCCGGCGAGTTGGCGCGCGCGCCCATGCCGTTGTCGGTGAGGACCCAGAACGTGCCGTCGGGCAGGGTCTTGATGCCGGAATGGCCCTGCAGCGGCTGGCCCTTGAACGGCAGCGACACGCCGGTCGGACGCTCGAAGGACTTACCCATCACGGTGCCGAGCGCGTCGACCCGCTTGCCGGTGGTATATTTGCCCGCTGCCTTGAGATCGGCGGGGGCATCAGCCGGCGCCTCGATGAAGGTTTCGGCCGGCATCACCGCGTGGCCGGCGAGCTTGGCGGGAAATTCGCCCTCGCTCTGCGCGAGCGCTGTGCTCGCGGTGAGGATGATCGTGGCGACGGTGCAAAGAAAGGTCGCGCGCATGTGCGTCTCCTGTTGGCGGACGCAACGCTTATGCGGATCGCATGTTGCAGTATTGTGAAGCCGGGCCAAAGGCCGCAGCGCTCTTCGCCTCTCCCCGCCTGCAGACCGTGAGAACGGGGAGAGGGGGACGAGAGAGCGGGGCTACTCCTTCACCGCACCCGTCAGCGAGGACACGTAGTAATCCACGAACAGCGAGTAGAAGATCGCGACCGGGAGCGAGCCAAGCAGCGATCCCGCCATCAGCGCACCCCATTGATAGACGTCGCCGGTGACGAGCTCGGTCAGGATCGCGACCGGCACGGTCTTGTTGGCGCCGCTCTGGATGAAGGCGAGGGCGTAGATGAACTCGTTCCAGGACAGCGTGAAGGAGAAGATGCCGGCCGAGATCAGCCCGGGCACGGCGAGCGGCAGCGTGATCCGGCGCAGGATCTGCAGGCGCGTGGCGCCGTCGACCAGCGCGCATTCCTCGAGCTCGTAGGGAATCGACTTGAAATAGCCGATCAGGAGCCAGGTGCAGAACGGCACCAGGAAGGTCGGATAGACCAGGATCAGGGCCAGCGGCGAGTCGAACAGGCCGAACTGCACCACCACGGTGGCGAGCGGAATGAACAGGATCGACGGCGGCACCAGATAGGCGAGATAGATGCCGAGGCCGACATAGGGGCTGCCGCGGAAGCGCAGGCGCTCGATCGCGTAGGCCGCCAGCGTGCTCGCGATCAGCGACAGCGTGGTCGAGCCGATCGCGACCAGCATCGTCGTCTTCAGCCATTGCGGATAGGCGGTGTTGAACAACAGATGCTTGATGTGCGCCAGGGTCGGCGAGGAGATCCAGAACGGGTTGTTGTCCCGGTAGTTCATCAGCTCCGCGTTCGGCTTGAACGAGGTGATCGCCATCCAATAGAACGGAAACAGCAGGATCAGAACGAAGCAGCCGAGCGGCAGATAGATCATCATCAGCCGCCGCAGCCCGGAATCCCAGGCCATGGTGTCGGGCGGCGCTTTTGCGTCCGCGACGGTCGATTGCGCGGCGGTTTCAGTCATTGGCCTCTCCCTGCTGCCATTTGCGGCGCGCCAGGCCGAAATAGGAGAACAGTGTCGCGAACACCAGGAACGGGATCATCGACACCGCGATCGCCGCGCCTTCGCCGAGCTCGCCGCCGGCGATGCCGCGCTGGAACGCCAGCGTCGCCAAGAGGTGGGTCGAGTTCACCGGACCGCCGCGGGTAATGGCGTAGACCAGCTGGAAGTCGGTGAAGGTGAAGATGATCGAGAATGTCATGACGATGGCGAGGATCGGCAGCATCATCGGGAAGGTGATGTAGCGGAAGCGCTGCCAGGCGCTGGCGCCGTCCAGCATCGCGGCCTCGTAGAGCGAGGGCGAGATGGTCTGCAAGCCGGCCAGCAGCGAGATCGCGACGAAGGGAATGCCGCGCCAGATGTTGGCGGCGATCAGCGAGAACCGCGCCGGCCAGGGCGAGCCGAGGAAGTCGATATTGCTGTCCCGCCAATGCAGCACGTCGACCAGGAGGTAGGAGATGATCGAGAACTGCGGATCGTAGATCCACCAGAATGCCAGCGCCGACAGCACGGTCGGCACGATCCAGGGCAGCAGCACGATGGCGCGCAGCAGGCTCTTGAACGGGAAATGGTTGTTGAGCAGCAGGGCGAGCCAGAAGCCGAGCGCGAATTTTCCGAAGGTCGCCACGGCCGTGTAGAACACGCTGTAGAACACCGCGTTCCACCACAAGGGGTCCGTGAGCAGGTACTGGAAATTCTCGATCCCGACATAGATGCCGCGGCGGCCGATCGTGGTGTCGGTGAAGGCGAGCCAGACGCCGAGGCCGAGCGGGTAGGTCAGGAATACCGTGAGCAGCCCGAGCGCGGGCGCGAGGCACATCACGATCAGGAACGGCTTGTAGTCGAACAGGCGCACGATCCAGTTCGGCTGCCGTTGCGCCAGTGCGTGGGAGGAAAGGGTGGTCACGGACATTAGTGTGTTGTCCTGTTCTAGGCTTTCACGTCGTCATTGCGAGGGAGCGAAGCGACGAAGCAATCCAGACTGTATCTGCGGAGAGTCTCTGGATTGCTTCGCTTCGCTCGCAATGACGGTCTCTACCGCTGTCGCCGGAAGTAGCGTTTGCAGCGTTGCTCGGCTTCCGCAGCTGCGGCTTCCGGCGTGGCGGCGCCGGTGGCGACGGACGCGCACATCTGAATCAGCACGTAATCGGCGCTGACCGCGCCGGTCGCCGTCGAGATCGGCCCCTTGTAGCCGTCATAGTAAGTGCTGTTCATCGTGTTCTTGAACAGGCTCACCTTCGGATCCTGCGACCACACGGCGGCCTCGGCATAGGCGGCCAGCGGCTGCGACCAATAGCCGGAATTGGCGTTGAGCCACGGCTCGTATTGGTCCTTCTCCAGCATGTATTGCAGGAAGGCCTTGGCGGCATTGGGGTACGGGCTGTGCTTGAACACCATGGCGTTCAGCGTCAGGCCCGCCATCGGCGAGACCTTGGCCAGGCCCTTGGGCAGCAGCTGATGCTCGCTGTCCTCGGCGATGGCCTTGGTGGCCGGGTCGTTCTTCAGCGAGAAGTACAGTGAGACGCCGTTAGCGGTCAGCGCGATCTCCTGCGAGGAATAGGCCCGGTTGTTGCTGACGTCATTCCAGGACGGCGTGCCGGCGATGAAGGTCGGATACAGCTCCTTGACCCAGTTGAGCGCGGCGATCGTCTCCTTGCTGTTGATGGTGACGTTGCCCTCCTCGTCGAGCAGCGAGGCGTTGTGCGACCACAGCGCCCAGTTGGCGAAGCCGTTGCCGTCGCCCTTGGCGTTGCCGAGCGCGAAGCCGGCCGGCTTGCCGGCCTTTTGCAGCTTGCGGCAGAGGTCGAGCACGCCGGCATGATCTTCCGGAACCTTGTCGAAGCCGACCGATTGCAGGACCGACTTGCGGTAGATCAGGGGACCTGCGGTGGCGCCGAACGGCAGTCCGATCCAGGACTCGCTCTTGTTCTTCTTGCCGTAGCGTTGCGCCAGCGGCAGCCAGCCGCCGTACTTCTTGCCGAGATAGTCGGCGACGTCGGTGAGCTCGATCAGCTTGTCGATGTAGATGTGAGGCGCGTCGGAGAAGCCGATGATGATGTCGGGGCCGGCGCCGGAATTCGAGGTCACCGCGGTCTGCTGGTTGATGTCCTCCCAGCCGACGAAGTCGACCTTGACCTCGACCCCGGTGTCCTTGGTGAACTTTGCCGCATTGGCGCGGAACACGTCCTCGTCCGCCTGGACAAAGCGCACCGGGCGCAGCATGCGCAAGGACGCGCCCTTTTCGATCTCGCGCTTGGGTGCCGGGACGTCGGCAGCCTTGATAGCGGATGTTTGCGCTGCAGCACCGGTGGCCGCGAGCGTTGCAGCGGACAGGCCCAGCGCCAAGGCATCACGACGTGTGATGTCGTTCCTCATCAGTACCTCCCTATGATGTCTCCCTTCCCGGCGTTGATCGCCGGTGAAGGGCCGTTTCGGTCGTGGGCGCTTGCTGCGCCGCCCGCCTAGCTGTTCGGCCCGCGGTCCATGCTGACGGGCTGCCAGCGGCGGAGCGCGGTGTTCTGCAGCACCGACGGATTGACGCAGCTTACCGGCCACATGCCCTGGAGCACCAGTGACAATTCGTAGCCCACCCGGCGCTTGCGCGCCTCGTCGAACCGTGCCGAGGCCGAGGCGACATGGGCGGTCAGGGTCACGTTCTCCATGCCGAGCAGGGGATTGTTGTGCGAGGGCGGCTCCTTTTCCAGCACGTCGAGGGCGGCGTGCGCGATCCAGCCCTCCTGCAGCGCCTTGATCAGGCTCTCCTCGTCCACGGTGGCACCGCGGCCGGTGTTGATGAAGATCGAGCCCTTCTTCATCTGCCGGAAGTGCTTCTCGGTCAGCATGTGATGCACCTCGGGTCGCGCCGGGGCATGCATCGAGACGAAGTCGGATTGCGACAGCACCTCGTTCAGTGTCGCCGGGATCACGCCGTGCTCGTACATCAGCGTTTCCTGGATGAAGGGGTCGTAGGCCATCATGCGCAGGCCGAAAGGCGCGGCGCGTTTCGCGACCGCACGCGCAACCCGGCCGAACGAGATGAAGCCGAGCGTCTGGCCCATCAGTCTCGGGATCTTCAAAAGCGCCGGCCGGCCCTCGGCCCAGCGGCCATCGCGCACCATGCGGTCCTGCTCGACCAAGCGGCGGAAGCCGGCGAGCAGCAGCATCATGGCGTGGTCGGCGACCTCCTCGATGAAAGTGTCGGGGATGTTGGTGACGGGAATGCCGCGGGCCGTGGCGGCCTTGACGTCGACGCTGTCGACGCCGACCGAGCCGAGCGTGATGACCTTGCAGCTCTCGAGCGCGTCGATGATCGACTTGGTGATCGGGATGCCCTTGGCGTAGATCGCGTCGGCGTTCTTCGCGGCGGCGATGAACCCGGCCTCGTCGGCGGGCGCCTCGATGATCTCGGCATCGATCGGATCGAGCGCCTCGCGCTCATAGGAATAATCGCTGCCGGCGACCGTGAAGCTCGCACCCTTCGGCGTCACCACCCTGTATTTCGGCATTCTCTGCTCCCGATTTGGTTTCTTGTCGTGGTCCGCCTCGACGAGCGGGCCTTTGCGTCTTTTACGCGAAATTCGGGCAAGTGCGTACAATTCACGGTTGTTGCGGGCGACGTATATTTCCGTTTTTCCGTGCAAGCCCCGGGCTTCTACGGAGGTGCGTAAGTAACTTGCTAAGGGCTCCGCCACTAAGACTTGATTCGAATTTGATCGATCTCGTCGTGCGCCCGTACCCCAATATTGCCGGAGCTAACCCCGTGAAGTTGAGCAATCTGAAGATCGCCTCGAAGCTTGGCATTCTCGTCGGAGTCACGCTGTTCGGCCTCTGCATCTCCGGAGTTCTCGCCGGCTATCTGATGAAGCGCGAGATGGTGAATGCGCGCATCGACCAGGCCAAGGCGATCGTCGAGCTGGCGCGCAACTATGCCGCCGCGTTGAAGAAGCGCGTCGATGCCGGCGAGATGACGAAGGACGCCGCGATGGCCGAGCTTCGCCGCTACGGCAACGCGATGACCTATGACAAGGGTGCCGGCTACCTGTTCGGCACGTCCTATGACGGTCTCACCCAGCTTGCGCCCGATCCGAAGGTGATCGGCACCAACCGAATGGACGTCGTGACCAACGGCCGCAAGCTGTCGCTGGAATTGATGAACGGCGTCAAAGCCAACGGCGAGATACTGCTTCACTATGAATATATGAAGCCCGGCCAGGAAACGCCGATCCGCAAGGTCGGTTACGCCGTCGCGATCCCCGGCTTCGATATGTATCTCGGCACCGGCGCCTATCTGGATGATATCGACGCCAAGATGGGTCCGGTCTACTGGCTGCTCGGCCTCGCCGTGCTCGGCATCGTCATCGTTGCCGGCAGCGTCGCCTGGATGATCGGCCGCAGCATCAGTGCTCCGCTCGGCCTGCTCGGCACCCGGATGAAGGATCTCGCCGACGGCAAGCTCGAGGGTGATATTCCGGGCGTCGGCCGCGGCGACGAGGTCGGCGCGATGGCATCGACCGTGCAGATCTTCAAGGACAACGCGGTTCGCATCCGCGACCTCGAGAAGACCGAGGCGGACGCCAAGGAACACGCCGCGGCGGAACGCCGCAGCGCCATGGAGGAGATCGCCAACGACTTCGAACGCAGCGTCAACGGCATCGTCCGCTCGGTCTCCTCGGCCGCAGCCGGCATGCAGACCACGGCGCAATCGATGACCGCGACCGCCAGCGATGCCTCCTCGCGCGCGGCGACCGTCGGTGCCGCCTCGCAGAAGGCGTCCGGCAATGTTGGCACCGTTGCGGCCGCCGCCGAAGAGCTGTCGAGCTCGGTTGCGGAAATCTCCCGCCAGGTGACGCGCTCGACTGAAGTTGCGAGCCGTGCCGTTAGCGATGCCGAGCGCACCAACGCCACGGTGCAGGAGCTCTCCACCGGTGCCGAGAAGATCGGCGAGGTGGTCAAGCTCATTCACTCGATCGCGGCGCAGACCAACCTGCTCGCGCTCAACGCCACCATCGAGGCGGCGCGTGCCGGCGAGTCCGGCCGCGGCTTCGCCGTGGTCGCCTCCGAGGTCAAGGCGCTCGCCAACCAGACCGCGAAGGCGACCGAGGAGATCTCCGCCCAGGTCGCGGCGATGCAGACCTCGACCAGCGACGCGGTGTCGGCCATCTCCGGCATCACCCAGACGATCGCCGAGATGAGCGAGATCACCGCCGGCATTTCCGTATCGATCGAGCAGCAGGGCGAGGCGACGCGCGAGATCGCCCGCAACATCCAGTCGGTCGCGGCCGGCTCGAGTGAAATCAACGCCCATATCGGCAGCGTCACCTCGGCCGCCGAAGCGACCGGCAGCGCGGCCCGCGATGTGCTCACCAACGCCCGCGAGCTGGACACCCAGTCCGGCGCGCTGCGCGATGCCGTCGACGGCTTCCTCGCCAAGGTCCGCGCGGCGTAACTCGTCGCGCAAAAACTCTACGCCGTCGTCATGCCCGGGCTTGTCCCGGGCATCCACGTTCTTGGGCGCGGCATGTGCGGCTGCGTGGATGGCCGGGACAAGCCCGGCCATGACGGAGAATGCGCGAGCACACGATCTCGTGCCCCGGACGCAGCGCAGCGCTTCCCCGGCGATGCGAAGCATCGTCCGGTGCAGCGGTGCGCTGCAGAGCCGGGGCCCATGCTAGCGGCAATCTGGGTCCCGGCTCTGCGCAGCAGCGTTTCACGCTGCAGCGCGTCCAGGACACAAGACCGCGTCACTGCTTCTCGATCTTCGCGTTGGCGATCAGCTTTTCCCACAGCACCAGCTGCTCGTTCACGAAAGTACCGAGCTGCTCCGGCGTGCCGGAAAAAGCGTCCATGCCGAGCGTGGCGAGCTTGGCCTTGATCTCCGGGTTCTCGATGATCTTGCGGATCTCGGTGTTGAGCCGGGTCACGATCTCCTTCGGCATGCCGGCCGGGCCGAAATAGCCCTGCCAGGACGTGATGTCGAAGTCCGGCACGCCGGCCTCCTGCATCGAGGGCAGGTGTGGCACCAGCGGCGTGCGGTTCTTGGTGGTGACGGCGAGCGCGCGCAGGGCGTTGCCGTTGACATGGGGCAGGCCGGTCAGGATGTCGACGAACATCATCGACACGCGGCCGCCCATGACGTCGTTGAGCGCCGGCGGCGAGCTCTTGTAGGGCACGTGCAGCAGGTCGAGCCCGGCATTGTGCGCGAAGGTCGCACCCGACACGATCGCCGCCGACGAGCCCGAGGCGTAGCTCAGCTTGCCCGGATTGGCCTTGCCGTAGGCCACCAGCTCTCCGACCGTCTTGGCCGGCACCTCGGGATTGATGACCAGCATGAAGGGCAGATCGCCGGTGCGGGCGATCGGGGTGAAATCCTTCACCGGATCGTAAGTCAGGCTCTTGAGCAGATAGGGATTGGCCGAATGCGTGGTGTTGGTCGTCACCAGCAGCGTGTAGCCGTCGGGAGCGGCCTTCGCGACATGGGTGGCTGCGAGCATGCCGTTGGCGCCGGCCTTGTTCTCGATCACGATGCCGACGCCGAGCGCCTGCGACAGATGCTGCGAAATCAGCCGCGTCGTGGTGTCGGTGCCGCTGCCGGCCGCGAAGGGCAGCACCAGCGTGATGTTGCGGCTGGGATAGGTGTCGGCGTGAGCGGTGGAGGCTGCCGTGAGGCATAGCGCGGTCGCGGCGACGGTCCGCAGGTTTCGAATCAGCCCTGAAATCATGTCGGTCGTTCCCTCTTTTTGGTTGGCGGGGAACCTAGCTGGTCCAAAGGGGAATCGGAAGATGGCTATAGGTCGTGACCGCGTCCGTCGCGCGGAATTATGTCATCGCCGAGCCCCGCCGCGATGCAAGCACGACTCCGGCGAGCACCAGCGCGTAACCGATCAGGTGGAACGGCTGGAGCTTCTCGCCCAGCAGCACGATCGCCAGCGCCGAGCCGAACACCGGCACCAGATGGAAGAACGGCGCCGCCCGGTTCGGCCCGATCAGCGCCACGCCGCGGTTGAAGAAGAGATAGGCGAGGGTGGAGGGAAAGATCAGGATGTAGCCCAGCGTCGCCAGCGTGATCGTGTCGAATTGCAGCACGCTGCCGCTCGCCGCCTCCCAGATCGCCGTCGGCAGCAGCATCGTCGCGCCGCAGCAGGTGGTGAAGGACAGGAACGAGAGCTGGTGGATCTTCGGTCGCCGCGGGATGAAGGCCGAATAGAGCCCGAACGCCACCAGCGAGGAGGCGAACATGATGTCGCCCCTGTTGAAGCTGATGCTTGCCAGCGCCGCGAGATCGCCGCGCAGGATGATGATCAGCACGCCGAGCAGCGAGATCGCGATGCCGCCGAGCTGCGCGCCGGTCAGCCGCACGCCGAACAGCACCAGCGACCACAGCGCCACGAACAGCGGACCCGCCGACTGGATCAGCAGCGCGTTCAGCGCCTCGGTGTATTGCAGCGCCCAGTACGAGATCGCGTTGTTGAAGGCAAAGCCGACCAGCGACAGGAACAGCATCAATGGCATGCTCTGGCGCAAGGCAGGCCAGTCGCGCTTCAGATGTGGCCAGGCGAACGGCAACAGGATCAGGAACACGCCGAACCAGCGGATCGTGGTGATCGTCAGCGGCGGCACATGCGCCCCGACATGGCGCGCGAGCACGATGTTGCCGGCCCAGAACAGCGAGGTCAGGCTGAGCAGCAGATAAGGCTGGTTGTTGAGCCAGCTGGCCGGATTGGCGGCCGGTGGCGCGGGCGAAGCGGTCGTCATGGGCGTTGGATGCAACTTGCGCCCGATTGCCGCGATGGCACAAGTCATAGCGCCGCAATGCTACAATGCAGCCGAGCCTTAAGGAGGTGCCATTGGCGGTCAATATGTTGAACATCGAGGGCCTGGAGCGGCTCGATCCGAATGCGCCGGTGGTGATGCTGAACCTGATGCGCTTCCACGCGCGCTCGCGCGATGGCGACGGGTCGGGCTGGGACGCATACTTGCGCTACAGTGCGATCACGGTGCCGATGATCAAGGCGCGCGGCGGCACGCTGCTCTGGACCGGTGAAGGCAAGGCGGTCGCACTCGGTCCGCACGCGGGCAACGATTGGGACTTCGTCGCGCTGGTCCGTTACCCGTCCGTCTCGGCCTTTCTCGACATGATAACCTCGCAAGCCTACGAGCGCGAAGCCGATCCGCATCGCGTCAACGCCTGCGCCGAGCACCTGATCATCGCGACGAGCGAGGCCTACAGCAAGTTCAAGACGAAGTAGCGGGGCAGGCTTGCTCACCCTCCCCTGGAGGGGGAGGGTCGATCGCGCGTAGCGCGAGCGGGGTGGGGTGGTCTCTCACTCGGGCAGTGTCGAACGTGGAGAGACCGTCACCCCACCCCGTCTCACATTTCGCTGCGCTCCATGTGAGCCGACCCTCCCCCTCCAGGGGAGGGTAAGAGGCACCTGCGTATTTGGATGAATGCTGCGCCTAACTTGCCTGCTTTCGCGACGCCGCGAACACGCCGGCCAGCACCAATGCGAAACCGATGAAGTGGAACGCCTGCGGGTGCTCGCCCAGAAACGCCATCGCCATGATCGAGCCGAACACCGGCACGACGTGGAAGAACGGTGCGGCGCGGTTGGCGCCGATCAGGCGCACGCCGCGATTGAAGCAGAGATAGGCGAGCGTCGAGGGGAAGACGGCGACGTAGAACAGGGTCAAGAGATTCGGCCCGTCGAGCTTCATCACCGGGCGCGCGGACAGTTCCCAGATCTCCAGCGGAATGAGACAGGCGGCGCCGCAGCCGAAGGTGAAGGCGAGGAACGAGAGGCCGTGCATCGGCGGCCGCCTCAGTGACAGCACCGAATAGAGCGCGAAGATCAGGAGCGCGAGCAGGAAGATCAGGTCGCCCTTGTTGAAGTCGATGCTCGACAGCGTGGTGAAATCGCCGTGCAGCAGGATGGTCAGCACGCCGCACATCGACAGCAGCACGCCGAAGGCCTGCGCGGCGGTGAGACGAATGCCGAGGATGACCAGCGACCACAGCGCCACCAGCAACGGCGCGGCCGACTGCAGCAGCAGCGTGTTGAGCGCCTGGGTGTGCTCCAGGGCCCAATATTGCAACGTGTTGAAGGCGCCGATGCCGGTGACCGAGAGCGTGACCATCAGGCCGAGCTTGCCGCGGATCGCCGGCCAGTCCTGCACAAGGTGCTTGAAGGCGAACGGCAGCACCAGCAGGAAGGCAAAGAACCAGCGCAGGAACGACAGCGTCACCGGCGGAATGTGGCCGGCCGCGAGCCGCCCGACGATGGCGTTGCTGGCCCAGCACAGCGCGGTGATGCTGAGCAGCAGGTAAGGCTGGTTGGCGATCCAGCTGTGGCCGGATGTTTCCGCGGGCGTGGTCTGGCCGGTGGCGGACATTGTGATGGTTGAGCCCCGCGTCGAGTACGCCGAGCCCTCCGGCCCGGCGAGGTCCGGGCCGGCTGATCACCCGGCAGGTCCAAAGACACGGAAAACGAGGTTGCATCAACGGGGACGGGCGCATCGCGACCATGCTGGCGGCGAAGGCGGCCTCTCCCGCTTTGGTCGAAGCTGTTGCGCCGGCCTGCCAGGGTTCGGGATTTTCCGCGGATATCAAGGGCTTGGACCGGACGTTGGACCCCGAAAAGGCCCCGTTCTTGCTTGCCTAGAGAGGCTGCTTCCTTTATCCGGTTGGCTGCCTTGCGTGCGGGCGGCTCCGGCTGCCGATTGGGCTGGGCGCAGGCGTGATCCCGGAAAAGTGGGCACCGGTTTTCCGCGAGGATCATGCCTTCTAGAGACAGATTGAACAGGATTACCCGCGAATGGCCAATGTTGTCGTCGTCGGCGCCCAGTGGGGCGACGAAGGGAAGGGCAAGATCGTCGACTGGTTGTCGGAGCAGGCGGATATCGTCGTCCGTTTCCAGGGCGGCCACAATGCCGGCCACACTCTGGTGATCAACGGCAAGACCTACAAGCTCGCGCTCCTGCCCTCCGGCGTGCTGCGCGAGGGCAAGCTGTCGGTGATCGGCAACGGCGTCGTGTTCGACCCCGCCGCCTTCCTCGACGAGGTCGCCAGGCTCAGGTCGCAGGGCGTCGATGTCGGCCCCGACAACCTGCGTGTCGCGGAAAACGTCACGCTGATCCTGCCGCTGCACCGCGAACTCGACGCGCACCGCGAATCCGCCAGCGCCGCCACCGCGATCGGCACCACCCGCCGCGGCATTGGCCCGGCCTATGAGGACAAGGTCGGCCGCCGCGCCATCCGCCTGATGGATCTTGCCGATCATCAGACGCTGCCGCACAAGATCGACCGCCTGCTGGCGCACCACAACGCGCTGCGCCGCGGCCTCAACCTGCCGGAATTCGACGGCGCGGTGATCCTGAAGGAGCTGATGGCGATGGCGCCGCAGCTTCTGCCCTATGCCGAGACGGTCTGGCGGCTGCTCGATATCGAGCGGCGCGCCGGCAAGCGCATGTTGTTCGAGGGCGCGCAAGGCGCGCTGCTCGACGTCGACCACGGCACCTATCCCTACGTCACCTCGTCCAACACAGTGGCGGCCCAGGCCGCGACCGGCGCCGGCCTCGGGCCGGGCGCGGTCGGCTACGTGCTCGGCCTGTGCAAGGCCTACACCACCCGCGTCGGCCAGGGCCCGTTCCCGACCGAGCAGGACAACGAGATCGGCCGCAAGATCGGCGAGCGCGGCCGCGAGTTCGGCACCAATACCGGCCGTCCGCGCCGCTGCGGCTGGTTCGACGCCGTGCTGGTCCGCCAGGCGGTTCGGACCTGCGGCATCAATGGCCTGGCGCTGACCAAGCTCGACATCCTCGACGGCTTCGATTCAATTGAGGTCTGCACCGGCTACAAGCTCGACGGCAAGGAGATCGACCATTTCCCGGCCGGCGAGGGCGCGCAAAGCCGGGTCGAGCCGATCTACGAGACCATCGAGGGCTGGAAGGAGCCGACCGCCAATGCGCGGTCCTGGGCCGACCTGCCGGCGCAGGCCATCAAATATGTCCGGCGGATCGAGGAATTGGTGGGATGTCCGGTCGCGCTGCTTTCCACCAGCCCGGAACGCGAAGATACTATCCTGGTGCAAAATCCGTTTGAGGCTTAACGATATCTTACCGGGACGCGCGTATAGTTGAGTAGAAATGGCTGATTACTATCCGCTGATCGCCCGCGCTATTGCCGCCCTGGACCCCAACGCTCCCGGCGAAAGCCGTCGCGCGCTCTATGAGCGGGCGCGCACGGCCCTGATCGCGCAACTGCGCAGTGTGCAGCCGCCGCTCTCCGAATCCGAGATCACCCGGGAACGGCTGTCGCTCGAGGAGGCGGTCCGCAAGGTCGAATCGGAGGCCGCCCAGCGAGCCCGCGAGGCCTCGCGTCCCGGTGGCGGCGCCCGCTCCGGCTCGAGCGGCGATGCCTTCCGCCGCGCCAGCACCCGTGCCACCGAGGGTAACCCGGCAGCAGTGCCGCCGCGCACGCGTCCGGCCCCGACTCCGCCGCGCGCCGACCGCCCGTCCTTTAATGTCGATGACCAGGGCGAG